>NZ_JBQFNM010000005.1:0-351560 GCF_056532675.1 Ruegeria sp. I1 | reverse complement strand
ACAATCTCTTCCGGCTTTGGTCGCTTGTTGGCCATGTGTCTCCTCCGTTTTCCTAAACATAGCGGAAGACCACTTCAGTGGGGGAGGATCAATCGACGCTGTAGCCAGCCGAATGGCCGAGTTTGACGGTACTGAAACCGAGGCGAAACTGGCGGCTCTGGACTACGTCGAAGCCCGCGCCAACCTCGAAGTTGCCCAGCGCGTGAAGACCGCAGCCCGTGACGAGTTCAACCGCATTTACCTTGTCCTGCTGCGTGCGGACGTACCCACATTTGAAGGATAACCCAATGAGCTTACCCCTCATCCTGCCAACGCTGAAAGCAGCGTTTGGTCTAGCGGCCCCAACCGCCAAAATTGCCTCTATCGCTTCGGCGGTATCTGCCGGTCTTTCCGTCGCAAGCGCTGCGGCTGGCTATGGTCAAGCAAGCGCTCAGGCCGATGCTCAAGCTGCCACTAACGCGAACCTGAAAGAGATTGCCCGGCAAGACATGGTCGATGGTGCCGACCGCATCAACCTGCGCCAGTCTCAGGAGATCGCGTCAGCCACAGAACAGCAGCTTGACCATCAGGATGCCGCCACACGCGCCGTAGCATCCGCCAAAGTGGGTGCCTCAGGAAGCGGTGTCACCGGATTCAGTGTCGATGCCCTACTGGGTGACCTCTACGGACAACACGCCACCAACCGCGACCGCATCAACATGAACCTCGATAACGGCCTTGAGCAACTTGATGCCGAGCGCGAAGCACTGGCGACGAACTACACGCGCACTGCTGCCAGCTTACCCAGCGTCCAGAAACCCAGCGTATTGGGCTACGGCTTGCAAGCTGGTGTTGGCGTGCTGGATGCCTACAGGGACCGCCTGAAGGCCCGTGCCAGCGACCCGGTATCCGACCCCACAACCACCGTCAACTAAGGAATGAACGAGCAATGACGATCAACACAGACCCAAAAACTGAAGCCGAGTTTCGTGAAGCTGTTCGCGAGCTTCGAAAAGTCTACCACGCAAATCTAGCGGTAACTCGAAGGGTAATCCTTGAACACACTACCGACGGACCACCACAACCGTAACCTAATGAAAGACATCCACCGTCACCGCGAAGCCATTGTCGTGGTTATCATCAACCACATACACTCTGAAAGGCTATGTATCAGCGAGGTGGCTTGACAGGCGTCGCAACACACAATAGCCCTTGGGACAGCACACATTTGGGGAAACCTGAAGGCTGCCCTAGGGCGTTTCGCCTTTATAAATAAGGGATATAGGGCGCTAGTTCGATTGTTCTAGATGCTTCTCGACCGCACCAAACTTGAAAAGCACACCTATCCCCTAAATCAGGCTGAACCGATCCTTTTTGGGCGGATTCCTTAGTTTGCTTAGCGCGATGACCCTTACTTCAGATAAAAGGCACATTCTTGATTGGGCGTAGAGCTTTCATTGCCAGTCTGCTTTCTCTAAGACGCTTGTAACGGACATTTTGGGCCGTACCGTGTCCCGTGCGGCTCATCGCAACTGCGGTTGGACGAAAGGGTGATCTTGATGCATAGTGAACAGGTTAGCGAAGTTAATTTTCGGAACACGACGCTGAAATTTCACATCTCGAATCCTCGCGATCATATCCAGCGCCGTCATCAAGCCGGAAACTTGTATGAGGTAGAAGAGCTACTTCTCATCGAGAAGTACTTCCCGTCCGGGGGCGTTTTTTGCGATATCGGTTCGAATGTCGGAAACCACTCCGTTTTCGTGGGTAAATTTCTGAACCCCTCCAAGATTGTTCTGTTCGAGCCGAACCCCGTCGCGTGTGATATCCTCAAACGGAACATCGCTTTGAATCAGCTCGAGGCTGTGTCGGACCTGTCTTGCGTGGAATTTGGGTTGTCCGATGAAGACTCCGTTGGCAACGCAATCGACTACCCTGACAACAATCTGGGCGCGGGCCGGGTCGTGTCGAAAAATGATGGCGCAGGTATTCGACTGCGTCCGGGAGACGACCTATTGCCCAAGAAGGTCGACTTTCTGAAAATCGATGTGGAGGGCATGGAGTTAAATGTTCTCAGTGGGTTGCAGGAAACTCTTTCAAACAGCCGCCCGGATATTCTGATTGAAGTGGTCATAGACACATACCATGACGTGCTGGATCTTCTGCATTCGCACGGATACCGCGTTTTGCACTCGATTCGGCGGTATGGCGTCAATCTGAACCTGCTGGCGCGCCCGCAAGAGCTTGTGTTGTACGGCGCGGAAGCATGTGCAAAACGCGCTACTGCGTCCGATTTGAACATCCAGGCAAAGCCAGAGCGCGACAAAAGGACAATGTTCATCTTTCGCGCTCACAAATGGACCGAGAATGAGGCCAAACTCTTTTCCATCTGGAAAAAGGCGGCTCCGGGACCTGTCTGTATCGCATATGATGCGACGAATTCTGCGCCGCCAGAGTTACCAGATGAGCAGGTATTGAGTTTCGATCAGACTTGGATTCGAGAGAATGGGCTTCTTGAAGTAAGAAAGGTTGGTTGGAGGTTCGGCGACTATGCACTGTATCGCGCGATGCAGGCCGCGCCAGACGTCGAGTACTTTCTGATTTCCGACAGCGACCTGCTTCCTAACTGGCCCGACCTCAAAGATTTTTTTACCGAGCTTGAAGCCTGTAATCAGGACCTGCTGACATCGGTGTTGGTTGGTGCTGGTCCACGCAGAGTGGCGTCTATGCAGCATGAATTGTTCGATCAGTTCGAGCGCAAAATGTCGTGCCGCTTTGGAATATTGCGTGCCAGCAGACGGCTTGTAGAGAAAGCCTATGACTTCCGTCAGTTATATTCGGACGCTATGCGGCAAAAACCGGTACGACCTTTTGCCAATGACGAAGCGTTGTTTGCTACGCTGGCGAGTAATCTGGAAGGCTACACTGCTGCGACATTTGATGAAGCACTGCCGGGGGGTGTCACGACCTCGCTTTTGCGTGATGCCGCAAATCCCGTTCCGATTGAAGGCATTGAATACCATACATTTGCGCGCACATTTGCTCATCCCGTAGTCACTGGCTGAACCGGCAACGCGCGTGGGGCGTCTGGGTTGGCATTCACGGAGTCGAGCAAATGAGGGGGATTTGTCGCGAAGCACTGCGGGTTAGTAATCTCTTCGAAATCGTACAAATTCAAGATGGCCGCGCCCGATTTGTGTGCCACCGCTGCCAAGATAGCTCCGTCATTCACCCTCAGCGGAGCAGAGTTGTTTTGCACTCATTGGCGTAACTCGAACATGTCAGAGATCATTTTTCGGCTGACTCGTGTGAACGGAAAAATGCACCCAAAACTTGGGTCTTCGCCGACCGAGGCCAGACCTTTCGAGTATAGCGGAGGGGTCTCGAACTGACGCAAGCCCGCTGCAAGGGCGGGGCTTTCGCTGAAACATCATAGCGACTTCAAGGGGATGTCTTGAAGCATTGGAAATGCTTCTGGCAGGTCATCAACTTAGTCCAAATCGAACCATTTCGACTCCCATGGCACGAACAGGAGATCGCAATCAGGAGCGTCTCTGTCTACCGGGCGCGGGGCCTCAATCAGTTCAAAGCCGTGTTTGCCCATCTCGGCGACAAACTCACTGAAGCGATAGCCATCCTTGAAACGCCGTTTCACCGAGACCTCTGCAAGGACGAACTCCGTCCGTTTCAGGGTTTCCCTTGCCCCTCGGATCACGGCCAGCTCATTGCCTTCGGTATCGATTTTCAAACCAAATCGGCCAGGGATGTCAGTGGTATAGCTGTCGAGGCGCTGCTTT
The DNA here is from genome assembly GCF_056532675.1 of Ruegeria sp. I1. Lineage (NCBI taxonomy): Bacteria > Pseudomonadati > Pseudomonadota > Alphaproteobacteria > Rhodobacterales > Roseobacteraceae > Ruegeria > Ruegeria sp. I1. The sequence goes on along the minus strand of NZ_JBQFNM010000005.1, from coordinate 347,784 downwards.
GGGACAACGCGCTTTTCCATGTTCACGATACGGTTTTCATATTCCGCTGAAAAACCCGCGACTGTCGCCAAGGACCGTCGTTTGCGATCCGTTGTGGGAATGATTAGTTCAACCTCACCTTCATCTGCGTCCAGCGCGACAATGTGAAGGTCATAATCGATACGGTCGCGCCAAGATGCGACCCGTTGTGCGGTCTCTTCAATTGGATCGAAAAGGACGAACTTTTTGTCGGGAAATGCTTCGTACAAGAATGGCGTACCGGCATCGACGCCGACGTCAAGGATTGTGTCGACCTGGAATTCAAAACTTCTAAGGTTTGCTGATGTCACGCCGCCTTGGATGACAGAAAGGCCAGTAGAGTTGAGCCGACGCATGACCGGCCGCGGGCCAACAAACTCGCCGGTTTCGAACTCGACGACTTTCAGGCCAACGGATCGCAGCAGTCGGCGAAAAGAGAATGCATCAATCTTCGGCATGTTTGACACCCTTGGTAGCAGAGCAGGTTTGTGTGTCAGCAGCGGGCGTGTCTTGTAACACTGCTTCGCGCAACGCCTGGCTTTGAACTTCTGGTCGAATTGAAACAGCATGATCCATGCAAGCCGCGCGCAGTGCCAACAGTTCTTCTGTGTCCATATCAATAAGTTTTCGCATCTGGAACATCATGCCCCGTACCTTGCCATCGGTGTACAATGCCTTGTGCGCGGGTTCGGGCAGATGGTCCCTGAGCGCCTCGACATTTGGCCCAATGACAGGAAGGCCGAAGGTCAGCGCCAGATTGACCGAACCCGATGTAAGGATACGGTTGAAGGGCGCAACGCACACATGGCTGTGGGCGAGTATATCGCGCAGTTCCTCATCCGGCAGATACCGGTCATGAAACCGGACATTGGGCATCGCTCTAATTGGCTGCTGTCCCCGACGCTCGCCTGCGATGACAGCGCCTGCGATGTCCAATTCCCAGGCTTGCTCGCGGATGTTAAGTGCTTTTAGCGCTTGCCACATAAACCGCCCGCCGCGGTTTTCCTGTACTTTTCCGATATGTACGAACCGGCGGTGTTCTGCAGGCGGTAGGGTGTCGCGCTGAGCCAGAGTGTCTTCGGCAGGCTCATAAACCCCCAGGTAACTGGGATGGGCGACACGCAGGATCATATGTTGTGGGATGCGATAAGTCTGAGCCATCAAGTTGACCGCGTGGGGTGTGTGCAGGTGAATTCTGTCTGCTTGGCGCACCAGCACCGCGCGACCTTTGTGGATCGCGTCCATATCCCTGCCCGAGTTATGCGGGTGGAAGTTGTGAACCGTCCAGATGATTTTCACACCCTTGTCCCTAAGCGAAGCAAGACCGGCTTCGATCTTGGCAAAACGCTCCTCAGCGGGAATGTCATTCCTGCTGCCAAATTCGACCGTTTCCCAGTGAATCCAGTAGATATCACCGGCCTGTATCGGGGGTAATCCATCTGTGTAGAAGGCGTTTAACCGAACAACCCGGACGTCATATTCCGTGAAGCTGCTGTAGATCATGCGCTGATACGGATTGTTTCCCAGCGGCGCGTTGGAAAAAATCGTTGGCATGTGCTCGACCTCTTGTTTCAGGCGTTTCAACGCAGAGCAATGTAAATGCTGCGCCCGCCTGTCTTCTGGAACCGCTTCTGACGCGCGGCCTGCGACATCCATGCGGCCAACAAACAGCCGTTTAATGCCTTTGTTGGTGGTGCACGATGCACGGACCAAGTGGCAAGTTGCATCTTGAGGGGCGGGGCGGATTTGTTGACCTATCGTGTCTATGCGATCACGTGCGCGCGCTTGCAAAGCACAATATGGACCCGTAACAAAGCTGAGCAGCCAAGACTGTTGCGCAGGCCACCTAAGCCATGGTTTTACTTACGGTCTTGAAGCTCCGAACGCGGTCCAAGGGTGAGAATAGATGAGACTTGTCGTATCCACGATGAAAGACGAAGGGCCGTTTATTCTTGAGTGGATCGCCTATTATCTTTCGATCGGGTTCACGCATTTCATTGTCAATTCGAACGATTGTTCGGATGGAACCGATGCCATCCTCAAGCGCTGCGAAGAGCTTGGGTTTCTGGCCCATATCGATAATCCGGGGCCTTGGGAGTACGGACCTCAAGCCTCTGCCTACACAAATGCGATGAAGCATCCGTGGTACAAAGAAGCCGAGTGGATCCTGGTCTGCGATGTGGATGAGTTTTTTGACATTCGCATCGGTGACGGAACTCTCGATGACTTGTTCCAGGCTCAACCCAATGCCGACGGGTTTGCAGCGCTATGGCAACTGTTTGGGCACAACGGGGTCGTAGATTTTGAAGATCGTTTTGTGATCGAACAATTCACCAAAGCTTGCGATTTGGGCGCGGTTCTTCCGCAGAACCTGCGTGCGTTCAAATCCCTGATCCGAAACAATGGGTCCTATCACTTTATCAGCACGCACCGCCCGCGTGGCCCAGTGCGCGAGAAAGCAGAGCGTTTTGGCTGGATTGACGGGGATGGGGACCCCTTGCCGCCCGCGATGCGTCGCAGGGGGTGGGCCTTTTCGACAACTGGCGCGGGGTTCGGTGGCAGCCTGTTTCGGATGAACCACTATGCCGTGCGATCGATCGAAAGCTATTTGATGAAACGCGTCCGCGGCGACGTGAACACCACAGCCTTTCATCCAAAGATGGAGACCACCGGACAGGCCTATTGGCACCTTCACTGCTACAACGAAGTCGAAGAAACTTCGATCCTGTCGAAAGTTGGACGCCTTCGCGAAACCTACGAGCGACTACGTTCAGACGACGATTTGGATACGTTACACCAACAGGCAGTGGCGTTTCACAAGAACCGGATCGGCGCAATTCGAGAAACTGAGGCCGCCATTGGTTTTGTTAAGAAATACAAAAGCTTCAAAGGCGGCCAGAATGTAAAGGCCCTTGATCTGGGCGTCGTCGAAGAGGCCAATGTGTCCTTTGACCCGCAAACTTACAAAGACCCAAATGTTACTTTTGCGCAGGTCGCCAAGTGGAATCGCATTGGGCAGATGGTGAACGCACAAAACTCCAAGCCGAACAACTACCCCTGGTTCGTGCGGCTGGACGCGTTGGACACGCCTTTCGTGCATGAACAAGCAGCCGCATTGCATGCACAGATCACTGAACCAACGCAGGTTTCAGTGCCCTTTGATCCAAAGGATACAAGCCATCTTCCGGCTGTTTCGCCCGAGATTGAAAGGACCGCTAAGCAGCGACGCAGTTTTCTCAAATCAATCAGTGGCAAGAAATCCTGGGTCCTGATCGGGCAGGTTGAAACCGAAATTGTCGAGGAAATATTGGCGCTGCCATCTGTCTCGAAACTTTCGATACTGGCGCCGTGGGGGCTGACGTGGAACGGTTTTGCCTGTGCCGATACAACGCAAAATCCCGAGTTACAGGCGCTGGATCGCGCGTTCTATGCATTTCTGGAGTATTTTCGCGACCCCATTCTTGCGGGTCGACTGCGAGTCTATCGGGCGATGCCCCCCTTGATGCTTAAGCTATTCCAGGAGAACTCTGTTGGGGTAGCGGTCGTCAGGGGAGTTAGATCCGAACGGGTTACGAACGGTTTGCTGCGCAGGATTGACCGTGTGCTGGCCCCAGGGGGCAGCATCGCCTTCACTACCTATCGCCGTCGCGGGGGTGGTTCATATGGCGGGATGAATGCGGCGATCAACACATTTCTGGGGCAGAATGCCAGCCGATACAGGATAACCAGCCTGCAACCACCGTGGCTTGGGATCGACAAGTTACCACCACTTAACGCAGAAGAGACTTAGATTCTGGTTCTTGAGGTGTTGGCGTGGTAACGGTGGCTCAACAAACAAAAACGGGTTCGGTATAGGGCTGAAACCCTTCTGCGAAGTGAGGTCGAGATGTCAAACGAACCCAAGGTGATTGGCGTAGCGCCGGGAAGCCAGCCCAAACCCAAGGCGGACAAGGCGACCAAGCGCAAGAACTCGAAAGAGGCCATCCGGCGGACCTTTCTGTCCCGCTTGCCCAAAGGTGGGGTCGCGGTTGAGATCGGCGTTTGGCAGGGGGAGTTCTCTCCGACTATTCTGAAGCTGCTGAAACCCAGTCAGTTGTTCCTGATCGACCCCTGGAAACATATTGGGGAAGAATCGCACACCACAGCCTTTGTCGGCCGGACCGAGGACGAGAAGATGGAAGCCATCTTCCAGAAGGTCAAAAAGTCGTTTGAGAAAGAGATCGAAGACGGGAAGGTTGGCATTATACGCGACTTCTCAGTCCCGGCTCTGAACCTGTTCGATGATGAAAGCATATCCTTTGCCTATGTGGACGGGGACCATTCCTACGAAGGTGTTTCGGCGGATCTGGCAGCGCTGTTTCCCAAGATGAAGATTGGCGGCATTATGGCATTCGACGATTATCATCGCCGCGGCTGGTGGGGGGATGGGGTCATCCGCGCTGTGAACGAATTCCTAGGTCAATATCCAAGACATTTGCGCATCAGAGCCATTGCGGGCGCGCAGATTGCGATCGAGAAAATCGAACCTCAGGTCGATAGTAAGGACTGATCTGACCCAGCATTTAGACCGAGCGCATCCGATGCAAAACCCTGAGAAAATCGTCATCTCGGCCATGAAAAATGAAGGGCCTTACATCCTTGAATGGGTGGCCCATCATAAGGTGCTCGGTTTTGACAAGATCATCGTCTACACCAACGATTGTTCGGACGGGACAAACCGTATCTTGCGACGGTTGCAGGAGCTTGGGCATGTCGAATTTCGACGCAACCGGGTCGGCGCCGGAGGAATTCATCGATCAGCCCTGAGACAGGCGCGTCGATTGCCGATCGTGAAAGACGCAAAGTGGATTTATGTTTGCGACGCGGACGAGTTTCTGAATATTCACGTTGGCAACCGCAAGGTTGACGATCTGATCGAGGCGACGCCCGACGTGGATGTGATCTCGATCCCCTGGAAGATATTCTCGAATAGCGGTCGGCACATACTGCGCGATTCCCCTGTTACGGCGCAGTTCGATGACGGTGAATTGGATTTTGAGCAGGGCGGGGCCGGGCGTCGTTTTGTGAAGTCGATTTTCCGGCAAGGCGAGTTTTATAATCGTTTCGGTCTGCACAACCCACATCCCAGACCCGAATTCCAGTCCAGCGTCTTCCGGTCCGTGGCGGGTGGGCATGCCAGAGAGCCCGCACCCTTCGGCAATCATGTTTCGCCGCCATTTGGGTTTGAAATTGCACAGATCAACCACTATGCCGTGCGTTCAACACAGGCGTATCTGGCCAAGCGTAGCCGTGGACGGGCAAATCATTCGTCTCATACACTTGGAACCGACTATTGGGATCGCTGGAACCGAGGCGGCTCCAAGGACGAAACCATCCTGCGTTATCAGGACGAAACGGCCGAGATATTGGAGCAGTTCAAATCAGACGAAACCCTTCAGCGATTGCATCGTAAGGCATTCCGTTGGCATAAGGATCTGATCTCGAATCTGATGCAGATCCCAGAGTATGAGCAGCTATATCAACGGCTTGTGGAAAAACCCGCCGCAAGTTTTGTAAAGCAGGATCGCGGCGTGCGCGACCGCGTCACAAGCGAAAACGTGCAGCGCCCGTCTGGCCTAAACCAACCGGAAATGTGACCTAAGACCCCGGAGTATCAACGCAATGGTTGTCGACCCCAAGCTCCCGACGATTGGAATGCTCTGGTTGGAAGGCTCGCTGAGCTTTCTTGAGCAGATGTGTCTGCTGTCTTTCGTTGCGAATGGGCACAAGGTGGTACTGTTCCACTATGGCGAGGTCGAAAACGTTCCCGAAGGCGTTGAACTGGTATCGGCGAATGAGATTCATGAGCCCAAAAAGTTCATCATGAGCAATACATTCAATACACCGGTGCCTCAGTCTGATATTTTCAGACTTCAGTTGATGAAGAAAACCGATTTCCTCTGGTGCGATACAGATGTGATTGCTTTGGCGCCGATACCAAAAGCGGATCACATCTTCGGTTTTTTCAACAAAACCACAATTTGCAACGCTGTGATGCGTTTGCCGTCCGACAGTCCTGCGTTGAAAGCCTACACCGAATACAGCTTGGATTCGTTTCCCATCCGGCCTTGGGTTGAAGGCGAGGAGAGACAGCGGCTTGAAAAGATGAAACAGGCAGGGGAGCTGCCACACGCATCGGATCAAGATCACAGCGTTTACGGGCCTGACGTTATGACTTGGTTTCTCAGGCATTATGGAGAGATAGAGCACGCAAGCCCGCCGCCGGTCTTTTATCCATTGCCGTTTCGTCAGACGGGGCAAGCAAATGACATTTCTGCACGAGAATTTCGCAACACCTACATCAAAGAAGAAACACTGGCCGTGCATCTCTGGGGGCGCCGCATGCGGTGGTGGATTGCCAAAGGCATAAAGCGGCATTCCTTTCTGGATCGGCGTCTGCGTGGATTGGGTATCCGGCCCGCTGATGCGCCTTTACCAGTCAAGGGCAGGGGTGCTCCTAAGGCCATTCAGTTCCCAGATGTGCTTCCTGATCTGCGCGTGACCGACGAACAAATTAGTGCGGCAACGGAGGGAAAGATGCCCGTTGCACTTTTGTCGGACCGCCGAGACTACCTAAGGTTTGCTCAACGCGAGTTGGACAGAATAAAAGATCAAGGCCTCTACCAAGTGCACGAAAAACCGCGCCCTGGTCATTTGCGCGGTTGGGATCACTACGGTAGCGACCCCGCGCGACTGAATGCTTTGATGCTGTCGCTGTTTCGGTTTGCCAAAAATCACCGCTACTTGCCTGACCTGTCAGCGCCTGCCACGTTGACTGAAAAACTGTTGATTATGAAGCTTTTTGCCGAGTTTCCTGCTGTCAGTGCGGCGGACAAGCTGACGGCAGAGGAGTTTGTGCCTGAAGAGGCCAGAGCTTTGCTGACGCCGGTTCAGAGATATTGGGTCTCACCTGATCCAGTGCTTTCCGAACTTGACCTCAGTGCGGGAAGTTATTGGCTTAAGTGCAATAATGCTCAGGGAAAGAATCTTCGTCTAACATGGCCTCTAACCGGAGAGGCATTGCGCCACGCGAACCGGAACCTTGAAATTTGGAGCAAGAGCCCGGTTCCGCATGGCTATTGGGCGGCCGAATGGTGGTATTCAACCATCGACACGCGGTATTTTATAGAAGAAGACCTCGCCGCTGAAGGTGAGGATATCATCGACTGGAAATTCTGGGTTGTTGCCGGGCGGGTTCAGCTGGTTCAGGTCGACCGGGACCGCTCGCGCGGGCATGTGCAGATGATCCACGACCGGGATTTCAACTTTATTCCCAAAGAGCTGTACTTTAAGACCAGCGAAGATACCGAGCCAAAGCCAGAACGGTATGACGATATGGTGCAGATCGCCGAAGCCATTGGCCAACGGGTCGAGTTCGCAAGGGTCGACCTCTATGCGATTGGCGACAAGATTTACCTTGGTGAGATTACGCTCTGCCCGTTTGGCGGGAAACGCCAGATGCGCACGCCAGAGCTGGACACTCAGTTGGGCGATGCGTGGACGGGCACGCGACTGTTCCCGAACTAAAGCAACACCGGTTTAGTCTACGGATATCTCTTGCCGCAGGTTACCGGTTGTCTTGTCGAAGATCAGAATGCGGTTGTCGTCGGTCACCACGGCATACCAGTTGTTGCCAATCGTGACCGCCTGCGCCTGTGCCCCATCGGGCAATTCGACCTGATCCGGCAGGGTGGGCGTGCGGTCCGATAGGCGGATGACAATCAGTGCGAATGTCACTAGAACCCCGCCAATCATCACCGCGGTCAGCAGCATGACCATGCGCCGCAGCAATCGCAATTGCGGTGTCTCTTGCGGTTCGTCTTGGGGGTCGGAAGGAACAGTCATGGGCACCCGCCAGATAGAGTTTCAGATTGCGGCCGATCCGCCGCCTCGTCTTGATAAGGCCCTTTCGCGGGATGTGCCAGCCGATGAGAGCCTGTCACGCACCCGCTTGGCCCGCCTGATCGAAGAGGGCGCAGTGTCTATTGATGGTGTCGCAATTTTTGATCCGAAATACAAAGTGGCCGAGGGGGCTGCGGTGGTTATTTGGGTTGCCGAGGCTGAAGACAGCCATATCGGCCCCGAGGATATTCCGCTGGAGATTGTCTTTGAAGACTCCGACCTGATCGTGATCAACAAACCGGCGGGCATGGTCGTACATCCGGCGCCAGGCTCGCCTAAGGGAACGCTGGTGAATGCGCTGTTGCATCATTGCGGCGATGATCTTTCCGGGGTCGGTGGCGTCAAGCGCCCCGGTATCGTTCATAGAATAGATAAGGAAACCAGTGGCTTGCTGGTCGTCGCTAAATCAGACGCGGCGCATCACGGGTTGGCCGCCCAGTTCGAGGCGCATAGTGTTGAGCGTTATTATCGTGCCATCTGCTACGGGGTGCCGGATGCCAATGATCCGCGCTTGCGTGGGGTGAAGGGCGTAAGCTTCGAGCCAGGCAACATCATGCGGCTAACCACGCAGTTGGCGCGGCATAAGACGGACCGGCAAAGACAGGCTGTACTGTTTCATGGCGGGCGTCATGCCGTCACGCGCGCACGGGTCGTCGAGAGCTTTGGCAATCCTGTGGGGCTGGCGCTAATCGAATGCTGGCTGGAAACCGGTCGCACGCATCAGATCAGAGTCCATATGGCCCATGCTGGCCACGGGCTGGTGGGGGATCCTGTCTATGGCGGCAAACGCAAGCTGGCGGCCAAAGCGTTCAGCGCCGCAACTGCCGAGGCGGTGCGCGCCTTTCCACGTCAGGCGTTGCATGCCGCAGTTTTGGGCTTTGAACACCCGGTCACAGGTGAAAACCTGCGGTTTGAGGCCGAATTGCCAGCCGATATGCAGGTTTTGATCGACACTCTGCATGCGCCGCTGACATAATCCGCAAACTGCTGTGAGTAAGGTTTTCTTATCTTTCCTTTACCAAAGCTTAATTCCAAACTGTTAATGGTACCTCTTGAAAGGGGTGGGTTCCTTACCTATCTCCTATGTTAAAGAGCTAAACATTTGTCGGAGGGACATCATATATGGCCAATTACGCAAATCTCCCCGCACCGACGCCTGAGGGCGGCCTGAACCGCTATATGCAGGAAATCCGCAAGTTTCCTCTGCTGGATCCGGAAGAGGAATACATGCTGGCCAAGCGTTGGGTTGAAGAGCAAGACACTGAAGCCGCACATAAAATGGTCACGTCGCACCTGCGTCTGGCGGCTAAGATCGCCATGGGCTATCGCGGATATGGGCTGCCGCAGGCCGAAGTGATTTCCGAAGCAAATGTGGGCCTGATGCAGGCCGTGAAAAAGTTCGATCCGGAAAAAGGTTTCCGGCTGGCGACCTATGCGATGTGGTGGATTCGCGCTTCGATCCAGGAATACGTTCTGCGGTCATGGTCGATGGTCAAGCTGGGCACCACCTCGGCGCAGAAAAAGCTGTTCTTTAATCTGCGCAAGGCCAAGGCACGTATCGGTGCGCTTGAGGAAGGAGACCTGCGGCCGGAAAACGTCAAACAGATCGCCGAAGATCTGGGCGTTACAGAAGAAGAAGTGATCAGCATGAACCGCCGGATGTCCGGTGGTGACGCCTCGCTGAACGCGACCGTCGGGTCCGAAGGCGAAGGTACAATGCAGTGGCAGGATTGGCTTGAGGATGAAGATGCAGACCAGGCCGGCGACTATGAGGCCCGTGATGAGTTGCACGCACGGCGAGAGCTGCTGTCAGCGGCATTGGAGGTGCTGAATGATCGGGAAAAAGACATCCTGACACAGCGCCGTCTGATGGATCAGGCCGTCACGCTTGAAGAACTGAGCACGCAGTACAATGTAAGCCGCGAACGCATTCGCCAGATCGAAGTGCGCGCCTTTGAAAAGCTGCAGAAGAAGATGCGCGAACTGGCCCGCGAAAAGGGCATGCTCAGTACGACCTAAGAGTACATTGAATGTAGATCGAGCCGGCTCAACCCCGTTGAGCCGGTTTTCTTTTGGCTGATCGGATGGAAAGCCGCATGACAGCACCGCCATCTCCCGCTAAATAGAAAGCAACTATGATTGCGCTAACGGGAGGGGAAAATGCAGAATCCGGTTCGATGGGGCGTTCTTGGCGCCTCGAAATTCGCGCAACAGTATCTGGCCCCTGCGATCCACGCAGCGGACGGCGCACAGCTTTATGGGCTTGCGACCTCGGATCCGGCGAAGGCCGCCCCGTTTCAGGCATTTTGCCCGGATCTGCATGTCTATGACAGCTATGATGCGATCTTGGCGGACCCTCAGATCGATGCGGTCTATATCCCTTTGCCAAATCACATGCATGTGGAATGGAGCCTGAAGGCACTGGACGCAGGCAAGCATGTTCTGTGCGAAAAGCCGATGACCATGCGCGCCGCAGAGTTCGACACCTTGATCGACAAACGCGATCAGACCGGTCTGTTGGCGGCCGAGGCTTATATGATTGTCCACCACCCGCAGTGGCAGTTGGTCCGCAAACTGATCACCGATGGGGCAATCGGCAAGCTGGCGCATGTGACCGGTGCGTTTAGCTTCGACAACCGCGCGGATACTGGAAACATCCGCAATAAGGCGGAAACAGGCGGCGGCGGCCTGCGGGACATAGGCGTCTATGTGATCGGCTCGGCGCGGTTTGCGACAGGGCAAGAGCCCGACAGCGTTCAATCGGCGATACGCTGGCAGAACGATATCGACATCTTTACCGAAATCCGCGCGCAGTTTCCTGATTTCACTTATTCGGCCTATGTCTCGATCCGGATGCACCCGCATCAGGAAATGGTGTTTCACGGCGAAAGCGGCGTGATCCGCCTGACCGCCCCGTTCAACGCGCGCGTCTTTGGCGAGGCGCGGGTGGAATTGCACCGCCCCGGGCTTGAGATGCAGGTCACGCGCTTTCCGGGCGATGATCACTATAAGCTGCAGATCGAGGCGTTCTGCTGGTCGGTGCGCGACGGTGGCGACTACCCATGCCCGCTGGAATTCTCGCACGGAACGCAACGGATGATTGATCAGGTCTTTGATGGGGCCGTGGCCCTGTAACTTGCCTTACCTGCTGGCTTGGTTATCCTGACCGCCTTGAACACAGGAGAGACCCCATGGCAGGCGGTTGGGCACGCGACGGCGCGGTAAGCGAACAGATCGAGGCGTCGATATCGGACGAGCTGGCCCGGATGCAGGCGCAAAAGCGACCTGTGGGTGAAAGCCTGACTCATTGTGCGGAGTGCGAGGAACCGATCCCCGAAAAACGACGCGCCGCCTTGCCGGGCGTGAAACTGTGCCTGGATTGCCAGCAGGAGCGGGATGGGGCGTTCAAGGCGCGCGGTGGGATCAATTGACGCGGGTCGAATGATAGTCAGTTGAGGTGAGGTCAGTTTGGCTGATTTGAGCCCAGAGCAGAACCCAAATTACAGTGTAACCTAGGCCTTGTAGACTTGCCGCCCGTCCATCCACGTCTCGACCACTTTGATGTCTTTAAGGCTGTCCGGGTCGACAGCGCGAGGGTCACTGTCGAGGATCACTAGGTCGGCGAACTTGCCCGGCTCCAAACTTCCGATCTCATGGTCAGAGAACAATTGCCACGCAGCCTCGGATGTGACCGCCCGGATGGCCGACTCAACTGAGATGCGTTCTTGAGGGGCCAGAACATAATCTGGCTCCTTCCATGTTTTCCGCGTGACCGCCATCTCAATCATGTGCAGGGGCACAGGGTCGGTCACCATGAAGTCCGAATGCAAGGAAAAGCCAACACCAGCGTCCTCTGCACTCTTGCAGCGGTCGAGCAATTGCGCCTTTTCCTCACCAAAGACCTCGTCGCGCATTGCAACGCCCCAATAGTGCACGTGCCCGATCAGAAAGCTGGCCGAAACCCCAAGGTCTTTCATGCGTGCGATCTGTTCGTCGTGCAGAATCGAGCAATGCTCGATCCGCGCCCGGACCCGTGACATGTCGACACCCGCGTCGCGGACCGCCTCGCAGGCGTCAAGCACGTTGTCAATTGCGGCATCGCCATTGCCATGTATCGCGAGGTGCCAGCCCTTGGTCGCTCTGTCTACGGCAAGGTCGATAAGGTCTTCACGGGCGGTATAGGCCAGTCCAAGACTGTCGGAATTGAGATAGGGTTCTCTCTGCAGGCCGGTAAAGCCCTGATTAGAGCCATCAGCCACCAGCTTGTAGCCCGTGACGCGCGCGATGGCGTTTCCGGTGCCGGGTACCACACCAGCCTCGTCCCACGCCTCGGCACCGATGGTATAGAAGGGATAAGCCCGTATGCGCGCCGGCAGTCGTCCGGAGGCGGCGGCGCCAAGCAGTACTTGCGTATCCACAGGCGACTGCGAGAGGCCACCGAGGCTCAATTCACTGACGGTTGTGAGGCCATGTTGGCTCCATTTCGACAGTAAGTCGACGACAGCGTCCACCGGCTCCGTCGTTGCAAGCGCCGGGTACGCTCCGAGGACTTGCAGGAAAGACACGTTGTTCTTCATGACGCCGGTCAGGTTGCCGTTGGCATCGCGGACGAACTCAGCGCCCGACGGGTTCTCAACGTCCGCGGGCACTCCGGCAACTTCGAAGGCTGTAGAGTTTGCATACGCGAGGTGCCCGGAGGCATTGAAGACAAAAATTGGATGATCCGTCGAGATCGGGTCGAGGTCGGCGAAGGTTAGTTCATCCAGACCTTCCTGAACCGCAGGATCTAAATTCCGAAAGACGAGCCACTCCCCGGAAGGCGTTCCAGCGGCCCGCTGGGTTATATGATCCAAAACCTCCGCCACTGTGGCAAAGCGCGCCATCCCAACGTATTCCATTACCGCGTCGACGACGGACCCGGCGATCACATGGGTGTGCGGATCGACAAAACCGGGCAACACGGTCTTGCCGGCCAGATCGACGACAAGCGCATCTGCGCCGGCAACGGCCCGGACTTCGCCATCGGTTCCGACAGACAGAATGCGGTTGCCGCGGATGGCAATCGCTTCGGCCTCGGAAAAATTGTCGTCCACGGTTAGGACGGTACCCCCCGTGAAGACGATCGTCGTGTTGGATTGTGCTTGAGCCTGCACAGGTACCATAGCCGCGAGGCCTGCCGCTGCCGCACCGCCTTTCAGGAAGTCCCGCCGCCCGAGGCTGCCCAGATCAAAGCCCCAGTTACAGGACCAGCCGTCGCCCGATGCCGCCTTTTCCCTGAGGTCGCCGACAGCAACATTCGAGCGAAACAGCTTTCCGAAATCCGCGCTACAACAAGCGCATCCATAAACATGTTTGGTCATTTAGATCGGCTCTCAGTAACTTCTCAATTTGACGTGGCACCTAGAAACCGCAGCAGGGCGGTCGCCGCAGTTTGGCAGACGATTGGCGACGAGTTAACGTTGCAATCATTTGGAAAGTCAAAGACAGCTTTGTCCGCGAAGCGGACAAAGCGATTATTGGCCTGTCCTGATTCAGCTTTCCATCGCTTCCAACTCGTCAATAAAGCCCGAGATCATCGATAGGCCCTTGTCCCAGAATTTCGGGTCGCTGGCGTCCAGTCCAAACGGGGCGAGCAGGTCCTTGTGGTGTTTCGAACCACCAGCGCGCAGCATTTCGAAATACTTGTCCTCGAACCCCTCGGCGCCGCTCTCATAAACGGAATACAGCGCATTCACGAGGCCGTCGCCAAAGGCATAGGCGTAGACATAGAAGGGGGAGTGCACGAAGTGCGGGATGTAGGCCCAGAAGGTCTCATATCCGTCCATGAATTCAAACGCGGAACCAAGGCTTTCGGCCTGAACGCTCATCCACAGGGCGTTGATGTCATCGGGGGTCAATTCGCCCTCGCGGCGTGCGGCGTGCAGTTTGCATTCGAAGTCGTAGAACGCGATCTGGCGGACGACCGTGTTGATCATATCTTCGACCTTACCGGCCAGCAGCACCTTGCGCTGTTCCGGAGTCTCTGCCTGATCCAGCATCTTGCGGAAGGTCAGCATTTCTCCAAAGACCGATGCGGTTTCGGCCAGTGTCAGCGGCGTGGATGAGAGCATCTCGCCCTGATCAGCGGCCAGCACCTGATGCACGCCGTGGCCCAGTTCATGCGCCAGAGTCATCACATCGCGCGGCTTACCCAGATAGTTAAGCATCACGTAAGGATGCACGTCGGTCACGGTGGGGTGCGCAAACGCACCCGGCGCTTTGCCGGGCTTTACCGCTGCATCAATCCAACCTTTTGAGAAGAAGGGCGCCGCGATCTCTCCCATACGCGGATCGAACGCATTGTAGGCGTCCATCACTGTCTGTTCGGCCTCATCCCAGCCAACGATGCGTGTGTCTTCCATCGGCAGGGGCGCGTTGCGGTCCCAGACCTGCATAACGTCCAGCCCCAGCCATTTGCGTTTCAGTTCATAATACCGATGGCTCAGCTTGGGATAGGCGGCCACGACTGCCTCGCGCAGGGCCTCGACCACTTCGGGTTCAACATCGTTCGACAGGTGACGTCCGGTCTGCGCAGTCGGCATATTGCGCCAGCGGTCGACGATTTCCTTTTCCTTGGCTTGCGTGTTGTGCACACGGGCGAAGGTTTTGATGTTGTCCTGAAACACTGATGCCAGTTCGCGCGCCGCAGCTTCGCGTTTGCTGCGGTCCTGCTCGGTTAAAAGGTTCAGGGCGCCTTCTATGTTAAGCTCTTCGCCGTCAATGTCAAAGGTCAGACCCGCAATGGTCTCGTCGAACAGGCGTTCCCAGGCATCGCCAACAACGCCCAGATCGTGCAGGAATTTTTCCAACTCATCAGAGAGTTGATAAGGCTTCATCGCACGGATGCGACGGAAGACCGGCTCGTACCGCGCCAGATCAGCATTGGCTGCGAAATGCGCTTTGAGCACATCATCGTCGATGCGGTTGAGTTCGAGCGTGAAAAACACCAGTGGGGTGGTGAAGATAGTGATCTTTTCCTGCATGTCCGACAGGAATTTGGCACGATCTGCATCGGTGGTCAGTTGGTAGTAGCGCAGACCGGCGAATGACATGATCCGCCCGGCAATTGCGTTGATCTTTTCATTGCGCAACACGCAGGTGAGCAGGCCATCGGCATCCAGATCGGCCAGCTTGCCTTCGTAGTCTGACGCGAAAGAGGCGCATTCGCCGTCCAGCCAATCCAGATCACGCGCCAGTTCAGGCGCTTCTTCTGAGGCATAAAGGTCGCTCAGATCCCATTCCGGCAGGTTGCCCAGGTTGTCGGTGCCACCGACAGCGTTTGCATCACGGACGGGAAAGGGAAGGTCGCGCATAGATCACCTTTTGAAACTGCTTTGGCAAACATCTAGGGCTGCCGCGCCGGGATCACAAGCGGACAGTTGGCGTACTGGGGCTCAACTCGGCCCAAGTTGCGCCCTACGATTGGTGTGACAGAAAATGAGCCGCCAGCTGATCCAGCACCGGACCACGCACATCAGGCGCTTCCATCAGCACTTCGTGTTCACCATCGGGGATCTCAACCAGCGTACCGTTCGGCCAGTTTGCCATTCGGGCGCGGATCGCCTTGCGGTCCACGATTTGTTCGTGGCTGCCCAGGAAGGTCAGGCAAGGCGTATCAGGGGCAGGCTGATCCATCAGCCAGGCGCATTCTGTTAATGCCTCGCGCAGCCACCGATTGGACGGGGCGCCAAGTGACAGATCGGGATGTGCGGTCAACTGATCCTGCATCATCTTGAACATCGCAGGATCGCGGGTCAGCACATTGTCCTGAAATGGTTGCGACAGCACATAGCTTTCCAATGAGGTTGTCGGCGGCGTCCGTTCGCCGAGGCCAAGCGCAGTGCCCCAATAGGCCGTCAGACGGCTGAGCGGTTTCATGACAGGGGTGAAGAAGATGCCCCACATCGGGCCGGTGAAGGCACAGGCGGCAAAGCATCCCTGCTCGACAACCGCGCGAAACCCGATGGCCCCACCCATCGAATGCCCGATAACATACCAGGGTTTCGGCAGGTCAAGCTGCGTGGCCAGATCAATCACGGCCCGCACATCATGCTGATAATCAGGAAAACGGTCCACATGGCCAATGCGTGGGTTGTCCAGCAGCCGATCTGCCAAGCCCTGACCGCGCCAGTCTACGGCCAGCATTGAAAACCCGCGTTGGGCAAATTCTGCGGCTGTGCTGCCATATTTTTCAATATATTCGGTGCGGCCCGGAAACACAAACACCGTGCCGTTTGCATCGCCCTGAGGCCGCCAATGGCCCATGCGAATGCGGGGCCCGTCCGTCGTCTGCAACCAATGAGCCGCACCACCGGCGGGACCGCCGGCCACATCTTCGAAAAAGGGGGCCGGCGACAGTTTCATCAGGCCAGCACCGAGGCGAGCTTCATGGCGACGCCCATGTCACCATCTACGCTCAGCTTGCCGGACATGAATGCGCCCGTGGGGTTCAGCGCGCCGCTGAGAATCTCCTGAAACGTATCGGCATCGGCGCTTAGGGTGACGTCTGCTTCGTCATCGCTGATGCGCGCACCGTCCGAATCGAGAATGATTGCGCCCAGATCGGCAATTGCAAATTTGGCCGAGGCGTCAAAGTCGCCACCCGCCAGTTTTTCATTCAGCGCGGATACGGCTGCTTCCAAAGTGTCGCTCATGGTGCTCCTCATTTTGTTTGTGCGCCGTGAATGGACATCCCCGGTCGCAACGCTACACTGAGCATTGTTATGGGCATTGCAACAAACAATCTCAAAGGTATCGTTGCGGCAATCGCGCTGCTAGTCATGATTTCCGGAACTTGCGTCGCGCAAGAGGCTGATTCCCGGGATGAGACTCAGTTGTTACAGCAACTGGCGCAATCAACACCGCAGCAGGCAATTGGTTTGGATCGTCAGCTTCAGGCGCTTTGGTCGCAATCCGGTTCGGCCTCGGCGGATCTGCTGTTAGAGCGCGGGCGAGAGGCATTGGATGATGGGGATGTCGAAACCGCCATTGAGCATCTGACAGCCCTGACAGATCACGCCCCTGATTTCGCCGAGGGCTGGCATGTGCGAGCGTCGGCCTTTTTTGGACAGGAACGGTTCGGCATGGCCGCAGCCGATTTGGAATATGCGCTGACCCTGAACCCCAATAACTACGATGCTATCTATGGGCTCGGTCTGATCTTTGAGGTTGTGGGCAAGCCCGAGCGTGCATTCGATGCCTATCAGCGCGCGCTGGCTATACATCCCCATCACGAAGAAGTAACCAATGCGGTGAATCGACTAAAGCCTCAGGTCGAGGGCTCATCTCTCTGAGACACTGGGGCAGGGGGCACAGGTGAGCGGGTCATCCCGGGTAGTGGCCGTACTTGGCCCGACGAATACAGGCAAAACCCATTACGCAATTGAACGCATGCTGGGGCATCGAACGGGCGTCATCGGCCTGCCGCTACGTCTGCTCGCACGCGAGGTCTATGACAAGATCGTCGCAATTCGCGGCCCGTCTGTTGTGGCTCTGGTCACGGGCGAAGAACGGATTGTGCCGCCCCGCACCCAATATTGGGTCTGTACGGTCGAAGCGATGCCCGAGGGGATGGGGGCTGATTTTGTTGCCATCGATGAAATCCAGCTTTGCGCTGATCCGGAACGCGGTCACGTTTTTACAGATCGGTTGCTGCGATCCCGTGGAACCCATGAGACCCTCTTTCTGGGCTCGGACACTATGCGCGGCCCGATCGCTGCGCTGGTCTCCGAGGCGCAGTTTGTTAGGCGCGAGCGGATGTCGCAGTTGGTATATACCGGTTCAAAAAAAATCAGCCGGATGCCCGCGCGCAGCGCCATCGTCGGATTCTCGGTCGACAATGTCTATGCCATTGCTGAACTATTGCGCCGTCAAAAGGGCGGCGCTGCCGTGGTTATGGGGGCGCTTAGCCCGCGCACGCGCAATGCACAGGTCGATCTCTATCAGAATGGTGAGGTTGACTATCTGGTCGCGACCGATGCCATCGGGATGGGGTTGAACCTGGATGTGAACCATGTGGCGTTCTCGTCCCTGTCCAAATTCGATGGCCGCCGGATGCGCCCGCTCGCGCCGAATGAATTAGCACAGATCGCAGGCCGGGCAGGGCGCGGCATGTCAGATGGCACTTTCGGTGTGACGGGTGAAGCAGCGCCGCTGGACGAAGGCGTGGCGCAGGCGATCATGGACAGCCGGTTTACGCCGATGAAAAAGCTGAACTGGCGGAATGCTGCCCTCCGTTTTGGCTCGATTGAGGCGCTGATCGACGCGCTTGAGGTCAGTCCGCAGGGCGAAAACCTGGTTAAGGCGCGTCCGGCTGATGACCTGCGTGCCCTGAAATCCCTGTCACAAGTGACCGAGGTTATGGCGCGTGCCAGCGATGGGCCATCGGTCCGTTTGCTATGGGATGTGTGCCGTATTCCCGATTTTCGGGGGATCAGTCACGCCGAACATGCAGGTTTGCTCGACGTGATCTTTGGCCACCTGCACGAGCGCGGGTCTATCCCCGATGATTTCATGGCCCGGCAGGTGCGACGTATCGACCGGACAGATGGCGATATCGATGCTCTTTCCAAAAGGTTGGCGTATATTCGCACCTGGACTTATGTTGCGCAACGAAACGGCTGGATGCGTGACGAATCGCATTGGCGGGACGAGACGCGCACTGTAGAAGACAGGCTGTCAGACGCTCTTCACGAACGTTTGACTCAAAGATTTGTGGACCGGCGCACATCCGTGTTGCTGCGCCGGCTCAAACAGAAGGAGGCCCTTTTGGCCGAAGTAAATGACAAGGGTGAAGTGACCGTCGAAGGCGAATTCGTCGGTCGTCTGGAAGGGTTCCGGTTTTCTCCGGACAAGGCTGCGCAGGGGGCCGAGGCGAAAGCCTTGAAATCGGCCTCACTGCAAGCCCTCGCGCCGCAATTCCATCTGCGTGCCGATCGCTTCTACAATGCACCCGATACCGAAATTGATTTCACTGATCAGGGCGGCCTGATGTGGGGCGAATATGCCGTCGGCAAACTGGTTGCCGGGGCCGAGCCTCTCAAGCCGATGGTCGAGGTTTTTGTGGATGAGGCCGCAGGTCCGGACGTCGAACAGAAGGTGCAGCGCCGCCTGCAGCACTTCATCGACCGCAAAGTGGCCGCACTGTTCGAACCGCTGTTGAACCTGTCGCGGGACGAGGAACTGTCCGGTCTGGCCAAAGGCTTTGCTTTCCGAATGGTCGAGGCGCTGGGCGTGCTACCCCGCGCGCATGTCGCGCAAGAGGTCAAGGATCTGGACCAGGACGCTCGTGGCGCCCTACGCAAGCACGGCATCCGTTTTGGTCAGTTTACCATCTTCATGCCGCTGCTGCTGAAACCTGCGCCGACGCGCCTGCGCTTGGTTCTCTGGGCGCTTTCCAGTGGTCTGCAGGAATTCCCCGAAGCGCCGCCTCCGGGGCTGGTCACCGTGCCGGTCGCCAAGGACGCGCCGCAGGGCTATGACACAATGTGTGGCTACCGCGATGCGGGCGAGCGATCGATCCGGATCGACATGCTGGAACGTCTCGCCGATATGCTTCGTGCTGAGGACAGCCGGGGCGGCTTTGAAGCCAAGCCTGACATGCTGTCGATCACGGGCATGACGCTCGAACAGTTCGCGGACCTGATGCAGGGGTTGGGCTACAAGGCCGAGCGCAGCGAGCGTGAAAAGGTCAAAGCCGCTCCGGCCGAGGCACCTGCGACTCAAGCGGCAGAACAACCCGCCGCCGAAGAAACCCCGGCTGTCGAGGCTTCGACCGATGAGGTCACCGCGCCCGCGGAGGCGTCAGCCGAGGCCACGACAAGCCCCGAGGCGGCAGCCGAGGCTCCGGCCGCAGAACCCGCAAATGACGAACCCGAGGTCGAGGTGTTCTACACCTTCACTTGGGGCCGTCAGCGTCAGCAAAATCGCGGCCCGCGCCGCGAGCAGGGGCAGGGCAAAGGCAAGCCGCGTGGCAAACCTCAGGACGGTCGCAAGCCGCAAGGCAAAAAGGGTGGCAAGCCGCAGGGCGCAAAGTCCTTCTCGTCTCGGCCTCCGAAGAAGGAAAAGGCAATCGACCCCGACAACCCGTTTGCAGCAGCGCTGATGGGTTTGAAGGACGGCAACTGATCCGTCATGGATCAGGCCAAGCTGCGGATCGACAAATGGCTCTGGCAGGCGCGATTCTTCAAGACCCGCAGCCTGGCGGCCAAGCAGGTCAGCGGTGGCCATGTGCGACTGAATGGAAACCGGGTTCTGAAACCTGCCCAAGCGGTGGGGCCCGGCGATGTTTTGACCTTCCCACAGGCGCGCACTGTTCGGGTCGTCAAGGTTGAGGCGCTGGGTAATAGGCGTGGTCCGGCCTCAGAGGCACAAACGCTGTATTCGGATTTGACCCCGAAACAGGAGGTACGGCCCACAGATCCCGGTTTCGAGGGAAAAGGTCGTCCAACCAAGAAAGATCGGCGGGCAATTGATCTTTCTCGCAAGCTCGATGACTGATCTGACCTTGAAGATAAGGCCAGTCTGAATTAGCTAATCGCCAAAGATCATACGGGAACTCAGCAATGACTTATGTCGTCACCGAAAACTGCATCGCCTGCAAATACACCGACTGTGTCGAAGTGTGCCCGGTGGACTGTTTTTACGAAGGTGAGAATGCGCTGGTCATTCATCCCGATGAATGCATCGATTGCGGCGTGTGCGAACCCGAATGCCCCGCCGATGCCATTCGCCCAGACACCGAGCCGGGGATGGAGACATGGGTCGAGTTTAACCGCAAGTTCTCTGAAGTCTGGCCCGTGATCGTGACCAAGAAGGATCCTCTGCCCGAAGCAGAGGAGCGGGACGGCGAAGAAGGCAAGATGGAGAAATACTTCTCCGAAGAGCCCGGCGAGGGCGGATAAGCGATTCGCCGCCTGACCTGGGACGATGCTCTTCAATGCGGCGTGGTAATTCTCTGAAATCAGGGCGAATATTGCGATTTTACCTTAGGTAAACTTTCGGGTGTCGCATTTTTGTGATATACTCCCTCCTTACATGATGACTGAGATCGGGATGCACTCCGTAAGTATGCTCGCTTTGGAGTTCTGAATTTATGACAAATATGCCGCCTGTCGGGGCTGAAACAGTCCCCGCTTGTGGTGTTTTGTCGTCTGCTTACCGGTCCAAAACCAAGGAATACACTGAATGACAAAGTCGAAAAAGCTTGAGTTCCGCCCCAACGACTATGTTGTCTACCCCGCCCATGGCGTGGGCCAGATCATCTCGATCGAGGAACAGGAAGTCGCGGGCTATTCGCTTGAGCTGTTTGTCATCTCATTCGAGAAAGACAAGATGACTCTGCGGGTGCCGACAAACAAGGTCACCGAATCCGGGCTGCGTTCGCTCAGCTCGCCGGACGTGATCAGCCAGGCGATGAAAACGCTGAAGGGTAAGGCCAAGGTAAAACGCGCCATGTGGTCGCGCCGGGCGCAGGAATATGAACAAAAGATCAACTCGGGCGATCTGGTCTCGATCGCCGAAGTGGTTCGTGACCTGCACCGCACCGACGATCAGCGCGAGCAGAGCTATTCCGAGCGTCAGCTCTACGAAGCCGCACTGGAGCGCCTGACCCGGGAAGTTGCGGCTGTATCGGGCGCAGGTGAGCTGTCGGCGGCGAAGCAGGTGGATGAGGTTCTGACCTCGCGCGCTGCCGCTGCCTGAATGTACTTAAGCTAAATTCTCAAAGCCGCTCTGACTTCAGGGCGGCTTTTTCTATTTAGGTTGGGCTTTGGCCAATGGCTTAGGAACCGGTCGTGATCAGGATAATCATAGGATGCGCTTTGCTTGCCCTGTCCGGTCTGTTTTGGGCGGCCTATTATTCCAGGTACTTCAAGTGGCGTGATTGCTTCAACGAACTGGGCCGGTGCTACGACCCCGCAGCCGGTCAGGTACTTTTGCAGCAAGCGGGATTGGTGTGGGGATCAGCAGCGGTACTTACCCTTGTCCCTGCGCTCTACCTGCTGATTGGGCATGTTTGCCAAAGGCGCAGGCGGGTCTGATGTTTACAGCTGGGCGCTGATTGCGACCAAGAATGTAATCTCGGCCAGTTGCTGAGACGCACCAAGAATGTCGCCGGTCTGGCCGCCGATCTTCTTCTTGGCCAAAAGGCAAAGGCCAAAAACAACGACCGCAGCGCAAATCGCAGGCAACAAAAACTGCGTTCCAGCCAGCAGCAGGCCGATCACGATTGCCAGACCTAACGACAGGGTGACGGTCATCTCATTTGGTGTGCCGACCGAATGGCTTAGGCCCGATTGCCGTGCATTGGGCAAGGCTGCCATCAGAAGCGGCATCATAGCGCGGGACGATATGCAGGCCGCAAGGATCGCCCAAAACGCCCCGGCGGACAAAAGCGCAGCAATCGCTGAGATGCGGATCAGCTGCGCGCAGATCAAGGCCAAAACGCCATATGTCCCGATATGGCTGTCCTTCATGATTTCCAGCCGGCGCTCGGGTGTGAATCCGCCCCAAAGCCCGTCAAACGTGTCGGCCAAACCGTCTTCATGCATTGCGCCGGTCGCCATGATCAGGGCCCCAACAACCAGAACAGCGGAAATGAATGGGGACACGGACAGCGCCAGCAAGACCCAGCCCACCGCGCAGGCCAGCCCCCCGACGACAAGTCCAACCACTGGAAAAGCCCAGACCGCACGCGCTTGACGGGCAAAGACATGATCCGGCAGACGGAGCAAGGGCAGGCGCGTCAGAAGAACCAGCGCCAGAGGGATATCCCACGCAGAAACTGGATTGGTGTCGTTTTTATGCACTCCCGCGCCTTTCAGGGTCTTGTTGGTCTCTCAGCTTCGGTTAAACACGCAGGACCACTCTGATGCAATGAGGCTTTGATGCTGCCAGAACTGAATGATTTGAACACGTTCCGCGATGCGTTGATCAACGCGCCTGGTCCGGACATAGCGGCCGCAGACGGCGCCGCCACGCGCAATGGCCAGCTGACCAAACCTCCGGGTGCGTTGGGGCGGCTTGAGGATCTGGCGATCTGGTACGCGTCCTGGCGCGGCGATGCGCGTCCTCAGATCGAACAGCCTCAAGTCATTGTGTTTGCAGGCAACCACGGGGTCACGGCGCAAGGCGTGTCGGCCTTTCCGCCTGAAGTGACCGTGCAGATGGTTATGAATTTCGAACATGGAGGGGCCGCGATCAATCAACTGGCCAAGGCGGCCGGGGCAAAGATGGATGTCCATGCGCTGGACTTAGAGCGCCCGACCGCAGATTTTACACAAGGCCCGGCCATGAGCGAGGTCGAACTTCTGAGCGCGCTGAAAACCGGTTGGAACGCGGTCGACCCACAAGCCGACCTGCTGGTGGTCGGTGAGATGGGGATCGGCAACACCACCCCCGCTGCGGCCATCGCCTGCGCGCTATTCGGTGGAGAGGCTGCCGATTGGACCGGACGCGGCACCGGTGTCGACGATGCGGGTCTTGCCAACAAAACCCGCGTTGTGGCCGAAGGCGTTGCGCGCCACGCCACCGACGATGGGCTGGAGGTTCTGCGCTGTCTCGGTGGACGTGAGATTGCCGCGATGGCCGGTGCGATTGCTGCCGCCCGCGTATTGCGCATCCCTGTCATTCTGGACGGGTTTATCTGCACTTCCGCAGCTGCCTGTCTCGCGCGTGTATCTGTCGCGGCGTTAGACCATGCGGTCGCAGGCCATCAAAGTGCCGAGGGTGCGCATGGGGCGATGCTTTCGAAACTGGGCAAAGAGCCGTTGCTGAACCTTGGCCTGCGACTGGGCGAGGGGTCTGGCGGGGCGCTGGCCATTAACATCCTGAAAAGCGCTGTGGCCTGCCATTCCGGCATGGCCACCTTTGCTGAGGCGGGCGTGGCAGACGGATGACCTGATCGCCTGTTCGGGCAGCACCCGATCAGGCAGATTTTTTGGCGTGTTCCTCGGCCAGTTCCAGAAGCGCGGTCTCTAGATCTTTCTCCAAAGACTGCGCCCGTTCGATGTATTTCTTGTTCTCCGCCGTGGGCATGCCAGGCACCCACAGCTCGGCCAGTTCGCGCACAGATGCCCGGTCGTGATGATAGAAGGTCTGTTCCGCCTGCGCGGCTTCGTATTCGCTGAGCCCGATGTTTTCCAATACGTATCGACCAGCGCGAAGTGAACTGTCGAACATCTCACGCACGATGTCGTTGGCCCCAGCCTGATACAGCTCGTACACATGGGTCCGGTCATGGGCGCGGGCGATGATGTGCAGGTCCGGGCGTTGGCGGCGGGCAAATCCGACCAGTCGCGTCACCGTCTTTCGATCATCCATCGCAGCAACCAGAACCGACGCCTTATCCAGCCCCGCTGCGCGCAAAAGCTCGGGCCGGGTTGGGTCGCCCAGAAAGCCTTTGACGCCAAACCGACGCATCAGTTGGATCGTCTCGATATCGTGGTCCAGAACGATGGTCTTGAACCCGCTGGCCACCACAAGACGATTCACGATCTGACCGAACCGTCCAATGCCCGCAATGATCACCGGGCCTTTTTCGTCGATCTCATCCGGTTCTATCGCGGTTGTTGTCTCGCCCAGTTTCCGCGACAGCAGATCGTAGATGATAAACAGGAGGGGGGTGATCAGCATCGTCAACGCGATGATCATAAGCAGTTTTTGCGCCAGGTCCTGAGGGATCACATTCTGTTGCCGTGAAAAGGCCAGAAGGACAAAACCGAACTCACCCGCTTGTGCCAAACCAAGGGTGAACAACCAGTGATCACGGCCCTTCAGCTTGAAGGCTTTGCCTACAATATAGAGGATGACACCCTTGGCGAAGATCACCAGCAATGCAAGACCGATCAGGTCAAACGGATCGTTGAAGAAATAACCAACGTCTATCCCAGCCCCGACTGTGATGAAGAAAAGGCCCAGAAACAGGCCTTTGAAAGGCTCAAGGTCGCTTTCCATCTCATGCCGGAATTCCGAGCTGGCCAGCACAACACCCGCCAGAAATGCGCCCAGAGCGGGTGACAGGCCAACCAGTGTCATCAGGAAGGAAATGCCAACCACGATCATCAGGGCCAGCGCGGTATACATCTCGCGCAGGCGCGAGGCGTGGATAAAGCGGAACAGCGGGCGGGTCAGGTAGACACCGGCCAGAATGACAAACGCAATGGCGCCGATCGTCACCAATGTGACGGCCCAGCCGGGCAAACCATCGACCAGGGACAAGCTGTGATGCGCGTCGTGCAGGTGATCCCCTGCGCCGCGATCAATTGACCCGTCGGCCTCGATATGAGGGATGGCGGGCAGCGCCAGCAAGGGCAACATCGCAAGGATCGGGATTACCGCGATATCCTGCGTCAACAGCACCGAGAAGGTCGCGCGCCCGCCATTTGTTTGCATCAGTCCCTTTTCAGACAGGGTCTGCAGTACTATCGCGGTTGAAGACAGACATAGGGTCAGGCCAACGGCGAGCGCCACGGTCCAGGGGTGGCTGGCATAAATCGCCACGCCCGCAATCACTGCGGTGGACAGTAGAACCTGCAATCCGCCCAGTCCCAACAACCTGTCCCGCATATCCCAAAGGGCGCGCGGTTCCAGCTCCAACCCGATCAGGAACAGCATCATGACCACACCGAATTCGGCCACATGCTGTAGATCTTCGGTTTCAGCCCCAACAAGGCCTAGAACCGGACCGATGATAAGACCGGCGGCCAGATATCCCAGAACCGATCCCAATCCCAGACGCGCCGATAACGGAACGGCAATCACCGCAGCGGCGAGATATATAGATGCCTGGTATAGGAAATCGTCCATTTGTGTCCTCGTTGCCTGCTCAGGTCGGCAGGGGGGCGTCGCGTTTCAATTGGTCCATCACGATCTGGCTTTGAACCCGTGCAACCGCAGGATGCGGCAGGATCACCTGATGAAGCAAGCTGTTGAGCGCAGATAGATCGTCGCAATAGACATGCAACAGGTAATCCGCCTCTCCGGTCATCGTCCAGGCGCTGGTGATTTCGGGACGGGCATCCACCAAACGGGCAAAGCTGGCCGATTGATCCGGCCCATGCGTGCCGAGGTGAACCTGAACAAAACCCTGGACTTGCAGGCCCAGTTTCAACGGATCCAGCCGTGCGGTATAGCCGGTGATGTAACCTTCGGCCTCCAGCCGTTGGCGGCGGCGACCGGCCTGACTTGCAGACAGGTTTAGTACTTCGCCCAGTTGTTGGGCGGTCAGATGCGCATCGCGCTGGAGCGCGGCCAACAATCCGATATCGATATGATCCAGTGCTTGCGGCATTTCACCGTATTATTTCCAAATCGCGCGTGTTTTGCGCGTATGAACATAGTTTATCTGAAAACAATGCGCAGAAACAGCGTTGTTTAAGACATATCTTGGAATCAGCAAAGAAATTCCTGTTATTAAGGAGACGCGCCATGGGTCCTTTCCCGCATAACGCCCCGAAATCCATCATCAGCGCAGAGAACCCGGCTGGAACCGACGGGTTCGAGTTCGTCGAATTCGCTCATCCCAACCCGCAGGAATTGCGGGATCTGTTTGCGACCATGGGCTATGACCTTGTTGCGCGTCACAAGAAAAAACCCCTGATCGAGCTGTGGCAGCAAGGGGACGTGACTTATATCCTCAATGCCGATCCTGAGAGTTTTGCCGCAAAGTTTGTCGCCGAACACGGCCCCTGTGCGCCTGCAATGGGCTGGCGGGTTGTCGATGCGCAGCAGGCGTATGAGCATGCGGTTTCAAAAGGGGCCGAACCCTATGATGGCGCGGACAAAACCATGGATGTACCCGCGATCAAAGGGATTGGCGGGTCGCTGATCTACTTCATTGATCAGTATTACGACACATCGCCCTACAACCAGGAATTCGAATGGATCAAGGAATCCAAACCACGCGGTGATGGGTTCTACTACCTCGACCACCTGACCCATAACGTTTTTAAGGGCAATATGGACAAGTGGTTCAAGTTTTATGGCGACTTGTTCAACTTCCGCGAAATCCGGTTCTTTGATATTCAGGGCAAGTTCACGGGGCTCTATAGCCGCGCGTTGACCTCGCCTTGCGGCCGTATCCGTATCCCGATCAACGAAGATCGCGGCGAAACGGGTCAGATCGTCTCGTACCTCAAGAAGTACAAGGGCGAAGGTATCCAGCATATCGCGGTGGGCAGCGAGGATATCTATGCCTCGACCGACGCGATTGCCGAGAAGGGGCTAAAGTTCATGCCAGGCCCGAACCAATCCTACTATGATATGTCAAAGGACCGCGTGAAAGATCATGACGAGCCGCTGGATCGGATGATTAAGCACGGCATCCTGATCGACGGCGAAGGCGTGGTGGATGGCGGCGAGACGCGGATTTTGCTTCAGATTTTCTCGAAAACCGTGATCGGCCCGATCTTTTTTGAGTTCATTCAGCGCAAGGGCGATGATGGGTTCGGAGAGGGGAATTTTCAGGCCTTGTTCGAGTCCATCGAGCGCGAGCAAATCGAAAGCGGCGAGATTTCAGCGGCTTAATCCGCTTCGAACACAAGCTTAGTCCAAGTCACTCCGGCATGCCTGTTTCCCTCTTGAAGGGAAGCATGGCCGGAGCGATGAAGAACCTTTAGCCCGGCGTGCTGCGCGACGGTCACCAGATCGTCGGCGCAGATCGGAAACCCCGGCCTGTCCACAGGGCTGGGGCCGTGGCGCAGTGACAGGATCAGGCGGCCTGATGGTTTCAGCCGTGTAGCGAGTGCTTCAATAGCGGTTTTCTGATCCTGCGGACTTAGATGATGTAGCACTCCGATTGCCAGGGCGGCGTCAAAGCTGGTTTGGTCTTTGGGTAAGTTGGTCAAATTTGGCAGACTTGCATCAAACCACTCTATCTCGAGGTGGCGATAGCTGGTCTGAGCGTGATCTCGGAATCGGGCGACGGGTTCAACGGCCGTGACAAGAAACCCATGTTCAACCAGCCAAGCAGCCAACGCACCAGGACCTGCACCCACATCCAAAACATGCGCATCAGGGCCGGGCAGAAAATCGACAAGAGGGCCCAGTACGGCCTCCTGCCACAGGTTCTCGTAAGACGAAATCAACTGAAGAGCAGCGTGTTCGTACCCTTCAAAAACGCGCCTTTGATACGCAAAATGATCATCCACGCGGCATCTTGAGGGACACGTTGCGACCCTTCTTTTGATATAGCAACTCACTGTCGCTGATTGCGACGACCTTGCCGCCGTCGACTCGGTCACCCACTTTCAGTTTCTTGTATCGTCCGCTGGGCAAGCGCACCAAGGCGCGCCGGTTGGCTGGTGTGCCGTAGACCCCGATCAGGTTCAGGCGGCGCAGGTTGATCGCGTTGTCGATGGTCGCTTGCCGCGCCACCGATGCGGTCGTGGGGATCTTGGGGGCAACGGTTTTGGGCTCGAAGGTTTCGGCCCCACCACTGTTCTGATCCAGCCCGGCGGTTGATCCCAGATTGGTCGCCGGTGCGGCCGCCGCAGTCCGAACCAGCCCTGCAGGGCGTGCCTTGGGACGCGGAACAAGTACGACGGCCAAGGCAGTCGGGGTGTCATCCACCTCGGGGCTGGCTTGTAGCGAAGCGGGGCGTTGCTTGGGCCGCAACACAGACAGTTCTTGTAACGATCTGCCGCCCAGTTGCTGACGTTCGAATTGATCTTGCAGGTTCTCAGGGCGGGGCTTGGGCCGTATTCCGGCCAAGCGCGAGGTTGTTTCCTCGACCACCGGTTCTTGTTCGAACCGCAAAGGTACTGCTGGCGGCACAGACGAGGGGCGGCCGAGATAGACCAGCACGCCATCAGGGTTCAGCGTGCCTTCGGGCGTTGGGGTGACCAGCCCGCGCTCATCCAGATCAAACCCGGGGATGGAGGCGCGCGCCAGAGCGGGCAGATCAAAGGGCTGATCTGTTTCAAAACTCGCTGACGGTGCCAGGGCCACCGCGTCGTTGGAAAAATCGGATTTGCCAACCGAAGCCAAATACAGATCGTCCGGTTCAACGGCAACTGGTTCTTCGGGCTGTGCTGGGGCGGTCTCAACAACACCTGTGGCGATTTCAGATTGCGGAGCCGTCTCGGTTTCCTGTGCAACGTCCTCGACCGGCGTGGGTTCTACCTTCAACGCCTCAAGGATCGCCGCATCGGTCGCAGACAAGGCGGGTTGATCTTCGGCTGTCGCCTCGGGTGCGGGCTCTACAGTCGCCACCTGATCGTCTTCAAGCGCGGATTCCATCGTAGGTTCGGTATTTTCTGCCTCAGGCACTTCCGGCAGGATGTCTACCGCCAGATCAGCGGCCATTTCAGCCTCAGGGGATGTGGTTTCAGGTTCCAAGTCTCCCTCGGCCACAATCTCCTCTTCCGGCGATCCGATAAGGTACCACGCGCCAATCACAAGGGCCAACAAACCCGTCGCTGCGACCGCAGGCAGGGCAAATTTGTTGAGACTCGCGCCGCTGCTTGCTGAGTCACTTTGCGATGGAGCAGGCGCGCGAAACGCGTCCGGGGCGGCGGTTTCCGCTATGGCGTGAACCTTGGGGGTTGACGGATCGGCGTCTGCCTGAGGTGCCGGTACTGCGGGGGCAGGCTTAGCCTCTGGTGCAGCAACCGGAGTGGCTGTAAGCGGCTTCGCATCCAGTTCAAACACCGGCACGCCGGGGAACTCATCTTCACTCGGCTCAGCGGTATAAGCGACAGGCACGAATCCATGCTCGGTGGTAAAGCTATGCGCTTCGTTCAAGGTCTGGTGTGCCACTGCCGCCCCATAGACCAGACCGTCTTTGGTGATCGAGGCAAAACTCAGTTCATCGCGCTCATATGGTGTGGCATCGACCAACGCGTCCTGCACCATTTGCGCGTTTTCGTCAGTAGACAGAACTTCCGATGGAATCGTGAGATAGCGGATTTGATCCGCTGGGATAACCACATTGCAACTCAGGTCGTTTTCCAGTGCAAAACCCTGATCTCGCAGCGCCTGTATCTGCCCGTTCAGGTCATCTGCATCCAGCGATACAGTGCCGATCTCGTACCACTCACCTTCGGACAGGTGGTGCAACGAAATACCGGTTGCAGAAAAAGATAGCGTAAAGGCGGGTTTCATATTCCCGGAGAACCATAACTATATCATCAGCGCAAACGATCACACGCTTGCAGAGTGACAGTAGAGCAGGAACCCGCCGAGGGAAAGAAAAACGCAACCTCTCCCCTTGTATGGCAAAGCCCTGCCAACCCATGTTGAACGGGAACAATTTGGAGGGATGACCTTGAAGACATTCGCTTTTCTGACCGCCATGATGGCCGCAACTGCCGCTGGTATCGCCCATGCGGAAGAACGTCGCATTACCGTTGACGCGACTGGAACCGTGCAAGTTGCACCTGATATGGCGACGATCACACTGGGTGTGACCAATCAGAACGCTGAGGCGTCGGTTGCGATGAAAGCCACGTCAGATGCAGTGGCACAGGTGCTGTCCCGTCTGACAGATATGGGGATCGAGGATCGGGATGTGCAAACACGCGACCTGTCTCTCTCACCTGTTTGGTCGAATCGCAATCAGCAGAACGGAGAGCCACCCGAGATCACGGGGTTTGTCGCTTCGAACCGCGTGTTTGTCCGGGTGCGCGACCTGTCCCAGCTTGGGCAGATTATGGATGCGGTCATTCAGGACGGGGCGAATGATTTTGGCGGGCTGAGCTTTGGTCTGCAGGACACCAAACCCATCGAGGTTCAGGCGCGCGCCAAAGCCGTGGGCGAAGCCACGTCAAAGGCCGAGCAACTGGCGCAAGCGGCCAATGTCACGCTGGGTCCGGTTCAGTCGATTTCCGAGCGCACCGGAGGGGTCCGGCCCATGGCAGAGATGCGCGCCTTTAGCGTCGCCGATACTGGTGGAGTGCCCGTAGCAGGCGGTGAGATCACGGTATCCGTCAGCGTTTCGATGGAGTTTGAGATTTCTGAGTAAGCTCAGTTGTCGGCGCGGGCCATCAGCGGCTGTCGTTGCTGGCCCGTCGCGTCGAAATTGTCAGGCGACAACCAAGCCTCGAATGCGCCCCGGATGCGGGGCCATTCACTGTCGAGTATCGAAAACCACGCCGTGTCCCGATTGCGTCCTTTGTAATGGGTCGCCTGGCGGAATATCCCTTCGAAGGTAAAGCCCAGCCGTTTGGCCGCCGCACAAGACGGTGCGTTCAGCGCATCGCATTTCCACTCGTAACGGCGATAGCCCAACTCGTCGAAGACGCGTTTCATCATCAGATACATAACCTCGGTCGATTGCGGTGTACGCTGCAACAGGGGTGAGAAATGGATATGCCCAACTTCGATCGCACCCGCTGCGGGCTCGATCCGCAGATATGAGGCCATACCGATCGGCACCTCCTCCGCATTCAGAACCGTATGGAACATCGGGTCTGCATCCATACAGGTGGCACGCGCCCAGGTTTCAAACGCCCGTTCCGTGTCAAACGGCCCATAGGGCAGGTAGGTCCAGTTCCGGTGATCGGCATCATTGGCAAACGCCCGGAACAATCCGGGCGCGTGCCTGTTCACATCAAGTGGCACGACCGAGCAATACTGGCCCTCCATCGGGGTATACGGTGGTGTGGGGCGAGGGAACTCGCCCTTGACCGGCCGTCCGATGGGTTGACCCAGCGTGTTGGTGTCGTGCCCGCTCATGGTTTATGCGCTGGCTTTGGCCAAAGCCTGATCCAGATCGGCGATCAGGTCGTTGGCATCCTCGATCCCGATGGAAACGCGCACAACGTTTGGACCGGCTCCTGCGGCCTCTTGCTGTTCCGGCGTCAACTGGCGGTGCGTGGTCGACGCCGAGTGGATGATCAGCGAGCGCGCATCGCCGAGGTTGGCAACGTGGCTGAAGATCTCTAAAGCGTTGACCAGTTTGATGCAGGCGTCATAGCCGCCCTTGACCGCAAAGGTGAACAGGGCACCGGCACCACGCGGATACTGCGCCTTGACCCGGTCGTGATAAGGCGATGAAGGCAGGCCCGCATAAGTCACGTAGTCGACCCGGTCATCCGCCTCGAGCCAGGCGGCGATCTTTTGGGCGTTCTCGACGTGGCGCTCCATCCGCAGCGACAGCGTCTCGATCCCCATCAACGTGTAATGCGCCGCCTGCGGGTTCATGGTCATACCCAGATCGCGCAGGCCAATTGCGATGCCGTGGAAGGTGAAGGCCAGCGGGCCGAAGGTCTCATGGAATTTCAACCCGTGATACGCTTGCTCGGGCTGGCTGAGCGAGGGAAATTTGTCATTCGCCGACCAGTCGAACTTGCCCGAATCCACGATGCAGCCACCGGTGACCGTGCCGTTGCCAGTCAGGTATTTGGTGGTCGAATGCACGACCAGAGTCGCGCCGTGTTCAATCGGGCGGCACAGGTAGGGCGTGGCCGAGGTGTTGTCGACGATCAGCGGAATGCCTGCCGCGTCCGCCACATCCGCCAGCGATCGGATATCGGTGACATAACCGCCGGGGTTAGCGATGGATTCGCAGAATACCGCGCGGGTGTTTTCGTCAATGGCGGCTTTCACGGCCTCCAGATCGTCGGTGTCGACGAATTTGGCCGACCAACCGAAGCGCTTGATCGTCTGGCTGAACTGCGTGACCGTGCCGCCATACAGGCGGGTCGAGGCCACCACGTTGCAACCCGGCCCCATCAGCGGGAAAAGCGCCATGATCTGCGCCGCGTGACCCGAGGAGCAGCAGACCGCGCCAACGCCACCCTCAAGCGTCGCGACACGTTCCTGCAACACAGCCACTGTGGGGTTGGTCAGGCGAGAGTAGATGAAGCCCACTTCTTGCAGATTGAACAGGGCTGCCGCGTGATCGGCATCGCGGAACACATAGGCGGTAGTTTGATAGATCGGAGTCTGGCGCGCACCGGTTGCCGGGTCAGGGCGTGCGCCCGCGTGAATCTGTAGGGTGTCGAAACCATAGGTAGGGCCGTCGGACATCGTAAACTCTCCTGTCGAAATAGAACTTGCGAAATCTGTAGGACATTGCCCGCTGTCACACAACGCCGCTTTCAGCGCATCCAGAGGCCCTGTGCTTTGATCCTGTTGCGGATCACCTGTTCGCGGCTGGGTAGGGCGTTGCGATCAAACAGGTCCCGGATTTTCTGACCCTTGCCCTGAATCACAAGCTTTTTGATCGGATCATATTGCTTGAGAACCTTCTTGACCTTGTTCGGGGCCACGACGGTTTCAAGAACGTCGATCACACTATCGCTCTCGCGGGCATAAAGCAGCGGGAACAGGCGATAATGGCAACTGACTGAGCCATCCAGCAATCCGTCGGGCAGTGCATCGCGCCCTCCGCCAAAAGAGTGGATCACAAGGGGCAGAGCGGCCTGATCCAGCCAAGGATCAAGGTTCTGCCCGATCAATTCCGGGATGTGTTCATCCCGGATGGTGCGCGCATAATCCAGAAATCGTTCGCCAAATTGACGTGGGCATTTGTAAAAGAAGTAGCCTGCGTTGAAATACAAATGCCGACGCCAGTGGCCCTGCGGTTGGCCGGTATCAATCGAGCTGTCGAAATCCAGATCAAAACGACGATAAAGCGCAGACCAGATGCCCTCAAACCCTGGCCCGTAAAGCGTGGGCTTGGGCCATGTGCCTTCGACTTTTTGCGAGGCGCCGGGGCGGTCAAAATCAAAAGGAACTCTGCTCAGATCGCCGTTGATCAGGGTATCCGTATCAAAGAAAACAAAGGGTTCGCCTTCGGGCAGGGCCAAAAGCGCCTCAATCTTGTTCCCGTTGGGATAGCTTTCGCCAAAGACATGATTGTCAAAAGGCAGGATTTCCGCATCAAGCTGTTTCAGGGCCTTTAGCACGTCCTGATCTTGAATGGCCGGGTTCTGGTTCCAGCGTGGGCCTGGATTTGGCGAGGCAACGAACAGACGCCCTTTGAAGTCGGGTGCCGAATAGCGCAGCGAGGCGGCGAACAGGACCGCCTCATATTGCAGGCGGTTGTTCTGACCAATGATGACAATATTGAAGTCTTGCGAAGCTGCCCGCATCTGTGCCCGTCCTAAACATGCGTTGATCTCACGCATCTGAGATTGGGCTTACAGCAACCGGTGTAGGGCGTCAAAAGTCGTTTGTGGTGCGCGGGTTGTCCAATGCCAACCCGAGTTGCAGCACTTCAGCGTGTCAGCGCTGCCTAGTTTATTGCCAAAAACCTGCGAAAACGCCGATATTTCGAACGAAATCTCGTGCATTTTCAAAATTTTGACCAATTGATAAATTTTACCAATTGATAAAATTTCGATTTGTGGCAAGCTGAGGTCACAACAAACATATCTACAGGGAGTAGAGCGATGGCACAGGGCCAGATGGCACCCGGGATCGTTTCCGGGCGGCTTTCCAGCGATGAACTGACATCGAATTTTACGGATCTGCATCCGCCTTTGGCCCCGCATGAGGCCGCCGTGGCCGCAGATCGCTGCTATTTCTGTTACGACGCGCCATGCGTGACGGCCTGTCCGACGGATATCGATATTCCGTTGTTCATCCGCCAGATACAGGCGGGTCAGCCGCAATCGGCGGGAAAGACCATTCTGGACCAGAATATCCTGGGTGGCATGTGTGCTCGGGTCTGTCCGACCGAAACCTTGTGCGAAGAGGCCTGCGTGCGCGAAGCCGCCGAAGGCAAACCAGTTGAGATCGGGCGGCTTCAGCGTTTCGCAACCGATGATGTGATGGCCTCTGGCGAACATCCTTTTGAACGCGCTGCGGCGACCGGCAAAACTGTGGCCGTTGTTGGCGCAGGACCAGCGGGTCTCGCTTGCGCCCATCGGCTGGCCATGCTGGGCCACGATGTGGTGATCCACGAAGGCAAGCCCAAGCCGGGTGGTCTGAACGAGTATGGAATCGCGGCCTATAAATCGACCAATGACTTTGCACAGGCCGAGGTGGACTGGCTGCTGAAAATCGGCGGTATCGCTATCGAAACCGGTTCTTTGCTGGGCGAGGGCCTCTCTCTGGAGGGGCTGACTGAAAATTACGATGCCGTTTTCCTGTCCATCGGTCTGGCGGGTGTGAATGCTCTGCGGGCACAGGGTGTGGAAAAGGACGGCGTGCGCCCGGCAGTCGATTTTATCTCTGACGTGCGGCAAGCTTCGGATCTTGCTGATCTGCCGGTCGGTCGGAATGTGGTTGTGATCGGCGGCGGCATGACGGCTGTTGATGCGGCGGTGAAGTCAAAGCTGCTAGGGGCCGAGCAGGTCACGATCGCCTATCGTCGTGGGCGCGACGCGATGGGGGCCAGCCGGTACGAGCAGGACCTTGCGGCCTCGCACGGCGTGCGGATTATGACCAATGTTCAGCCTGTCGCGGTGCATGGCAACGGTGCCGCAGTCGAGATCGAGCTTGAATACACTTCGAACCAAAACGGTCAGTTGACCGGAACCGGTGAGACGGTTCGGCTGCCGGCGGATCAGGTTCTGAAAGCCATTGGTCAGACGCTGGATGGCGCGCCCGAAGGGCTGGAACTGGACGGCAACAAGATCGCCGTCAGCGGGGCTGGACGTACTTCCATCTCCGGTGTCTGGGCTGGTGGAGATTGTGCGGCCGGGGGCGAAGATCTGACCGTGACCGCCGTGGCCAAAGGCCGGGATGCGGCGATGGACATCCACGCGAGCCTGGTTTCGTGATAGGGTGAGGCTTTCAAGCCAACCTATTCGCTGAGGTATCGTTATGTCCCAGATCGAAGACGCAGTTGCCAAACATTATACCACCGGTGCCCTGACGGACCGCGTGCGCGATGCGCTAAAAGCCAGCGGCGTGGACCCGGATGCGGCCACGGTCGCCGACCTGAAAGCTGGTGACGAGTTCCACACGGGCGGCGTTCTGGCGACCGATCACCTGTTTGACCAATTGTCTTTGACCCATGCGACGCGGGTGCTGGACGTGGGCTGCGGGATCGGCGGGACGTCTCGTTACGTTGTGGATCGGTATGACTCGACGGTGACGGGGGTCGACCTGACACCCGAGTTTGTCGAAACGGCAGCGGCACTCAGCCAGATTGTCGGCCATTCCGACAAGGTCGAATTCCACGTCGGCAGCGCTTTGGACATGCCAGTGCCGGATGCTGGGTTCGATCTGGCAGTTATGTTGCATGTGGGCATGAATATCGAAGACAAGGCCGGACTGTTCGCCGAGGTTGCGCGCGCTTTGGCAACAGGTGGCAGCTTCGCGCTTTTCGACGTGATGGCAGGTGAAACAGACGAACCTCTGGCGTTCCCTTTGCCCTGGTCAAGCGTCGCTGAGACATCCTTTGTTGATGCGCCCGTGGTCTACAAGGATGCGGCTACAGCGGCGGGGCTTGCGTTGGAGGTCGAGAAGGATCGCACCGAGTTTGCAATTAAGTTCTTCGAGGAAGTCTTTGCAAAGATTGCCGAAAGCGGCCCTGCGCCGTTAGGCATCCACCTGATGATGGGCGAGACGGCGCCCGAGAAATTCCAAAACTACGTCGCAAACCTGCATGCCGGGCGGATTCGCCCGACCGAGATGATTTTCAAGAAAACCGGCTGAGGAGCCGGAAAGGAGTACCCATGGCTGACCTGACGACAGACTTTCTGGGCATTTCCAGCCCCAACCCCTTCTGGCTGGCCTCGGCCCCGCCAACCGACAAGGAATACAACGTCCGCCGCGCCTTTGAGGCCGGATGGGGCGGCGTGGTCTGGAA
Source organism: Ruegeria sp. I1 (assembly GCF_056532675.1). Lineage (NCBI taxonomy): Bacteria > Pseudomonadati > Pseudomonadota > Alphaproteobacteria > Rhodobacterales > Roseobacteraceae > Ruegeria > Ruegeria sp. I1. The sequence continues at coordinate 311,081 of NZ_JBQFNM010000005.1, read as the reverse complement.
AACACTGGGGGCCGAGGGCCCTCCGGTCGTGAATGTGAACGGGCCGCGTTACGGTGCGATCTATGGCGCAGATCGGCGGTTGCTGGGCCTGAACAACATCGAACTGATCACCGACCGACCACTTGAGGTAAACCTCGAGGAAATGGCGCGGGTCAAGGCGGACTACCCGGACCGGGCGTTGATCGCCTCAATCATGGTGCCGTGTGAGGAGGGCGCGTGGAAAGCCATCCTGCCCCGCGTGGCTGAGACCGGCGCGGATGGAATCGAGCTGAATTTCGGCTGCCCGCACGGGATGAGCGAGCGGGGCATGGGCGCAGCCGTCGGTCAGGTGCCGGAATACATCGAAATGGTTACCCGCTGGTGCAAAATGTACTATGACCGCCCGGTGATCGTGAAGCTGACGCCGAACATCACCGACATTCGCAAACCCGCGGCGGCGGCCAAGAATGGCGGCGCGGATGCGGTGTCGCTGATCAACACGATCAACTCGATCACCAGCGTCAATCTGGATACGTTCAGCCCCGAACCTTCGATTGATGGCAAGGGCAGCCATGGCGGGTATTGCGGTCCGGCGGTGAAGCCGATTGCGCTGTCCATGGTTTCGGAAATCGCGCGAGATGCGGAAACGCATGGTCTGCCCATTTCAGGTATCGGTGGCGTTACCACATGGCGTGATGCGGCAGAGTTCATTTCGCTGGGTTGCGGCAACGTACAGGTCTGCACAGCGGCCATGACTTATGGTTTCAAGATCATCGATGAACTGACGGCGGGTCTGTCCAAATGGATGGACGAGAAGGGGTATTCCACAGTCTCAGAAGTTGTTGGTCGCGCGGTCCCCAACGTAACCGATTGGCAGTATCTGAACCTGAACTACATCGCCAAGGCCAAGATTGATCAGGACCAGTGCATCAAATGCGGTCGCTGTTATGCCGCCTGTGAAGACACCAGCCACCAGGCCATCGCCATGTCGCCGGACCGGGTGTTCGAGGTGATCGACGAAGAATGCGTAGCCTGTAATCTCTGTGTCGATGTCTGCCCAGTAGAGGGCTGTATTTCGATGGAGCCGATGGCAGCAGGAGAGGTTGACCCACGTACCGGGCGCGAGGTTCAGCCGGACTATGCAAACTGGACAACGCATCCCAACAATCCGATGGCCAAGGCCGCGGAATGAACAGGTTTGCGCAGATCTTTGAGGGGCCGTTGGTGCGGTCCCTTAGTTCAAGGTGTCAAAAGCTTGCGATACAGGGTGTCGACAAACGTTTCTGCGCCTTCGAACGGGTCTTCGTCGCCCAGGATCGCGCGCACCTGAACTTCGAAGTCTGCGTAGTGCTGGGTCAGGGCCCAGATCGAAAACATCAAGTGATAAGGGTGCACCCGCGCGATTTTGCCCTGATCCATCCACCCGGTCAGAAGCGCGGTTTTCTTATCGACCAATGCTTTGAGATCCTGAGACAAAGCCTCGTGAATGCGCGGTGCGCCCTGAACCAACTCGTTGGCAAACAGGCGGCTTTCTCGTGGTAGCTCCTGACTCATCTGCAGCTTTCGGCGAATATAGGACAGAAGCTCCTCAAGCGGATCACCGTTTTCGTCCAGATCGTGCAGCGGCGCCAGCCAGGTTTCCAGCAGGCCAGACAGAAGCTCTGTATGGATCGCTTCTTTTGACGGGAAGTAGTACAATAAATTCGGCTTACTCAGTCCGGATTCTGCCGCTATCTGATCAACCGTCGAGCCGCGAAACCCATTTGACGAAAACACGTTCAACGCTGCCTCTAGAATCGCAGCGCGGTTCTTTTTCTGAATACGGGTTGGGGCGCGGTCGCTGGGCATCTGTTTGGACTGTCTCTTTTTTCGTCAGGCACGCATGGACTAGGCCAAAAAGTTTGGTGGTGCACCGCAATTTCTTGACTGATGTCGAACCCGTGATAGCGTGAGTTTGACCAGATGGTCAAATCAAGACAGCAATAGCGAGCAAATCGCAAGCAACAGGGAAAGTGACTATGGCAGCTCCGGCGCAGAATCTCAGGATCAATGGCGACAGGTTGTGGGACAGCCTGATGGAGATGGCCAAGATTGGGCCCGGTGTTGCAGGTGGTAATAACCGACAGACGCTGACGGATGAAGATGCCGAAGGGCGCGCGCTGTTCCAAAGCTGGTGCGAAGAAGCGGGCTGTTCCATGGGACTGGATCAGATGGGCAACATGTTTGCCATGCGCGAGGGAGCCGACCCGGAGGCTCTGCCAGTCTATGTAGGTTCGCATCTCGATACCCAGCCGACAGGTGGCAAGTATGACGGCGTGCTGGGTGTGCTGGGTGGGCTAGAGATCATTCGCACGTTGAATGATCTGGGCATCAAGACCAAGCATCCGATCGTTGCGACGAACTGGACCAACGAAGAAGGAACGCGTTACGCGCCGGCCATGTTGTCCTCGGGCGTGTTTGCGGGGATGCACACGCAGGATTGGGCCTATGACCGCGAGGATGCCGAGGGCAAAAAATTCGGCGATGAATTGCAGCGGATCGGCTGGCGCGGTGAGGAGGAGGTCGGCGCCCGCAAGATGCATGCCTTCTTTGAACTGCATATCGAACAGGGTCCGATCCTGGAGGCCGAGGGTAAGGATATCGGCGTCGTCACCCACGGTCAGGGGCTGAGTTGGACTCAGATTACAGTGACTGGCAAAGATGCTCATACCGGTTCGACCCCGATGCCAATGCGCAAGAACGCAGGGCTGGCCATGGCGCGTATTCTGGAAAAAGTGGATGAGATTGCCTGGTCGCATTCACCGCACGCCGTTGGGGCCGCGGGGCATATTGATGTCTATCCGAATTCCCGCAATGTGATCCCGGGTAAGGTGGTGTTCACGGTCGATTTCCGCTCGCCTGAGTTGGATGTGATCACCGATATGGAAAATCGCCTGCGTGTGGCGGCCGAGGACATCGTGAACGAGATGGGCCTGCAGATTGAATTCGAAAAGGTCGGTGGATTCGATCCGGTCAAATTCGATGAGGGCTGTGTGGCCGCCGTGCGCGACGCGGCAGAGCGGCTGGGGTATTCCCATACAGATATCATTTCGGGGGCCGGGCATGATGCCTGCTGGATCAACCGGGTCGCGCCGACCGCGATGGTGATGTGCCCCTGCGTAGATGGCCTGAGCCACAACGAGGCTGAAGAGATCAGCAAAGATTGGGCGGCTGCCGGGGCGGATGTTTTGCTGCATGCGGTCGTGGAGACGGCGGAGATCGTGGAATAGGGGGCGCTGCCCCCGTCGCGGCAGGCCGCGACTCCCCCGGGATATTTTTAGCCAGATGAAGCAAGCGGCGCAGACCGCAACAGGGAGTTTGAAATGAGTACTGTCATCAAGAACGGGACCATCGTAACCGCCGATCTGACCTATAAGGCGGATGTGAAAGTTGAGGGCGGCGTGATCACCGAGATTGGGCCGGACTTGCGTGGCGACAAAGAGTTGGACGCCTCTGGGTGCTACGTGATGCCCGGTGGGATCGACCCGCACACGCATCTCGAAATGCCGTTCATGGGGACCTATTCCAGCGACGATTTCGAAAGCGGCACGCGCGCGGCCCTGGCAGGTGGCACCACGATGGTGGTGGATTTCGCGCTGCCCAATCCTGGTGAGAGCTTGCTGGATGCGCTCAAGCGTTGGGACAACAAATCGACGCGGGCGAATTGTGACTACTCGTTCCACATGGCGGTAACCTGGTGGGGTGAGCAGGTGTTTGACGACATCAAGACTGTCATCGAGACGCGCGGCATCAACACATTCAAACACTTCATGGCCTATAAGGGCGCGTTGATGGTGAATGATGATGAGTTGTTTGCCTCGTTCAAACGTTTGGCCGAGTTAGGTGGTACCGCGATGGTGCATGCGGAGAACGGTGACGTGGTGGCCGAGCTGAGCGCAAAGCTGCTGGCCGAAGGCAATACGGGCCCAGAGGCACACGCCTATTCCCGTCCACCGCAGGTCGAAGGCGAAGCGACCAACCGCGCGATCATGATTGCGGACATGGCGGGCGTGCCTTTGTACGTGGTACATACCTCCTGCGAAGAGGCGCACGAGGCCATTCGGCGCGCAAAGATGCAGGGCAAGCGGGTGTGGGGAGAACCATTGATCCAGCACCTGACCTTGGATGAGAGCGAGTATTTCCACCACGACTGGGAACATGCAGCGCGGCGGGTCATGAGCCCTCCGTTTCGGAACAAGCAGCATCAGGATAGCCTGTGGAACGGTCTGCAATCGGGCACTCTGAGTGTCGTGGCCACGGATCATTGCGCCTTTACGACTGAACAGAAACGCTATGGCGTAGGGGATTTCACAAAGATTCCCAATGGGACTGGCGGGTTGGAGGATCGGATGCCGATGCTCTGGACCCATGGGGTGAACACCGGGCGTTTGACTATGAATGAGTTCGTGGCTGTTACATCAACAAACATCGCCAAAATATTGAATTGCTACCCGAAAAAGGGTGCGGTTTTGGTTGGGGCTGATGCCGATCTGGTGGTTTGGGATCCGGACAAAGCCAAGGTGATTTCGGCTGAAACACAGCAGTCTTCGATCGACTACAACGTGTTCGAGGGTAAAGAAGTGCGCGGGTTGCCGCGATTCACGCTGACCCGTGGTTCGGTTGCTGTGCATGATGGGGAAATCCAGACACAAGAAGGGCACGGAAAGTTCGTCTCGCGTGAGGCGAATACACATGTGAACAAAGCGTTAAGCACTTGGAAAGAGCTGACAGCACCGCGACCCATTGAACGGACGGGTATTCCGGCGTCTGGTGTGTGATCTGTATGAGCCGTCCGGTGGCGGCTCAAACTCAAACTTTTCAAGGCGATGGAATGACTACTGAAAGTAAGACCCAGCCCGTGATCGAGGCAAGGCAGCTCGACCTGACGTTTCAGACGAACGATGGCCCGATCCATGCCCTAAAAGATGTGAATCTGACCATCGACAAGGGTGATTTTGTCAGCTTCATTGGCCCGTCTGGCTGCGGCAAAACCACGTTCCTGCGCTGTATCGCGGCGTTGGAAACACCGACAGGCGGAACGTTGACGGTTAATGGCATGACCCCGGATGAAGCGCGACGCAAGCGCGCTTACGGGTATGTGTTTCAGGCTGCCGGCTTGTACCCGTGGCGGACGATTGCCAAAAACATCAAACTGCCGCTTGAGATCATGGGGTACTCGGCTGCAGAACAGGATGAGCGCGTTAAGAAGGTTCTGGAACTGGTTGATCTGGAAGGGTTTGGTGGGAAGTTTCCGTGGCAGCTATCCGGTGGGATGCAACAACGTGCCAGTATCGCGCGCGCCTTGGCTTTTGACGCCGATATCCTGCTGATGGACGAACCGTTCGGGGCGCTGGATGAAATTGTGCGCGATCACTTGAACGAACAGCTTCTGGCGCTGTGGGCGCGGACCGAGAAGACAATCGGGTTCGTTACCCACTCGATCCCTGAGGCCGTATATCTCAGCACCAAGATCGTCGTCATGAGCCCTCGGCCCGGGCGGATCACGGATGTGATTGACAGCCCGTTGCCCAAGGAACGGCCGTTGGACATTCGCGATACGCCGGAATTCATCGAGGTCGCGCACCGGGTACGTGACGGGCTGCGGGCAGGGCATTCCTATGATGATTGACACTGTCCAGATCAGGCGCGCAAGGCCCGCGGATGTGGAAGCATGCGCCCGCGTGGTTCACGACTGGGTCAGCCAGACCGAGTGGATGCCCGAAGAATTATCGGTGGATCAATTGGCGGGAATGATCGGTGAGGCGTTTGACGCGCGTGAAATCTGGGTCGCGGGTGAACCAGTGGATTGCTACATGTCTGTCGACCCAAAAGAGCAGAAGATCGGTGCGCTCTATTGCAGCCGAACCGGGCAAGGAATTGGCAAACACTTTGTCGACAAGGCTAAGGAAGGGCGGGATTTTCTTTGGTTGACCACGCATACGCTCAACACAGCGGCGCAAAGGTTCTACTGGCGTGAGGGGTTCAAAGTAACAGCTGAGGAGCCCCCGGTGCCCCCGGACACGGTTCCGGTGTTCCGGATGGAGTGGCGCGCATGAAGCAGGCTCTTGCCGTGATAACGGTTCTGTTGGCCATTGTCGTGCTTTGGTATTTGGCCGTGGCACCGATGAATATCCGCGTATCGCTGGATCAGGCGGAACGCGCCGGGGAAACAGTAACACCCGAGCTATCACGGGATCGCCAGCAGGTGTCGAGCTGGGTTTTGATGGCGCAGAACCCTTCGCATGTCTCGCGGGGTTATGAATTGGATCGACCGCGCCTGCCAACCCCGGTCCAAGTTGGCCAGGAGCTTTGGAAAACCACCGGTGAAATGGCGATGCGCGGGCGAGCCATGTCCAAGCGATCGCTCATCTACCACGGATGGATCACCCTTCAATCGACGCTTTGGGGTTTTGTTCTGGGCACGGCTGTCGGCATTCTCGGGGCCGTCGCTATTGTCTATTCCCGCGTTGTGGACATGAGCCTCATGCCTTGGGCCATTATCAGCCAGACAGTCCCGATTGTGGCTTTGGCGCCGATGATCATTGTCCTAAGCTCGCAACTTGGGATCGAAGGGCGCGGTGTTCCGAAGGCCATCATCTCGGCCTATCTGTGTTACTTCCCGGTTCTGGTTGGGATGGTCAAAGGGTTGCGGTCGCCTGCTGCCTCGCAGCTGGATTTGCTTAGAACGTACAACGCAAACGGGCTGCAGGCGTTTTTGAAACTGCGCTTGCCGTCTTCGGTGCCGTACCTATTCACTTCGCTAAAGGTGGGTATCGCTGCAGCCCTTGTCGGTACGATTGTCGGAGAACTTCCGACAGGCGCAATCTCGGGTCTGGGTGCGCGGATATTGATCGGGGATCAGTTTGGCACGCCGCTTGCGATCTGGGCGGCTCTGTTCGCGGCGGCTATTCTGGCGGGCATACTCGTGACCTTGCTGGATGTGCTGCAACGGGTGACGCTGAAACGCATGGGAATGGGCGCATGAGCTGGCTGATCTTTGCGCTGATGTTCTGGGCCGGTGCCTGGTCGCTGAATGCATGGCTGGCGCGGTCGATCTATTGCGATTCCAAGGGCGTTCGGGTCTTTGTGCCTGTGCTGTTTGGTGTCACACTGCTGATCTTGTGGGAAGGTCTGGTGCGCGGGCTGAACGTCTCACCCGTGATCCTGCCGCCGCCGTCTATGGTGGCGCAGACCTTTGCGAACTCGACCGATATTCTGTGGCAGGACTTTACCCAGACCGTCTTCAAGGGTGCTTTCACCGGGTTTGCCATCGGAAGTACCGCAGCTTTTCTGACCGCTATCCTTATCGACCGGTCGGTGTTTCTGACACGCGGGTTGCTGCCCATCGGGAATTTTGTCGCGGCTCTGCCCATCGTGGGGATTGCGCCCATTCTGGTCAGCTGGTTCGGGTTCGACTGGCAATCCAAAGCGGCCGTGGTCGTCGTAATGGTGTTCTTTCCGATCCTTGTGAACACGGTACAGGGCCTGCGCGAGGCGGACTCCATGCAGCGTGATCTGATGCGCACCTATGCGGCCAGTTATATGCAGACCCTGATCAAGCTGCGTCTGCCTGCGGCGATGCCGTTCATTTTCAACGGGCTCAAGATTGCTACAACACTGGCGCTGATCGGGGCGATTGTCGCCGAATACTTCGGATCGCCCACGCGCGGCATGGGCTTTCGGATTTCGACCGGGGTGGGCAGCCTGTCGATCGATCTGGTCTGGGCCGAGATTGCAGTGGCGGCCATGGCGGGTACGGTGTTCTATACATTGGTGGCAGGTATCGAAAAGGTGGTGACCTTCTGGCACCCCTCACAACGCGGATAACAAAAAGAAGACTGAACAGACCTCGAAAACGGGGCACACAAAGCAACTAGGAGAAGATGAAGATGAAAAAGCTACTCAGCGGGGCGGTTGCCGCCTTTAGCCTGGCCGCCAGTGCATCACTGGCTGCAGATGAAGTGAACCTGCAGTTGAAATGGGTCACGCAGGCCCAGTTCGCGGGCTACTATGTGGCGAAGGACAAGGGGTTCTATGAGGAAGAAGATCTGGACGTGACCATTCTGCCGGGTGGCCCTGATATTGCGCCAACGCAGGTGATCGCCGGTGGCGGGGCAGATGTGACCGTCGAATGGATGCCTGCCGCTTTGGCCGCGCGCGAAAAGGGTCTGCCTTTGGTTAATATTGCGCAGCCTTTCAAAAGCTCGGGCATGATGCTGACCTGCTGGAAGGATGCCGGAATTGCCTCGCCCGAGGATCTGAAAAACCGCACCCTGGGTGTCTGGTTCTTTGGCAATGAATTCCCGTTCATGAGCTGGATGAGCAGCTTGGGTATCGATACCGGCGGCAAAAGCGAGAACGGTGTCGAGGTCCTGAAACAGGGCTTCAACGTTGATCCTTTGCTGCAGCGTCAGGCAGATTGCATCAGCACCATGACCTACAATGAATACTGGCAGGTCATCGATGCGGGCGTCAGCCCGGATGAACTAGTGACCTTCAAATACGAAGATCAGGGAGTCGCAACGTTGGAAGACGGTCTCTATGTGCTGGAAGAGAACCTGAGCGATGAGGCTTTCGTGGACAAGATGCAGCGTTTCGTGCGCGCCTCGATGAAAGGCTGGAAATATGCCGAGGAGAACCCGGAAGAGGCTGCTCTGATCGTTTTGGACAATGACGCAACCGGTGCGCAAACCGAGGAACATCAGAAGCGCATGATGGGTGAGATTGCCAAGCTAACCGCTGGTTCGAATGGTGCGCTGGACCCGGCGGATTTTGAGCGGACCGTGGGCACATTGCTGGCAGGTGGATCTGATCCGGTCATCACCAAACAGCCCGAAGGGGCCTGGACACACCAGATCACGGATGCAGCCTTGAACTAAGGTAATTCATCCTCGAAGCTGATTTAGCGCGGCCCCAAATGGGGCCGCGTTTTTTTGTGCCGACTGTCGGGATTGTGCGTGTACTCGGTGTCAAATCAGGTTAGTATTCATATGTAGAATTTCGCATTTCATCCGAGTTAACTTTGATGATGGGGTAAAATGCAAGGATTTGCATCAGAATTCAGGGTGGCGATGGATCTGATCCTCAACGGGGATGCAGAGCTTTGGGCAATTGTGCTTTTGTCTCTGCAAGTTTCCCTGTTTGCCGTGCTGATTTCCGCACTGATCGGGATGCCCATTGGGGCGGCTTTGGCGGTGGCACGGTTCCCTGGGCGGCGGGTTTTGATTGTGTTGATGAATGCGCTGATGGGCTTTCCGCCTGTGGTGGTGGGGCTGTTGGTCTATCTGATGCTCTCACGTTCCGGGCCCTTGGGTGTGTTGGAATTGCTTTACACACCAACCGCAATGATCATCGCTCAGGTCGTATTGGTCACGCCAATTGTGGCCGCGCTGACCCGGCAAGTGGTTGAGATGCTGGCCGAGGAGTATTCGGAACAACTCCGTTCGCTGGGCGTGTCGCGATTGGCGTCTGTTCCGGTTCTGCTTTGGGATGCGCGCCTTGCTTTGGTCACGGCGCTGCTGGCCGGATTTGGCCGTGCGATTGCTGAAGTTGGGGCCGTGATCATCGTGGGGGGCAACATCAACCACGTGACGCGGGTGATGACGACGACGATTGCGCTGGAAACGTCAAAAGGCAACTTGGCGCTGGCACTGGCGTTGGGGGCGATCCTGATCGGGATTGCGGTGGCCGTGAATGCCATGGTCAGCGCGGCCAGCCTGCGGGCCGAGCAGGAGGGGTTGCGCCATGCGTGATCTGGTGTCGGAAATGACAAATTGCCTGCAAGTGCGCGATGTACAAATCCGCCGCAATGGCTCCGCCTTGCTGGATGTTTCCAATCTGGTTCTGGATGGGCCGGGACCAACTTTGCTGTTGGGCCCAAACGGGGCGGGTAAGAGCTTGCTGCTACGGTGTTTGCACGGGCTGATCTCGCCAGATCAGGGGCGAGTGTTGCAGGATAATGAGGCGTTGAACGCCACTCATATGGCGCGGCAGGCCATGGTGTTTCAGCAGCCGGTTCTTCTGCGGCGTTCGGTGTCAGCCAATCTGGATTTTGTGCTCAGGCGTCAGGGCCTGAAACGCGCAGCACGTAAGTCGCGGATTGTCGAGTTGTTGGCCGAAGGCGGGCTTGAGGGCAAAGCACGGCAGTCGGCGCGTTCTCTGTCAGGTGGTGAGGCGCAGCGTCTTGCGATCCTGCGCGCGCTGGCGGCGACGCCCGAAACCCTATTTCTGGACGAACCCACAAGCGCATTGGATCCAGGCGCGACGCAGATGATCGAACGCATGATCCTGCGGGCATCGTCACGCGGCGTGCGAATTGTCATGGTGACACATGACATTGGGCAGGCGCGGCGGTTGGCAGCAGATATTGTCATGATGCAAGGCGGTCGTGTGGTTGAACACGGACCTGCCAAACAGGTTCTGGATTCCCCAGAAAGTGAAGCCTCTCGCCGTTATCTGGCGGGCGGCTTGGTGACCTAACAACAAATCGGAGATCATGATGGTTCGGGCAGTATTGCGCGCAGCGGTAGTGGGGCTTGGCCTGATGGCAGGTGCGGGCTTTGCAGAGGAGCCGTTCATCATTGTGCAGTCGACAACCTCGACGCAGAATTCGGGCCTGCTGGATTATATCCTTCCCGGCTTTGAGGCTGAGACCGGGATCGATGTGCGTGTCGTTGCTGTCGGCACCGGACAGGCCATTCGCAACGCGATCAATGGGGATGGCGACGTATTGCTGGTGCATGCCAAACCAGCGGAAGAGAAGTTCGTGGCCGATGGCTGGGGCGTTGAGCGGTTTGATTTGATGTATAATGACTTTGTGCTGGTCGGGCCAAAATCGGACCCTGCTGGCGTGAAAGGTGGGTCAGACATTCTGTCCGCGCTCAAGGCGATCGAAGCGGCAAGTGCTGTGTTTGTCTCGCGCGGGGATGACAGCGGCACGCATAAGGCCGAGATGGGGCATTGGGCGGATACCGGCATTGATCCGACCCAGGTGTCCGGAACCTGGTATCGCGAAACCGGCTCGGGCATGGGGGCGACGTTGAATGTGGCCAGCGGCATGGGGGCGTATACGCTGACAGATCGGGCGACATGGTTGTCGTTTGGAAATCGGGGCGATCTTGAGAGTCTGGTCGAAGGAGACCCGCGCCTGTTCAACCAATATGGGGTGATCCTTGTGAACCCGGACAAACATCCCAAAGTGCGGGCCAAGGCAGGGCAGCGGTTTGTCGATTGGCTGACAGGGCCGGAGGGGCAGATGGCCATCGAGTCATACCGCTTGCAAGGGCAGCAGGTGTTCTTTCCCAACGCACGCTGAATGGGCCTTCGGCTAGACGGTTCTTAAAATGATCAAGCGCTAGCCGCTGGCGCCATTGTGGTGGACCTGTCCAAGTCCGGTCAGGTCGTAGCCGCCAAACTCGGATGCGCGGGCTTTGAACGGGTCTGAGCGCAGAAAGCGCAGCAGTTTCTGCATGGGCGCATCAAAGTAAGCGCGCCGCCAGATCGCCAGATCCAATCTTTCGGAATGGGTCGGTGAAAATCCAAGGTTGTAGAGGCCGGCCAAAGCCCCGAGGCCAAAACCTGCCTCGGCTTTACCATCATGCAGGGTGATGGCCAGCTCTTCTTCGGTGCGGGCGCAGTTTGGCAGGGCGTCCAGATCATCCCGTGTCATGTCATGAGCTTCAAGCTGGGCATCGAACAAGCGCTGACTGGCTGCACTGTCCTGACGCAAGATAACGCGTCGGCCTTTGAGATCAGCAAAACCCGCGATACCTGAGGTTCCCGGTGCAAGAAGCAGACCCCGTTGGCGCTGCGCGACCTCGACAAGAACAACAGGCGCCTCGCCCAGCGTGTCGCGTAAGGATTGGGTGTTGAACCCGTGTTCTTCGTGGATATGCAAGACAGCGGCCTGCGCGCTGCGCTCGGCAAGCCGGGTCAGACCGTCGAAGGAACCGTCGTAGTAGGTCGCCAGCCCCGATCCGCTTTCGCGCAGCGCCCAGTCCAGCAAGGGGTCGTGGCTACCGGCGACAATTGGGGGCAGGGGTGGTTCGGTCACATGCGGGCCCGACCGTGAGGCGTTGAGCCAGGCGATGACCTCGGCCCGGGGAAACAGCAGCTTGCCCATGGCGCGGACGCAAGGCAGCTCACCCGATGAGGCAAGATCGTAGGCCTTACGCTCGCCGATCCGAAGCAGGTCGGCCAGTTCCTTGGTGGTCAGATATTCGGACATTTAATCCAGACGTACAGCTGCGCCAGAGGTGGCTTCTTCCGCGCTGAAACCCATCTGGTCCAGCGTGTAGGGGGCGGCAACGGTGATGACGACCATCGCGGCCAAGGCGGTAAGAAAGGCTTTCATGGTCTCCTCCGGTTCAGTTTCGATCAACCGTTGCTCGGCGCAGGAAAGCAATCAGGTCGTCCCGGTCTTGCTCTTGCGTGATCCGCTGCATCGGCATCTTTGACCCTGGAATGTAGTGGTCTGGCCCCACGTCGAAAAGGACGTTTATCGTCTCGTCATTCCAAATGATATCAGAGTCTTGCAGCGTTTCCGAGTAGAAATAGCCAGGTAGGGTGCCGGCCCGCCGCCCAAAGATACCATGCAGCGTAGGTCCTGCTCGGCGTTGCCCATCGGGTGTTAGGCTATGGCAGATCGAGCATTTGCGGGCAAATTGGCGCTCTCCATTGTCCATCTCTGTGGGGTCTTTCAGAAAGCTGGGCTCGGCTGCTGCCATTTGTTCCTGGTCACCAAGGGCAGACACCGGCCAGCTATACATGGCCTCATCAATGCCGCCGGCATGGATATTCTGCCCATCTGTTGAAAACGCCAAGGCCCAGACCGGGCCGCGCAGGGTAGCGCGGAAATCGCTGGCGATGCGCCATTTTTCCGTGTCGATCACCATGATATAGCCTTCACCGTCACCGACAGCCAAAAGCGAGCGATCTGGGTTGAGGGCAAGGGCCAGTATTGGGCGGCGATCCAGTGTGAAATCCCGTTCCTCACCTGTTGACAGATCGCGGATGCGGGTTACGCCATCGACCGCGCCATAGGCGATCCAGCCGTCATCTTCGTTCAGGATCAACTCGTTCAGGCCGAACCCATGTTCGACCAATCGCTGTGCCTCTTCCCCGTCGAAGACATCCCATTTCCGCAGGCTGCCATCGACCCCGGCAGAATAAAGCTGTGTACCATCGCGCGAGAACGCCACCGCATTTACCCCGCTGCCGGTTGGTCCAAGCAGAATTGCGTCTGACCCGTCAACAGGCCAAACGCCTATGGTGCCATCCCAACTGGCGGTGGCCACATGCGTTTTTGAGGCTGCGATGCCGACGATCTTGCCTTTGTGCTGGCCAACGATTTTTCCGCCCGGCCAGCGGCGCAGAGTGAAATCGTCCCCGGCTGAATAGATCGCGGTGCCGTTGAACACGACCGCATTGACCGCCGCTTCGTGGCCCTCCAGCCATTTGGGTGTCTGGTCTAACCACAGCCCGACTGAATTGTCGAAACTGGCCGTCGCGATCCGACCATCCGATGCGGTGGCAATTCCCATGATGGGGCCACCATGCCCCTTAAGCGTGAAGAAATCAGCCCAAGCAGGAAGGGGGATCAGAGCAAAAACCAGAACCAGCGCGCGCATCTATTCTGCGGGTGAGGCCGCCGCCTTGCTGGCCTCTTTTTCCTGCACCTCTTCCAACCACAGCGAGTGGTGCTCGCGCGCCCATTGCTCCTCGACTTCACCGGTGCCCATGGCGTCAAACGCGCCCTCCATGCCGATGGAGCCAAGGTAGATATGCGCCACGATGATCGCGATGAACACATAGGCAACCATCACATGCCAGACCTGAGCGTATTGCATCTCTTCCTGCGGTGACATCTGGACCGGCAGGCTCAGGCCCAAAGCCTGCGGAATGCCGGTTGAATTGGCAACGGCGAATGTCTTGGCGAACATCGGCAATTCGAAGGGGAACAGCAAAGATAGGCCGGACAGGCTGATTGAGGTACCCAGCACTATGCAGGCCCAAAAGATGATCTTTTGGCCTGCATTGAACTTCTTAGCGGGCGGATGGCTGCCCTTGGTGAACAGCCCCCCTCCGGCAGCGAGCCACTTAAGATCAGTCCGATTTGGAATATTGTGTGAAATCCAGTTCACCGTGACGATGACCAGGCCCAGCATAAAGGCCCAGGCCAGGTTATTGTGCAGCCATTTGCACCCTTGGGCGATCACCGCAAACCCTTCCCTGCCAAAAATCGGGATCAGGACGTCGCGACCATAGAGGGTGAGTAATCCGGTTATTCCGAGGATGATAAAGGATCCGGCAAAAAGCCAATGACCAAAGCGTTCGAAACTTTTGAAACGTGTAACCGTTCGGCCTGTTTTTTCACCATCTATGCGAATGCGGCCTCGGATCAGGAAGAATAGCAGGATCAGACCCAGCATTCCGGCGATGATATACGTGCCGTATTCGCGCAATGGTCCGGTGCGGAATTGCCACCACCACATCCCGCCGTCTTGTATTAGAACACTGTCTGCTGGGCCGCGCGATGAAACGGTGACATCTGCCGACCCAAAGCGCAGCGCGCGGTAAACATCGCTGTCCGAGGATACGCCGCTAGGTCCAAACTGCCCCAAGAGCCCTTCGACATTGCCTTGGCCGGTGTTCTCCGATCGAAAACTGTTGTCCACTTTTTCGCCGCGCTGGCGGGCTAGGATATCTTCGAGCGTTGACGCACCCCCGGTCGAGGTGCGTTCATTTGTGGTGGCCGGCACTTCGGTCTCGTCGGTTTGTGCGACGACGGCTTGAGCCATCCCAATGGTCAAAAGCAATGCGATGAGTAAGCGGAACATCTGAGCCTCGGTCAAAATTCCATATCAGGCGACCCACGGTTGCGGGTCGCCTGTTTGGTCAATGAAAGCGGTCTTAGCCGTCTTTCTGGTCGTAGGCAGTGCCCCAACCCCACGCGCCTGAACCAAACCCGCGGGCGACGACGCGCTCACGGTAGATGGCCGAGACCACATCGCCGTCACCGGCGAGCAGGGCCTTGGTGGAACACATCTCGGCGCAGATGGGCAATTTGCCCTCGGCGATCCGGTTGCGACCGTATTTGGCGAACTCTGCGGTCGAGTGCGTTTCTTCAGGGCCGCCGGCGCAGAAGGTACATTTGTCCATCTTGCCGCGCGATCCGAAGTTGCCTGCCTGTGGGTATTGCGGCGCGCCGAACGGGCACGCGTAGAAGCAATAGCCACAGCCAATGCACAGGTCTTTGGAATGCAGGACGACCCCTTCTTCGTTCTGATAGAAGCAGTCGACCGGGCACACCGCCATGCAGGGCGCGTCTGAACAATGCATACAGGCCACCGAGATCGAGCGTTCGCCCGGGTCACCGTCATTGATCGTCACCACCCTGCGGCGATTCACGCCCCACGGCACCTCGTGCTCGTTCTTACACGCGGTGACGCAGGCATTGCACTCGATGCAGCGTTCGGCGTCGCAGAGAAATTTTGCTCTTGCTGCCATTTTCTCTTCTCCTCCTTACGCTGACCAGATCTTGCAGAGAGTCGCTTTGGTCTCCTGCATCTGGGTCACTGAATCGTAGCCATAGGTCTGGGCGGTGTTTGTACTTTCACCCAGTACATAGGGATCGGCACCTTTGGGGTATTTCTCCCTCAGGTCCTCGCCCTGGAAATGGCCACCAAAGTGGAACGGCATGAAGGCCACACCGGCACCGACCCTGTTGGTCAGCATCGCCATCACCTTAACCTTGCCGCCTTCAGGACCTTCGACCCAGACCTGTGATCCGTCCCGAATACCAAGGTTGTTGGCATCGCGCGGATTGATCTCGACAAACATGTCCTGCTGAAGCTCGGCCAGCCACGGGTTCGACCGTGTCTCATCGCCACCGCCTTCATATTCGACCAGACGACCTGACGTTAGGATTATCGGGTAATCCTTTGAAAAGTCGTTCTTCTGGATCGAAGCATAGAGGGTCGGCAGACGATAGGCCTGACGGTCCTCGTAGGTTGGATAGTCCTCCACCAGATCGCGCCGGTTTGTATAAAGCGGCTCGCGGTGCAGTGGGATCGGATCCGGGAAGGTCCAGACAACCGCGCGGGCTTTGGCGTTCCCGAAAGGCGCACAGCCATGCTCGATCGCCACCCGCTGGATACCGCCAGACAGGTCGGTTTTCCAGTTGGTCTCTGGTCCTGCAACGGCGTCGATGGCTGCACGTTCCTCAGCCGTCAGATCACCGTCCCAGCCAAGGTCCATCAGCATTTGCATCGTGAATTCGGGATAGCCATCCTGAATTTCCGATCCAACGCTATAGACCCCTTCGGCCAGCAGGTTGTCGCCGTCCCGTTCCACCCCGAACCGAGCGCGGAAGGTCAGGCCACCTTCGGCCACCGGCTTGGACATGTCATAGAGGTTTGGTGTCCCCGTATGACCCATCTCCGGCGTTCCCCAGCAAGGCCAGGGCAGACCGTAATACTCGCCGTCGTTTGGTCCACCAATGGCTTGCAGCGTGGTTCTGTCGAACGTGTGCTGATTGGCCATATGGCTTTTCAGACGTTCCGGCGACTGACCGGTATAGCCGATGGTCCAGAGACCGGCGTTGAACTCACGCGTGATGCTTTCAACATTCGGGGTTTCCGGGTCGTCCATCTCGATATTGCGGAACAACCGATCCGCCCAGCCGAACTTGTTGGCGAACTTGGCCATGATGACCTCGTCCGGCAGGCTTTCGAACAGCGGATCCACAACCTTGTCGCGCCACTGGAGCGAGCGGTTCGAGGCGGTGACAGAGCCACGGGTTTCGAACTGCGTACAGGCTGGCAACAGATAGACGCCATCGGTGCGGTCATGCAGCACGGCCGAGACGGTGGGATACGGGTCGATCACGACCAGCATGTCCAGCTTCTCCATCGCCGTTTTCATTTCCGTCATCCGGGTCTGCGAGTTGGGCGCGTGGCCCCACAGAACCATGGCGCGGACGTTGTTGTCCTGATCCATGTTGGCCGGGTCTTCCAGAACACCGTCGATCCAGCGGGAAACAGGAATGCCGCGCTCATTCTGCAGCGGTTTATCCTTGCCGTCCTTGTCCTTGATCGTCGCGAACTGACCTGCCAGCCATTCGGGATCTTCACCCCAGACACGGGCCCAGTGACCCCAAGCCCCTTTCGAAAGGCCATAATAGCCGGGCAGGGTATGGGACAGAACACCAAGGTCCGTCGCGCCCTGCACGTTGTCATGGCCGCGGAAGATGTTGGTGCCACCACCCGACGTGCCCATGTTGCCCAGCGCAAGCTGGAGCACGCAATAGGCGCGGGTGTTGTTGTTCCCGTTGGTGTGCTGCGTTCCACCCATGCACCAGATCACGGTGCCGGGGCGGTTGTTGACCATTGTCCGGGCAACGCGCTTGAGTTGCGAGCCAGGCACACCGGTCACACGCTCGGTTTCCTCCGGCGTCCAGTTGGCAACCTCGGTGCGAATCTGGTCCATCCCCCAGACACGGGTGCGGATGAACTCTTTGTCCTCCCATCCATTGTCGAAGATGTGCCACAGGATACCCCAGATCAGCGCAACGTCTGTGCCGGGACGGAAGCGCACATACTCATCCGCATGCGCCGCGGTACGCGTAAAGCGCGGGTCGCAGACGATCAGCGGGGCGTTGTTCTGCTCTTTCGCGCGCAGGACATGCAGCAGCGAGACGGGATGCGCCTCGGCCGGGTTGCCGCCAATGATGAAGATGGCCCGAGAGTTGTGGATGTCATTGTACGAATTGGTCATGGCGCCGTAGCCCCATGTATTCGCAACACCCGCAACTGTGGTCGAGTGGCAGATACGGGCCTGATGGTCCACGTTGTTCGTACCCCAGTAGGCGGCGAACTTACGGAACAGATAGGCCTGTTCGTTATTGTGCTTGGCCGAGCCCAACCAATACACGCTGTCCGGCCCGGATTCCTGGCGGATGTTCATCATGCCGTCGCCGATCTCGTCGATCGCCTGTTCCCAGCTGATGCGTTTCCATTCCCCGCCTTCCTTTTTCATCGGATACTTCAGGCGGCGTTCGCCATGGGCGTGCTCGCGGACCGAGGCCCCCTTGGCACAGTGCGCACCCAGGTTGAACGGGCTGTCCCAACCGGGTTCCTGCCCGACCCAGACACCGTTCTGCACTTCGGCAACGACGGTACAGCCGACCGAACAGTGGGTGCAGACGGATTTGATGTTTTCAACGGCCTGGTTTGCCGCTGTTTGGGCACTGGCTGGCGTCACGGTTCCACCCGTGGCGCTGATCGCGGCAAGGCCGCCGATCGTCAGGCCCGAGCCACGCAGAAACGCGCGGCGATCGACGGTTTTCTCGCCGATCTGGGACAGGATACTTGTCCGCTGGGGGCGTCTCGCAACCCCGTTGGTCTTTTTCCTAAGCATTGTTTTCCTCCCTTGCTGGCCATGATGATCATGGCTGGCTTGGTACTGTTGATGCCGACGTCAGGGCCAATCGCAACCGTCAGTCGGGTGGTGACATCGTCCGGCGGCTAGGCCGGGCGCAGTCGAAGCGGCTTAGAATCGCGCGCTTTCCAGATACGCGCGGGTATGCGCGGTGTCCTGCATACGGGTCTCGTCCGTCGGCAGCTCGGCTGCTTCGGCTTGACCGCTCAGGCTGGCAGCGGCAACAGCAGCAGGCGCTGCGGTTCCGGCCAGTTTCAGGAAGTCGCGGCGGGTTGCGCCTTCTTCCTTGGTCTTGCTCATGGGCTCCTCCTGTCCCAATTGCGGTTTGGCACCCGTGGGCACCGGCGAGTGGCGGGTTATGCCGCCGTCATTCGGAACGCCTCGCGCTCGATCTCCATGAAAACCCGACCGGCAGTACCGACCGAAGCATAAAGAACCGAGTTTTCAGCGGCTTCCAAATCCGAATAGAAATGTGCGGCCCATGGGCCGATATGTTTGTTCCAGAACGCTTTCTGGTCATCCAACGCGGCAGGCGCTCCAAAGCGTCCAACGATCATGCCTGCCATCATCTCCATCAATGAGGCGATATTGTCTTCGGGTTCGAACACGTTCTGCGCCCGGGTGATGCCGCGCACGGCCATATCATTGCGCAGTTGCGCCAAAGGTTTTTCGTTCAGAAAACCAGTCAGGTAGAAGCTGGCATAGGGCAGCAACTCGCCACGCCCCAAGCCAATGAACAGCGCGTTGAACTCGCGCTCGGCGGCGGCGGGTTTGGTGACATTGGCCACGCGGGACATCGCCTGAATGGCCTGTCCCAGATCGGTTTCATCGCCGCTTAGCCCAGCCATCTGGTCCAGCAGCAATTGATCCGGTGGACCGGCCAAAAGCAGACCGAGGAAATTGTAGAAATCCGCGCGCAGCCGATCCTCGGCTGAGATATCCAGTGTTTGCGCGTTATCTGCGGTCATGCGTTATCCTTCGAATTCAAATCTCATGCGACGCGGGGCAGGAGAAAGCTCTGCGATCTCGTCCTCCGCATCGAGCTCGACTATCGGGACAGGTTCCGGGGCTGACTCCGCAGCCATGATTGGCTGGACCTCAGGCTCATCCTCCGGCTCTTGAATCTCAGCCTCGACTTCATGTTCTTCGGTCTCAGCCGCCAGTGCCTCGATATGAGCCAACATTCCTTTTCCGACCTGATACGCGGTTTGCAGGTTCTCAACCACGCAGGCGGCGTCGGTGTAATCCTCGCCGTAGTCGACAAGACCATCCACATTGGCCAGCACTGGGTTCAGCCGCCACAGACGTCGCAATGCGCGGCGGCGCAGACGGTCTGGCACCGCTTTGACCATGAAACCCGAGACATCATCGCCCGCCTGCAAGTGATCCGGGTCGGGCAAGTTGAATTCGGCCAATATTTCGGCGTCGCTTTTTTCTTCCAGCTCGGCCTGCTGAAGGGCAATCACCTGTTCTTCGGCGGCGATAACTTCAGCCTCAGCTTCGGCCTGAACGGCAGCCTTGCGGCGAGACCAGAAATCGCGGGACTGGGTCATTGCACAACCCTCCGCGGCGCGCGGTAGACGTCTGAATCCTGCCGGATCCGCGCATCGCCTTTGCCATCTTCAACCAGATCAGTCCGTTTCTTGTCGCGGCGGCGCTTGATGAAAACCTCATCGCGGTGATGTTCCAAGGTAAAATCGCGCACCCAGGCAATCAAACCTTCGGACATCGGGATCTTCTCGACCAGTTCCTCACCCGTATCCGCATAGTCCTGGCCTTCGAACGGAGACGCAGTGATCAATACCGCATCCATCGGGCGTTCCCCGTCCAATGCATCGCGCAGAACCAGATAGATCGACGGTTGCCCGTCAGACAGGTTGACCATGTAGGCCTCAGTCTCATCCACCCATAGGGTCAAGGGCAAGGTGGCGGCGTGGTATTCGACAGCATCGCCCTCGCGGCGCAGTTCAACCCAATCCGCAGGGCCTGCACCCGGCAGGGCAGCGACCGCGCGCCAGTTCCACTTGGCCCAGCGGGTGACCCCGGGCGTTTTGCGCACAATGACGCCAACTGGCATTTCGATACAGCTTGCGGCCTTGGCCACTGGCTCCTCCCCGTAAGGCTCTCCCGTGCCTTACCCTGCGTCTACTATGGTACACAAAGCACCGATCTGCCAAGCCTGTATTATGTGCAAATCCGCGTGATCGACAAAAAATTTAACATGTGAAATTCCGAGCATTTCTGTAAGAAAATACAGGCCTTGCAGAATGCCGGCAGCAAATTGGGTTGTGTTCGAAGTGTGGATTGTAAGCTGCAGGATACCATCTAAAGTGGGAAGATAAGGAAGCTGTCCGGGGGAGGGACATGGCCACCAAACTTATTCTATGCGATTGCGAAGGGTCGCAATCCGTCGATGCCGAGCGGATCGGATCGGCTTGCGATCTGGAGTGTTCGAAGGTTCACACTGGACTGTGTACGCGCGAGCTTGGTTTGATGGCCGATTTTCTGACAGGCGAAGACCTGGTGCTGATTGCCTGTGGGCAAGAGCAGGATGTGTTTCGGGACCTTGCCGAGGATCTGGGTGTTGAATCGCCCGCTTTTGTGGACATTCGGGATCGCGCGGGCTGGTCAGAGCAGGCGCAGGATGCGGGCCCAAAAATGGCTGCTCTGGCGGCCGAGGCCATGATCCCGATGCCAATCACACCCAGCGTGGATGTGATAAGCGAAGGGACCTGCTGCATCATCGGACCCTCTGAAGTTGCGTTCGAACTCGCGGATCGTCTGGCCGGCGTGCTGGCCGTGACAGTTCTGGCAACTGATGGTGGCCATCCCACGACCCGGTCTTTTGACGTGGTTCAGGGGCAGGTGCGGTCGGTCACTGGCGCGTTGGGAGGATTTACGCTGCGGATCGACCAGCTGCAGCAAATGGAGCCTGGGGGTCGCGGCGCTTTCGCCTGGTCCGATCCGCGTGATGGGGCCAGATCCGCCTGTGACATTCTGATTGATTTAGCAGGTGGCACGCCGCTGGTTCAGGCCCCTGCCAAACGCGAAGGGTATCTGCGGGGTGATCCGCGCGATCCGTTGGCGGTCGCGCGCCTGGCGTTTGACGCGGCGCAACTGGTGGGGACGTTTGAAAAACCGCTCTATGTGCGGCTTGAGGAAACGCTCTGCGCCCATTCGCGCGCCGAACAGGTCGCCTGCACCAACTGCCTTGATATCTGCCCAACCGGGGCGATCACACCAGCCGGAGAGCATGTCGCAATCGACCCGATGATCTGTGCGGGTTGTGGGGCCTGCGCGGCCTTGTGCCCTTCGACCGCGATCACCTACGAGGATCCGCCGGTATCCGCGATCCTGTCTCGCATGCATGTTCTGGCGCGCACCTATCGTCGGGCCGGTGGCAGTGCACCGCGCTTGCTGGTGCATGATGCCCATGGGGCTGAGATGATCCGGTTGGCCGCGCGTTTTGGCCGTGGCCTGCCCGCCGATGTGATCCCGATGGAGCTGAGTGTCATCTCAGGGTTCGGCCATGCCGAGATGTTGGCAGGTCTGGCCCACGGGTTTGCGCGGGTGGACATCCTGCTTGCGCCAACGACTGAGCGGGATGCACTGGATCGGGAACTCGCGCTGGCTTCGGCCATCGCCACAGATGCCGGTCTGAGCTTTATTGATGAGGCCGACCCGGACGCGTTGTCTGATCTGCTATATGCGCAGTCTGTTCCGGCACCGCTGACAGACCCTGTGTTGCCCCTTGGCAATCGCCGACAGATCACGCGGCTGGCGGCACAAGCGTTGAACCCAATGATGGAAGAGCCGCTATCCTTGCCAGAGGACGCCCCATATGGTGCGGTTGCGGTGGATACGGATGCCTGCACCTTATGTCTCAGCTGTGTTTCGCTGTGTCCCTCGGGGGCATTGATCGACAATCCGGACAAACCGCAACTGAACTTTCAGCAGGATGCTTGCCTGCAATGTGGCCTATGCCGGAACATTTGCCCCGAGGATGCGGTCACACTGGTGCCGCAGCTGGATCTGAGCGACACGGCCCTGTCTCAGCAGGTGTTGAACGAAGAAGAACCTTTTGCTTGTGTCGAATGTGGTGCCCTGTTTGGCGTGAAATCGACGGTGGAACGCATCATGGAGAAGCTTTCGGGCACGCATCCGATGTTTGCCTCGTCCGAACAGGCACGGATGATCCAGATGTGCGACAATTGCCGGGTCGGCGCGCAATTCAAGATGGAGGACAATCCGTTCCAGTCCAATCCCAAACCTCGGGTGATTACGACGGATGACTATTTCTCCAAGCGGAAGGATCATTGATGCTGCAGCGGCTTGCCAAGATCCGCCGCTTCAATGATCGAAACAAAGGCCAAGATGGCGTCGAGGTCGTCCAATGTCATCTCAACCGGATGAATGGGCGATGGGCGCGCCGGATCAAAGGGCGGCGTCAGCCCATCGATCTGAGTGAAGGCAGGGTGAGGGTTCAGCGCAAAGAAGGCCTGAAACCGTTCATCCCAATCCGGAAGGCTGCGCAAAACCGCAAAAGAGGGAGTCGAGCCCAACCCGTTCATCCGGTTTTTTGGACCGATCACGTGACAGCGGCCACAATGGGTCATCGAAAGTTCTTCGCCCAGGGTCACGTCACCATCGGTTGTCGTTACGCTACCGGTGACGGCGACCTCAAAACTGGCGCTAAAGGGCGCGCCCTGATCAGGCGCAAAGCTTTCGACTGTGCGTTTCCCGATGTCGGATGTCAGCCAATCCCGGAATCGGGCCTGCCGGGGGTCGTCCTGAATGCTCAGATGGTAGATCACACCTTCGCGGGCAAAGACCGGATCACCAGTTGGACCCGCCGTCAGCGACATAACACCGCTTTCGTCCGCAATAACCCGTATCCCGGTCTTGAGCGAAAAGCGTGGAAGAATATGTTGCAACAGGCCGGTGTCTGTCACCTCGGACGGGGCGGCGAGGCCGATGGCCTCTTGCGACCCGGAAGGGGTGGCGGTGAGCGTCAGGCTGAGGCACAACAGGACAAAGCGCATGGCCAAACCTAACGGCCAACAGGCAAATGCGTCAAATGAACCAGGAAAGACGGAGACAGGTGCGATGAAATGCAGCCATGCGATGGAGCAGGTTTTGGGGATGAAAGCATGAGTGTCCGTGACGCGGTTCTGGCGAACCTGAAAAAGATCACTGACCCGGTCTCCGGTCAGGATATTGTTAGCGCAGGGGTTGTCCGTGCACTGAATGTCGAAGGCGATACCGTCCGGTTTGTCATCGAGATCGATCCCAAACATGCCGAGCGTATGGAACCCGTGCGCGCGGCAGCCGAACAGGCCGCACAGATGGTGGATGGGGTCGCCAAGGTCTCGGCCATGATGACCGCGCATTCCGATAAGGCCCCGCCGGATTTGAAGCCCAAGCCCAAACCTTCGCAAACCGGTCCGCAGGCAGTCCCCGGTGTGGATCGGATCATCGCCGTGGCCTCGGGTAAGGGCGGGGTGGGTAAATCCACCGTATCCGCGAACCTCGCCTGTGCTCTGGCTGCCGAAGGCCGGCGGGTGGGTCTGCTGGATGCGGATGTCTATGGCCCGTCTCAGCCTCGGATGCTGGGCGTGTCAGGACGCCCGGCCAGCCCCGATGGTAAGACGATCCTGCCGCTACGCAATCATGGTGTCACCATGATGTCGATGGGTCTAATGACCAACGAAGGGCAGGCGGTTGTCTGGCGGGGCCCTATGCTGATGGGCGCGCTGCAACAGATGATGAGTCAGGTGCAATGGGGTGCCTTGGATGTGCTGATCGTCGACCTGCCTCCCGGCACCGGCGATGTGCAACTGACACTCAGCCAGAAATTCCAGGTGGACGGCGCGATCGTTGTATCGACCCCTCAGGACGTAGCCCTGATCGACGCCCGCAAAGGGATCGACATGTTCAATCAGCTCAAGACGCCGATCCTGGGGATGATCGAAAATATGTCGACGCACATCTGTTCGAATTGCGGGCATGAGGAGCATATCTTCGGCCATGGTGGCGTCGCGTCAGAGGCCGAGGGCCTAGGCGTTCCGCTGCTTGGGGAAATCCCGCTGCATCTGGACATCCGACTGGCCGCAGATGGCGGCGCGCCGATCGTGGTCAGCAAACCAGACAGTGCGCAGGCAGAATCCTTCCGCAAGATTGCCCGCGACCTGATCGCCAAAGGTAACGCATGACCGATCCGGTCTTCCCTCCGCTACTGACCGGTCTCGCCGCGAAGGGGGGCGAGGATCCGTGCGAAAAGGCACAGGCCATGGCAGCCCTGGGCTGTGATGCGGGCACGGTGATTTACAACATTCAGGCCGACCGCCTGCGCGTGGCCATCGTGTTCGCGCCCGAGGTGCCGTTGCAGGACGCGATGGCGATGCTACCGCTCTGTGCTGTTGGGTTTCAGAACGCTTTGGGCGCGCTGGCCCCGCCCGAAGTGGCTGTGCATCTGGGGTGGGATGGGCTGATTTGCGTGAACGGCGCAAAATGCGGGCAGTTCCACGTCGCGGCCTCGTCCTCCGATCCCGCGCAGATGCCTGACTGGCTGGTGATCGGATGGGAGCTGGCACTGCTGCAAACCAGTGATGTACCGGGGAACACGCCTGATATCACAGCGCTTTACGACGAAGGTTGCGCGGATGTTTCAGCGACCCAACTTGTGGAGAGCTGGTCGCGGCACATGCTGACCTGGCTCAACCGCTGGCAAGAGGATGGCAACGCGCCGTTGCATGGTGAATGGCTGGGCCTTTTGCGCGGAGTGGGGGAGCCTCTCACCGATGGGGGCGTCTTCCTAGGTACGGATGAACGATTTGGCATGTTGATCCGGTATGGTGAAGAGACCCACCTGCGCCCGCTGACAGAGCTATTGGAGGCAAACCAATGAAACTCGCCCGCGCGATCCATTTCGATGAAAGCGATATGAACGTGTTTCATTCCCCTGCGCGGACCGGGGAATGGTGCATCTCGGGCGGGTTCGAGTTTTCGAACTGGGGGCAGGGCGATCTTGAAGGGAAATCCCGACAAGCTTTTGCCAATGGTTGGTTGGGGCTGGAAACCTTTGGGCGCGTGACCTTTGTCGCGGTGACCCAGATTGAAGCGGCAGAAAAAGATCAGATCATTCAGAATCTGGCCGAGCATTTCGTGCAGTTCTACGGTGCGCCTTCAGTCGAAGCGGCACATGGCGTGGCGCAATCGGAAATCGATCATATGTCGGAGCTTTGCGAGGACCACGCGCCAAACACGCTGTTGACCGTCGCACGCGAGCTGACGGAAAGCGGCGTGCATGAAGCGTTTCGGGTGATCACACCGCAAGAGACGCATTTAGAGGCGCTGGCCGTGCATGGGTCGCTTGACGATTAGACGTTGTCGACAAAACCACCGAACTGACCGCGTTTAAAGATCAGGCCTTTGCCAGTGCGGTACATCACCTGTTCGACCTGACCCACAAGGATCAGGTGATCCCCGGCTTCATGTTTGGTGTGCAGCTCGCAGTCGAACCTAGCCAGACATTCGGCCAGTTGCGGGCGACCGGCTGCGTCCAACTCCCACTTGGCATGTGAGAAATCGGTGCCGTCGCGGGCGAATTTTAGCGCGGCGTCCTGTTGTTCCTGCGCCATGACGTGGATCGCATAGTGCTGGCAGGAATTGAACGCGTTAAAGCGAAACGAGTCTTTGGCCAGACACCACAGCACCAAAGGCGGATCCAGCGACACGGATGCAAATGAGTTGACCGTAATCGCACGGGGGCCGTTTTCCGTATGTGTGGTGACAACCGTAACACCGGTCCCAAAACAGCCCAAAGCCGCGCGAAAATCGCTGCTTTGATCTGGGCCGGGGATAAAGGTCTTCTCGGTCATCGTACGCTCTTGTCTTCGCCGCGCCTCAGGTGCCATGCAGCAAAGGCTTTGTCCATCAAAAGCTTGCCCCGGCAGTCGTTCAGCCCGAAAGCCGGATCAATGCGTCAGCAGGCGAATTGGGAGATCTGGTAGGCCCGGCAGGACTTGAACCCGCAACCAAAGCGTTATGAGCGCTCTGCTCTAACCAATTGAGCTACAGGCCCGCCTGAGCGCTTTGAGTATCACGGTGAACGCCCGCGTCAAGCCTGACCGTTGCAACAAGACGCACAATCGACTAACCCGCCCGAAAAGCATTCTTAAGGGACCTACCATGACAGCGGGCAAGAACGGAATCACCTATGCCGATGCGGGTGTGGATATTGATGCAGGCAACGCTCTGGTCGATCGGATCAAACCCGCCGCCAAGCGGACGAACCGCCCCGGTGTAATGAGCGGTCTGGGCGGCTTTGGTGCGCTGTTTGATCTAAAGGCAGCGGGCTATGACGACCCCATCTTGGTAGGCGCGACTGACGGTGTCGGCACCAAGCTACGCATCGCGATTGATACCGGTGTTGTCGATGGCGTTGGCATCGATCTGGTCGCCATGTGCGTCAACGACCTGATCTGTCAGGGCGCTGAGCCTTTATTCTTCCTCGACTATTTCGCAACCGGCAAGCTAGACACGGATACTGCTGCAAGGATCATCGAAGGGATTGCCGAAGGTTGCGCGCAGTCAGGTTGCGCGCTGATCGGTGGCGAAACCGCCGAAATGCCGGGTATGTATCCCGATGGCGATTTCGATCTGGCTGGCTTTTCAGTCGGCGCGATGGAACGAGGTGCTGATCTGCCTGATGGCGTTCAGGCGGGTGATGTTCTGCTGGGGCTGGCCTCGAATGGGGTGCATTCCAACGGCTACTCTCTGGTCCGCAAACTGGTTGAGATTTCGGGTTTGGGTTGGGACGCAGACTCACCCTTTGGTGGAGGTGCGTTGGGTGAGGCACTGCTGACGCCGACGCGCCTTTATGTAAAACCCGCCTTGGCTGCGATCCGGGCAGGGGGCGTTCATGCGCTGGCCCATATCACAGGCGGTGGCTTGACCGAGAACCTGCCGCGCGTTTTGCCCGAAGGATTAGGGGCCCAGATTGATCTGAATGCATGGGATCTACCTCCGGTTTTCAACTGGATGGCTGAAACCGGCGGGATTTCTGAGGCTGAGATGCTGAAGACCTTTAATTGCGGCATTGGCATGATCGTGGTTTGCGCGGCCGACCAAGCAGACGCGCTGTCAACTTTGCTGACGGATTCGGGTGAGGACGTGTCGCGTATCGGCACTGTCACCGACGCGGAAGGCGTGGCCTATTTAGGCAAACTGCTGTGAGCCACAAGCGCGTTGCGATCCTGATCTCCGGTGGCGGGTCCAACATGGTGTCGCTAGTCGACAGCATGACCGGCGACCACCCGGCGCGTCCCTGTCTGGTCTTGTCCAATGAGGCGCAGGCGGGCGGGTTAACGAAAGCCCGGGATCGTGGCATTGCAACCGCTGTGGTGGACCATCGCCCCTTCAAGGGCGACCGTGCCGCTTTTGAGGCTGAGCTTTTGAAACCACTGGAACAAGCGCAGCCAGACATCGTGTGCCTGGCAGGGTTCATGCGGGTTCTGACGGCCGATTTTGTATCACGCTTTCAAGGCCGGATGCTAAACATCCATCCGTCGCTGCTGCCCAAATACAAGGGCCTGAATACCCATGCGCGCGCCATTGAAGCGGGGGATGCCGAGCATGGCTGCACCGTGCATGAAGTGACCGCCGCATTGGATGACGGCCCGATCCTTGGTCAGGCACGGGTTGAGGTTACACCGGGCGATACACCCGATGATCTGGCTGCACGGGTATTGGTGTGGGAGCACAAATTATACCCCGCAGTGCTGCGTCGTTTCGCGGATGGCAACAGTTCACCCCTTATGCTGCCCTGATCGCCCCTGAGTGATTTACAGATCCCTAAAATTCGTCCTATGGTCGCATCTATCGCTCGGGACGCGGAAAAACGGGCAGTCACATAAAGAACAAGAGCAAGAATAGTACGGCGCATGAAAACCCTGACGACGACGCAAGAGCTGGCCGAGTTTTGCTCGGCTGCTGCAGGCTATCCCTATGTCACAGTAGACACCGAGTTTTTGCGCGAACGGACCTATTACTCGAAACTTTGTCTGGTGCAGCTGGCCGTGCCGTCAGAAGATGAAGACAGCGCCGTTCTGGTCGACCCATTGGTGGATGGTCTGTCGCTTGAACCGCTCTACGATTTGTTTCGCGATGAGAATGTGGTCAAAGTTTTCCACGCCGCCCGTCAGGATCTTGAGATTTTCTGGGTCGAGGCAAGTGTTTTCCCGACGCCCTTGTTTGACACGCAGGTTGCCGCAATGGTTTGCGGCTTTGGCGAGCAGGTGGGGTATGAAACCCTTGTACGCAAAATCTGTAAACAGGGTGTCGACAAGACGTCTCGCTTTACCGATTGGTCGCGGCGGCCGCTGACGGATGCGCAAAAAACTTATGCCCTGGCGGATGTCACGCATCTGCGGAAGATCTATGAACATCTGGCGGCGGAACTTGAAAAGACCCGGCGCAGCCACTGGGTCGCGGAAGAGTTGCGCACCCTGACTCAGTCGCAGACCTATGACATACAGCCCGAAGATGCCTGGAAACGGGTAAAGACGCGCACCAATTCGGCCAAGTTTCTGGCCGTTGTGCGAGAGCTGGCACAATTCCGCGAGGCGTATGCACAGGAAAACAACGTGCCGCGCAATCGGGTGTTCAAGGATGATGCCCTGATTGAGTTGGCCTCGACCAAGCCCAAAACGCCCTCTGATTTGGGTGGCTCTCGCCTCTTGCTACGCGAGGCGCGCAAAGGTGCGATTGCCGACGGAATTCTGGCTGCGGTGAAACGCGGCGTGAATTGCCCGGCGGACAGGTTGCCCAAAGTTGATAACTCGCGGGACAAACTCAAGGTTAACCCTGCGCTGGCTGACCTGTTGCGCGTGCTCTTGAAATCAAAGACCGAAAGCTCTGGGGTGGCGGCCAAGCTGATCGCAACAAGTTCGGAACTGGATCAGATCGCGGCGGGCGAGCGTGAATTGCCCGCCATGTCCGGATGGCGCTTTGAAGTTTTTGGTGAGGATGCACTGAAACTTTGCGAAGGTAAGATCGCGCTGGCCGCCAAAGGGCAAAACGTCAAAGTTGTCTCGCTTTAGGCACGGTTAGCGTCGGCGCGATTCCAATGCGTTCTGCTGTCCGACCACGCGCACCAGGCGAATGCCATCCAATTCCTGCGTCGAGACATTGATTGCATCCGACACCATACGCGTCCGCTCAGACCCTTGCGGTGTCTGGGTTTTGGGATAGTCGACACGGAAGGTGTATTCCAAGATGCCGTTCTTCTGGTTCTCTTCCGACTCCACCCGGACCAACCGCGCATCAAACGCACCCTGCCGGATTGCCGTGCCTGAGGCATAGACGATGGCGCCCGACGGGATCGGTTCGATACGAAGCTCATCAACCTTAGCAATAGGAACGCTGGTATCTTCTTCTTCGGGACGAGCAAACAGACCACCGCCCTGACGCTCCTGCGGAATCAGTGCATTTGCCTCTTCGGCAGGAGGGGCTTCAACCGGGGTCGATCTGCTGCCGCCGAACCAGTTTGACGGGTTGACCCGCGAATCCCGCCAGCCGCAGGCGGACAGGGTCAGTGAGACGACGACAAGTAGGGACAGAAGTTTCAGCATGGACCCACAGCTTTATGATGGCAGTTCAGCCAATGGGTTAGCGCAATTTCCACGCCTTGAAAAGCCACGGCAGGGGCTGGACAGCGATGATGCCTGAGCTTAGGTCACAATTGTGAAGACAACGCAAGGATCGCCCCGCCATGGCAACGCCCGCCTTTGAAGAAATCGTTGAGGATTTTGAGTTTCTCGAAGACTGGGAAGACCGATATCGCCATGTGATTGAACAGGGCAAAGCGATGGAACCGTTGGATGACGCCTTCAAGGTGCCATCGACCAAGGTGGATGGATGCGCCAGTCAGGTCTGGCTGCAACCAATGATCGAGGATGGCACGTTCCATTTTGATGGCGACAGCGACGCCTTGATCGTGCGGGGACTGATCGCGGTATTGCGATCCTTGTATAACGGTTTGCCTGTGGCCGAGGTGGTGAAGGTGGATACAGGGGGTGAGTTGGCCCGTCTTGGCCTGCATGATCACTTGTCTGCACAACGTTCAAACGGTTTGCGATCGATGATCGAGCGCATCCGAGAAGTCGCACAACAAAACCTCTGATAACCTCCCTTAGCGGTTGGCCCAGTCATTTAGCGTGACTTCAAGATCGCCATAACCGGTCAGACGACGCTCGAACGCCAACCCCATTTTTTCGGCACATGCCCGGGCGCGTTCGGTGAGGACCGGATCATCCGTCTGAGCCTGATAAACCAGTTTGGTGTAGTTTCCGAAATACATATCGCGTAGTTCTGGGTGACGGTCCAGGCCCAGCGGTTTCCAGACAAAGGCGTCGAACTGCCGGGCCAGAAAGTCCGTCAGGTAAAAGGCCGTTGTTTCATCATCGCCGCGGTCGGCAAAGATCTGATTGCCTTCAAAAAACGAATAACAATGAGGGCCTTTGATCATCTCGACCCCCAGCTCTTCGCAGGCTTTTTGCAACAGCCCTCCGGTGCCGCAATCTGCGTAGACGACAAAGATCTGGTGATAGTCATTGCGGTGTTTTGCCACCGAATCTTCGACTGCCTGAGTGATGCGGTCAGGGTGAATATGCAGGATCGCGGGCAGGCAGGTCAGGGCCATGTGGTCCCAGCCGTTGCGTTTTTTCAGGTCCAGAATCTCACGCGCCAGAGCCCCGCACGCGATCAGCAATATCTGCTGCTGGCCATCGTTCTCGGAATATCCATCGGTGGTCAGGCTTGCGTCGTCAGGTAAAGTGTTCTGTGGCATGGCTTTGAACCCGTCAGCTTCTGGATAAAAGAATGATCTTTCGTACAGGAAGGCAAGTCTGCTGCCGACCTTCTGCCTATGGCCACCGACGCGTTTGCTGCACAAACTGATGACAGACCAGGGACGTGCCACTGCCGCGCATAAAAAAGCCGCCCAAGATCGGGCGGCTTTGTTTTGGATTGCTTTGCCGGATCAACCCGCCATCTGATTGTGCTTGCGCGAAACAAACTCCTTGGCGGTTTCAACAGCAACAGCCGCATCACGGCAGTAGGCATCAGCGCCAATGGCCTTGCCGAATTCTTCGTTCAACGGCGCGCCGCCGACCAGAACGATATAGTCATCACGCACGCCTTGCTCGACCAATGTGTCGATCACGACTTTCATGTAAGGCATGGTTGTGGTCAGCAGGGCGGACATGCCCAGAATATCGGGCTCTTCGCTTTCCAGCGCTTCCAGATAGTTTTCGACCGGGTTGTTGATGCCGATATCGACAACTTCGAAACCTGCGCCTTCCATCATCATCGAAACAAGGTTTTTGCCGATGTCGTGGATGTCACCTTTGACGGTGCCGATGACCATTTTGCCAACGCGCGGCGCACCGGTTTCGGCAAGCAGCGGCTTGAGGATAAACATGCCGCCCTTCATAGCGTTCGCCGCCAGAAGAACTTCGGGTACGAAGAGAATACCGTCGCGGAAGTCATGTCCCACGATGGTCATGCCGCCAACAAGCGCTTTGGTCAG
This sequence comes from Ruegeria sp. I1, assembly GCF_056532675.1. Lineage (NCBI taxonomy): Bacteria > Pseudomonadati > Pseudomonadota > Alphaproteobacteria > Rhodobacterales > Roseobacteraceae > Ruegeria > Ruegeria sp. I1. Next base: position 279,034 of record NZ_JBQFNM010000005.1, on the reverse strand, counting down.
AATATCGTACGGCGCCCATCCGCGTTCCAGCAGGATGTTCACACCTTCTTCGATTTCTTCTTTTAGGCCGTCATAAAGATCATCGAACATCTGTTCGACAAGTTCATCGTCATTCAGTTCGGACAGGACGATATCTTCTTCATCAGACATGGGGCGTTTCCCTGAGCTGTGTGGGCCAATGGCACCAAGATGGCATTTTTTCCGTTTTGGCCAAAACGCCGCAGTTTGACTGTGACGATTGCGACCTCAGTCGTTTCGGGACCGACCTATAAGATAGAAATTTGCACAGGGCGACTGAATTTTCTGCAAGATCATTCTGCATAATGTTCAGATTGTTAGGCAAATTCATCTCGATAATTGGCCACGGCACTATTCAAGCGCTCTTGATGGATCTGCGCTCTTTGCGTATCGTCGAGATGGGAACAAAGAGCGAACAAATGGTCGATCAATCCAGGATACGGGGGCGAGGAACGGCATCAAATGTTGCCGGGCGCTTCGAACGTTTTACAACGTTGGAAACCGACGACGGATGGCCTCAGGACGACGATCTTCCTCCGCTTCGCACCGAAGTTCGGGCGGAGGTTGCGCGCAGTATCATTTCCTATAACCGGTCCCCGGATTTGCCTTTTGACCGGTCGATCAACCCGTATCGCGGGTGTGAGCATGGCTGTGTCTATTGCTTTGCCCGGCCAAGCCACGCCTATCTAGGGCTGTCCCCTGGGCTGGATTTCGAAACTCGCCTGATCGCGCGCCCGAACGCGGCTGACCTGCTGCGGCAAGAGCTTTCGGCGCGCAGATACCGCGTGGCAACAATGGCGCTGGGTACGAATACCGACCCATATCAACCGATCGAGAAAACCCGTTTGATAACAAGAGGCTGCCTTGAGGTTTTGCGAGATTTCAACCATCCGTTGGCGATTGTGACCAAGGGAACGCTGATCGAGCGCGATCTGGATGTTCTGGCTCCGATGGCCGTGCGTGGGTTGGTACGTGTCGGCATATCGCTGACGACGCTGGATGCGAAACTGTCGCGCCGGATGGAACCTCGGGCCCCATCGCCCAAGCGACGTTTGCAGATGATAGAGCGGCTGACCGGGGCAGGTGTACCGGTGCGGGTCATGACCTCTCCGCTTATCCCCGGATTAACCGATCATGAACTGGAACAGCTGCTTGAGGCGGGACGGGATGCCGGGGCCGATACTGCCAGTTGGATCATGCTGCGCCTGCCGCGCGAAGTTTCGGTGCTGTGGAAGGATTGGCTGGCGCAACACGAACCCGCCCGCGCGGAAAAGGTCATGTCGCGCCTGCGCGAAATGCATGGTGGGCGGGAATATGATCCGCGTTGGGGCCATAGGATGCGGGGCGAGGGCGAATATGCCGAGGTAGTCGCGCAAAGGTTCAAACTGGCGGTCAAACGATTGGGGTTGCGCATAGAAGGGGCCCCTTTGCGGACGGACCTATTTTCCAAGCCACCGCAGGCAGGCGATCAGCTGAGCCTGCTCTAAAACAAAACGCCCCGGATGATCCGGGGCGTTGCTTGGGTCTGATGCTTAGCGCTTTTCGATATCCACGTAGTTGCGGTTCGTCTCACCCAGATACAACTGGCGCGGGCGACCGATCTTGTTCTGTGGATCGGCGATCATCTCTTTCCACTGGCTGACCCAACCAACGGTGCGCGACAACGCAAAGATCGGCGTGAACATTGATGTTGGGAAGCCCATCGCCTCGAGAATGATGCCCGAGTAGAAATCGACATTCGGGAACAGCTTCTTCTCGGCAAAATACGGGTCTTGCAGAGCTTCTTTCTCAAGCTCTTTGGCAACCTGCAGTTTCGGGTTGTTTTCAACACCGAGCAGATCCAGAACTTCATCCGCCGACTGCTTCATCACCTTGGCGCGCGGGTCAAAGTTTTTGTAGACGCGGTGGCCAAAGCCCATCAGGCGGAACGGGTCGTTCTTGTCCTTGGCGCGGGCGATGTATTCCGGGATGCGATCGACGCTGCCGATCTCTTCCAGCATTTCCAGACAGGCTTGGTTCGCACCCCCATGCGCCGGCCCCCACAAGCAGGCGATCCCGGCTGCAATACAAGCGAACGGGTTAGCACCCGAAGACGAGGCCAGACGCACGGTCGAGGTTGAGGCGTTCTGTTCGTGATCCGCATGCAAGGTAAAGATACGGTCCATCGCGCGGCTCAGGATCGGGTTGACCTCATACTCTTCAGCCGGAACAGCAAAGCACATGCGCAGGAAGTTCGATGCGTAATCCAGATCGTTACGTGGATACACGAAGGGCTGACCGATATGGTACTTGTAGGCCCAGGCCGCAATCGTCGGCATCTTGGCGATCAGACGATGCGATGCGACCTCACGCTGGTGCGGGTCCGAAATATCGGTCGAGTCGTGGTAGAAGGCCGACATGGCGCCAACAACACCCACCATAATCGCCATCGGATGCGCGTCACGGCGGAAGCCACGATAGAAATACAGCATCTGTTCGTGCAGCATGGTGTGGCGCGTGATCGTGGTCTCGAAGGTTTCCAGGTCTTTGGCGCTCGGCAGCTCTCCATAAAGCAGCAGGTAGCACACTTCGAGGAAATGGGATTTCTCGGCCAGTTGGTCGATCGGATAGCCCCGGTGCAGCAGCTCACCTTTTTCGCCATCGATATAGGTGATGGTGCTGTCGCAGCTTGCGGTTGAGGTAAAGCCCGGATCATAGGTGAATACACCTGCCTGACCGTACAATTTGCGGATATCGACAACGTCAGGCCCGGCCGTCGGTGAGTGAACCGGCAACTCATACTCTTTTCCATGTACGGTCAGAGTGGCTGTTTTGCTGCTATCAGTCATAATTGTCCCTTCTTCATTCGTGCGCAGGCCGGATCGTCGCCGAACCATGCGGGCAATGACTGCGCGCGGGCGCGCAGTCCGGGTGTTAGCGGAGCAGCGTTACCCGTTTATGAAGATTGGGTTTATGTCGCTGCCTCAGAAAGCCGCGCCAGGGTTTCATCGCGTCCCAGCACAAGCATCATGTCAAAAACCGAAGGTGTGACGGCCCGACCTGCCAGAATGGCCCTGAGTGGACCTGCCAGCTTGCCGAACTTGAGTTCCCGTGCCTCGGCAAAGGAATTCAGCGCCTCTTCCAGCTCGTTTCGCGACCAGCTAACATTTTGCAGCTGCGGCGTCAATTCTTCCAGTATACCATCGGATACATTTGTGAGTGCCTTGGCCGCCTTCTCATCTGGAACGATAGGGCGTTCAGTCAGAACAAAATATGCCTTTTCAAGGAGTTCCGGGAAGGTTCGTGCGCGATCCTTCAAACAAAACATTGCCCGTTCAAGATCACCCGATTGTGTCTGTGTGAGAGCGGGCAGCGCAGCAGCGGCCAGATACCCTTCGATCTCATGCCGCAGTGCAGTATCGTCAGAGATCGCAATGTGCTGCCCACACAGATTTTCCAGTTTTTTCAGATCGAAACGCGCCGGGCTTTTGCCTATGCCGTCCAGATCAAACCACTCTTTAGCTTGCGCGTCGGTGAAAAACTCGTCATCCCCGTGGCTCCATCCCAGACGCGCCAGATAGTTGCGCATACCGGCAGCGGGATAACCCATCGCCTGATACTCCTGCGCACCCAACGCTCCGTGGCGTTTGGACAGTTTCTTGCCGTCCTGCCCGTGGATCAGCGGGATATGCGCCCAAACGGGGATTTTCCAGCCCATGGCCTGGTAGATCATCATCTGACGCGCGGCATTGTTCAGATGGTCGTCGCCGCGAATAACATGGGTAACGCCCATATCGTGATCGTCCACCACAACGGCCAGCATATAGACTGGCGTGCCGTCAGAACGCAGCAGGACCATGTCGTCCAATTGATCATTGCGGATCGTCACATCGCCTTGCACCTGATCGCGGATTACCGAGGAGCCGTCCTGCGGGGCCTTTATTCGGATCACAAAGGGCGCATTCGGGTGGGTTGCAGGGTCGGCATCGCGCCAGGGACTGCGGAACAGGGTTGATTTGCCCTCGGCCCGGGCCTGCTCGCGAAAAGCAGCGATTTCGTCCTGGGTTGAGAAACACTTATACGCCTTGCCTTCGGCCAGCAATTGATGCGCCACCTCTGCGTGGCGTGCAGCACCTTCGAACTGAGAGATCACATCGCCATCATGATCCAGCCCCAGCCAGGCCATGCCCTGCAGGATGGCGGCAGTTGCTTCCGGTGTCGAACGCTCGCGATCCGTATCCTCGATTCGCAGCAGGAACTTGCCGCCACGCCCGCGCGCGTAAAGCCAATTGAACAGCGCGGTGCGCGCGCCACCGATGTGCAGAAAGCCGGTGGGCGAGGGGGCGAAACGGGTGACGACCTGATCGGACATTGTATGGATTAACCTTTTGGTAACCGTGTCGGGCATAGTTTGGCGACTGTCTAACGAGCCCGAAGGACGGGGGCAACCATGCGTGTTCTTGCACGGGCCCAGGCCGCGCTGCTGAACCAGACGGGGTTCTTGTTTCCCTGGTCGCCGGTGTGCCTTGCGGTTGGGATTGGCCTCTATTTCGGACTTCGGTTCGAGCCGGACTGGACGGTCTATATCAGCCTTTGCGGCCTTGGTTTGGGGCTGATCTGGCTGATCCGCGTGCTCCCTTCGGGTTGGGGATCGTTGGCAATCGGGGGGGCGCTGGTTGTGGCTGGCTTCGTGTTGGCTGGCACCCGCGCTCATATGGTGGCGGAACCGGTTCTGTCATGGCGCTATTACGGCCCTCTCGAGGGGCGCGTGGTTGCCATAGACCGGTCTGCCTCGGATGCGTTGCGATTGACGCTGGATCAGGTGCGATTAGGGGACGTGCCAGACGACCGGCGGCCGCAGCGCATCCGCCTTTCTATCCATTCCGGCATCGCCGCCGTTGCGCCCGGGCAACGGATCATGACCACCGGCCATCTGTCACCGCCGCAAGGCCCGGTCGAACCCGGAGGGTTCGATTTCCGCCGCCATGCCTGGTTTCTACGCTTAGGCGCAGTCGGATACACACGTGTCCCGGTCCTGACCATCGCCCCGCCGCAGGATGCGCTGGATGGCGTTCAGATCACGGCGATCCGGATGGTGATCTCGGGCCATGTACGCAGTCTCCTGCCGGGTGAGGTCGGCGGGTTCGCGGCCGCCGTCACAACCGGTGATCGCAGCGGCATGGGGCAGGCGTCACTTGATGCGTTGCGGGCGTCGAACTTGGCGCATTTATTGGCGATCTCCGGTCTGCATATGGGGCTGCTGACCGGATTTGTCTTCGTGGCCTGCCGGATCGGATTGTCGATGATCCCAACCCTCGCGTTACGGATGCCAGTGCGAAAACTGGCGGCCGGATGCGCTCTGGTGGCCGCAGTTATTTACCTGATGCTGTCGGGGGGCAATGTGGCGACCGAGCGGGCGTTTATCATGGTCAGCGTCATGTTCGGGGCCATTCTGATCGACCGCCGGGCGATTTCGTTACGGGCGGTGGCGGTGGCTGCGCTGATCGTGTTGATCTTGCGCCCTGAGACATTGCTCGGCCCCGGTTTTCAAATGTCGTTTGCTGCCACGACCGCGTTGGTGGCGGTGTTTGGTAAGTTGCGCGATTATGGCCCAACACCGGGCCCGAAATGGCTCAGGCCCATTCTGGGTGTGCTGTTGTCTTCCGCCATAGCAGGTCTTGCCACCGCCCCGATTGGGGCGGCGCATTTCAACACCATGTCGCATTATGGGCTTTTGGCAAATCTGTTGTCCGTGCCCGTGATGGGGACGGTTGTTGTGCCTTCTGCCGTGGTTGCTGCGTTGCTGGCGCCGTTTGGTCTGGACTGGATCGCACTCGAGGTCATGGGGATTGGGCTGAGCTGGATTTTGTTGGTTGCCGATTGGGTCTCGGGCCTTGATGGGGCGCAAGGCTACGTCGTCAGCCCGCCTTGGTTCGTGTTGCCTGTCATTGCCCTGGGTGGGCTTTGGCTGGCGCTTTGGCAGGGGCGGATGCGCTGGGTGGGCCTTGGCCCCGTGGCAGCGGCGTTCATGCTGTGGACCTCGGATCATCGCCCCGAGGTTTTGATTGCAGAATCCGGCGGCCTAGTTGGTGTCATGACTGAAGAGGGCCGGGCGCTGAGCAAGAAGAAAGGCAGCGGCTTTGTCGCAACCGTCTGGCTGGAGAATGACGGCGACGGGCAGGATCAGGGGCAGGCGGCCGGGCGCTGGCCGGGCAAGGCCGATCTGATCCAGCGTATCTCCGTGCAGGGGACAGAGGTTGTTCACATCACCGGTAAACGGGCTGCACACGGATTTACGGAATGTGACGCGAACCAGATTGTCGTCTCGGCGGTAGAGTTGACCATCCAGGGCGATTGCGGGGTGTTTGACCCGGATCGGCTGTACCGCACAGGCAGCCTGTCCATCTCGGATGGTAATGTGATCACCAGTGCCGATCTGACAGGGCATCGGCTCTGGTCCCCGAAATTTACCGGGGACCGTGACAAGGCAGGCAATCAGTAGCTGCGGATCAGTCCGACCAGACGCCCCTGAACCTTAACTTTGTCTTCGGGCAGAACGCGCGTTTCATAGGCCGGGTTTGCGGCTTCAAGCGCGATGGCATTGCCACGGCGGAAGAAGCGTTTCAGCGTCGCCTCCTGATCCTCGACCAGTGCAACCACGATATCGCCATTGTCGGCAGTCGACGTTTCCCGGATGATGACAACATCTCCGTCATTGATACCAGCGTCGATCATTGAGTCGCCTTGCACTTCCAACGCGTAATGCGACCCTTGGCCGGATACCATCGGACCAGGCACGGCCACGCGGTGCGATTCGTGGCTGATGGCAGCGATCGGTACACCAGCAGCGATGCGGCCCATGACCGGCAATTCCAGCGCATCGACCGAGACCGGTTCGAAATTTGCAGGGCGCGGGCCTTCGGGCTTGTCGCCTTCGATGACCCTTGGGGTAAATCCGGTCGTGGGTTCACCCCCAAGGCTTTCGGGCAACTTAACGATCTCAATCGCACGGGCTCGATGCGCCAGACGGCGGATAAAGCCCCGCTCTTCCAGCGCTGTGATCAATCGGTGGATGCCGGATTTGGATCGCAGATCCAACGCGGCCTTCATTTCGTCGAAACTGGGAGGAACGCCATCCCGCTGTACGCGTTTGTGGATGAATTCCAGCAAATCCAACTGCTTCTTGGTCAGCATCGCTCACACCTCGTCGCTCATGCGTTTTCTTTTGTTCTACGCATGTTCACGTTTTGTGTCAATGAATTTGAAGATGTTCTATATCGGCAGATACAGGATTTCGGCCCCAACAGCGCGCTCCGGGTCTTCGGGCGGACGCATGATCAAAGCGTTGGCTTCGGCTAAAACACTTAGCAGAGAACTGTCCTGGTCGGCGCAGGCGCGGATGCCGTTATCGTCGAGAATTGCACGCATATAGTGTTCACGTGGCCCATTTGCAGGCAGCGCTTCGGCCAAAACCGCTCGCTGGAAGGGCGTGACGACTGTATCGAGCCCCAACATCCGTCGTACCATCGGAATCAGGAACAGATAGCCGCACACCATTGCGCTGACAGGGTTCCCCGGCAGGCCAACCATCGCGGCATCGCCCATCCGTCCAGCCATCAGCGGTTTTCCGGGGCGCATCCGGATTTTGTAGAAGGACCGCTCCATCCCCTGCGCCTCGGATACCTCGGAAACCAGATCATAATCCCCGACCGAAGCACCGCCGATCGTGACCACCAGATCGGCCTTTTCCGCCAGTCCAAACGCGGTTTCCAGCGAAGAGACCGTGTCCCGTGCGATGGGCAGAACGCGGACATGGGCGCCGACCCCTTCAAGCAGCGCTTGCAGGCCGAAAGTGTTAGACGCGATGATCTGATCGGGGCCCGGGGTCTCACCCGGCATCACCAATTCATCCCCGGTCGAGATCAGGGCGATCTGCGGTTTCCGCGCAACCGCGACCTGGGGGATGTTCATGGCAGCCATAAGCGCCACATCCTCGGGCCGGATCAGGCGCGGGGCGGCGATTGTGGTGCCTTTGGCAAAGTCCACCCCAGCGGGGCGGATATTCGTTTTGGGGCCGGGCGTGTCGGTTATCGTGATCAGGTCGCCGCGACGGTCCACATCTTCCTGTATGACAATGAAGTCAGCCCCTTCCGGCACGGGTGCTCCGGTAAAGATCCGGACGGCTTGTCCGGGCCCGACGTCGCCATCGAACCGGTTGCCCGCGGCAGCCTCGCCCACAACCTTGAACATCGCGTGACGCTCGACCTCAGCCGCCTTGACCGCATAGCCGTCCATCGATGAGGCCGCAAAGGGCGGCTGATCGCGGGTTGCGACAACGTTTTCGGCCAGGACGCGACCGGCCGATTGGGCAAGCGGCACAGGTTCGGAAGGAAGCGGGGCGACCAGATCAAACAGCAGCGTGCGGGCGTCTTCGACCGTGATCATTGCGCTTCGTAACGTCCTGATTTGCCGCCATCTTTGAGAAGAACGCGAATGCCGCCGATCTCCATTGCCTTGTCCACGGCTTTGGTCATGTCATAGACGGTGAGCGCGGCGGTTGAGACAGCGGTCAGCGCTTCCATCTCGACGCCGGTCTGGCCCGAGGTTTTGACCGTGGCTTCGATTTGGACACCCGGTAGACCAGGGTCCAGCGTCAGTTCAACTGCAACCTTGGTCACGGGTAGCGGATGGCACAGTGGGATCAGGTCGGGCGTTTTCTTGGCCCCCATGATCCCCGCAAGACGCGCAACGCCTAGAACATCGCCTTTCTTGGCGCGGCCTTCTGAAATTAAATCAAAGGTTTCTGCCGCCATCTTGATGTACCCGGCAGCCACCGCAATACGGTCAGTGACATCCTTGTCCGAGACATCGACCATATGCGCCTGACCTTCGGCATCAAAATGCGTAAGCGGCATCACATCACCCCTGGGATCAGCGGGTTCGACAGGATTTGGCGGGTTGCCGCACTGACGTCATCCTGCCGCATAAGGCTCTCGCCGATCAGGAAACACCGTGCACCGTAGCGAGCGATATCGGCCAGATCTTCCGGCGCGCCCAGACCGCTTTCGCAGACAATCGTCCGATCTCCTGGCACCAGTTTTGACAGGCGCCGGGTGGTATCAAGAGTGGTCTCGAAGGTCTTGAGATTGCGGTTGTTTATCCCGATCAGGGGGCTTTTCAGCTGCGTCGCGCGAACAAGCTCGGCTTCGTCGTGAACTTCGATCAGAACGTCCATATCCCAGTCAAACGCGGTTTGTTCCAACTCGGCGGCCTGCGAATCTTCGACCGAGGCCATGATAATCAGGATACAGTCAGCCCCCAAGGCGCGGGCTTCGATGACCTGATAGGGATCGTACATGAAATCCTTGCGCAAAGCGGGTAAAATGGTAGCAGCGCGCGCAGCAGTCAGATATTCTTTGGCACCCTGAAAACTTGGTGTGTCGGTCAGAACCGACAAACAGGCTGCGCCGCCGTCTTCATAGGCTTTAGCCAGAACGGGCGGATCAAAATCCGGGCGGATCAAACCTTTGGAGGGGCTGGCCTTTTTGACCTCGGCAATCAAACCGTAGCCGGTGCGCGAGGCGTTGTGCAGCGCCTCGGCAAAGCCACGCACCTCAGGCGCATCTCGTGCTTCGCTTTCCAGCTCAGCCAGCGATTTTTGTACCTTGTTCGCTTCGATCTCTTCCAGCTTATAGGCTTTGATTTTGTCCAGAACAGTCTCGGTCATGCAGCTTCCTGTGTGATCCGCGCAAGGGCGGTGATCTTTTCTTTGGCTTTGCCACTGTCGATGCTTTCAGCTGCCTTTTCAACGCCTTCGCGCAAATCACTCGCGGCCTCAGCCACGACCAAAGCAGCGGCGGAGTTCAGTAGAACGGCATCACGATAGGCCGACGGCGTACCATCCAGTAATGCGCCGAAGGCAGCAGCGTTTTCTTCCGGGGTGCCGCCAACGATCTCTTCGAATGGATGTACGGGCAGGCCTGCGTCTTCGGGGTGCAGTTCAACCTCTTTTATGGTGTTGTCTTCCAGGGCAGCGACCCAGCTGACACCGGTGATCGTCAACTCATCCGTCCCGTCCGAGCCATGGACCAACCACGCACGATCAGATCCCAGCAAGCCCAGTGTTTCAGCCATCGGCCGGATCAAGTCGCGAGAGAAGGCGCCCGTTAGTTGCCGTTTGACGCCCGCCGGATTGGTCAGCGGGCCGAGAATATTGAAGATCGTGCGCGTTCCCAGTTCTTGTCGAGACGGCATAACATGAGCGATGGCAGGGTGATGCATAGGGGCCATCATGAAACAGATTCCCACCTCATTCAGCGCTTTTTCAACCACTTGCGGGCCGACCATCACGTTGATGCCCATCTGACCCAGCGCATCTGCCGCGCCGGATTTCGAACTGAGGTTCCGGTTGCCATGCTTGGCCACGGTGACACCGGTCCCCGCCACGACAAAGGCCGTCGCAGTCGAGATATTCAGTGTTCCCTTGCCATCCCCTCCAGTACCCACAATATCCATCGCGCCCGCCGGGGCGGTGACCGCGTTACACTTGGCGCGCATCACAGCGGCGGCGGCGGCGTATTCGTCCACGGTTTCGCCACGTGTGCGCATGGCCATCAGCAGCCCACCGATCTGGCTGGGCGTGGCCTCGCCATCGAACAGAATGCCAAAGGCCTGTTCCGCCTCGGCGCGGGTCAGGGGCCGGTCGGCAGACGCACCGATCAGCGGTTTCAATGCGTCGCTCATGCGGGGACTTTCAGTTCTTGCAGGAAGTTCTTGAGCAGGGCATGGCCATGCTCGGAGGCGATAGATTCCGGGTGGAACTGCACGCCATGAATGGGCAGTTCCTTGTGTTGCAGCCCCATGATTGTACCGTCTTCCAGTTCTGCTGTGATCTCAAGGCAATTGGGCAGGCTCTCACGCTCAACAATAAGCGAATGATAGCGTGTCGCCTCAAAGGGTGAGGGCAGGCCCGCAAAGACGCCTTTGCCCGTGTGTTTCATCGTGCCCATCTTGCCATGCACGATCTCATGGCAACGCACGACCTTGCCGCCGAAAACCTGACCGATGGTCTGATGACCCAAGCACACACCCATCAGTGGTGTTTTTGTCTCGGCCGCGGCTTCGGTCAGGGCCAGGCAAATACCGGCTTGATCTGGGTCGCAAGGGCCGGGGCTGAGCAGGATACCGGCGGGATTCATCGCCATGGCTTCCTGCACATCCAGCGCATCATTGCGGCGAATGACCATTTCGGCCCCAAGTTCGCCCAGATAATGCACCAGGTTGTAAGTAAACGAATCGTAGTTGTCGATCAGCAGCAGCATTTGGGCACTTATCTTAGCTTGGGCATTTCAGGCTGGCGATACAGCCCCCGGCCACGGTATAATGTCGGGACATACATGCTCAGGCTTGGGCGGCAGCGTCAAGAGGACAACCCGTTCCGTACGCGCCATCAGGCCAAGCGTTGCAAAAGATGACGTAAGAACGGGCGTAGCAGTAGACAGGCGAAAGGCGTTGGACATGGGCGGATTTGTCGGAGGAATGGTCGCGGGTGCGGTCGTTGTTTTGATCTTGGGTGCGGTTTTGTCGTTGCAGGCACCGTTGACCCAAAAACCGGTTGTGGCAACCGAGGCACCACAGCCCGAGGATGTCACCACATCCGAGGCTTCGGCCAGTGTGACCGAGACCGGATCGGACGCCGATCTGGTCGATGCACAACCCGCTGGGCCAAAAGCTGCCGATTTCCAAGAAGAGGATGTGGCCGATCTGTCGGGCCTTGAGCAAGAGACAGATGCCCAGCCAAACATCACCGGGCCGGGGCAACAGCCCGAACAGCCGGATCCCGACACAGCGGATGAGGTTGCGGTGCTGACAAACCCGCCTGTTGCGCCGCCTCTGCCCGGAGCCGCGCCTGAAACCCCTCAGGATGAGGTGCAGCCACAGGTTATTGGTGAGGCACCCGCTGCGCCTGAAGCTGAAGAAGTTGCGGTTTTGGAACCAGTGCCAAGCCTCGACGTTCCAGGCTCGACCGAAGACAGCACAGAAGAAAACCCGTTTGAAAATAGCCCAATTGCTGTGGAAGGGGACGAAGATACGCTGCCCCGAACCTTGCCGCGTATTGCCGCCTTGCCTCAGATTGGTGGAGAGAACGAGACCAGCACCAGCACGATCGTCGGCAAGCGCGTAGTGCCGCTGACCGAACGCGACGATCCACCGGCTGAGGAAACAGGTGATGTCACAGGGCTGATCCCTATGGGCAAACCCATCGAAGCCTACGCCGCCGCATTTGAAAATGCCGACTCCAAGCCGCTGATGTCCATTATCCTGATCGATGATGAACAGTCCTTTGGGGCCGAGGCCTTGCAGGACTTTCCCTATCCGATCAGCTTTGCCGTCAGCCCGTCTGATCCAAACGCCGCCGAAAAAATGGCGCGCCACCGCGCTGCCGGGTTTGAGGTGATGGCGCTGGCCGATTTGCCCGAGGCTGCCAGCGCACAGGATGCCGAAGTATCGATGGCCGTCTGGCTGGAAACCCTGCCGGAAACTGTAGGAATTCTAGAAGGGGTTGAAACCGGCATTCAGGGCAATCGCAAACTGGCCGATCAGGTGGCCGAGATTGCAGGTGTGACGGGTCGTGGGTTGATCACACAAGACAACGGGCTCAATACCGTCCAGAAAATCGCCGCGCGCAACGGCATCCCGTCCAGCGTTATATTCCGCGATATCGACGGGGCCCGTCAGGACCCCAAGATCATGCGCCGTTTTCTGGATCAGGCCGTTTTCCGCGCCGGGCAGGAGGGCACTGTGGTGATGCTGGGCCGTGTGCGTCCTGAAACGATCTCGGCCTTGCTGCTCTGGGGGCTTGAGGATCGCGCCAGTCGGGTCGCCATGGCGCCAATCTCTGCGGTGATGAAGCGCGAGGTTCAGTAAACGCCTACAAGGCGGCTGATCCGGGATCGCCGCCCTTTTTCTGTTTAGCTGTTGCCTGTTGAGGTAAACCGTGCCGCATCTGCTGCTGCCCGCCGGATGGCGTTTGATTTATGGACCGTTTCCATAAACTCTGCCTCGGGGTCACTGTCATAGACCACGCCACCGCCTGCCTGAATATAGAGCTTGTAATCTTTCACAATAGCCGTGCGCAGGGCGATACACATATCCATGTCACCACCCGCGCTGAAATAGCCGACACCGCCGCCATAGACGCCGCGCTTTTCGGGTTCCAACTCGTCAATGATCTCCATCGCACGGACTTTTGGCGCGCCCGAGACTGTACCCGCAGGCATCCCAGCAAAGAAGGCATCCAGCGCGTCTTTTTCCTCGGCCAATTCACCTACCACGTTCGACACGATATGCATCACGTGGCTGTAGCGTTCGATGATGAACTCTTCGGTCGGGCGTACAGTGCCGATCTTTGCGACGCGGCCCGTATCGTTGCGACCCAGATCCAGAAGCATCAGATGTTCGGCCAATTCCTTCTTGTCGGCCAGCAAATCCAACTCGTTTGCTTTGTCTTCTTCAGGTGTCGCGCCGCGCGGGCGGGTGCCAGCGATGGGACGAATGGTGACTTCATCGCCAAAGACGCGCACCAGAATCTCGGGGCTGGCGCCCACGACCTGAAAGCCACCGAAGTTGAAGTAGAACATGAACGGCGAAGGGTTGGTGCGGCGCAAAGACCGATAGAGAGTGAACGGCGGCAGCGGGAAATCCTGTGTCCAGCGCTGCGCCGGAACGACCTGAAAGATGTCGCCTGCTCGGATGTATTCCTTGGCCTTTTCAACCGCTTCCATATAGCCGGATTTGGTGAAATTCGACACAGGCGGAGCAACCTCGGACGCGTCACCCAGATCGCGGGTTTCCGCTGGCATGGCGCGTTCCAGATCGCGGACAGCGTCCATCACGCGTTCGGCGGCCTGCGCATAGGCTGCTTTGGCCGATTGCCCGTCGCTAGACCATGCAGGAGAGACCACTGTAACTTCGCCTTTGACGCCATCCAAAACCGCCACGACAGAAGGGCGCAGCATGATCGCATCGGGCAGGCCCAACGGATCAGGATTCACATCCGGCAAATATTCGACCAGACGCACCATGTCGTAGCCCAGATAACCAAAAAGCCCGGCAGCCGCCTGCGGCAGATCATCGGGCAGGGCGATCCGGCTTTCGGACAGAAGGGCGCGTAGATTGTCCATTGGGTTGCCGGTTTGCGGGTCAAACGCCTCGGGATCGAACCGGGCGGACCGGTTCAACTCGGACGCTTCCCCCCGGCAGCGCCAGATCAGATCAGGCTTCATGCCAACGATCGAATAGCGCCCGCGCACCTCTCCGCCCGTGACGGATTCCAGCATAAAGGCATCTTTTTGCGCACCGGTCAGCTTCAGCATCAATGACACCGGCGTGTCCAGATCAGCAGCAAGGCGCGTGTAAACGACCTGATTTTCACCCGCCTCATAGGCGCGGGCGAATGTTTCGAAATCGGGTGTCAGTGCCATGATGGTCTCTTAGTAACTCGCCTGCACGGCGTTCAGGGCTTGCTGATCGACCACAGGGCGTGCGCGGGTCTGTGCGTCGCGGACATAGGCGTCAAAGATGTTCTGCGCCAGGGCCTGATCCAGTTGAGCGCTGAGGGCCTCTTGCAGCTGTCGCAACTCGTCAGTTTCATCCGGTGGCAGGATCTCGTCCAGACGTACGATCAAGGCGGCACCATTGCCGCTGACCACGCGCAGTTCACCGGGCTCCATCTCGAAGACGTCTGCCATGAAGCTGGGGGGCACATCGTCAAGAAATGCTGTGCGCGTCAGGGCGTTTTCCACGCGGAAGGGCAGGCCGGTTGCGGTGAAGTCTCCATCGGTGGCCAGGTCCAGCAGGACCGAGGCAGCCTGATCCTGAAGAGCCGTATTTGTCTCGGCCGCGATCCAGGCCGCAGCGACGCGGTCGCGCGCGCTGTTCAAGGGTTCGGGGCGCGGGGGCAGGTCTTCTTCCAAACGCAGAGCGAAGATCGACCCATCCTCAAGGAACGCGATCTCGGGGAAGTCACCGTCCTGCACTGCTTCGGCGGCCATGCGGAACCCGTCATAAGCTGCAACCTGTTCGCTGCTGTCGCGGGTCCAGTCGATCTGATCCAGCACCATCTCGGTTTCAGCAGCCAACTCTTCCAGTGTGGCACCACCGGCCAGTAGGTCGTTGATATCCTCAGATTGGGCTTCGATCAGGCGGCGCGCGCGCTCAGAAGCCTGTTCTTCGCGCAAGCTTGGTTCAGCCTCTTCAAAAGGAACGTTGTTGGCGGCCAGTGAGCCGTTTATCCGGAACAAAGCCGGGCCAAAGACCGAAGGCAGAGGTCCGACAACCTGATCCAGTTCTGCCGCGAATACGGCATCGGCAGCGTCGCCCAGATCGTCGCGGGTGACATCGCCCAGATCGATATCGCTCAACTCAAGCTCGCGGTCGCGCACCAGTTGTTCGAATGTGGTGCCCCCGACCTCAAGCTGTGCCATTGCGTCATTTGCCGCCTCTTCACTGGGGAAGTTCAGCCGTTCGACCAACCGGCGTTCGGGTTGTTGGTATTCAGCCGCGCGCTGGTCGTAGAGTCGGCGCAGTGTATCTTCGTCGACCTCGACCGTATCGATCAACATCTCGGGCGAAAGGATCGCATAGGTCAGTCGTTTGGTGCGGGGCAGGGTGAACAAATCGGTGTTTTCATCATAAAACGCCTGAACCTGTTCATCGGTTGGATCCGCAACCGGCGTCGTCAGCGCCTCAACCCCAAGGGTCGCGATGGTAAAGCTGCGCCGTGCGCCCAGATAATCGACCAGCGTTTGTGTCAGCGTATCGGGCATGACTACACCGCTGGTCACAGCTGCCTGCAGGATCGTGCGCGAAGATTCCTTGCGCAGATCCGATTCGAATTCGGTATCCGAGATACCCAGTTGATCCAGTTGGAACCGATAGGCTTCGCGGTCAAAACTTCCATCAACGCCCTGAAAGGCTGGGATCGCAACGATCTCTTCCTGCAGGTTTTCGTCGCCAATCGAAATGCCCAACTGGCTGACTTCGTTGTCCAACGCGGCGAGGGCGGTCAGGCGGGACAAGGCGCGCTGTTCCAAACCCAGCTCTCGGGCCTGAGACATTTGCAGAGATTGTCCGGTCTGGGCCTCAACAGCACGGATCTCGCGTTGCAACTCGCGTACATAGGCATCGACCGAGACGCTTTCTTCACCCACCTGTGCAACGGTGCGGATGGTGCCGCTGAGATTGGTGGCGCCAAAGCCGGCAAGACCGACGAACAAAAGGCCCATCAATATCCAGACAAAGGTTTTCGAAAGACTGTTCTTGCCTGCAGCCATGATGCCCTCTTGGTGTTTTGGCAGGTCTCTGCCCTGTTGGTCGCCGCCCTGAATACGACGGGCACCGCCGGGGGGCAAGCTTAGAAGGAAACTGCCTGCAAGCGGTCGAACAATTGGCCAATCCCAGCTCGATCCAGATTGGCAAAAGCGATGCGCACCTGGCGCTGACCGGCAGGATCGCCTGCGGGCATGAACATCGTACCGGGCAGCAGGAGAATACCGGCTTCGGGAACGAGGCGGCGGGCAAGTTCATCCGAGGCGATATCGAACGGGTGTTCGAGATAGGCGAAATATGCGCCGAGGCCCAACAACCGCCAGCCCGTGGCAGTCAGCCTTGGCATCTCATCCGTGATGGCGGCGCGCCGGTCGAGGATCTCATCTCGTTCCCCGGCCAACCATTGGCCGAGGTTCTGCATGCCCCACAGGGCCGCGAATTGACCGATCTGACCGGGGCAAATGGCAACCGTATCCAGAAATTTTTCGATCTCGGCCAGCAGGATGGTGCTGGACGCAATCGCTCCGACGCGATGACCGGTCAGGCGGTAGGCTTTCGAGAAAGAATAGAGATGCACAAGCGTCTGATCCCAGCCCGGTTGTTGAAACAGCGCATGCGGCGGTCCGCTGCGGCTGTCAAAATCGCGGTAGGTTTCGTCGACCAGCAGGTAGATGCCAGCCTCGCGCGCCAGATCGTAGAAGGCGCGAAGCAGGTCCGCCGGGTATTCGACCCCGCCGGGATTGTTGGGCGTGACCAAGGAAATAGCGCGGGTTTTGTCGGTGATCAGCGCACGCGCCTGTTCGGGATCAGGCAAAAGATCAGCGCCGGTTGGCAAGTCGACAGAGTGCACGCCTGCCATGTCCAGCCACATTTTGTGATTGAAGTACCATGGGGTAGGTAGGACGACCTCATCCCCCTGATCCGTGATCGCCGAGATGACGGCCGAAAACGCCTGATTGCACCCCGAGGTGATGGCAACCTGGTTCTCGGCGACCTCAGCCGCGTAGTGGGTGCTGATCTGGTTGGCCAGCTCCGCGCGTAAATCACTGTTACCCAAGACGGGCCCATAGAGATGGGCGCTATCTTGCTCTACTGCAAACTCGGCCATGGCCTGACGCATGGCCAGCGGTGGTGGATCGACGGGAGCCGCCTGACTAACATTGATCAGCGGCTGGTCATCTGAAAATGCAACCCCGTCCAGCCAGCGACGCGCCTCCATCACCGGGGGCGGAAAGGTGACGCTGGTGCGGGTTTGAGTCATTGGGTTTTGTCCTTGGACAGTGCCAGCAGGGCTTGTGCGAGGCTCTGCCTCGCGCTCCGAGGTATTTTTGAACAGAAGAAGTTAGTCCGTGCCGCGATAAGGTTCGACATATTGCAAGGCCATATCCCAGGGAAAGAAGATCCAGGTGTCCTGGCTGACCTCGGTAATAAACGTGTCGACCATCGGGCGGCCCTTGGGTTTGGCATAGACCGTCGCGAAATGCGCCTTTGGAAACATCCTGCGCACCAGATCCAGGGTTTTGCCGCTGTCGACCAGATCGTCGATGATTAGAACGCCTTCGCCATCGCTCATCAACTGGGCATCTGGGGCCTTGAGCACCTCGGCCTCGCCCTGTTCCTGATGGTGGTAGGAGCGTACGCTGATCGTATCGACAGTGCGGATGTCCAGCTCACGGCTGACGATCATGGCCGGGGCCATGCCGCCACGGGTGATCGCGACAACCGCGCGCCAGGATCCATCATCGGGGCCTTGCCCATCCAGCCGCCAGGCCAGAGCGCGGGAATCGCGGTGAATCTGATCCCAGCTGATATGAAAGCCTTTTTCGTGGGGCAGGCGATCCTTGGCGCTCATGATCTTAGCCCTTTTCAACGTCAGGCGCATCGACGGCTTTCATGCCGACAATGTGATAGCCCGAGTCCACATGCAGATTCTCACCGGTGACGCCACTGCTGAGATCAGACAGCAAGTACAATGCCGAGTTGCCGACATCGTCGATGGTTACGTTGCGACGCAGGGGTGAGTTATACTCGTTCCATTTCATGATATAACGGAAGTCCCCGATGCCACTGGCGGCGAGCGTTTTGATCGGCCCTGCCGAGATCGAGTTCACGCGTATGCCATCCTTGCCCAGGTCCTCGGCCAAATACTTGACCGATGCTTCCAGCGCGGCTTTGGCAACGCCCATGACATTATAATGCGGCATGACCTGCTCGGCGCCGTAGTAAGTCAGGGTCACTGCGCTGCCACCTTCGCCCATCATCTTTTCCGCGCGCTGCATGACGGCTGTGAAGGAAAAGACGGACACATCCATCGTCAAATTGAAATTCGCGCGGCTGGTGTCTACATAACGACCGCGTAGTTCGTTCTTGTCCGAGAACCCGATGGCGTGAACGATAAAATCCAGCTTGCCCCATTTTGTTTCAAGCGCGGTGAACAATGCGTCGATTGACGTCTCGTCGCTGACGTCGCACGGCAGGACGATTTCGCTGCCAAGTTGCGCTGCCAATGGGTCGACCCGTTTCTTAAGAGCGTCGCCTTGATAAGAAAAAGCCAGATCGGCCCCGGCATCGGATAAAGCGCGCGCGATTCCCCATGCGATTGATTTGTCATTGGCCAGTCCCATGATGAGGCCGCGTTTGCCGGCCATCAACTGATTTGCCATGTTTGGTTCTCCGCCTGTCTTCGCATTGTATTGCGTTGGTTTATGCCATCGTTAGCGCTGCATCAAGGCCATCCACTCTTGCCCGTAGCGGGTTATCGCCTTAGGTTCATTCTCAGTACTTTCCAGGGGATGGAAATGAACGAGCGCGATGGCATCTTTGCTGGCTCCGATCCGTTTGAAATAGCGGCTCGGTGGTTGGGTGAGGCTGAAGAGAGTGAAGTCAACGATCCGAACGCAATCGCGTTGGCGACTGTCGACCAGGATGGTATGCCCAATGTTCGTATGGTTCTTTTGAAAGAGATCGAACCGGACAGCTTCGTTTTCTACACGAACTACGAAAGCACCAAAGCGTCAGAACTGGATGGTGCGGGCAAAGCGGCATTTGTGATGCACTGGAAATCTTTGCGGCGTCAAATTCGAGTTCGTGGTATAATAACGCGCGAAACGGGTCCGAAAGCGGATGAGTATTATGCATCCAGATCGCTTAAAAGTCGATTGGGGGCCTGGGCTTCGCGGCAGTCTCAGCCGCTGAGCAGTCGCGCTGCGTTGATGGCCGAGGTTGCAAAGGTAACTGCGAAACATGGGCCGAACCCTGCGCGACCGCCATTTTGGGGAGGGTACAGAATCGCGCCGACTGAAATTGAATTCTGGGCAGATGGGGCCTTTCGCCTGCATGATCGCTTTAGGTGGACGAGGGATCGGTCCGATTCAGTCTGGCAAGTGGAAAGGCTGAATCCATGATCTTCGCGTTACGTGAAATGCAACGCTCAGAAAACAATGAGTTTTTTCAGCTTGAATTTGCGGGCCATTCCCATAAACAGACAAACCTTAACGATCCTAATAAATGCGCGTAAGGAATACAGTGCCGGACGATCTGAACAACATGTATCGCGTACGTGGACACGTAAAATGGTTCGACCCTGCGAAAGGGTACGGGTTCGTTGTGTCTGACGAAGGCGGTCCGGATATTCTGTTGCATGTCAACGTCTTGCGCAATTTTGGGCAAAGCTCTGTCGCGGATGGTGCGGGCATCGAAATTATGACGCATCGGACAGACCGGGGCGTTCAGGCGGTCGAGGTGATCAGTGTTGATCCGCCTGCACGCGCAGATTCGATGCTACTGGCCGATTTCGCCGAACTTGATCCAGATGTGATCGCAGATGCCCCGATGGAGGCCGCGCGGGTGAAATGGTTCGACAAGGGCAAAGGTTTTGGCTTTGCCAATGTGTTTGGTCGTGGTGAGGATGTGTTTCTGCATATCGAAGTTTTGCGTCGCTCGGGCCTTGCCGACCTGCAACCCGGCGAAGCGCTCGCCATGCGTGTGATCGATGGTAAACGGGGCCGGATGGCTGCACAGGTTCTTGCCTGGGAAGCCGCACTGGACGATTGATCCCACAATGATGAGTCGCCTTATCGCTCCTGCCCTGATCATTGCCTTTTGGGCCGCGGGCGCGTTGGCGGAGTGCCGTCCTGGCCGGGTTGAGCTGAAGAACGATCAGACTCAGATACGTTTCGACGTTGAACTGGCGATAACACCCCAAGAGCGTTCGCGTGGGTTGATGTTTCGAGAGTCCCTACCCAGCAGGTCGGGAATGCTGTTCGTATTCGATCCGCCTCAGCGCGTGGCGTTCTGGATGAAGAACACCCTGATTCCACTGGACATGATCTTCATCGACAAAACCGGCGCAGTCAGCAGCGTGCATGAAGGCGCGATTCCGGGTGATTTGACCCCGATTGAGGGCGGCGATTCCGTGTTTGCGGTGCTCGAAATCAATGCTGGATTGGCCACACGCTATGGAATCGCAGCTGGAACCCAGATGCGCCATGAAATTTTTTCACAAGGCCCCGCAATTTGGCCCTGTTAGGGCTTTTCAAATCAGATCGGCACGTTTAGGAAGGCGCACGGTCCGGGGCGTGGCGCAGTCTGGTAGCGCACCTGTTTTGGGTACAGGGGGTCGTAGGTTCGAATCCTGCCGCCCCGACCACTTCCAAAAATGTTAAATTACGCGCACGCTGTATTGTGCACTCAACCAGATATTGATTGGCACATAGTGTGTATTGCACGCCATTCTCCCGAGGGGCCAAACTTCAAAGCCCGTGTGGAAAAGGTCGGTTGGAAGGCAGCGATTCAGGGGCGGGACGAAGGTAGATTTGACTGGACCAACAACAAGCTGTTTGAATAATGCAAGCAACACAGCGGCCGTAAAAATATAGTCAGCCCGGCAACCCGCCCATCGTGCGATAAAGCCTGCTAAGAGCTTGGTCCAACGCTTCGCTTTCGACGGGAACCTCAACAACTGATCCTGCTTTCTGTGGCACTCTGAACACCAGCGAGGCATCCACGCGGTAGCCAGATGCGGTTTTGCTCGGGTTCAATCGCATGACGCTTTTGGGCAGGTTCTGAGGCGAGCCATCATAGGTTAGTATCAGGAAAGCGGCTGCTTCGGGGGGCAGGTATTCGCTGCATTCAAAGCTTCTGTCGGGCAGCTTGCGAAAACTGTCGCCCGGGCCGGTGCAGCTCGTTTCGAAGGTTTCGAACAGACGCGTCGGGTAGTCGTTGAACTGAGCACTGCGTGATGGTTCGGACACATCTTGTGGTGTGCACGCCACGAATAGGGCCACTGGCGATAAAAAGTGAAACAGCCGCATCTGATTGTAAGCCCTTAGTGATTTTCGCGTTAACCACCTCGACCCTTGGAAGGCTCGCGATGATTCTGTTCCAGCCTAACCAGCAGTGGTCTGGTTCATCAAACGCTTATAAACATGCTGGTAAAAACAGGAATTTCATTCTGATGAGTTTGGGATCGGCGGGATTTTGCCGTGGATCATTCTGTGGAGGAATCGGAAACGCCCCACGCAAGACCCGGCGCGATGATCGGGTCAACACAAAAGATTTCAAAAATGACTCAAAAAGGCCGTTGACCTTCTATGGGTGGATACGCCAGATTGTATGAGCCGAATATGACGCCACTACATCTGGTATGAAATCAGAGAAGGCGCAGGGCAGGGACGGGACGCACACCAACTGATTGTGCAACCGCTGATGCGGTTTTGCGCTGCGCGCGGCAGCGTCCGGACCTTTGCGTCTGTCGAGTTCGGCAAGGTGGGGGGCTTGGCATTTCTCAGGCCCGAAGCTGGGTAGACGGTCATTAATTCGAAGGCAGCGGAAATGAAAATTGAAAGAAAGTTCACCAAACCGGGGCAGGATGCATACGCAGACTTGGATTTCATTTCGGCCACGTCCGAGATTCGAAATCCCGACGGCACTATTGTCTTTCGGCTTGATGATATCGAAGTTCCGTCGAGCTGGAGCCAGGTGGCCAGCGACGTCATCGCGCAGAAATATTTCCGCAAGGCCGGTGTTCCCAGCAAGCTGAAAAAGGTCAAAGAGAAAGACGTTCCCGAATTCCTGTGGCGTTCGGTTCCGGCCGATGGCGCTGAATTCGATGGCGAGACATCCTCCAAGCAAGTGTTCGATCGTCTGGCCGGCGCGTGGGCGTACTGGGGCTGGAAGGGCGGCTATTTCTCAACCGAGGAAGACGCGCGCGCCTACTTTGACGAGATGCGCTATATGCTGGCGACCCAACGCGCCGCTCCGAACAGCCCGCAATGGTTTAACACCGGTTTGCACTGGGCCTACGGGATCGACGGCCCTGCGCAGGGTCACCACTATGTCGACTACAAAACCGGCAAGCTGACCAAATCGAAATCCGCTTACGAACATCCGCAGCCGCATGCATGCTTCATCCAGTCCGTCGATGATGATCTGGTGAACGAGGGCGGCATCATGGATCTGTGGGTGCGCGAGGCGCGCTTGTTCAAATACGGTTCAGGCACCGGGACCAACTTCAGCCATCTGCGGGCTGAGGGCGAAGCGCTGTCAGGTGGCGGCAAGTCTTCGGGCCTGATGGGCTTCCTCAAGATCGGCGACCGCGCCGCAGGTGCGATCAAATCAGGCGGAACAACCCGTCGGGCCGCAAAGATGGTAATCGTCGATGCAGATCATCCTGACATCGAGAAATTCATCGAATGGAAGGTGATCGAAGAGCAGAAAGTGGCCTCTATCGTTGCCGGATCGAAGATGCACGAGAAGATGCTGAACGGCATTTTCGAGGCCATCCGCAGCTGGGACGGTGCGCAGGATGATGCGTATGACCCCAACAAGAATGACAGCCTGAAGAAAGCGGTTCGTGAAGCGAAAAAGGTCGCGATCCCTGAGACTTATATCAAGCGCGTGCTGGATTATGCCAAGCAGGGACACGACAGCATCGAATTCCCGACCTATGACACGGACTGGGATTCGGAAGCCTATAGCTCGGTTTCGGGCCAGAATTCGAACAACTCCATCCGCGTGACCAATGCGTTCCTGACCGCTGTTGAGAAAGACGCCGATTGGGAATTGATCAACCGCACCGACGGCAAGGTCGCCAAGACCGTCAAGGCGCGCGATTTGTGGGAGAAGGTCGGCCACGCCGCTTGGGCCTGCGCCGATCCGGGCATCCAGTTCCATGACACGGTCAACGAATGGCACACATGCCCCGAAGATGGCGCGATCCGTGGGTCGAACCCGTGCTCGGAATATATGTTCCTGGACGATACGGCCTGTAACCTTGCGTCGATGAACCTGTTGACCTTCCTCAAGGATGGTGAGTTCCAGGCGGCGGATTACATGCACGCCTCGCGTCTGTGGACCCTGACACTGGAAATCTCGGTGACCATGGCGCAGTTCCCGTCGAAGGAAATCGCGCAGCTGTCGTATGACTTCCGCACGCTGGGTCTGGGTTACGCCAATATCGGCGGCCTGCTGATGAACATGGGCTACAGCTATGACTCGGACGAGGGTCGGGCGATCTGTGGCGCGCTGACTGCAATCATGACCGGTGTGGCCTATGCGACCTCGGCCGAGATTGCTGGCGAACTGGGCGCCTTCAAAGGCTATGAGCGCAACGCCGACCACATGCTGCGCGTCATCCGCAACCACCGCCGCGCATCGCAGGGGGTTACCGAGGGCTATGAGAAGCTGGCCGTGAAGCCGGTGCCGCTGGACCACGGAAACTGCCCTGATAAGCGTCTGGTCGATCTGGCGATGTCGGCTTGGGATGAGGCGTTGAGCCTTGGCGAGAAAAACGGCTACCGCAATGCGCAGGCCACTGTAATCGCACCAACCGGCACCATCGGTCTGGTGATGGACTGTGATACCACGGGGATCGAGCCGGACTTTGCGCTGGTCAAATTCAAGAAGCTGGCCGGTGGCGGGTACTTCAAGATCATCAACCGCTCGGTGCCGTCGGCGCTGGAAAAGCTGGGCTATTCCTCGTCTCAGATCGAAGAGATCGTGGGCTACGCCGTCGGTCACGGAACCATCGGTAACGCGCCGGGGATCAACCACACCTCGCTGACCGGTCATGGCTTTGGACCGAATGAGTTGGCCAAAGTGGACGCTGCGCTGGAAAGCGCCTTCGACATCCGGTTCGTCTTCAACCAGTGGACACTGGGCGAGGATTTCTGCACCGGCGTTTTGGGCATCCCGGCGACCAAGCTGAACGATCCTACTTTCGACCTGCTGCGCCATCTTGGCTTTACCAAAGCGGATATCGACGCAGCGAACGATCACGTCTGCGGAACCATGACGCTGGAAGGCGCACCCCATCTGAAGGAAGAGCACTATTCGATCTTCGACTGCGCCAACCCGTGCGGCAAGAAAGGTAAGCGTTTCCTAGGGGTTGATAGCCACATCACCATGATGGCGGCAGCGCAAAGCTTTATCTCGGGCGCGATCAGCAAGACGATCAACATGCCCAATGACGCGACCATCGAGGATTGCCAGAAGGCCTATGAACTCAGCTGGTCGCTGGGTGTGAAGGCTAACGCGCTTTATCGTGACGGCTCGAAACTGTCGCAGCCTCTGGCGGCGGCGCTGGTCGAGGACGACGACGAAGCGGCAGAAGTTTTGGAAAGCGGTTCGACGCAGGAAAAAGCTGTCGTTCTGGCCGAGAAGGTGATTGAGAAGGTTGTGGTCAAGGAAATGATCCGCAGTCATCGCGAGAAACTGCCCCATCGCCGCAAGGGCTATACCCAGAAGGCGATCGTGGGCGGCCACAAGGTTTACCTGCGCACCGGTGAGTTCGAAGACGGCAAGCTGGGTGAGATCTTCATCGACATGCACAAGGAAGGCGCTGGCTTCCGGGCAATGATGAACAACTTCGCCATCGCGGTCTCGGTCGGCCTGCAGTATGGCGTGCCGCTGGAAGAGTTTGTCGATGCCTTCACCTTCACCAAATTCGAACCGGCGGGGATGGTGCAGGGCAACGACTCGATCAAGAACGCGACGTCGATTCTGGACTACATTTTCCGCGAATTGGCCGTGTCTTATTTGGACCGCACCGATCTGGCCCATGTGAAACCTGAAGGCGCAACCTTCGATGATCTGGGTCGTGGCGAGGACGAAAACGTCTCGAACGTTTCAGAAATCAGCGACAGTGCGGCGTCCAAGTCTTTGGAAGTGTTGAAGCAAATCAGCTCGACCGGCTATCTGCGCAAGCGCCTGCCGCAAGATCTGGCGGTGTTCAACGCGGGTCAGGCTGATTTGAACGGCATGGCAGAAACAGCCGCTGCATTTGAAGCTCCGGCCGCAGAAACTGCCGTCGCAACCACCATGGACGCTCGTACCAAAGCCAAGATGCAGGGCTACGAGGGCGACCCGTGCGGCGAATGCGGAAACTACACGCTGGTGCGCAACGGTACCTGCATGAAATGCAACACCTGCGGCGCGACAAGCGGGTGTAGCTGAGTTCAGCGCCCCGGCACCCCGGGGCGCAGGGGTCGGATAGCTGCCACAGGTACCGACCCCGACGAATACGGATCAAGGCGCTGAGACTTACCTTCGATGCCTTGGTCCACTCGGCCGACATGCCCGTGTTGGCCGGGAACAGGGTGGGGCGGAATATTTGCTCCCTCCCACTCTCTCACGGGGCGGGTGCGCTCGCCCCATGCGCAGTCCAGGCCGCAGGCAAAAAAATACCGGGCGGTCAACGAAATGAGCCTGGAAGGCGAAACTGACAGGGGGCTTCGGCCCCCTTTCTTTTTTCAACCCCATACGCCTGTCGTCAGCAGAGCCTTGCCGGATTGCCTCTCCGCTATCGGGTCAGAACCGCCGAAAGCACATCGGCGGATTTCGCCCGGCGGGAGATCGCAGGGCCGACTCGGGGAAATCCGCAAAGAATGGCGCGAAATGCGGGGATGCCAGGGAGGCGGGTGACGGCGACGGGCAAGATGGTGTCTGTGGTGCGTGTCCGGACGTAACAACGCAAAACTCACTCAGGAGGCACTATCATGAAACCGCAACATCTGGCCGTTATTTCGGCATTCGCACTTGGCTTGCCTGCATTGGCTCTGGCGCAATCGAGCGCTGATGCCAATGGTGATGGCGTTCTGACCATCGAAGAAGTGCAGGCTGTGGTACCAGAAGTGGATACCGATACGTTCTCGGCCATGGATGCAAATGGTGACGGCGCGCTGGATCAGGATGAGATCGCAGTTGCGCAAGAAGCCGGTTTGCTGCCCCCCAGCAACGGCTGATTTGCATTGAATAAGGGCGGCCCGAGGGTTTCGGGCCGCCTTTACAAATGGTTACGCGGGTAAGTGAATGTTGAATTTGGCGCGAATTTCGGCATCAAGCAACGGATCAAACTGGGCGGATGACGGTGCGCTCAGAATTTCTTCCTTGCGGGCAGTGGCCTTCTCCAGCAAATCTGGTTTACCCATCTCGGCCCATTCTTTTGGTGACGTTCGGTCACCAAACATCGGATAGACATAGTCGGCCTGCATCCGGCTGAGTGTTGCGTCAGTTCCCAAGTAGTGGCCCGGCCCGCCCATGCAAACCTCGGCAATCTGATCCAGCGCCAGTGTTTCATCATTGACTTCGATGCCGCGCACGCAGCGCTGTGCTTGACCGATCAGATCATCGCTGAGGATGAGGCTTTCGAAGCAAAAGCCCAGAAGCGAAGCATGCATGCCCGCCGCTTCATAGACCATGTTCAGCCCGGACAACCCGGCCATGACGTTCGAACACATCTGCTCCCACCCGGCTTGCATATCGGGCAGTTTCGAATCTGACGCGCCCGCGGCGGCGCCGCCCGGCAGGTCGTAGAACTGGTGCATCTGCGCACAGCCCGCACTCAGCAGGGCTTGTTCGCCAGACCCGATAGACATGGCCCCAGTGCGCAGGTCCAGACCAAAGGGCCATGTGCCAAAAATCGCGGGTGCGCCTGGCTTTACGGCGTTTACATAAACCAAACCGGCCAGGCATTCGGCAGTGGCCTGCGTGATCGCCCCGGCGATGGTTGATGGGGCGGTTGCGCCGGCCATGCCAGCAGACAGCAACAGAACAGGCATACCGGCCTTGATGCATTCCTCCATCACTTCGCAGCTTTCGGTGGCGAATTTCATCGGCGGAACGACAAAGCAGTTCGAGTTGGACACAAAAGGCCGCTCGCGCCATTTGCCCTCACCACCGGCAATCATATGCAGCATCTCGATGGCAGGTGCTACATGCGACGGCTCGGTAAAGGATGTTCCGATGTGTTTGTAAGTCCCTGAACATGCAGCGTAAACTGTGTTGTAGTCCATCTCGAGATTGTCGAGGATGTCGCGGCAGACCATAGGGCGCTGGACGAAGTGGATATTGTCCAGCTGCTGGCAAATTCGCGCGGCGTCGTGCAGATCCTGTACGGTTGAATCGCGGTATTGGCGGCCATGGACATCAACCATACTTACAGCGGCCCCGGCTGTACCATAGTGAACCTTGGTGCCGGTTAGGTCGAGGTCGGTCTGGCCGTCGCGGCTACAGAGAGTGATGGACCGGTTGGCCTTGGCAATCGTATCTTCAACCAATGCGCGCGGGAACCGAATGCGCCCGTCGTCGCCCAGTGTACAGCCTGCACCGACCAGATAGTCGATACCGCTTTGGGGGGCGTCTGCAAGACCAATGGTTTCAAGGGCTTGTAGGGCGGCATTGTGGATTTGTTCCACCTGAGCTGGGGTCAGAGGTTTGTATGTGCCGCCTTCCATGCCGGGGCGGATCGGGCGCAGATGTTCTGGAAGGGCGGATGCACGGGCTGCGCGACGTGCAGAACGTCCACCGCTACGAGAGGCACTACGGGATTGCGTGTTCATTGAGTAAGTCCGGTCGTTAAAGAGGTATCTTGAGCGTGAGCGATCAAGACAAGCCAGGCCGACCCCTTGCCGCGCGCCCACGATCCGCACCAATGGTACGACTGATCAGACGAATTTTCCAAATCTCGTTTGCCATGAGACCTCTCAGTTGCCCGATAGGCTGTCAGACGGCCACACCCTGTTCTGTTCCGTTTGCGACTTTGGTGTCAAAAACCGACAGATTGTATCGCTGGTCTTGTTGAACGCGTGTTCTGGGCACATTTTCTCCCGCTTTGGGTGAAATCTGTTATACTTTATTAACTTACTGCTGAATATCCTGTGATCAGAATTGAAATCTGGCAACTGCATGCCAGTTTAAATGTGTGACTGTCGTTGCTCCAGACACGGATGAACACTGTTGATGATGGATTGGAAACCACGTTGGGCCCTGATCGCCGCGATGTCGATCACATGCGCCACCCCTGCCTTGGCAGAGGATTGGTCAGGTGCCTATGCGGGTTTCAGTTTCGGCTATGCCGAGGCAAGCGGCCCTGAGAGCTCCAGCGGGGACACAGGCTCATTTGGCGCCCATATTGGGTTTGATCAGGATTTTGGCAATTTCGTTTTGGGGGGTGAGTTGGAATACAACCGCCTGTCCCTGAACCTCAGTGAGAATCAGGGAAGCCTGGACAGTATGTCGCTTGTGAAACTGCGTGGCGGCTACGATTTTGGCAACGCGCTCGGATACGTGGTCGTCGGTGCGGCCCGCGCGGAAACCTCGACCGACAGCGATACAGCGGCGGTTTACGGCATCGGTGTCGCTTATCCGATTGGGGAAAACCTTGTGATTAGTGGTGAGGCGTTGCGCCAGAACTTCGACAATGCCACCCGATCTGAAGGTGGTTTGGGCACGAATGTTTTCAACCTGAGGACAACATTTCGGTTCTGAGCTCGTCACTCAGCCGCGCGATGTTTTGCCTTACTTGCCGCAAAATTGCATAAGGTCTGCAGGGCCTGCGAAAAACGCGCGTCCTGTACCGTCATTGCCACGCGAATATGGCCCGCTGCGGCCCGGCCAAAGCTTTCACCAGGCATGACGGCGATGGCGTGATTGTCCAGTAAGGCGTTTGCAAAACCTTCACCGGATAGGCCGGTCGCGCGGATATCCAGCATCAGATACATCGCGCCTTGTGATGGAACGAGGCTGATGACGTTCTGCTTGCTCAGAATCTCTATGGCAAGCGCGCGACGGCGACGGAAAGGGGCGGCGATACCAGCCTCAAACTCCGGGCCGGCCTTCAGTGCAAAACAGGCGGCATCCTGAATGAAACCTGGCACGCCGTAGGTCGTGTGCGTGGCCAAATTGATCAGATGCGCGATCACTTCTTCTGGACCAATAACCCATCCGCAGCGAGA
Source organism: Ruegeria sp. I1 (assembly GCF_056532675.1). Classification (NCBI taxonomy): domain Bacteria; kingdom Pseudomonadati; phylum Pseudomonadota; class Alphaproteobacteria; order Rhodobacterales; family Roseobacteraceae; genus Ruegeria; species Ruegeria sp. I1. The sequence goes on along the minus strand of NZ_JBQFNM010000005.1, from coordinate 249,476 downwards.
GCCTGTCATGGCATGGGATTTGGACATGGACCCAACAACAAGTGTGCGCTCGGCCATATCCGACAAGGCACGGGGAGAGATATGCTCAGCTTCCCAGACCTGCGTGTCATAGACCTCGTCCGAGATGAGCCAAAGATCGTGCCGTTTACAGGCCCCCGCGATGCCTTCAAGCGTTTCGTGGGAATAGACCACGCCGGTTGGATTGTTGGGTGAGTTGATCAGCAGTGACACAGCTCCGTCCGCCGCAGCTTCGATATCTTCGGCGCGCGGTTGAAATGACTCCTTGGCCTGAGCCTGGACGGGGCGGGCGTGTGCGCCCACCCCGCGGATCGTTCCGGGATAAGTGGCGTAATATGGATCAATATACAGCCCCACATCCCCGGGATCACACAGGGCCGTATGTGCTGCGAACAGGGCGGATTGCCCGCCGGGCGTGATCAGAACATTGTCGCGCGTGGTGGGAACACCGCTTCGTGTCTGAGTTCTTGCGGCGACCATGTCGCGTAGTTGATCGGTTCCCGGGACCATTGCGTAACCGGTGTGTCCGTTTCGCGCCGAGTGGTCCATGGCGCGCAAAATCGATACATCGGTTCGGGTGTCGTGTTCGCCAATTGTCAGCTCGGTCACGGCGTGTCCGGCGCTGACCATCCGGCGCGCCCGGTAGAACACATCCCAGCCATCATTGCCGCCCGCTGTGATCTGAGAGATGCGATTTGACACTTTCATCTGAACACCTGCTTGCGAAGTTTCGAACAGCTCGTGATGGTCGATCAGCTGCGCGCGGGAAGGGTCGCCTGAACCTTTTTCGTCAATGAGGCACGGACCAGATCATAAGACGCTGTCAGGCGGTGCCTCAGTTCTTCCTCGTCCGCGTCAAAAGGCAGGCGGATCCAACTGCGGTGAAAATACGGGGCTTTGACGCCGACACCTGCATCGATCAGCATTTGTGCGGTTTCGATATCGGCGGTTTTGACCGAGACACCATCATTGGCAACCCCGATACAGGCGAACATCTTGGCGCCCACTTTCCACGCATCATGGCCGCCGCCCCAAGGATCGGACCATTCAGCACCCGGTAGGGCGCGGCACACAGAGTTGACGAAATCCCGGCTCATGTGCGGCACCATGCAGGGGAGGTGAGGCAAACTCAAGCCTTGGCTTGGCGTGTTGCGCGTGGTATGTCGACGCCATGAACCGGATGACCTGCATCATTATCTGCTGCATTTCCTGCTGATTTATCAAGCGGGCCGGTATCTTTCGTTTTCATCCCTGAGACAAGTTGCTAAGCCCGCGCCAACGCGCATGCTTTAGGAGCCTAAGTGATGACGACACTCAAACTGCACAACACACGGACACGGACGAAGGAAGACTTCGTTCCGATCGATCCTGACAACGTGCGGATGTATGTCTGTGGGCCGACGGTCTATGACCGGGCGCATCTGGGCAATGCGCGACCTGTGGTCGTGTTCGACATGCTGTATCGGTTGCTGCGCCATGTCTATGGTGCGGATCACGTCACCTATGTGCGCAATTTCACCGACGTAGACGACAAGATCAACGTGACCGCGCTGAAGCGCAAACAAGCCGGGGCCGAAGGGTCTTTGGAGCAGTTGGTCCACGAACGCTCGGATGAGACCATCGGGTGGTATCTGCATGATATGGGTGCGCTTGGGACGCTGGAACCGAACCAGATGCCACGAGCGACTGAGTTTATCCCTCAGATGATCGAGATGATCGAAGACCTGATCTCGAAGGGCCATGCCTATGAGGCCGAAGGTCATGTGCTGTTCGCGGTGGACTCGTGGAAGGACGAATACGGCAAGCTCTCGGGCCGGTCGGTCGATGACATGATCGCGGGGGCGCGGGTTGAGGTTGCACCTTACAAGAAGAACCCGATGGATTTCGTGCTGTGGAAGCCTTCGACCGATGAGCTGCCAGGGTGGCAGTCGCCCTGGGGCCGGGGGCGTCCGGGCTGGCACATCGAATGCTCGGCCATGTCCTATGAACTGCTGGGCGACAGTTTCGACATTCATGGTGGCGGCAACGATCTGATGTTCCCGCACCATGAGAACGAGATCGCCCAAAGCTGCTGCGCGCATCCCGAGGGTGAGTTCGCTCGGGTCTGGATGCATAATGAAATGCTGCAAGTCGAGGGCAAGAAAATGTCCAAATCGCTGGGCAATTTCTTCACCGTGCATGACCTGTTGGAACAGGGCGTGCCGGGTGAGGTGATCCGGTTTGTGTTCTTGCAGACCCATTATCGCAAGCCGATGGATTGGACCGAGAAGAAGGCGCGCGAAGCCAAAGCAACGCTGCGCAAGTGGCGGGCGCTGACAGCGGGCATCGAGCCCGCCGCCAGCGCGGCACCCTCGGTGATCGCAGCACTTGCGGATGATCTGAACACAGCGGGTGCCATCGCCGAGCTTCACCGTCTCGCTTCGGGCGGGGACGCTGCGGCGTTGCTGGCAAGTGCGCAAGTGCTGGGCCTGCTGACGGATGAGATGGGCGGCTGGGCTGCCATTCCGGCGGCGGATTTCTCTGAATACGAAGAAAGGCTGGCAGCCGCGCGTGTAGAAGCCATGGTGAGCAAGGATTTCTCGGAAGTGGATCGATTGAAATCCGCCTATCTTGCCGCAGGTCTGGAAGTGCGCATGAGCAAGGACGCTGTTGAGATCATCGCCGGATCGGGTTTCGACGCGTCGAAGCTGGAAAGCGTATAATCAGATGCTTCGCCCGGAACTGTCCGGGCGGGGCGATGCCCGAACAAGCCAAAGAGCCAGACCAATGACCAAAACCCGCCTCTATCTGTATGACACAACCCTACGCGACGGGCAGCAAACGCAAGGGGTGCAATTCTCGACTGCTGAGAAGGTGCAGATCGCGCAGGCGTTGGACGAGTTGGGTGTCGACTACATCGAGGGCGGCTGGCCCGGGGCGAATCCGACCGACAGCGCGTTTTTTGACGTCGCACCGAAGACCTCGGCCCGGTTGACGGCGTTTGGGATGACTAAGCGCTCGGGTCGGTCGGCAGAAAATGACGACGTGCTGGCGGCGGTGATGAATGCGAGCACGCAGGCGGTCTGTCTGGTCGGCAAGTCGCATGATTATCACGTGACCCACGCGCTTGGCATCTCGCTGGAGGAGAATGTCGAGAACGTCCGCGCCTCGGTTGCACATCTGGTGGCGCAGGGGCGTGAAGCTCTGTTCGATGCCGAGCATTTCTTTGACGGTTACAAAGACAATCCGGCCTATGCGACTGAGGTCTGTCGGGCCGCACTGGATGCGGGCGCGCGTTGGGTTGTGTTGTGTGACACCAATGGCGGCGCTTTGCCCGCCGAGGTCGGACGCATTGTATCAGAGCTGATCGCAGCGGGCCTGCCGGGGGATCGTTTGGGTATACACACCCACAACGATACCGAGAATGCGGTGGCCTGTTCTTTGGCCGCTGTCGATGCGGGGGCGCGACAAATTCAAGGGACCTTGAATGGGCTAGGAGAGCGGTGTGGCAATGCGAACCTGACGGCTCTGATCCCGACCTTGTTGCTGAAGGAACCCTATGCCTCGCAGTTCGAGATCGGTGTCAGCCCTGCGGCGCTGGCCGGTCTGACACGGATCAGCCGGATGCTGGACGATATCCTGAACCGGGTGCCCAGTAAGCAGTCGGCCTATGTGGGAGCCTCGGCCTTTGCGCATAAGGCGGGGCTGCATGCCAGCGCGATCCTCAAGGATCCATCGACCTACGAACATGTCGATCCGGCAACGGTGGGCAATGCACGGATCATTCCGATGTCAAACCAGGCTGGGCAGTCGAATCTGCGCAAACGCTTGACCGAGGCCGGGCTGTCCGTGGAAAACGGAGACCCGGCTTTGGGGCGCATTCTTGAGCGGATCAAACAGCGCGAGGCCGAGGGCTATTCCTATGACACCGCGCAGGCCAGTTTCGAACTGCTGGCGCGGGATGAACTAGGGCAGTTGCGCGAGTTCTTCGAGGTCAAGCGCTACAAGGTCACCGTCGAGCGGCGCAAGAACAAGTACAACAACATGGTCAGCCTGTCCGAGGCCGTGGTTGTGGTGAAGGTCGATGGTGAAAAGAAACTGTCGGTCAGCGAGTCTCTGGACGAGCAAGGCAGTGATCGGGGGCCGGTGAACGCGCTGGCCAAGGCGCTGGCCAAGGATCTGGGGCAATATTCGCAGGTATTGGCGGATATGCGGCTGGTCGACTTCAAAGTGCGGATCACCCAGGGCGGGACCGAGGCCGTCACGCGTGTCATCATCGACAGCGAAGACGGGCAGGGGCGGCGGTGGTCCACCGTTGGGGTCAGCGCGAACATAGTCGACGCGTCCTTCGAGGCGCTGCTGGAGGCGATTCAATGGAAACTGGTGCGCGATTGTGACCCTCAGCAGGCAGCGGCAGAGTGACGGCTGCATTTGACGAGGATGTCAAAGCCTGTGCCGCTTTGGTGCACAAGGCCGATCCCGATCGGTTTCTGGCGGCAATGGCTGCTCCGGTTGCGGCGCGGGCGGTTTTGTTTCCGATCTATGCACTGAATGTCGAGGTCGCGCGCGCCCCTTGGGTGACGCAAGAGCCGATGATTGCCGAAATGCGCCTGCAATGGTGGCGCGATGCCCTGCAGGAGATCTCGCAAGGGCCCACCGTGCGGCGGCACGAGGTTGTAACGCCTCTGTCGCAGGTTCTGTCGCCTCATTTGGCCAGGATGCTTGATGAATATGTGGCGGTGCGACGGTGGGACATCTATCGCGATCCTTTTGAGGATCAGGAACATTTTGACGCCTATATCAATCACAGTTCCGGCTCGCTGCTGGTGGCCGCAGCTCAGTCCCTTGGGGCGGCAGATGAGGATGTGTTGCGCGATTTCGGCTATGGCGTGGGCGTGGCGAATTGGTTTCGCGCGATCCCAGAGCTTGAGGCGCGTGGGCGTATACCATTGCTGGATGGCAGACCCGAAGGCGTGAAGGTACTGGCAGAAGCGGCGTTGGCGCGACTGGCTCGGGCACGATCAAACCGGTCTGGAGTGTCAGATGCGGCGCGTCCGGCGCTTTATCTCGGATGGCAGGCAGAATGGATTTTGAAACGGGTGAGCGCACAGCCCGACCGGGTTGCGGTAGGTGACTTGGCGCAGAGCGAGGTGCGGCGGCGGTTGTCATTGATGTGGACTGCTGCGACTGGTCGCTGGTGATTAGGCCGGTTTCGCATCGGCAGGTCTGAGGACAAGCCACAGCAATGCGCCACCAGCCAGGGTCAACAGCGGGATCATGGCGAGATTGACGGCTGTCCAGCCTTCAACCGGTGACCCTCCGGAACAGTTCATCAATCCGCCCGATGCCAGCGAAGCAACGGTCACACCGCCGAATACCAACAGGTCGTTCAGGCCCTGCATCCGGCCACGCTCATGCACTTCGTGCGACGCGGCCAGCATGCTGGTCGCACCGATAAAGCCAAAGTTCCAGCCGATCCCCAGCAGGATCAGAGCGATGAAGAAGTTCTCCAACTCGACACCCTGCAAGGCGACAACTCCGGCACCGGCCAGGATCGCAAGGCCAAGAGCCACGATCTTTTCCACCCCAAAGCGCGCGATCAGGTGACCCGTGAAAAAGCTGGGAACATACATGGCCAGCACGTGATAGGTGACCACATCCGCCGCGTCATTGGCCGAGAAGCCGCAGCCCACAACCGCCAGTGGGGTCGAGGTCATCACAAGGTTCATCAACGCGTAGGACACCATCGCACAGATGATCGCAACAGCAATGCGCGGGGTTTTCAGCAGCTCTAGCCGCGAGCGGCCCTTGGGCGCATCTTCGGTCGGTTTCGGCGGGGTGGGGATGTCGAGAAAGAAGAACAGCGCCGATCCAATCACGTTCAGCGCGATCACTGCCACGTATGTGCCGAGGAACGGGATCACATATGACTCTGACGTCAGTTTGACGATTTGTGGTCCGATGATCGCAGCGGCCAAACCGCCTGCCATCACATAGGAAATCGCCTTGGGGCGGAACTCATCTGATGCGGTATCCGCTGCGGCAAAACGGTAAAACCCATGCGCGCTCATGTAGATACCGGTCAGCAGGCTGCCGAGCAGGAAGATCGGGAAGGACCCCAGATAAAGGCCATAGGCTCCGATAAGGCCGCCCAAGGCCCCGGCTGTTGCCCCGACAAGGAAGCCGGTCCGGCGCCCCCAACGTTGCATGATGGCCGAGACAGGCGTGGCGGCCAGCATCGATCCCAGAACGATCAGCGAGATTGGCAGGGTCGCTAGGCAGGGGTTGCTGGCCAGGGACTGGCCGGCCAATCCACCGACGATAAAGATCATCGGCATTTGCGCGCCCAAGATCGATTGCGCAGCGACCAAAACCGCTACGTTGCGTTTGGCTTGCGAGTCGTCCGGGGTGGCTGTCGTCAGTGTCATGGGCCAATGCGTATCGGTGAACGCGCCGGGGCACAAGCGGCTTGCATCTGAGGCTGATCTCCCTAACGTGCAACCCGTATCACAAGGCAGAGAGCGCATGTCCGTAGGTCGCATCATTGAAACGCCCGATTGCGTGACGGAAGGGGCCGAGTGGCTGGCCAACACCTGCCCGCGCATGGCCCATGCGATGGAGCAGACCGGCCCTTTGCCCCTGCGGCGCAAGCCCGATGGATTCGCCCAACTGCTCAGCGCGATTGTCAGCCAGCAAGTCAGCGTGGCCTCGGCCAATGCGATCTGGAAGCGCATGCAGGATGCAAAGCTGACCGGGCCGCGCAAGATCATGTGGGCCACCGATGACGATCTGCGGGCTGTAGGTCTGAGCCGTCAGAAGGTTCGATATGCGCGGGCGTTGGCTGAGGCGCGTATTGATTACAAAGCGTTACGCGACGCTCCTGATGCGGATGTTATCACGACATTGATCCAAGTTCCGGGCATCGGTGTCTGGACCGCTGAGATTTACGCGATGTTCTCGCTTGGTCGCGCGGACGTCATCGCTCCGGGTGATCTGGCCCTGCAGGAGGCCGCACGGGTGCTTTACGATCTACCCCAACGTCCAACCGACAAGGAACTGCGCCAGATGGCCGAGGCATGGTCGCCTTGGCGGTCGGTTGCGGCACGCGTTTTGTGGGCCTATTACCGGGTGGCCAAGAAAAGAGAAGGGATCAGATGACACGGGTTTTGAACGCGCTCCGGAAAGAGCCGGTTTCAGGCGACACACGCTCGGTCGTGGTGTTCGTACACGGCTATGGCGCCAACGGGGCCGATCTGCTGGGTCTTGCTGATCCGCTGGGTGAACATCTGCCCGATACGCTGTTCGTCGCGCCCGATGCACCCGAACAGATTCCCGGAATGCCAAATGGCTTTCAATGGTTTCCGATCCCTTGGATTGACGGCTCGTCCGAGGAAGAAGCGCGCCGCGGCATGGAGATGGCGAGCGACGACTTCAACGCCTTCCTCGACGCACTGATGGTGGATGAAGATGTCCTGCCCGAGCAGGTCGTTCTGTTCGGTTTCTCTCAGGGCACGATGATGAGCCTGCATGTTGCCCCGCGGCGTGAAGACCCGGTAGCCGGGATCGTTGCGTTCTCGGGCCGCTTGCTGGAACCCGATCTACTGCCCGATGAAACCGTCAGCCGGATGCCGATCTTGCTGGTTCATGGCGACGCCGATGATGTGGTTCCGCCGCAATCGCTGCCCGAGGCGGCCGAAGCCCTTCAAGCTGCTGATTTCAAAGAGGTCTATGCGCATGTGATGAAGGGAACCGGCCACGGTATCGCACCGGACGGGCTAAGTGTGGCACTGGCTTTCATGCGTGACAAGCTGAGCTTTTAGCGATGATTGCCGTCCGCCCGATTATGCCAGAGGATGTGGCCGAGGCTCGGCTTATTCTTAACGATATCATCGCGGCGGGTGGTACGACTGCATTCGAAATCCCGTTCTCGGACGCGCTGTTTGCGCAGAGCTATCTGAACGGGGCCGACAAGGTCTGTTGCCATGTCGCACTGGATCATCAAGGCGAGGTCGCGGGGTTTCAATGGCTTGGCACGCATCAGGCCTTGCCCGAGGATTGCGCCGATGTCGCCACGTTCACCCGCCGAAACCCGGTGCTGCGGGGCGCAGGCCGGGCCCTGTTTGCCGAGACTGTCAAAACGGCAGGTGCATTGGGATTTGCCGCGATCAATGCCACGATCCGAGCGGACAACCTTCTTGGCTTAAGCTATTATGAAAAAATGGGTTTCCGCGACTACTCGGTTGAATACGGCGTTCCGCTGCGGGACGGCACTCCGGTCAATCGCATATCGAAACGCTATGATCTGACGGAGGATAGATGATGCTGGTTGTCACGGGCGTTGTGGAAGTGAACGAGGCCGGGGTTGAACGGGCCCGCGAGGCTGCCCAGCAGATGGTTGCGGAAACCGTGAAAGAGACCGGCTGTCTGGTCTATGAATTCAGTCAGGTGCTGGGCCACAAAACCCGGTTTCGCGTTTACGAGGAATGGCAGGATCAAGCCGCGCTTGAGGCGCATTTTGCAACGCCTCATATGGCCGTTTTTCGCGCAACTTTGGCCGAGGTTGGTCTGATTTCCAGCGAGATTTACAAAGTTGTCGGCGGTGAGAAGCAGCCGCTCGGCTGATCTGGATCAGCCCCACAAATGGCCCTCGGCAAACTCGACCGAATTGCCTGCGGGGTCGCGGATGTAGAGTGACCGTGCGCCGCTGGGCCAGTCGAACTCGGCATCGATCGGGACATTCCAATCCAATAGGTGTTTGCGCATGGCGGCGATCTCGTCACGGGCCAGCACAAGGCAGACATGCCCCCGACCCCGCGCGCCATGAGGCGGCACGGGCAGGTCCGGGTTCAGGGGCGGTTGTTCAGTTTGATCCGGATTGAACAGCAATAGAACGGACCCGCCAACACGATAAAACACGTGCCGGTCCTTGATCCGCTGAATGCGCTCCAGCCCCAGTATTTCACCATAAAACTGTTCTGCCGCGCCCAGATCATCGACATATAGCGCAGCCTCCAGAATGCCTGACGGGGCAGGGATGTCTGGCGTAAGTTTCATGGCCGTATTCTAGCAGAAAGAAGCGGGCTGTGTCACCGCCGTGCGCGTCTGTCTCGTTTACGTTGCGGGGCCGCATTCAGGGTGGGCAGGGGTAGGCTGTTCCATTGGCCGGGCTCAAGATCGTCCAAAGTCCAGTCGCCGACGCGATAGCGGATCAGGCGTAAGGTCGGCAGGCCGACAGCGGCCGTCATCCGGCGCACCTGCCGGTTCTTGCCTTCGCGGATCGTCAGTTCAATCCAGCTGTCGGGCACGGTCTTGCGCTCTCGGATTGGCGGGGTGCGGGGCCAGAGGTCCGCTGGTTCATCCATCTGACGTACTTTGGCGGGGCGGGTCAGGCCATCCTTCAGCTCAACACCGTCCCTCAGCGCGTTCATTGCGCCCGCGTCAGGTTCACCCTCAACCTGAACCCAATAGGTTTTGGCCATCTTGTGCTTGGGATCCGATATCTGTGCCTGCAATCTCCCATGATCGGTTAACAACATTAGCCCTTCGCTGTCCCGATCCAGCCGTCCTGCAGGGTAGACGCCGGGCAGGTCGATAAAGTCCGACAGGGTGCTGCGCGGCGAGTCTGCATTCGCGCGGTCGGTGAACTGCGGCAGAACATCAAAGGGTTTATTGAATCGAATGAACCAGGACATGCCCCGCCATAGCCTGCAAAACACGCTGTGCGCAACCTGTGGATAACTGTCATGCGCCTGTTACGGATTCGGCTTACCCAATCAGCGACATATTGTGGAAACTCAGGGCTTGTCAGAGATTTACCACGATATATAGTTATCTTAAGACCGGGGCGGGTGCTCTCCGCTCTGGTGTCACAAACGGGCAGCTGAGAGCGAGGAGCGATTCTGTGATGGACGGAGACTTCAGGACCGAATTTGTAAGAGAGCCGGGGACGCTCAAGCATCACCCGGCCTTGGTTTTGAATGCCGATTACCGCCCCTTGTCTTACTACCCGCTGTCGCTGTGGCCCTGGCAAGAGGCGATCAAAGCCGCCTGGCTGGACAGGGTGGACATCGTGGCCGAATATGACGAAGTCGTCCGAAGCCCGAGTACCGAGATCCGAATACCTTCGGTCGTTGTTTTGAAGGACTATGTAAAACCCAGAAAGCGCGTGGCCTTCACGCGCTTTAATTTGTTTCTGAGGGATGAATTTCGCTGTCAGTACTGCGGCAGCCGGGACAATCTGACCTTTGACCATGTGGTTCCGCGCGCAGCAGGCGGGGTGACAAGCTGGCAGAACGTGGTGGCGGCGTGCAGCCCTTGCAACTTGAGGAAAGGGTCCAAATCCCTGCGTCAGGCGGGGATGTCCCTGCGCAAGCCCCCGCGCCAGCCCGATGCGGAGGCTTTGCGCAACATTGGCCGCAAATTCCCGCCAAACCACCTGCACGACAGCTGGATCGACTTCCTTTACTGGGATGCAGAACTGGATGAGTTCTAGGTCTTGGACCGCCAGGCCGCGATCCAGATCAACGCTAAACCCAAAGACATAACGGCATTCCAGCCAGCCAGAGACAAGCCCAGCATTTGCCACGGGATATCGTCACATCGCACCAGCGGTGCGGACATGATTTGGTTCATTAATTCTTCCGCCGACAAGCCGCCAATGCTGCCGGACGTACAACTGGTTGGGCCTTCCCACCAGCCTTGTTCGACACCCGCGTGAAACAGGCCAATGCCTGCGCTCGTCAGCGCTGCAAGTGCGCCCGCCAATGGCAGCAGGCGGACAAAGGGCAGCATCAGTGCGATCAGCCCGATGACAAATGCGGCCCCATGTGGAAAGCGTTGCCAAACACACATTTGGCAGGGTGCGAGCCCGCCGAGATATTGGAAACCCCAGGCCCCTAACAGCAATGCTGCCGAACCGCCGGCGGCGAGACCAATCAGAATACTGCGCTGTGTCATAGGTATCGCACCGCTAGAAAGCCGCCGAACAGTAGAATGATGAACAATGTGAACATCAGGCCCAGGCGCTTTTCAATGAAATCGCGGATTGGTTCGCCAAATTTCCAAAGAAGGCCTGCCACAAGAAAGAACCTAAGCGCACGCGCCAGAATCGACGTCGCTATGAAGGTGCCAAGCGGCATGCCCGTCCAGCCCGACATAATGGTGATGACCTTGTAAGGGAAGGGCGTCACCCCCGCCGCCAGCACAGCCCAGAAGCCGAAATCGTTGAAGCGGGTGTTGAACTCTTCCATCGCGTGGGCCTTGCCCATCGATTCCAGAATGGGTTGGCCAATGCTTTCATAGGCGAATGCTCCGATCGCATAACCCAACAAACCGCCCAGCACCGACGCAACCAGCGCAACACCCGCGATAAGCCAAGCGCGCGAAGGGCGTGCCAGAATCATCGGGATCATCAGCACATCCGGCGGGATCGGGAAAAATGAGCTTTCGATGAACGCTACAATCGCCAGCGCCCAAAGGGCATGGGGGTGCTCGGCCAGTCGAATGGTCCAGTCGTAAAGCGATCGCAACATAGTCTACTCAAATCCCGGTCTTTGCCCATGCAAGCCAAATCATGCACCCACGGACCCGTCAACTGCTGGCGGTCAAACAAACCGAAAGCTGGTTGATTTTTGCCTCTGGACCTTCCCGCACGAGGGCGCTAATCCAGTGTCCGTGGCCCAAGTGGCGGAATGGTAGACGCAGGGGATTCAAAATCCCCCGCCTTCACGGGCGTGAGAGTTCGAGTCTCTCCTTGGGCACCACAATCTCAAGTCCTTGAAGAGTTTCTTATCTCTCTTGGTTTTATTGCGGCAGCTTTCTGGAGCCAACGTTCAAACTTCCTCAGCTCCATTCTTGGGTCTTGCCTTTTATGACGGTTCTTGCAGAGTCCATGCGGGGTCGTTTCGCGCGTCTAGGAGGTATGATGCAGAGCAAGTTTTTGATTGATGGCGTTCCTGACGGCTGTATTTGGGAGTATCCAGATCCGTCAACCTTCAAACCAAAATGGACCGAGAACATCGTTTCTGTACATGTATCTGAAAGGATACCGATTTGGTTGAAGATTTTTGAAAAGAAGTTTTCTAACAATCCCATAAACATGCTCGAGATCGGGGTTTTTAAGGGGGGCTGGGCGTCACATATTTCGACAAGCAAAACAAATGTTGCGTCATTCACGGGTGTTGACCCGTATCTGGGTGACGATTCCGATCCGTATACTGGCGCATATTGGAGCAACAAACAGGGCGCTCAATCCATCTATGAAAACACATCTCAACTTTTTGGAAAGCTCGGCTATACTCTAGACCGTTCGACGTCTCTTGATTTTGTAAAACGTCACGAACATAAACCAACCTATGACGCGATTTTCATCGATGGAGATCACAGGTTTGAAGCTTGTTTGACAGATGCGCGCATTTGCTGGCCTTTGCTGAAACCAGATGGGCTTATGATGTTTGATGACTATGCAAACTCAGATCACCCTGGTGTTACCAAAGCTGTGACACAGTTTATTTCAGAGAAGGAAGAAGAAATCGAAAGCCTGCTGTATTTTGGGTGCTTTTTCACAAACCTAAACAAGGCGATTCCGGTTCTGAATGGTCAGGTAGCGATAACCAAGAAAGCAAACTAGGTTCCGTCGTTCCAATGGTACAGTGACAGCGGACGAAAACTGTGTAGGCATCACATGTGATCGCTGATAACCCTTGCCACAGATTTGTTATCTGTTGGGTATTAGTCTGGACAGGTTTCGACTTCACAAAGCTGTACCTGAATCTAAAAACCACCTAAGTTCGCTGCGCGGATTGAATTGTGCGTTTTTATGATTCTGGGAACTAATGCCGGTTTTGTGGTGGCTTTGTTGCCAACAATCACTCAAACAGCGGCAGATGTCGCATATCGTTCACTTACAAATCTGATCCGTGCGTGGAATATTGGTTAGTGTATTGATTTGAAAGGTACGTTCCATTGGTGGGAAACTCGGAAACCGCCAAGCCCGTCGGCCAGACTGACGCGCTTGAACTTACGATTTTGATGCCTTGTCTGAACGAGGCGGAAACAATCGAGATTTGTATTAAGAAAGCGCAGGATTTTATTGAACGTGCGCAGATTAAAGGCGAGGTGCTGATTGCCGACAATGGCAGCACCGATGGTTCGATTGAAATGGCTCAGGCTCTGGATGCGCGTGTTGTGAATGTCCCGCAAAAGGGATACGGCGCGGCGCTGTCGGGCGGGATCGATGCAGCCTTGGGCACCTATGTGATCATGGGCGATGCAGATGACAGCTATGATTTCTCTAGCCTGGATCCCTTTGTCGAAGCGCTGCGGGCCGGAAACGATCTGGTCATGGGCAACCGGTTCAAAGGTGGTATCTCGGATGGTGCGATGCCATTTCTGCACAGATATCTGGGTAACCCGGTGCTCAGCTTCATTGGCCGGCTTTTGTTCAACATCAATATTGGTGATTTCCACTGCGGCTTGCGCGGATTTCGGCGTGACTCGATCCGGGATCTTCAACTGCACACTTCCGGTATGGAATTTGCCTCCGAAATGGTGACGCGATCCGCGATGTCGCGTCTGAAAATTGCTGAGGTGCCGACCACCCTGCGGCCCGATGGTCGAAGCCGCCCGCCGCATCTGCGTACTTGGCGGGATGGGTGGCGCCACCTCAAGTTTTTGCTTATGCACAATCCGCGCTGGCTGTTTGTCTATCCGGGGTTGTTTTTCAGCGTTTTGGGCGGGCTGGCCGCCCTGATCCTGATGTTCGGTCCTGTTCAGGTTGCAGGCTCGGTTGAGTTGGGCACAAACACCTTTATCGCCGCCTGTGTGATCACCATCCTTGGAACCCAGTTGCTTACCTTTGGCGCCTTGGCACGGATGATAGCGACCCGGAGCGGATTGCTGCCAGTGGGAGAGCCCAGCCGGATTCTTCGAACTTGGGCCACTACCGACAATATCGCCCTATTTGCGTTTTGGTTGTTCCTGTTCGGTGTCATCTTGTTCGGCGTGGCGTTCGGCCAATGGGCGCGCCTGGGGTTTGGGAACATCGAAAACCCGCTGCCAACACGCCTGACCGTGGCCGGGTTCAGCCTGATGGCCGTTTCGGTACAAACCGCCTTTGCCGCATTCTTGTTCGGGATTATTGAGATTCCAACTCGGGAACAGAACACCGATTCCGACTGACTTTTCCGATCTTAGGAGAATGCTGACCAACAGTTTCACAGGGCTGTCCGTGTAAGCGGGCAGCCCGCTTCGTCTTTGATGGCTTAACGGGGAAAGTTCAAAAAACAGCCTCAGATATGCTGCTTTGGCGCGATCTACGCGGGGCTGGTCTTGACATTCATTGTATCTGAATGAAACCTCGAAGATGTTGGGAGACATTGGAAAAATTCAAAAGTAGCAGCAATTGCAGGGCAGCCGGTTCTAAGATACCAGCGCGCTCCGTCGCTATTGCAGGGTTTTTGGCTTTTACCGCCCACACTAAAAAAATGGGAGTTTTTTACATGAAAAACAGCAGCAAGCTTAGCCTCGGCGCGTTTGTGACCGCTGCGATGATGGCACCTGCGGCTTATGCCGAAGAGTTCATCACAATCGGCACCGGCGGCGTGACTGGCGTTTACTATCCAACCGGTGGCGCGATTTGCCGTTTGGTGAACAAAGGTCGCAAGGAACATGGCGTGCGCTGCTCGGTCGAATCGACCGGCGGTTCCGTTTACAACATCAACACCATCCGCGAAGGCGAGTTGGAGTTTGGTGTGGCGCAGTCTGACTGGCAGTACCACGCCTATAATGGCAGCTCGAAGTTCGAAGAAGCTGGTCCTTTCGAGAACCTGCGCGCCGTCTTCTCGGTTCATCCCGAGCCGTTCACCGTTGTGGCGCGTGCCGATTCCGGCATCACCAACTTCGAAGACCTGAAGGGCAAGCGCGTTAACATCGGCAACCCCGGTTCCGGTCAGCGCGGTACTATGGAAGTGCTGCTGGGCGAAATGGGCTGGACCACCGACGATTTCGAACTGGCGACCGAGCTGAAGGCGGCCGAACAGTCGGCGGCTCTGTGCGACAACCAGATCGACGCGATGGTTTACACCGTGGGTCACCCCTCGGGCTCGATCCAGGAAGCGACCACAGCTTGCGACTCGGTTCTGGTGAACGTCAGCGGTGACGCGGTAAGCAAGCTGGTCGACGACAACTCGTTCTACCGGACTGCGACCATTCCTGGTGGCATGTACCGTGGTTCGGACGGCGACACAGCAACCTTCGGTGTGGGCGCGACTTTCGTGACCTCGGCGGATGTGTCGGATGACGCGGTTTATGCGGTTGTCAGCTCGGTCTTCGAAAACTTCGATGACTTCAAAAAGCTTCACCCGGCATTTGCGAACCTCAAGCCCGAAGAGATGATCGCGGACGGCCTGTCGGCTCCGCTGCATCCGGGCGCCGAGAAGTACTACAAAGAAAAAGGCTGGATTCAGTAAGCCAGACCTAAAGCAGGGCGCCTACGGGCGCCCTGCAACCCAAACCCGCACAAAGCGGGTATTTCAGAAGGCCAAAAATGGTCGCGACGGGGAGACATTTGCATGAGTTCCGACACACAATCCAATCGTCCGCTATCCGAAGAAGAGCTTCAGGATCTTGTGGCGTCATCTGATGCGGGCGGACGTAATCCGGTCGGCAATGTCGGGATTTTCCTGGCCATTGTGGCAGCGATCTGGTCGATCTTTCAGGTCGTTTTGGCCTCGCCCATAGCGAACTATGTGCTGCCAGGTAGTATCGTGAACAACTCACGGCAGTTTCATCTGGCCTTTGCGATGTTTCTGGCCTTTGCAGCCTATCCGGCACTGAAATCCAGCCCGCGAGACTATATCCCCATACAGGATTGGATCATGGGCCTGCTCGGGGCGTTTGTCGCGCTCTATGGCTATTTTTTCTATGACAAAATCGTCAATGCGGGCGGTCTTGCAGATGATACCGACAAGTGGGTTGCATTGTGCGGTTTGCTGTTGCTGTTTGAGGCCGCGCGACGCGCGCTTGGCCCGGCAATGGCAATCATTGCAACGATTTTCCTCGCCTATGTGTTCTTTGGTTCTTCCGAATGGGTGCCCGAAGTTATCCGCTGGAAAGGCGCAAGTCTGAAAAAAGCGATGAGCCACATGTGGATCACGTCCGAAGGCGTGTTTGGCATCGCGCTTGGTGTCTCGACGAAATTCGTTTTCCTGTTCGTGCTGTTCGGAGCGTTGCTCGACAAGGCCGGGGCAGGGAACTACTTCATCAAGATGGCTTTCGGCGCCCTCGGCCACCTGCGGGGTGGCCCGGCCAAGGCGGCTGTTGTGGGTTCGGCAGCGACCGGCCTGATCTCGGGCTCGTCGATTGCCAACGTGGTGACCACCGGTACTTTCACCATTCCACTGATGAAGCGCGTGGGCTTTAGCAGTGAACAGGCAGGCTCGGTCGAGGTTGCCTCGTCTGTGAACGGTCAGATCATGCCGCCTGTGATGGGGGCCGCAGCCTTCCTTATGGTGGAATATGTGGGCATTTCTTACGTTGAGGTCATCACCCATGCCTTCCTTCCGGCTGCGATCTCTTACATCGCGCTAGTCTATATCGTTCATCTGGAAGCCGTGAAGCGGAACATGCCGACGCTGGGCAACCGTGAGGTCCACCTTGCGCGGACCGTGGTCGGAATGCTGTCCTTTTTCATTGTCTTTGCGGGCCTGTGCTATGGCTCGCAATACCCGGTCGAAGCGGTCACCAGTATGGTTCCGACCGCTGCAGGCATCGTGCTGAGCCTGATTGTCTGTGCGGTCTATGTCGCTCTGCTGTATCTGGCCGCGCAGGTCCCTGACCTTGAGCCGGACGATCCAAACGCCAAAGAGGTCGAGCTGCCGGTTATCGCCGACATCTACAAGGCTGGTCTGCATTATCTGCTGCCGATCATCGTGCTGGTCTACTTCCTGATGATCGAACAGAAATCACCCGGTCTGTCCGCCTTCTGGGCAACGGCGCTGTTGTTCGTGATCCTGCTGACGCAGAAGCCGCTCAAGGCGATCTTCCGGGGCGAGAGCGAGGTCTACAACCGCTTCATCGACGGAGTTGCTGATTTGTGGCAAGGCCTGATCGACGGCGCGCGCAATATGATCGGGATTGCCCTGGCCACGGCCACAGCGGGCGTAATCGTGGGCACTGTGACCCTGACTGGTGTGGGTCAGGTAATGGCCGATCTGGTCGAGTTCCTGTCGGGCGGCAACCTGATCCTGATGTTGATCATGGTCGGTATCCTCAGCCTGATCCTGGGGATGGGCCTGCCGACCACGGCGAACTATATCGTCGTCAGCTCTCTGATGGCCGGAGTGGTTGTTGAACTGGGTGCGCAAAGCGGGCTGATCGTGCCGTTGATCGCGGTGCACCTGTTCGTATTCTACTTTGGGATCATGGCGGACGTGACGCCGCCTGTTGGTTTGGCAAGCTTCGCGGCCGCAGCCGTTTCGGGCGGTGATGCGATCAAGACCGGTTTCACCGCGTTCTTCTACAGCTTGCGGACCGTAGCACTGCCTTTCGTTTTCATCTTCAACACCGACCTGCTGTTGATCGACGTGACGTGGGTCGAAGGCATAATCGTCGCTATATTTGCAACCATCGCTATTCTGGTCTTTACGGCTGGCACGATGGGCTATTTCCTGACCCATAGCCGCATCTACGAAAGCATCGCGCTGATCTTTGTTGCCTTTGCGCTGTTCCGGCCAGATTATTTCATGGACCGCATCTCGCCTCCGTTCCAGTCGGTTGAACCCGCTGCGTTTGAAGAAACGATAGGTCAAGCACCGCCAGGGTCTGAGGTGCGACTGGTCATATCCGGCCCGGATTTCGACACGCTCGAAATGGCCGACACCACCGTTGTTGTCACCGTTGGCGACGAAGAGGGTGGCGCGGCGCGGGTCGAGGCGATGGGGCTGATCCTGATCCCCGAAGATGGGCTGATCAAGCTTGAGGAGCCTCTATTTGGCACGCCTGTGGCCGATGATCTGGGTATCTTCGACTATTATGGGGATGAGCCGGTACGTCTGACCTCGGTCAGCTTGCCGTCCAGCCAGCCTCCGAAACAGTTGGTCTATATACCGGCGATGATCCTGCTGGCTCTGATCGCCTTCCTGCAACGCGGCCGGGCCGCCAGACAAGAAGAGGTGACAGCATGACCAAATCAGTTCTTTGCGCTGTCGATATCAGCAATGGCGATCTGGATAGTCCGGTTTTGAAACAAGCCGCTAGGCTGGCGGATCTGGACGGGGCGCAGCTTGATGTTGTGACCGTGCTTCCTGATTTCGGCGAAAGCTGGGTATCGGGTTTTTTCGAGCCCGACTTCCACGATAAGGCGCTGGCCGAGGCGCATGACAAGCTGGCAAACCTTTGCGTCTCTGTACTTGGTGCGGAACGCAACGCCGCTATGCGCCACGTGGTGGCCACTGGCACGGCCTATCAGGAAATCCTGAAAACAGCAGAGGGCGCCGGCTCCGACCTGATCGTGATCGGTGCTCATAAACCGGATTTCAAAGACTATCTATTGGGCCCCAATGCTGCGCGCGTTGTACGTCACGCCACAGCCTCGGTCTACGTGGTGCGCTGATCAATACCCGGTCATTTCCAGATAGCCGCGCCCCGCGTGGCTGCCTGAGACAATGACCGGTCCTTCCCAGTATTCAAATCGCGTGGCCATCCAGGCATCAGGTATCAGGGCCGAGACCTTGACGTTAAGCCCCCGGTCCGGCAGGTCCACCTGCCAGCGTATCGGTACATCTCGTCCCGCGACCTCTGCGGTTTCTAACGGGGTGAATGCGGCGGAACCGTTCGGCAATGCCTCGGTGCTGCCATCTGCATTGATCCAAGTGGCGGCAGTGAAATCCCCGCGATCCCCGCGCAACCGGAAGACCATCAGCTTGTCGCCATCATCAAAGCTGAGCGAGAACCAATCCCATCCGCTTTGATCTTCGGCCAAAGGTTGCGAGGACCATTCACGGTCCAGCCAAGCCGAACCGGTGACGGTGACATCGCGCTGTGGCAGGTTCAAAGTACCTTCAACTGTATAAAAGGGCTGAGAATAGTAGTAGCTGGCCTGTCCATCGGCGGATTTGACCGAATAGCCATCTTCGCCGTGAAACACCAATGGGCCTTGGGCGTTTAGCGACAGGGTGTACCCAAAATCCTCTCCGTTTGCGGTCAGGGATAGCGTATCGAAATCGGGCCCGCTCATGCGCCATTCGTCGATCCAAGCGGCAAAGGGTTTTGCTATGACACCCGCCTGACCGATCCCGCCGCGCGACAGGCGTTCGGCAAAGTAGTGCCGTTCAGGCGTCGTGACAGCGGCGTGACCCATCCAGATCTGTGGGCTTTGCCAACCGTCGAGATCAAAGGGTTTTAGGGCCGAGCGAAACAAGGTCCACTGGATGCCATAGTCGCGCCCGTCATCCCCCTTGAGATTGGCGGTCAGATACCACCATTCGATCCGGTAGCTGGGATGGGGCCCGTGATCTTGAGGAAACTCGAACGGAACGCCACGCTGCGGCACATCAAACCCGTCTGCCGATCCGCCCAGACCCGCATAACCTTGCGCTAGTGCGGATGTCGGAAGCCAGACCAGCAGAAAAAGAAAAAACGCTCTAACGTTCATTGGCAAACACTCTCAGCAGGCTGGCTGGGGGCAGGCGCAGCAGTCGCAACGCGGGCAGGGCCGCCGCCACAAAAGCAGCCAGTAGCGTCAGAAGGAACAGATACAGCCAGTCCCACGGGAACAGGAACATCGGAAGTCGCCATCCAAAGGCCTGTACATTGATGACAGCAAGCAAAACCCAGGCCAGAACCAGCCCCAAGGGCAAAGCAAGACAGGCGGTCAATGCGGCCAGCAGGACACTGCGCAACAGCTCGAACCCGGCCAGTTGCGCACGGTTCAGACCCAAGGCCCAGACCGGCGCGATTTGGGGCAGGCGCTGCGTCCAAAGGGTAAGCAGGCTGGTCAGTATTGCAAATCCGGCAACCCCAAGGGTCAGGATATTCAGGGCTGAGGTGACGACAAATGTCTTCTCGAAAATCGCCCGCGATTGTGCCTTCATCGCCGCCTGTTGGACCACGCTACGCGGGGGCATATCGAACTGAGTGCGCAGGGATTGCGCCATCTCGGTCGCGTGATCTGGGTCCATGCGAATGCCAAACCGTCTTGCATCAGCCCCCGGCGCGATCTTATCCAGACGGGACATCGACACGATCGCCTGACCGGTTGGATTGCCATAGTCGGAATAGACGCCTGCAATGGGCAGAGAGGCAGCCGACGACAGCGCCAGAACATCTCCGGGCCAAAGATCCGCGCGCCGGGCCAGCTGTTCGTTAATGAGGATTGCCTGTCCTGACATCACCCGATCCCAATCGCCATCTGATCGTGCGATCAATGGCCAGTGATCCCGGTAGACCGGGTCGTCGACCACGCCATACAGGAACAGCGGGCCGGTTTCGTGTGTAAGTTCTGCACTGCGGATGGGCAGAATTGCGTCCACCTGAGGGGTCAGCCACGCGATGATGTCCGCCGCTTGCTGATCATCTGCGGCGGTCACATACAGCTCCGAGGTCAGGCGTTGATCCAGCCAGCCGACAAAGGTCAGCCGAAAGCTGGACACCATCGTGCCGACACCGATATTGGCCGCAAGCGCTAGCAACAAGGCCATCAGTGCCAAGGAAAGCCCAGGTAATTGCGCCCGCATATCCGCCCAGATCCATTGAGATACGGGCCCGCGTGCTTTCATAGCAAAGATCGTCAGGGCTAGCGAAAGGAACCAGGGCAAAACCAGTGCTGCACCGGTCAACAGCCCAGCGAGCAGTGCAAAGCCCCCGAGCAGACCACCGATGCCGAAATAGAGGGCGGTTCCGCAGGCGATCAGGAACACTCCGACCATCCCGATCAGGTCGTGTGATCGCCCGCTGCCGCGCCAAGCCTGAGCGCCGGGTCCTTCGAGCAGTGGCATACGAGACAGACGCCAAAGCGCATGACCGCTGGCCCCCAAGGTGCCGACCAGTGCCATGGCCATACCCGCCAGTGCCCAGCTCGGTTGCAGGCTCAGCTGCCCGGTGACAGGTGCGCCATAAAGCCCGCGTAAGGTTGCGGCCACGTCCGGCAGCAACGCACCTGCCAGAAAGAAACCCAGGATCAGGCCCAAAGCCCCGCCGATACAGGCCAGTACCGTCAGTTCGACCAACACCATCCACACCAGCCGCCGCATCGAAACGCCTAAGGCGCGCAAGGTTCGGATCATGCCGCGCCGTTGGGCAAAGGCGAGCCCGACGGTACCGTTCACAATGAATAACCCGACGGCGAACGACAGTAATCCGAAGGCGGTCAGGTTCAGGTGAAAACTGTCCGTCAGCTGCGCCGTATCGACCTGCGAGGCCGGGCTGATCTGCTGTAGCTCAGGTGCAATCTGCGACAGGGGCGGACGCTCGCGTGGCTGGTTCGGCAAAACCACAAGACGGGAAATCTTGCCGCGTTGGTCCAGTAGGGTTTCGGCCACGCCGATATCGGTCAAAATCACATCGGCAGGCAGAGACGTGCTGAGGATGATCGGCGGCAATCCTTCAACCGAAGACAATAGCGGCGCAAGGTCCGGATGAACAAACAAGCGGCCCGGAGCCGTCAAGATATCGGCCGGCTCTGGTGGATCAACGCTCTGCTCGGTTTCCGTCACCGCAGGCAATGCAGGGTAGGCCACCATATCTACGCCCATCACCCGCAGGGTACGACCCTGGGCGCGATAAGGACCTTCCAGAACGGCAGCGACCTGCCAGCCCGCCCGGCGCAGCTCGGCATATCGGGACAAAGGGACGGGGCCGCTTGGATCGCGCAACTCATCAAACTGCCCCAAGGCCAGCTGCGCATTGGCCCGCGCATAGCTTGCGCGCGCCTCGGCGTTGATTGCTTGCACAGCAGACCACAGACCGGTTGCCAAGGCGATGCCGATCAGCAGCGTCGCCAGTTGCAGCCAATGCGCGCGCCAATGTGATAGCAGCGCCTGTATGACGGCCTTGGTCATTCGATGCGACCACCGGCCAGATGCACGCGCCGGTCGAGCCGAGCGGCAATGTCTTGTGAATGGGTCACCAAAAGCAAAGCGGCCCCGGTATCGGCAACCAGGGACAGCATCAGGTTCAGAACATTGGCACTGGCAGTTTCGTCCAGGTTACCCGTAGGCTCATCCGCCAGCAGCAGTTTGGGCCGCGCAGCCATGGCGCGGCCAATGGCAACGCGCTGTTGCTGGCCGCCAGAGAGGTTTTCGGGGAAACGATCCAGCAAATCGGACAACCCCAGTCGATCAGCCAGATGGGTGCTCCAGGCCGGGTCATGACAGCCAGCTAGGCGGGCGTGAAAGGAGAGGTTTTGCGACACCGAGAGCGACGGGATCAGGTTAAACTGTTGAAACACCAGCGAGACCTGAGTACGGCGTAGCCCTGCACGCCCTGCGTCATCAAGCGCTGTCAGGGCAACGCCATCCAGTGTGATCTCACCCGCATCGAAGCTATCCAAAGCAGCGGCTAAGTTCAGCAAGGTGGATTTGCCGCTGCCACTTTCACCGGTCAGGGCCAGTGTCTGCCCGTGATCCAGAGTCAGCGACACATCACGCAGGACAGGTCGCCCACCAGGATAGGATTTCTGCACCTTGTCGATCGTCAACAGCATGATCTGCCCCGCTTTTTCATGCAGGATGTGCAACGGAACTCACCCATGTCCAGTGCCGAACGCCCTCCGATGCGTTTCGCCGCAGGTACATTGAGGGCACGCCGGTCTTGTGCCTTTCCGCCGCAGAGTCCATTCTAATACTCAAGGGATCATCGCGGAACAGGGTGGAAAAACATGAGCTTGCTGCACCAGATTGTTTGGGGCAGTGCCTTTCTGGGGCTCTGCTTTGTGGTCGAGATATTCTTTCTGGCCTGGTGCACGATCTTTGTAATCAAAATGGAGCCGAAATGGTCAAAACATGGGCTGTTTCTGGCCACTGCCGCCCCGATTGCCGTCGCATTGGCGTTTATCGTTTTGACACACACAATTCAGGTGTGGATATGGGCGATCGTTTGGGTCTTACTTGAGGTGCTGCCGGATTGGAATACGGCTCTGTATTTCTCGTTGGTGACGTTCACCACGCTGGGCTATGGCGATATCGTTTTGGGTGAGGCGCTAAGGATTTTTGGATCTTTTGCGTCGGTTACCGGGCTTTTGGCCTTTGGACTTTCAACGGCCTATATGGTTGCGCTGATGTCCCGGGTGTTTCAGGAACGGTTCTTTTCCTTGGGCCAACCCCCTAAAGAATAGGCGCAAACAAACGGGCCAGGGGCGCACCAAATCGAATATAGACCGGTTGCTGGAACAAGGATCGCGTCAGTTCATAGCTTTTATCGAAATCAGCCAGAAGCATCCGTTCCACCGCCTGTGCGGCCTCAGCATTAAAAAACAACGCCATTGCTTCAAAATTCAGCCGGAATGATCGGTTGTCCAGATTAGTTGTCCCGATCGCAGCCAGAGTATCATCGACCACAAACACCTTTTGATGCATGAAACCATCGGTGTATCGAAACACCCGCGCACCACAGTTTCGAACCTCATCAAAATAGGCAAAGGCGGCCAGCCAGGGCAGGCGGTGATCGATCACCTCGGGCACAAGGATACGCACATCCACTCCACGCATCGCCGCATGTTGAAGCGCGGTCATGACGTCGATATCGGGCACAAAATAGGGCGAGGCGATCCAGAACCTCTCTTTTGCCTCGGCTATGGCCGAAAAGAACATCATAGCGCCGGTTTCGGTATCATCGCCGGGCCCGGTTGCGACGAGTAGCGCGTTCATGTCCTGATCAGATTCGCTGCCAGCCCAGTCCAGATCATCGATCAGGTCCTCACCACGGGCCCAGTGCCAGTCTTCGGTGAAAATCAACTGTAGCTGGCGAACGATATGGCCGGTGATCTTTACATGAGTGTCACGCCAGAGGCCGAACTTTTCGCCCTGACCGAGATACTCTACACCAACATTGTGTCCGCCGATAAAGCCGGTCTCTCCGTCGATCACCACTGTTTTCCGATGGTTGCGGTAGTTCAACTGAAAGCGAAAATTCGGGCCGCGCTGTTCCTTCGGGTCGGCGACATCAATCCCGGCGTTCTGCATGGTTTCCAGAAAGTCGGACGGCAAGCCATAGCTGCCCACCGCGTCGGTCATGAACCGCACATGCACCCCGCGGTTTGAGGCCGCGATGAGCCGTTCCTGCAGCTTCAATCCCAATTCATCGGCGCGCACGATGTAGAATTGGATCAGGATGTAGTTCTTTGCTGCATCAATGGCTTCGAAAATCGCATCGAATGTGGCATCGCCATCAATCAACAGCTCTGCCCCATTGCCGCGCGAAACGGGTAGATGGGCCAGAAATTCGAACGGTCGGGGATTGATCGACATTTTCTCAGGGTCTGGCTTGGAGTGATCGGCGAATGTTTTGATCCCTTCGACCACGCGCTCACTTTCTTGCCGGGCGATGCGATAGCCGTGAAAACGGTGGTGACCCAGAAACAGATACATCGGTACGGCAAAGAAAGGGGCGGCAATTAGAAAGACCACCCAGCCAACCGCACCTTGCGGTGTGCGAGCTGTCTGCGCTGCCCTGAGCGAGAAGATAGCGGCTGTAACATAAAGCGCAAAGACGGCCGCAGATACCAATACTGTCCACATTTGTTTTCAGGGCTCCGTCTGTTTGCTTTGGGTTAGAGGCGATAGGCGAACCAAGCTGCGTTCTTCTTCTTTTTTATCTGGAGTCGTCCCCTAATCGCCCATCCAAAGACATCAAGATTGCGACTGGGCGCAGCGCCGGGATATGGCTGAAAACGATCAGGATGCAGACCGTCAGGGGCACACTCAAAAAGGCTCCGATCAAACCCCAGACCGTCGTCCAGAAAGTCAACGCCAGTATGACCAGGAATGTGGACATGTTCAGGGACCGGCCCAGCATCGCAGGATCCAGGAAATTGCCGATCAGGAACTGGATCGTGCCGCAGCCCAGAACCACTATCAGAAACGGGCCGATGCTTTCGAACTGGACTAAAGCGATCATAGCCGGAAACACCACGGCAATGATCGATCCAATCGAAGGGATGAAATTCAAGGCAAAGGTCAGAACTGCCCATGTCTCGGCATATTCCAGGCCAAGCATGCGGAAGATACTATAGCTGATACCCGCCGTGATCAGGCTGATCAGGGTTTTGACACCGACATACCGCTGTAGGCTGAACGAGATTGCATCCAGCATTGCCGACAGTTCTTTCCCGGTTTCCGGGCTTCCCGCAGCCAGCTGGATCTTTTTGCGAAAGGCCAAACGTTCGACCATAAGGAACGAAACATAGAGGCTGATTAGAAAGAACTGATTCAGCAGCGATGTTGCGCTGCCCAGCAACAGCCGCGCCAGATAGGACATGTCGATACTGACAAGGTTGTCCCGGATAAACGTTGTCACATCGCTGCCCACCAATCCCGCAATTCGGTTGATTGCGCTATCGAACTGGGCTTCATAGGTGGTGATGCCGCGTGCGAATTGGGTCGCCTGGCTGCCCAATATGTACATTATGGTAAACAAACCGGCCAACACAATTGTCACTCCGACCAGGTTTGCCAGCCATATCGGTGATTGGGTCAGGGAGATGACGCGATCGCTCAGGGCGATGATCAGAACGTTGACCAGAAGGGCAAGTGTCAGTGGGATCAGAAAAGCAGCGCCTGCATAGAGCCCCAGCACTACCAAAGTTGCAACGATGCAGCTGTCGCGCACCACAGACAGGCTGAGGCGGCGGCGCGTTGTGGGCGTATTGGGGTCCGATGTCATAGATAACCTGACTTGGGGCAGGGCGCATGCGTGCTCTGATCCTGCACAGCCCGATAGGTTTATGCAATGCTGTCAGCTGTTTATAATTCCGGATTTGTGATCGAGCGACTTCTACGTTGGCCGTCGGCGGGCTAGGGTTGCACCATGTCTGGTGCTTCGATTCTGTTCTCTGCCCGTCCGGTCAAGGCGCTGTTTCTGGCGCTGCGGCGGTTCAATGCCAAGAACGGCTTTGTCATGAGCAGCCATGTCGCTATGTCGATGATGATGGCGCTGTTTCCCTTTGTACTGTTCACCGTCGCGCTGGCAGGGGCACTTTCGCAGGGCTATGTGACGGATGAACTGGTCGATCTGATCTTTGGTGCATGGCCGCAGGATGTGGCCGGACCGATTGTGGCGGAGCTGCGGGCGGTGTTGGATGGGTCCGGGTCCGGGGCAATTACGCTTGGCGGTTTGCTAGCTGTCTACTTTGCCTCAAACGGGGTTGCAGCGGTGCGGACAGCTATGAATCACGCCTACCACGACCATGACAGCTGGCCCTTCTGGAAAACGCGTTTGCTGTGTATCGCTTTGGTCATTCTGGGCGGTGCAGCCATCCTGATCGTCGCAGCGGTCGAGGTGGGTTTGCCCGTCTACACGGCGCTGGTTTCCGAGCACACAGACTTAGATGTCGCGACTTGGTTGTCGGCGGATCGCCTGCGGTGGACCTTTGCAGTGGCCGTGCCTGTAGTGACGATTCTGATGGCGCATCTTGTTCTGCCCACGCGACGTCACAGTCTGATGCAGATCCTGCCGGGCGTGTTTCTAACACTTGCGCTATTGGGGGCCGGGGGATGGGGTTTTTCGATCTATGTCGGTCAATTCGCCAGCTACAGCGCCACTTACGCCGGTTTGGCCGGGGCCATGGCCGCGCTGATCTTCCTGTACCTTTGCGCTGCGATTGTGATTTTGGGGGCCGAATACAACAGCGCGCTGATTGATCTATCAAAAGACGATACGGGCGTGCAGGCCTAGGTGCCGATGGATCGGCACGCGCTTGCCAGTATTGGGCCATGATCCCGGCAAAATTCACTTGTAGACAGCCTTAGGGGCATCAGCCTCAGGTTTGTTTGCAGGTGGCGTATGTCAGAAACGATGCAGAAACATCCCTGTGTAGGGGACGTGAAGGGGTCATTGGAGCAGCGTATCGCGCAGTTGCGGGATCGTAAGCCGGTTTATCTGAACCATTCAGAGGTTGTTGAGATGCAGAACCTTGCAGCCGCGTCTTTTCAGGAGCATCCGCTTGCAGTGCAGTTGACGACAGAAGATTAACTTCAGCCGCGAAACCCTGTCGCCACAACGAATTTCTCGGAACTGTCCGACCGGGATGCGGGCGGTTTGACGTTGGCGACCTTCTCGAACTTCTGTTTCAACAGCTTTTGCAAATCTCCCTCGGCGCCTCCGGCCAGAACCTTGGCGACGAACGTGCCACCTTCTTCCAACACGTCAAAGGCAAAATACGCAGCCGTTTCGCACAGGGCCATAATCCGCAAATGGTCGGTCTGTTTGTGGCCTGACGACGCGGCGGCCATGTCCGACATCACCACATCGGCCTTGCCGCCCAGCCAGTCTTTGACCTTTTGATCGGCGTCATCTTCCATGAAATCCAGTACATGAGCCGTCGCACCAGCAACCGGTTCGACCTCTTGAAGATCAATGCCCAGTACAGTGCCAATGCGCTTGCCGCTCTTCTCGCCCAGCGCATTCACCCGCTTGACCGCAACCTGCAGCCAGCCACCGGGGGCGCAACCCAGATCCACGACGCGCGCACCGGGTACGAGGAATCGGAATTTCTCGTCCAGTTCCAATATCTTGAACGCCGCGCGCCCGCGATACCCTTCGGCATTTGCGCGTTTGACATAGGGGTCGTTCAGCTGCCGCTCGAGCCAACGTGTTGAGCTTAGCTTACGCCCACGCGCCGTCTTTACCTTTACCTTCAGGTCGCGCTGTCCGCGGCCTGAGGTGTTTTTTCCACTCGGTGTCTTTGCCATCAGAACGGTCCGTCTTCCAATACGCCGTCCGCACTCATCTGTGCATAAAGCAGACCTTCGCGCAGCCCCCGGTCCGCTACAGACAAGCGGTCGGTGGGCCAGCAACGCAAAAGGGCCTGCAAAATGGCCGAGCCGGACATGATCAGGGCCTGCCGGTCATCCCCAATCCGGGGGTCGCGGCGGCGCCCGTGAGGGCCGAGTTCTAAATACCCGCGGATGACTTTGTCAATCTGATCGCTGGTCATGCGCAGACCGTCCACTTTGGTTCGGTCATAGCGCTTCAGCCCCAGATGCGACGCGGCAACGGTTGTGACCGTGCCGCTGGTGCCGACGATCTGGAATCCTTCGCGGGTTTGTTCGTCCTTGTAGGGGGCGAAGTCGGCCAGATTTTCTTCGAAAAACCAACTCATCAGGGCGAAACGAGCCGAGTCGTCTTCGACGTCGTGGAACTGATCGCGCAGGGTGGCGACACCAAGGGGCACGCTGATCCAATCCACGACCTTTGCGGCGGGGAAGGGGCTGTCAGCTGTGTGAAAGCCATTGTGAAGCCGCATGATCGCGGCCGGGCGATCGCGGCGGGGAATCGAAGATATGTCGATCCAAACCAGTTCGGTCGAACCGCCGCCGATATCAACGACCAGCAATTGTTCGGTCTTGGTGGAGACCAAAGGCGCACAAGAGATAACGGCCAGCCGTGCCTCTTCCTCGGGCTGGATGATCTCCAGCGTCAGGCCGGTTTCGCGCTTCACCTGACGGATGAAGTCGCGCGCGTTCTTGGCGCGGCGGCACGCTTCGGTCGCGACCAAACGCATCCGTTTGACCTTGTTGCGTTTCAGCTTTTGCTGGCAGATGCGCAGGGCCTGAACCGTGCGCGACATCGAGGCCCGAGACAGTCGCCCCGTCCGTTCCAGACCCGCGCCCAATTGCACGGATTTGGAGAAGCTGTCGACCACATGGAACCCGCTGCCCTTGGGCTGGGCGATCAACATGCGGCAACTATTTGTCCCCAGATCCAACGCCGCATAGAGCGCATCTGGATCGGGTCTTGCCGGCGCGGGGCTTTCGACCGCCTTCGGGAACGCGCCCGCACCTTTGGGACGCTTGGGCGCCATTCGTCACGCCCTCCGATTTTCGAGTTAGTTTGACCCTAGGCGGGGGATCGCCGACGCGCAAGTGATTTCAATTTTGAATTTAACGTGAGTGTCACACCGCGTTCATACTGGGGTGCGATCCCGTGGCCGAGCCCCGATACGGGATTCTCTACCAGCTTTCAGCCAGATATGGAGATTGCCATGAAAGACGAGCACACCCTTTCTTTTGATGAATATGATGAGGTCGTAAATCCCCGCCCCGAAGAATGCGAATTTGACCGTGTGGTTGAACGCGCCTTGTCGCGACGCGGTTTTTTGGGCGGTGTTCTGGCGATGGGCAGTTTTACGGCTGTCGCGGGCTCGTTTGTCCCCTCAGGTGCACGCGCGGCTGCGGATCGTTTTGCGTTT
Source organism: Ruegeria sp. I1 (assembly GCF_056532675.1). Taxonomy (NCBI): domain Bacteria; kingdom Pseudomonadati; phylum Pseudomonadota; class Alphaproteobacteria; order Rhodobacterales; family Roseobacteraceae; genus Ruegeria; species Ruegeria sp. I1. The sequence continues at coordinate 220,078 of NZ_JBQFNM010000005.1, read as the reverse complement.
GATGCAATCCCGGTTTCCACCGCAGATGACGTTGTTGTGCCTGCGGGCTACAAGGCCGAGGTCATGGTGCGCTGGGGGGACCCGCTTTGGTCCGATGCACCCGAATTCGACCATGCAACGCGCGGTACGGCTGCAAGCCAAGAACGTGCATTCGGCGACAATACCGACGGTCAGGATGTGTTCCTGCATGATGGTCATGTGCTGCTGGTTGTGAACAACGAATACACCAACCGTGACATCCTTTGGGGCAATAACCCCGATGCCAAGGCGGCCTCGGACGATGATGTTGCCAAGGGCATGATGGCCCATGGTGTCACCGTGGTCGAGATCGCCAACACCGATGGCACATGGGCGATTGTCAAGGACAGCCCTTACAACCGTCGTATTACGCCGCAGACCGATATGGCCCTGACCGGCCCGGCGGCTGGGCACGATCTGCTGAAAACAGCAGCTGATGCAACAGGGACCACCTCGAAGGGCACCTGGAACAACTGCGGCAACGGCATGACGCCCTGGGGCACCTATCTGGCCTGTGAAGAAAACTTCAACGGCTACTTCTCGGCAGCTGATGAGAACCACGAGGTCAGCCCTGAACTGAAGCGCTACGGCGTCTCGTCCAAGGATTGGGGCTATGGCTGGGCCAAGATCGATGACCGTTTTGACGTCTCGAAAAACCCCAATGAGCCGAACCGCGCAGGTTATGTGGTGGAGATTGACCCGACCGATCCAAATTCGACCCCACGCAAGCTGACCGCGCTGGGTCGTTTCAAGCATGAGAACGCTGAAGCGGTTGTAAACAACGATGGTCGCGTCGTCGTTTACATGGGCGATGATGAACGGGGCGAGTTCCTGTATCGCTTTGTATCGGACGGCGTTTATGCGGCAGGCGTTGACACCAATGCGCTGCTGGAAAATGGCACTTTGTCCGTTGCGAAGTTCAACGACGACGGCACGGGTGAGTGGCTGGAATTAACGCCAGAAACCACGGGTTTGGCCTCGCAGGCTGAAATCAGCATCCACACACGTCAGGCCGGTTCAGCGGTTGGCGCGACTACGATGGACCGTCCGGAATGGGTTGCCGCAAACCCCAACTCGCCCGAGGTTTATTGCTGTCTGACCAACAACAAGAACCGGGGCGTCAAGCCGAATGCCGGTGGAGATGACACATCGGTCAACGGACCAAACCCACGTGAGGCAAACAACTATGGCCAAATCGTGCGCTGGACCCCGAATGGTGGCGATCACACCGCGGCAGGTTTTGGATGGGACCTCTATGTTCTGGCCGGTAACCCGACTGTGCATCAAGACGCCTATGGCGGCTCGGATAACGTCAATGCGGATAACATGTTCAACTCGCCCGACGGGTTGAAGTTCGACAGCAATGGGCTGCTGTGGATCCAGACCGACGGCAACTATGGCAACGAAGGCGATTTCGCCGGACAGGGTAACAACCAGATGCTGGCCGGCGATCCGGTCACCGGCGAAATCCGCCGCTTCATGGTTGGCCCGAACGAGTGTGAGATCACGGGTATCAGCTGGTCGCCGGATCGCCGCACCATGTTCGTGGGTGTCCAGCACCCGGGCGAAGATGGAAACAGCCACTGGCCCGAAGGCGGTGACGCGGTTCCACGCTCTGCAATCATCGCGGTGACCCGCGAAGACGGTGGTCTGGTCGGCTAACATCGCTGATCTTTGAACGACGACCCCGGACGCATAGCTTCGTCCGGGGTTTTTCTGTTTCATGCAGTAGTTTCATAGTGACAATGAGAATTTTGATATGCGGATTGGCTGGGAACTCAGCTACAAGCGCCGATACACAACCGTAGGCCAAAAAGTCGCTTGAAATACCACTTGTGTCGAAAACCGACCGACCCAGGCCCATATAGATGTTTAGAACCGCCCCATCGGGTTAGGAGGAATCACAGCAATGCCTGACGTCACCATCGTTTACTGGCGCGACATTCCCGCTCAGGTCATCGTCGGCAAAGGCCGTCGCGGCGCCAAGCGGCAATTGGAAGAACGGTTTGAACAAGCCATCGACCGCGCCGCCATGAAGGTGAATGCCAAGGACAGTGATGCCTACCTTGCGGAATGGCGCAAAGCCGCGCCTTTTGCAGTTGAGGGCGACCCGTCCGAGATTGCGGAGGCACAGGCCGTGCGTCTGGAAACGGAATACGATCAGGACCGCATCAAAGCGCTGATCGCCAATGACGGTTGGGCATGAGCCCGAGACAGCTATGGGAGGCCGCAATGGCTTTGCTGAACTTCAAGAAACGTGATGCGGTCGAAAACGGGCCGGTTAATCCGACCGTCGAAGCCTTTTTGCAGGGCTATTCGATCGAGGTGATGCCCCGCACCGCCGAAAAGGTTGAAGATTTCCGCGCGTTGTTGCCCGAAGGCACCCGCGTCTACATCGCGCATATCGAGGGCACACCCATCGAAGATATGGTCAAGACCGCCAAGCGCCTCGCTGATGATGGCTATCCGGTGATGCCACACTTCCCGGCGCGGATCATCAAGGACGCGGCGACGCTGGAGAACTGGATCTCGATGTATCAGGGTGAAGCCGGTGTTGAGCAGGCGCTGCTGCTGGCCGGTGGTGTTGCAAAGCCCCATGGTGAGTTCGACAGTTCGATGCAGCTGCTGGAGAGCGGTCTGTTCGACAAGGCTGGTTTCAAACGTCTGCACGTCGCAGGCCACCCCGAGGGCAACAAAGACATCGACCCGGACGGCTCGACCAAGAATGTCGATGACGCACTGCGTTGGAAACAGAAGTTCTCTGAGACCACGGATGCCGAAATGGCGCTGGCCACGCAATTCGCGTTTGACGCCAAGCCGATCATTGCCTGGGCTGACAGTCTGAAAGAGGCGGGGATCGACATCCCGGTCCATATCGGCATCGCTGGCCCTGCCAAACTGCAGACCCTGATCAAGTTCGCCATCGCTTGTGGCGTTGGTCCGTCGCTGAAAGTTCTGCAGAAACGCGCCATGGACGTGTCCAAGCTGTTGCTGCCCTATGAGCCGACTGATGTTGTCACCGAACTGGCCAACCACAAAGCGGCCAACCCGGATTTCAACATCACCAACGTCCACTTCTTCCCGCTGGGCGGGATTAAGACCAACGCCAACTGGGCGATCAATAACGGCGGCGCTTCGGCAAAGCCCGCAAATTCCTAAGGAACGGACATGACCCGTACAGTCGTAGAATCAAAAACAAAAACTGCCGTTCTGGGCTTTGACGAACCGTTCTGCGTGATCGGCGAGCGGATCAACCCCACGGGCCGCAAGAAACTGGCCGCCGAACTGGAAGCGGGCGATTTCTCGACCGTCGAGAAAGACGCGCTGGCGCAGGTTGCTGCAGGCGCGACCGTTCTGGATATCAATGCGGGTGTTGTCTACAACTCGAACCCCAATCCGAACGAGACCGAACCGCCGCTGATGCGCAAGATCGTTGAGCTGGTACAGGGCTTGGTCGATGTGCCTCTCTGCGTCGACAGCTCGGTCCCTGGTGCGTTGGAAGCGGGTCTTGAGGCGGCTGAAGGCCGTCCGCTGCTGAATTCGGTCACCGGCGAGGAAGAGCGTCTGGAGCTGGTTTTGCCGCTGGTGAAGAAATACAACGTGCCGGTTGTTGCCATCTCGAATGACGATACTGGCATTTCCGAAGATCCCGACGTGCGTTTTGCGGTTGCCAAGACGATTGTCGAACGCGCTGCTGACTACGGTATCCCAGCTCATGACATCGTCGTTGACCCGCTGGTGATGCCCATCGGCGCGATGGCGACCGCAGGTCAGCAGGTGTTCGCTTTGGTTCGCCGCCTGCGTGAAGAACTGGGCGTGAACACGACATGCGGTGCCTCCAACGTCTCGTTTGGCCTGCCAAACCGTCACGGCATCAACAACGCCTTCCTGCCGATGGCGATGGGCGCTGGCATGACCTCGGCCATCATGAACCCGGTGGCATTGCCGGTCACGCAAAAGAAGATTGCCGAAAAGAAAGAGGCTGTCGCCGCCGCAGGTATCATCCTGCCTGAAGGTATGGATGATGAGACATTCGTGCAGATGTTCGGTTTGGGATCGACCCTACCGCGCGCCGGTAAAGAAATGGAGGCCATCCGCGCCGCCAATTTGCTCACCAACAACGACCCCCATGGTGGTGAGTGGATCAGGTTCAACAAAGCCCCCGAGGCACCCGGAGCCGAGGGCGAAGGGCGAGGACGTCGCGGAGGCGGTCGCCGCCGCCGCGCCTAAGCTGAACGCAACTTGATCACAGGCCGGGCACTTGCCCGGCCTTTCTATTTTCCATGCAGGAGAAGCTCTGATCAGCGTATGATCTCAGATGTGCAAACCGATGGCGTTGTTCACCGCTAAACCGGTGTTGATCGCGCAATAGGTCGGGTAGGGTGTGCGTTCAGAAAGGTTGATATCTCGTTGAATCAATTGATGATCTTCCAGCCTGTACAGGGACTCGGATAGCGCCCTGTCCGTGATTGTAGTCAGTGCCGTTTTCATGGTTGAAAATCGCTGAGGCGAGTTGGTCAACGCTAAAACTGGGACTGACCAGCTTTTACGTAGCAGGGCAAATTCACTTTCATCAGGTACGGCCTTAATAATCTTGCTGGCCATCTGCGCGGCCTCAACACCCTTTAGTGTCAGCCGAAACTCGGGCCGCAAAGGATGGCCGTGGCCCGGATTTCTTTCGAGAAGACGCAGCGCAATCAGGTGATCAAGGCTGGCACGAAAGGAGGTCCGGCTTGCGTTGGTCGCTGCCAGCAAGGGGGCCTGACGTCCCGGCGTACCCGCATCCAACAGCGCCAGAATGCTGAGTGACCAGGCCCGTGATGTCAGGTTGACAAGTGTCGGAATGTCCATAAAGTATAGTTACTAGTATTATGAAAAAAGGTAAAGCACATGGCACGCGTTTCTCTTGATGATACGATCACACTTGCCCTGTCCGTACGCGACCGCCACGCAAGCGCGACGTGGTATCAGGAAAACTTGGGTTTCTCGCTTGTATACCATATGGACGAAGCAGGCTGGAGCGAGGTGCAGACCAACACCAAGGGCGTGACTCTGGGTCTGGGCGAGCAGGCAGAGCCCAATCCCGGCAACTGCGTGCCCGTATTCGGCGTGGCCAATATATCAGAAGCCCGCAAGGCGCTGGAATCCGCTGGCGTACGGTTTGATGGCGAAACCGAGACCGTCGAGGGCATGGTCAGCACGGCAACCTTTTTCGATCCAGACAACAATGCGCTGATGCTGGCGCAGGACCTGACCAAGTAGATTTTGGCCCCGCATGATCCCTCTTGAACCCCGGTCAAAGGGGGTGCTATCCACATCTGCGCGGCGGGTATGATGTAATGGTAGCCTGTCAGCTTCCCAAGCTGAACGCGCGGGTTCGATTCCCGCTACCCGCTCCAGATTTCCGTGTTTAGATCCGGAAAACCAGGTCCTGCGCTGATCCAGTTATCCCCTGCGGCGACGGCGCCGACCTCCGCCAGCGTCGGACTCGCCACCGCCTGTATTGAACGAGGGCGCGGGCAGGGTGACGACTCGGGCCAGTTCGGGGAACGGGTCCGTCTTGTGCGGGATCGCGTTGGCTGCGACGAAGTGATCCTGGAATTTCGGCTCGATGGCGGTTTCGACCTTGGTGATTTCGCGAACTACGCGCTCGATTTCGGCCCGTGCACCGATGTTGCACAGCGCTATCCGGGCACCAGTACCTGCGGCGTTCCCGGCGCTGGACACCTTGTCCAGCGGGGCATCCGGGATCATGCCCAGAACCATCGCGTGCTTGGTCGAGATATGTGCGCCAAACGCACCTGCGAGGACAACGCGATCCACCCGGTCGACCTCCATCTCATCCATCAACAACCGCGCGCCTGCATAGAGCGCGGATTTGGCCAGTTGAATGGCGCGGATGTCGCCTTGGGTGACGGTGATCCGCGGGCCGCCATCGGCGCTGGCATCGTGGATCAGGTAGGAATGGGTGCGACCCTCGGGCACGCTGCGCGATGTGCCGGTCTGCTCGGCTGAGCCGATCAGGCCACTTTCATCCAGCAGGCCCGCGATACGCATTTCGGCGACCGCTTCGATGATGCCCGAGCCGCAGATGCCGGTGATGCCGGTGGTGGCGATATCGACGTCAAACCCATCCTCATCCGACCATTTCTCGGACCCGATGACACGGAAGCGGGGCTCTTTGGTAACCGGGTCGATTTCAATCCGTTCGATGGCGCCAGGGGCGGCACGCTGGCCCGAACTGATCTGTGCGCCTTCAAAGGCCGGTCCGGTGGGCGAGGAACAGGCCAGAACGCGGCTGGTATTGCCCAGCAGGATTTCCGCATTGGTGCCCACGTCGACGATCAGCACGAGATCTTCGGATTTGCCGGGTTCTTCTGATAAGGCGACGGCGGCGCAGTCCGCACCGACATGGCCTGCAATACAAGGCAGGATATAGACCTGCGCACGCGGGTTCATATTGGTCAGGTCCATCTCGCGCGCGGGCAGGGAGATCGACTCGGATGTGGCTAGCGCAAACGGAGCTTGCCCCAATTCGACCGGGTCCAGACCCAGCAGCAGGTGATGCATGACCGGGTTACAGACAAAGACTGTCTCTACGATCAAGGCGGCGTCAATCCCAGCCTCTTCAGCGATTGAGGTGGTTAGATCGTTGATCGCCTCGCGCACCGCTTTGGTCATTTCCTGATCGCCCCCGGGGTTCATCATGGCATAGGAGACGCGGCTCATCAGGTCTTCACCGAAGCGGATCTGGGGGTTCATCAGGCCGGAAGAGGCTTTGACCTCGCCGGTATCCAGATCGGTCAGGTGCGCGGCGATGGTGGTTGAGCCAAGGTCGATGGCCAAACCATAGAGCCCGCCTTCGTGCAGGCCGGGCCAAATTTCAACAACCCGCGCGACAGAGTCCTTGTGGCCTTTGTGGATGGCGACCGTGACCTCCCATTTGCCTTTGCGCAGAACGGGTTGCAACTTGGACATAAGCGACAGATCAGCGGTGATGGCGTCGATCTTCCATTGGTCGCGCAGGGCGCGTTCCAGCCGCTCCAGATCACCGGTCGGTGAATGCATGTCAGGCTCTTCAACCACGACGAAGTAAAGACGCGTGGCCGGGTCCATGGTGATGGCGCGCGCAGTAGCGGCCTTTCGCACGACCTGTCGGTGTACCTGGCTTTCGGGGGGCACGTCGATCACGACATCGCCCTGCACGGTGGCCTGACAGCCCAGACGGCGACCTGGTTTTAGCCCCCGCTTGTCGTCATAACGCTGCTCGACCGCATTCCATTCACTCAGCGCGCCATCGTTCACGGTTACGCCGTGTTTAGGAAACTCACCATAGCTGGGCGTGATCTGGCATTTCGAACAGATGCCGCGCCCGCCGCAGACCGAATCCAGATCAACACCCAACTGCCGCGCTGCAGTCAGAATTGGCGTGCCAACCGGGAAATGCCCGCGTTTGCCGGATGGGGTGAAGACGACAAGAGGGTCGGTGGTCATGAATGGCCTGCCTTTGAATTTGCGCGTGTCCCGCGCAAGATATGAGTTTATACGCAAAGGGAAAGGCCATTCAGCGGCAGGTTTTCACCAACAAGCGTCGTTTTAAGGCGCGGTGTTCTGTTGCTTTTAACAACAACTTGGGTTCAGGGGCTTTTCCTTGGGGATGATCCATGCAATAGGGTCACCGCCAAACGGGCTTTTGCATGGGGTGATCAGATGCAGATTCGTGAGGCGCTTACCTTTGATGATGTTCTTTTGGTGCCAGGGGCATCAACGGTGCTACCGGCCACGGCAGATACCACGACACGTGTGACACGTCAGATTACCATGAACATCCCGCTGCTCAGCTCGGCCATGGACACCGTGACAGAAGCGCGCATGGCCATTGCCATGGCCCAGGCGGGGGGCATCGGGGTGATCCACAAGAACCTTTCGATCGAAGAACAGGCCCGCGAGGTGCGCCGGGTCAAACGCTTCGAATCTGGGATCGTCTACAACCCGGTCACGCTGCGCGCCAACCAGACACTGGCCGATGCGCAGGCGCTGGTGCAGCGCTACAATTTCACCGGGTTCCCTGTGGTGGATGATCAGGGGCGCGTCGTCGGCATCGTGACCAATCGGGACATGCGCTTTGCGACCTCGGATGACACGCCGATCCACGCGATGATGACCGCGGACAACCTGGCGATGCTACAAGAGCCTGCCGATCTGGAAGAGGCCAAAAGCCTGATGAGGGCTCGTCGGATCGAGAAACTGCTGGTGGTTGATGGTGAGGGCAAGCTGACGGGCTTGTTGACATTGAAAGATACCGAACAGGCTGTGCTGAACCCGACCGCTTGCAAAGACAGCCTTGGCCGTCTGCGTGTGGCGGCTGCAACCTCGGTTGGCGATGCCGGTTTTGAACGCTCGGAACTGCTGGTCGATTCAGGTGTCGACATCATCGTCGTGGATACCGCGCATGGCCATTCACAAGGTGTTCTGGATGCGGTGAAACGCGCCAAGACCCTGTCGAACGAGGTTCAGATCATCGCAGGGAACGTTGCCACGTCCGATGCGACCAAAGCGCTGATTGATGCCGGCGCAGATGCCATCAAAGTGGGTATCGGGCCGGGTTCGATCTGTACCACGCGTATGGTGGCCGGCGTTGGCGTGCCTCAGCTGACGGCGATCATGGATTGCGCGACAGCGGCTGGTGATGTTCCGGTGATCGCCGATGGTGGCATCAAGTTCTCGGGCGATTTCGCCAAGGCGATTGCGGCGGGTGCGTCGTGCGCCATGGTCGGTTCGATGATCGCAGGTACCGATGAAAGTCCAGGTGAGGTGATCTTGTATCAGGGCCGTTCTTTTAAATCCTATCGCGGCATGGGCAGCTTGGGAGCCATGGCGCGTGGCTCGGCGGATCGCTATTTCCAGAAGGATGCCGCCAATGACAAGCTGGTGCCTGAAGGGATTGAGGGGCAGGTGCCCTACAAAGGGTCAGCCGGGGCTGTTGTGCACCAGTTGGTGGGCGGCCTGCGCGCAGCGATGGGCTATACCGGCTGTGCAACCGTTGAAGAGATGCGCAAGAACTGCAACTTTGTGAAAATCACCGGGGCAGGTCTGAAAGAAAGCCATGTGCATGACGTGCAGATCACCCGCGAAAGCCCGAACTATCGGGTGATGTAAGGTTGCAGGTTAAGACATGACACCTGCGGCGCGCGTCCAGGCTTCGATCGAGATTCTGGATGAGATACTGGGCAGAGCACCCGTTGAAAAAGCCCTGACCGGCTGGGCGCGCCGCAGCCGGTTTGCCGGGTCCAAGGATCGTGCAGCGGTGCGGGATCATGTGTTTGACGCGTTACGTCGCAAACGATCTTTTGCCGCGCTTGGCGGTGCATGTACCGGGCGCGGCCTAATGATCGGGGCCGTGCGGGCGCAGGGTGGTGATGTAAGCTCCGTGTTTACGGGCGACAGGCATGCTCCGCCGCCTGTAAGTGCCTCCGAAACCGCGCGTGCTTTTGAAAGCGATGCGGAAAGATTGGACATCCCTGAATGGCTGTGGCCGCAGTTTTCTGCCTCGTTGGGGGCGGATGCGGAAGCCGCTGCAGAAGCTTTGCAGAGCCGTGCGCGTGTGCATCTGCGAGTGAACCTTCTGAAAGCCGATCTTGCGTTGGCGACCGAGGCCTTGGCGGCGGACGGTATCACCGCAGTCCCGCATCCAATTTGTGAAACGGCGCTCGAGGTCACGGACGGTGCGCGCAAGATCGGACAAAGCCGTGCCTATACGAACGGGCTGGTTGAATTGCAGGACGCTGCGAGCCAAGCCGTTGTGGCGGCGCTGGACGTGCAGCCGGGTATGCGTGTTCTGGACTATTGCGCAGGCGGCGGGGGTAAGTCGCTGACTTTTGCTGCGCACAGAGATGTCACCGTGTTTGCTCATGACGTGAATGCAGGCCGAATGCGGGATTTGCCCAATCGAGCTGAGCGGGCGGGGGCTGATATCAACTTGCTCAACTCCGGTGATCTTGCAGACTATGGGCCGTTTGACATTGTGCTTGCCGATGCCCCGTGTTCTGGCAGCGGGTCCTGGCGGCGTGCTCCGGCGGGGAAATGGGCCTTGACCGGGACGCGTTTACACGAATTGACGGATATTCAAGCCCAAATATTGAATGACATTCAGGGGTTTGTGCAGCGCGATGGTGTTCTGGCCTATGCCACATGCTCGATGCTTGACTGTGAGAACGGCGACATTGTCGAGGCGTTTTTAGAGACCAACCCCAACTGGCAGCAGTCTTTACGCCAATCGTGGCGGGTAACACACGGTGTGGATGGTTTCTTTACGGCACACTTGACGCGGTAGTAGGGCGGGATCTAGCAACTTCAGGTAGAGGCTCGTGCGACTGGATTCGTTAAGCGGGTTTTAACCAATTTAAGTTCCTGATGCCCCAACGCCCTTTTTGACCGAGCCATTGATGTCCGACATTGCCGATTTACCCTATCAACCGCGTTCTGATACGGTCCCTTCTATACAACGTATTGCTGCACTGGCCCTGCTGGCGCTCGCACTTGTTTTGGCACCCAGCACGAAACTTGTATCCCCGGATTGGGCCATGGGGCTTTGGGTTTCAGGTGGATCGCTGGCAGTGATTGCGCTGATTGCTGTTCTCAGGGTGGCGCTGAGCAACCGATCTGTACAGAGATCGACCGCCGTGATGGCAGCCTTTGCGCAGCAGGATACGTACCCCTGTTTGATTGCCAATGCCGAGGGCGAAATCCTGATTGCCAATGCGGCTTCCTATCAAAGGCTCCGCGCGATGCCAGGTGAGGCACTGACCCATTGTCTGCGCCCCGTCTTTGCCAACCCGGCGGCGATCTTACTGCGCCTGCAATCGCGGGCGCAATCACAGGGCCGGGCGCACGAACATGTGGTGACGCTTGATACAACAATCCCGGTATCGGTCTTCCGGCTATGTGACGGGCTGTTGTGTTGGCGTTTTCGATTTGAAGAGAGCGGACCCTGGGACTCAGTGTCTCTGCCGGTTCTGACCGAAGGGCGAAACGGTGATGTATTGCGACTGAACCGCGCCGCTGAACGTCTATTGGGTTTTCTGCCAGAAACCATGGATCAGGTACTGCCCGAAGTTGGCAATGAACAAATCGGTATCATGCGGCTCTGTACCAAAGCCGGGGATCAAACCGCGGTCGTGTCCGAGTTGTCCAACTCGAGCACAGGGCGCAATCTGGCGCTGGTTCCGTTGGCCGCCCCTCCTAAACAGGGGATCGGGACGCATTTCAACGATCTTCCCGTGCCGCTTTTGTGCCTGTCCCCTGACGGGACGATCCTGCAAGCCAACCGGCTGGCGTTGAAGCTGTTGGGTGGCGGCGAACTTACCGACACTAACATCAGCACCATCATGCAGGGCCTGAACCACCCCGTACTTGACTGGCTGGAACAGACAGCAGCGGAAGAGGAAGCGCATCGGTCCGAGTTTCTGCGTCTTAGCCATGATGACAAAGAGGTATTCATACAAGTTACACTCAGCCGTGTTCACAAAGATGGTCAGGTATGTTTGATCGCGGTTCTGAACGATGCGACCGAGTTAAAAACGCTTGAGGCGCAATTTGTGCAGGGGCAAAAGATGCAGGCTGTCGGGCAGTTGGCGGGCGGTGTTGCGCATGATTTCAATAATTTGCTGACCGCCATCTCAGGCCATTGCGACCTGCTGTTGCTGCGGCACGATCAGAATGATCCCGATTATGCCGATCTGGTTCAGATCAACCAGAACGCCAACCGCGCGGCGGCGCTGGTCAGCCAGCTGTTGGCCTTTTCGCGCAAACAGACCTTGCGCCCCGAGGTGCTGGATATGCGGGATACGATCTCGGACCTGATCCACCTTCTGAATCGCCTTGTCGGGGAAAAGGTGCATCTGACCCTCAGCCATGATCCGGTACTCAAACCCGTTCGTGCCGATAAGCGCCAGCTTGAACAGGTGCTGATGAACCTGGTGGTCAACGCCCGCGATGCCATGCCCGAAGGCGGTGAAATTCGGATTGAGACTGAGGTTCTAACCCTGACGAACCCGTTGATGCGGGACAGAGCCACGGTCGAGCCGGGCGAATATGTCACCGTCAAGGTCAAGGATGGCGGTAACGGAATACCGGCCGACAAGCTACAAAAAGTGTTCGAGCCGTTTTACACAACCAAACGCACCGGGGAGGGGACTGGTTTGGGCCTGTCTACCGTCTACGGTATCGTGAAACAGACAGGTGGATTTATCTTTGTCGACAGCGTTGTTGGGCACGGGACGAACTTCACCCTTTTGCTGCCGGTTTGCAAAACCGCCTCTGAACCAGAAGTGATCGAAGATGTATCGCATAGCCCGCAGACCGCCCGTCCAGGTGAAGGGGTCGTTTTGCTGGTCGAAGACGAGGCTCCGGTCCGCGCCTTTGCAACCCGCGCTTTGCGCCTGAAGGGCTATACCGTGTTGGAGGCCGAGTCTGCAGAGGATGCCCTGAACATATTGGACGACCCTGAATTGGTCGTAGATGTTTTTGTAACCGATGTGGTGATGCCGGGCATGGATGGCCCGACCTGGGTTAGCAAAGCCCTGGAATCCCGGCCCGATGCGCGCGTTGTCTTTGTGTCTGGATACACCGAAGGCGCGTTTGGCGATTCCGGACCGCAGATCGCCAACTCGACCTTCCTGCCTAAGCCGTTCTCATTGACCCAACTGACCGAAGCCGTGTTCGAAAAGCTCAACTGACGCGGCTAAAGCGCTGCGTCATGGGTCGCAAATTCTTCGGCGTGTTTCTTGCGAAACGTGGTCTCGGTCTCAGGCGACAGAGTCATGTTCCGGATCGGAGAGACGTTTTCGAGCGGCAGCGTGATGTCCATCTGCAGCCGATCTTGCAGGAAGTTCAGGATTTTGTCCTGATGTTCATATTTAAAAACGTGGCTGGCGCCGACGCCGTTGTTGCGGGTGCGAAAGAACTGGTTCTGGCTGCCCACATCCGCAAATTCCGGGCGCGGGTTCTGCATATAGGCGCGGACAAACTCATCGAAGCTTATATCACGGGTTGAATGCGGATGTCCGATACGGTCATCGCGGCTGCGAAAGCGATACCAGCTGCCCAGCCAGTCGATGGGTTCGCGCACAACGGCTATGATCTCCATTTCGGTGTCATACATTTTTCGGTACATGTTCTGAAAAAAACGATCAAACCGGCGCACCGGGGCGTGTTTCAACTCGGGCGGGCCCGTTATCACCAGATCCGCGCGCGATCCGAGTGCTGTGTGATAGGCGGTGCTACCTGTCTTGGGTACAGATAAAAACGCAAGGCGTTCTTTATAGAAAACAAGCATCTATCAATCCCGAGACTTGAGCCGTTACGATTGCAGATTGTCGTAAACCACTCTTTAACACAATTGCCGAAGAGTGAGTTCTGTAAGTTTTAGTTGAAATGTTCTCTTTTTGGTCCCATAAGGAACAAGAGGCGAACAAAGCAGCGATTGCCGCCCGGCAAAGGGTGTGACAAAAGGGAAAGCGACAGGACAATGGCGGATCTTCTGACGATGAGCGACAAGAAAAACGCAGATAAGCAAAAGGCGCTCGACAGCGCGCTGGCCCAGATCGAACGTCAGTTCGGCAAAGGCTCGATCATGAAGCTGGGTGAAGACAGCAAACAGGATATCGAGGCCAGCTCGACCGGGTCGCTGGGTCTGGATATTGCGCTGGGAATTGGCGGCCTGCCCATGGGCCGGATTGTCGAGATTTACGGGCCAGAAAGCTCCGGTAAAACCACGCTGACGCTGCATTGCATTGCAGAACAGCAAAAACGCGGCGGGGTTTGCGCCTTTGTCGACGCCGAACACGCGCTGGACCCGCAATATGCGCGCAAGCTTGGTGTTGATCTGGATGAATTGCTGATCTCGCAACCTGATACCGGCGAACAAGCGCTTGAGATCACCGACACGCTAGTGCGGTCGGGTGCGGTGAACATGGTCGTGGTCGACTCGGTGGCGGCGCTAACGCCGAAATCCGAACTTGAGGGCGACATGGGTGACAGCAATGTCGGCGTTCAGGCTCGATTGATGAGCCAGGCGATGCGCAAACTAACCGGCTCGATCAGCCGTTCGAACTGTATGGTCATCTTCATCAACCAGATCAGGATGAAGATCGGTGTTATGTTCGGCAGCCCGGAAACCACGACCGGTGGTAATGCGCTGAAATTCTACAGCTCGGTCCGGCTGGACATCCGCCGTATCGGCGCAATCAAGGATCGTGATGAGGTGGTGGGTAACCAGACCCGCGTGAAGGTTGTGAAGAACAAGGTGGCACCGCCGTTCAAACAGGTGGAATTCGACATAATGTATGGCGAAGGCATCAGCAAGATGGGTGAATTGCTCGATCTGGGTGTGAAGGCCGGTGTGGTCGAGAAATCGGGATCCTGGTTCAGCTATGGCGATGAACGGATCGGGCAGGGGCGTGAAAACGCCAAGCAATATTTGCGAGATAACGGCCAGATTGCGCTGCAGATTGAAGATAAGATTCGCGCAGCACATGGGCTGGATTTCGACATGGCACCAGGTGCCGCCGAGGATGACGATATCCTCGAGGCTTAGTAATCGCTTGGAGGGCTGCAGAAATACCCCTGCATCCCGAAGGCGCTGAGAATATTAGGAACAGGGCGGCCCATAGTGCCGCCTTGTTTCGTTTTCGGGCAGCCTATGCTGTGGACACTCCTTAGGTGCGGCGGTAAACCTGCGCAAACCATTCTGATTGCGCGCTGAGAGAGCCCAAATGCCCACGCTGAACGATATTCGATCGACCTTTCTGAACTACTTCGCCAAGCAAGGGCACGAAGTGGTGGCGTCCAGCCCCTTGGTGCCGCGCAACGACCCGACGCTGATGTTCGTGAATTCAGGCATGGTGCAGTTCAAGAACCTGTTCACCGGCGTTGAAACTCGTGATTATCAACGCGCCACAACGGCGCAGAAATGCGTTCGCGCCGGGGGCAAGCATAACGATCTGGATAATGTGGGTTACACCGCACGGCATCACACGTTCTTTGAGATGCTGGGAAACTTCTCATTCGGTAACTATTTCAAGCCTGAGGCTATCCCTTTTGCCTGGGAGTTGATTACCAAGGAATTCGGCATCGACAAGAACCGTTTGCTGACAACGGTTTACCATACGGATGATGAGGCGTTTGAGATCTGGAAAAAGGTCGGCGTGCCCGAAGACCGGATCATCCGCATCGCTACCAATGACAATTTCTGGCAGATGGGCCCGACCGGCCCTTGCGGCCCGTGCACCGAGATTTTCTATGATCACGGCGATCATATTTGGGGCGGCCCTCCGGGATCTGCCGAGGAAGATGGCGACCGGTTCATTGAGATTTGGAACATCGTTTTCATGCAGAACGAGCAGTTCGAAGACGGCTCGATGGTCGAACTTGACATGCAGTCGATTGATACAGGCATGGGCCTGGAACGGATCGGCGCGTTGCTGCAAGGCAGCCATGACAACTATGACACTGACCTGTTTAAGACCCTGATCGAAGCGTCGGCAGATGCAACTGGCGTTGATCCGTATGGCGACCAGAATGTGCATCATAGGGTGATCGCGGATCACCTGCGTTCGACCTCATTCCTGATCGCCGACGGGGTAATGCCATCCAACGACGGGCGCGGTTATGTGCTGCGCCGGATCATGCGCCGAGCCATGCGCCACGCGCACCTGCTGGGTGCGAAAGATCCGGTTATGCACCGTTTGGTGCCAACACTGGTACAGTTGATGGGCGCGCAATATTCCGAGTTGGGACAGGCACAGCCACTGATCGAAGAAACCCTGTTGTTGGAAGAAACACGCTTCAAGCAAACGCTGGATCGTGGTCTGAAACTTCTGGATGAAGAAGTGGCAGGCTTGCCCGAAGGCGCGGCCTTACCTGGCGACGCCGCGTTCAAGCTGTATGACACCTATGGTTTCCCATTGGATCTGACACAGGACGCGCTGCGTGAAAAGGGTCGGACCGTGGATACCGATGGCTTCGATGCAGCCATGGCCGAACAAAAGGCCAAAGCGCGCGCAGCCTGGGTCGGTTCAGGTGAGGCAGCGGATCAGGCGGTGTGGTTCGATGTGCTCGATACCGCTGGCGCGACCGATTTCCTGGGCTATGACACGGAAAAGACCGAAGGGCAGATCGCGGCGTTGATCGTTGATGGTGCTTTGGTCGACAAAATCGACCAGGGTGGTACCGGCTGGGTCGTAGTGAACCAGACTCCGTTCTACGGTGAGGCCGGCGGCCAAGTCGGTGATACGGGTGAGATTAGACGTTTGGAAGAACGCGAAGATGTCTCGCGCGTGGAAGACACTAAGAAGTTCGCGGATGGTAAAGTCTATGCTCACAAGGTGACCGTAGAGCGCGGCGTGCTGTCCAAGGGCGATGCGGTCGAGCTTGAAGTTGATCACGCTCGCCGGTCCTCGATCAGGGCCAATCACTCAGCGACGCACCTGCTGCATGAAGCCTTACGCGAAACGCTGGGTGATCATGTGGCGCAGCGTGGGTCCTTGAATGCAGCGGATCGCTTGCGGTTCGATTTCAGCCACTCAAAGGCGTTGACGTCTGAGGAAATTCAAAAGGTTGAGCGCGAGGTGAACGACTTCATCCGCCAGAACTCAACCGTTGAGACCCGGATCATGACACCGGATGACGCGCGCGGATTGGGCGCTCAGGCCCTGTTTGGCGAGAAATACGGCGACGAAGTGCGCGTTGTGTCGATGGGCAAAGCGCCAACTGGCAAGGGCCAGGATGGTGAGACGTGGTCGATTGAACTTTGCGGTGGCACCCATGTGCGCCAGACCGGCGATATCGGAACCTTTGTGGTGTTGGGTGACAGCGCCAGCAGTGCCGGTGTCCGCCGGATCGAGGCGCTGACCGGGGATGAGGCGTTCCGCTATCTGTCTGGGCAGGATCAGCGGCTTTCGCAAGTTGCGCTGGAGTTAAAGGCGCAGTCGGATGATGTCGTCGCGCGCGTGAAATCCTTGCTGGATGAGCGGAAAGCCTTGCAAAACGAAGTTGCGCAGCTGCGCCGCGATCTGGCAATGGCTGGTGGCGCGGGGCAGGGAAGTGGGGCCGAGGCCCGTGATGTAAACGGGGTCAGCTTTCTGGCGCAGGTTCTCAGCGGCGTCTCGGGCAAGGACCTGCCGGCTTTGATCGACGAACACAAAGCGCGTCTTGGTTCGGGCGCAGTTCTGCTGATTGCGGATACAGGCGGTAAGGCAGCTGTGGCGGCCGGTGTTACCGCTGATCTGACCGATAAAGTTTCTGCGGTGGACCTGGTCAAAGCAGCCGTTGTCGAATTGGGTGGCAAGGGTGGTGGCGGACGCCCGGATATGGCGCAAGGCGGTGGTAAGGATACCACGAGCTCAGACGCTGCGATCAAGGCCGCCGAGCAGGTATTGGGAGGATAAGATGGCTGCACTTTGGATTGCACATGTGACTGTGACTGACGCCGGCGCCTATGGGAAATATGCAGAACTGGCAGGGCCTGCGATTGCAAAACATGGCGGTGAGTTCATCGCGCGTGCGGCCCGCTATGTTCAACTGGAAGGAAAAGAGCGCCCCCGAAATGTGGTTGCGCGCTTTCCTTCGGTCGAAGCGGCGGTTGAGTGTTATAACTCAGACGACTACCAGGCAGCCTTGAATCATGCGCGCGGCGCAAGTGAGCGCGAGCTGGTTGTCGTCGAAATCACAGAGTGAGAATCATCTTGCGCGATCTTTGTAGCGCAAGCACGCGGTTTATAAGCGAAAATCGGCCAAGGCGCGAAGGATGAATCTGAGACTCTTCGTGCCGACTATCACTTCTTGACTAAATATGTTTAATTACATCGAGTT
This sequence comes from Ruegeria sp. I1, assembly GCF_056532675.1. NCBI lineage: Bacteria > Pseudomonadati > Pseudomonadota > Alphaproteobacteria > Rhodobacterales > Roseobacteraceae > Ruegeria > Ruegeria sp. I1. Next base: position 202,189 of record NZ_JBQFNM010000005.1, on the reverse strand, counting down.
ATCTCGATAACCTAAGGTTGAAACTCAGAATTCCCGTTATAATTGTGGCAATCTGACCCCAATTCTTGCCCAACTTTGTCATGGTAAGTGACGAATTTCCGCCCTTTTTCCCCGTCAAGTTCATCCTAGATTGCATCGCGGGCCATGTTTACGGATATTTTCTGAAAACAGGGCAGTGTCCGGTTTGACTGCAATCGCATGGTTGAACACGGATTGGGGATCAGGAATGAAATCGATCGGCACGAAACTCATGCCTGTCTTGGCGCGCGCGACGTTAGGGTCGAGGCACCTTGTATGTGCAGCCGCTCTCTTGCTTGGCACTTTGGGGGCTGCGCCAGCAGTGCAGGCCTCCGAGGGTGCGTTTATCACAATCGTTTCAGCCTCTCCTCCGCCTTCCGGAGCGCGACAGCTGTGCCGTCAGTATGACTGGGCTTGTGCCACCAAGCGGTCTGGTAGGTTGACCAGCCAGCAGGAAATGCAGATCGTCCAGCGTGTAAACCGTCATGTTAACGCGACCATTCGCGAAGTGACGGATCAATCGCAATACAAAACCCGTGAACGTTGGGCACTTCCAACGTCTCGGGGCGGTGACTGCGAAGACTTTGCTCTATTGAAAAAGCGTGACCTGATCGCGGCAGGCATTGACCCCAGAAGGCTGCTGATTGCAACTGTGTTGGATACACGTCGCAACGCTCATGCGGTGTTGGTCTATCGTTCTGACAGCGGCGATCTAGTGTTGGATAACCTGACAAACAGCATCAAGCCCTGGGCATCGACACGGTATCTGTTCCTTCGCATGCAGGATCCCAAGCAACCCCGTCGTTGGGTAGGTGTATTCGGAAGTAGCTAAACGCTTTTGTTTGTTGTGAAATAGAGAACACCAGCCGCGAGTTACGCAGCTGGTGCTTTTTTGAAGCTGTATCAAACGTTGTTGTTCGGGGCAGGGTCGTCTGTTGTGCCGGTGGCGCCCACGTCACCAGTGCCGCCACCTGAGCCACCACCGTCGCCGGTGCCGCCGCCATCACCCGAGCTGGAACCACCACCGGTACCGCCGCCGTCACCCGAGCCACCACCCGAGCTGGAACCACCACCGGTACCGCCGCCGTCACCCGAGCCACCACCCGAGCTGGAACCGCCGCCGGTGCCACCGCCGTCACCCGAGCCACCGCCGTCACCCGAGCCACCGCCCGAGCTGGAACCACCGCCGGTGCCGCCACCATCACCCGAGCCACCGCCCGAGCTTGAGCCGCCACCAGAGCTTGAGCCGCCACCAGAGCTGGAACCACCTCCAGATCCGCCACCGCTCTCATCAGCGGGGCCGTCACCCGTACGCTGAGGATTTGTAATCGACGCTGTGGGGAAGTCAGTCAGAACTGCTGCGAAAGCCGGGCAGGTTTGAAGCGTGCGGGATAGAATGTCTTCGAAATCAGCCCGACGCTGAATGTATCGCAGCATTCGGGCGTCCACGACCTTACAAGCGCAAAGGGTTTCTGTTGAAACCGATTGCTTTGCAGTGCGGATCGTGCAGGTCCCGTCCGAAAAGGTTGGGCCTGCTGCAAGAAAAGACGCAGATGCAGATGTAAAAACAAGGGAAAACAAACGGGATTTAATGCGCATAGCGCCACTCCTCAAAACTCATTACCAACTGCGTCGATCTTATGCACCAATCAAAACGTGCGTTGTATGAACGACGTCACACTTTGGCCCAGAATACACCTTTGTTAGGCCGAATTTACAAGAGGGACTCTTGGTGAAAGAGTTATTCTTAACTTTACTTAAAGTTGATCAGCCATGAAAAACAGGGGCTAAACCTGACCTTAGGTCAAACCGGCCCCAGTTCACCATTTTTGCGATGGATGAAAAAATGTCACACTCGTGTCATTGTTTCTAATTTTGAAACCCTGAATTTGCCACAATTTAGGCAGATTTCGCCATCCGCTTGCGCTCGTGCGGGTCCAGATATCGTTTGCGCAGGCGCACAACGCTGGGTGTAACCTCGACCAGTTCGTCGTCATCGATATAGGCGATCGCCTCTTCCAATGAGAATTGAACATGCGGTGTCAGGCGCACTGCATCATCCGAGCCGCTGGCGCGAACGTTGGTCAGCTTCTTACCTTTCAGCGGGTTCACTTCTAGATCGTTATCGCGCGAATGCTCGCCGATTACCATGCCCTGATAAACCTCGGCCTGTGGGCCCACGAACATGCGACCACGTTCCTCGAGGTTCCAAAGCGCATAGGCGACAGCCTGACCTTTCTCCATCGAGATCAGAACACCTGCACGGCGGCCAGGAATCTGGCCCTTATGCGGGGCCCAGTCATGGAACACGCGGTTCAGAACACCTGTACCGCGCGTGTCGGTCAGGAACTCTCCGTGATAGCCGATCAACCCGCGCGAGGGGACATGGGCGATGATACGGGTCTTGCCAGCGCCTGCCGGGCGCATCTCGACCAACTCACCCTTACGGGCGCCGGTGATCTTTTCGATGACCGACCCGGAATATTCGTCATCCACGTCGATCGTGACTTCCTCGACCGGTTCCAGGCGCTGACCATCTTCTTCGCGGAACAGAACCTGCGGGCGAGAGATGCTGAGTTCGAATCCTTCGCGACGCATGTTTTCGATCAAAACACCCATCTGCAATTCACCACGTCCTGCTACCTCGAAGGCTTCGCCTCCCGGGGTGTCGGTGATGCGAATGGCGACATTCGATTCGGCTTCTTTCATCAGGCGATCACGGATGACGCGCGATTGGACTTTTTTGCCGTCACGACCGGCCAGAGGCGAGTCGTTGATGCCGAAGGTCACGGTGATGGTTGGCGGGTCGATGGGTTGCGCGGGCAGGGCTTCTTCCACCTGCGGCGCGACCAGCGAGTCAGCGACGGTGGCTTTGCTCATCCCGGCGATGGTGACGATGTCACCAGCTTCGGCCACATCAATCGGTTGCTGCGCCAGACCACGGAAGGCCAGAATCTTGGAGGCGCGGAAATTCTCGATCAGTGTTCCATCGCGGCTAAGCGCCTTGAGACTGTCGCCCGCTTTAAGTGTCCCGCTTTCCACACGGCCCGTCAGGATGCGCCCGATAAACGGATCGCTGCCTAGCGTGGTGGCCAGCATACGGAAAGGTTCGTCTTTCTTTTCGGCCTGCTTTGGGGCGGGGACGTGATCGACGATCAGGTCAAACAGTGCGGTCAGGTCCTTGCGCGGCCCGTCCAGCTCCATATCGGCCCAGCCGGACCGGCCCGAGGCATACATGGACGGGAAATCCAATTGATCATCATCGGCGCCGAGGTTGGCGAAGAGGTCGAAACACTCATCCAGCGCACGGTCGGGTTCGGCGTCGGGCTTGTCGACTTTGTTCAGCACCACAATCGGGCGCAGGCCCAAGGCCAGTGCCTTGGAGGTGACGAACTTGGTCTGCGGCATCGGGCCTTCAGCCGCGTCGACCAGCAGGACGACACCGTCCACCATGCTGAGGATCCGCTCGACCTCGCCCCCGAAATCGGCGTGGCCGGGGGTGTCGACGATATTGATGCGCGTGCCCTTCCATTCGACCGAGGTCGCCTTGGCTAGAATGGTGATGCCGCGCTCGCGTTCCAGATCATTGCTGTCCATGGCGCGTTCGGCCACGGCCTGATTTTCCCGGAACGCGCCGGATTGTTTGAGCAGCTCATCCACCAGCGTTGTCTTGCCGTGGTCTACGTGAGCGATGATTGCGATATTGCGCAGGTCCATGAGAGGTCAGCCTTTGAACGGGAAGTTGCCGCGCGCATAACGCGGCGCGGCAAAATATACCAGCCCTAACCGGCCTTCAGTGGCCTGCAGTCTTTGAAAACAGGTGAATGATCAAAATCCCGGCCAGAATCAACGACAGACCAAGGATCGCCCAGATGTCCAGTTTCTGCCCAAAGACGACAAAGCCGATGATTGCGATGAAGAAGATGCCAAGGCCGGACCAGATGGCATAAACAATGCCCACAGGCATGTACTTCAGTGTCAGCCCCAGCAGGTAGAATGCAAACCCGTAGCCAATCACGACCAGAACCGAAGGCCAAAATCGCGTGAACTGCTGGCTGGCCTGCAATGCCGTTGTCCCAACCGTTTCTGCAAAAACCGCGATCAACAGGATCAGGTAGGCTTTGGGCATTGTCATAACCTTAGTCTTGCATAGGCCGGGTCAGCTTGAGCACGGAATCAGGCTGGCAGGCAAGGGGATTCAAGCAAGCCGGTCATGGCGCTGACTACCGGGTCAGGTATACCTGACTTTAGGTAGACACGTGATCGTGTAACATCTGCGCCGTTGTTGGTGTTTTGTTACCGAGTGTATTTTATGACTTTATTTGCAAAAACTGTGATTCTTGCCGCGTTTCTTATCGTGGCGCTTGGGTGGCTTGCTGGCGGGGGGTCCGTCGATACTGATGCAGCCAGTATGGTTCAAAAGTTGGATGGTAGCGTGATTTGAGCGCCGATCTGATCCGGTAAGGGGAAAAGGGGCCTTTGGGCTCCTTTTTTCCGTTATGTGTCAGGCGTCCACTGTGACTTGGGTTTGGAAATACGCGGCCAATTGAGGCTGCAGCCAACGCCATAGGGCAGGCGCGCCAGTCTCAATTGCAGGCCGAACCCGCATTTCGATTTGCGCATAAGTCACGTCATAGTCGACCCACGATCCACCACCAGTTTCCAGATTGGCGATGGGCGTTTGGTAGCGGTCAACTGCTTTGGCAAATACCGCATCCGCTGTTTCAGCCGCTTCGAATTCATACCACAGATCAGAAAATTCGGCGTTCTGCGCTGCGGGCAACAAGCCGAAAAGCCGCTGTGCGGCAGCCTCTTCCTTTGCGGCCTGTGCCGTGTGATCCACGTGACCGTGAATGGGGTGATCGCCGGCGTCGATTTCTACAATGTCATGCAGCAAAAGCATACGCAGCACCCGCGCAACCGAAATATCGGTTTCGGCATGTTCCGACAGCACCCAAGCATAGAGCATGATGTGCCAGGAATGCTCGGCTGAGTTTTCGAACCTGTCCGATGTCATGAGACGTGAGGCGCGCAAAACGGTTTTCAGTTGGTCGGCCTCGGACAGGAACGGAAGCCGCGTGGTAAATGCGTTTGTGTCTGGGGTTGCCCTAGTCAACAGGGCCTTTGCGTGGCCGAAGGCCAAAGGAAACGCTTGGGCCAGATAGGCGACGCGCCCGCCGTCCATATTGTCCTTTGCAATCTCGATATGCGCGGGCTGGGGCTGATCTGCACAGAGCACCTGAAACAGGGGCTGGCAGCGATCCAGTATCTTGGCAAAGCGGGCGTCTGCCGTCTGATCGCCTTCAAATTCCTGCCAAAGCGCCTGAAACTCTTGTGCCTGATCGGGCGGCAATAGGCCAAAGAGCTGTGACGCCGCCCGTTTTTCGGCCTCCGCCACCGCCTGCCAGTCGGTATCCAGATGGATAGGATGGTCGCCTACGATGATCTCGACCAGATCATGGAGCAGCAGCATCCGGATGACCCGGTCAATCGAGACCTCAGGTGCAGCCAGAGGCGCCATAACCAACGCCCAAAGCGCCAGATGCCAGCTGTGCTCGGCCGAGTTTTCGGGGCGCGATTGATCCAGCAGAACATTGGCGCGTTCTACCGTTTTTAACCTGTCGGCCTGTTTCAGAAACGCGATTTGAGCCGACAGTCGATCCGTCATTGTTTTTCGATGGCTTTCACTTTGGAGCGGTGGGTGCTGAGGCGTTTAATGACGAAGGCGCGGGCCTTGCGTTCGGCCAGACGCACGCGAATTTCAGTCAGAAACGCCTCTTCCAGCGATTGAGAAGCCGCGCCAAGCACTTCGCCAACTTCGACAAAGAATCGATCATCGCCGGTTTCATCCATAACCTTCATCGTATCCTCGGCCAATTTGGCAGCGAGGCTTGTGATGGTGTCTGACATCAGCGCGTGGTCTCGGTCAGGCGGCGTTTCACATAGTCGCTGACATCGGTGATCAGCGTGTCCATGTGGCGATCCTGGAAGAAGTGATCGGCGCCTTCAACCTCGGTATGGGTGATGGTGATGCCTTTCTGCTCGTGCAGTTTGTTGACCAGTGATGTGGTGTCTGCCGGCGGCGCAACACGGTCGGATGAGCCGTTAATGATCAGGCCAGAAGACGGGCAGGGTGCCAGGAACGAGAAATCATACATATTGGCTGGGGGCGAGACGCTGATAAAGCCCGTGATCTCGGGTCGACGCATCAGCAGCTGCATCCCGATCCATGCGCCAAACGAGAACCCCGCCACCCAGCAGTGTTTCGAGTTATTGTTCATCGACTGCAGGTAATCCAACGCCGATGCCGCATCGCTCAATTCTCCTAAGCCCTGGTCATACTCGCCCTGGCTTCGGCCCACGCCGCGGAAGTTGAAGCGCAACACGGTAAAGCCCATGTTGTAGAATGCGTAATGCAGGTTGTAGACGACCTTATTGTTCATGGTCCCGCCGAACTGCGGGTGCGGGTGCAGGACGATGGCGATCGGAGCGTCTTTTTCCTTTTGCGGGTGGTAGCGGCCTTCCAGGCGGCCTTCGGGTCCGGGAAAAATCACCTCGGGCATGTGTGCTTTGGTCCTGTCTTTTTCTTCTTCGAGCCCGGATATACTTGACGATAATCGTCGGGCACCTTAGAACGGTTCTAATTAATAGCGGCGCGTATTGTCGCTGCCCGTCGGAGATACGCACTGGCGGCGGCGGCGTCAATGATTTCGCGTGTATCTTGCCATGAGGGAATGCCAATGAAGCTGTCGACGAAGGGCCGTTATGCCATGGTTGCGCTGGCCGACATCGCGCTGCAGCCCTCGGATCAGTTGGTCACGCTGGGTGAGATATCGGAACGACAGGACATTTCGCTGCCCTATCTTGAGCAGTTATTTGTCAAACTGCGCCGGGCTGAACTTGTAGCGTCTGTTCGAGGACCCGGCGGTGGCTATCGTCTGGCGCGGCCCGCGTCCGAAATCCGTGTCGTCGAGGTTCTGTCGGCCGTTGATGAGACAGTTGACGCCTTGTCCAAGGGCGCGGGTGCCTCTGGGGCATCTTCTGGCAGCCGCGCTCAATCCCTGACCAATCGTCTTTGGGAAAGCATGAGCGCACATGTCTATGTGTTCCTGCATCAGACCCGCTTGTCAGATGTGATCAAGAACGATCTCGCCCCATGTCCTGCTGTGCCCAGCTTATTTGCTCTTGTTGATGAATAGGGCTTCGATTCTCGGTTGCCTGTTTAGTGTCTGACAAAAGATGTATCCATGACTCGCGTCTATCTCGATCATAACGCCACTACACAATTGCGGCCCGAAGCTCGGGACGCGATGATTGCGGCGATGGAGGTCTGCGGGAACCCGTCATCGGTGCACGCCGAAGGCCGTACAGCCAAAGCGTTGATCGAACGTGCAAGGGCGCAGATCGCCGCCGCATTTGGGGCCGATGGGGCGGATATCGTATTTACCTCAGGATCGACCGAAGGCGCGGCGTTGGCGCTTGCTGGTCGAAGACTGCATGGAGCAGCAATTGAGCATGATGCCGTAAGGTCATGGATCAAAGAAGATGTTCCGGTTCACGAAACGGGTCTTGTTGATCTACCCGATCCAGCCAACGCAACGCTTCAGTTGGCCAATTCCGAAACGGGTATTGTTCAGACTCTTCCTTCGGGACTGGCCGTGACGGATGCCACACAGGCCTTTGGAAAGCTGCCGGTGGCATTTAACTGGATGGACGTTCAGATGGCGTTGATCTCAGCGCATAAACTGGGCGGGCCCAAGGGTGTTGGTGCTGTTGTCATGAAGCGCGGCACCGATCTTGCAGCCCAGATCAAAGGTGGCGGGCAAGAGATGGGACGGCGTTCAGGCACGGAAAATGTCATTGGAATAGCAGGGTTCGGGGCCGCAGCTGAAGCAGCAGCGCGCGACCTGGCCAATGGTGTTTGGGAGCAGATTGAAGAATTTAGAAATATTCTAGAAAATGCTCTTGAGGCCGGAAATAAATCACCTATTTTTGTCGGGAAAGGTCAGAAGCGCCTGCCAAACACATTGTGTTTCGCCTCACCCGGTTGGAAAGGTGAAACCCAGGTCATGCAGATGGATCTGTCGGGTTTTGCGATCAGCGCGGGCTCGGCCTGTTCCAGCGGCAAGGTGCGCGCCAGTGCTGTGCTGACGGCTATGGGCTATGACGAGGTAACAGCAGCCAGCGCAATCCGCGTTTCGCTTGGCCCTCGGACCACAAATGAAGATGTGCTGCGGTTTGCTGAAACGTGGCTGGATAAAGAGAAAAAGCATCGCGCGCGCGCCGCGTGATCTGATGGAGAGGAAGCAATGGCCGCTTTGGACCAGACCCAGGTGAAAGAAGGTGTCGATCAAGAAACCGTGGATGCGGTGCGCGAGGTCAGCACCTATAAATACGGCTGGGATACAGATATCGAGATGGAGTATGCGCCCAAAGGCGTGAACCCCGATATCGTGCGGCTCATCTCTGAAAAAAACGAAGAACCCGAATGGATGACTGAATGGCGTCTGTCGGCCTTCGAGCGTTGGACCAAGATGGATGAGCCGAAATGGGCCATGGTCAACTATCCTGAGATCGACTTTCAGGACCAGTACTACTATGCCCGTCCGAAATCGATGGAGGAAAAACCCAAGTCGCTCGATGAGGTCGATCCCAAACTGCTGGCTACCTACGAAAAGCTTGGTATCCCGCTGAAAGAACAGATGATTCTGGCGGGTGTTGAAGGCGCTGAAAACGCGCCAGCCGAGGGGCGCAAAGTTGCTGTCGACGCGGTGTTTGACTCCGTCTCGGTCGGGACAACCTTTCAGAAAGAGCTGAAGGCCGCGGGCGTCATATTTTGTTCGATCTCCGAGGCGATCAAAGAACATCCTGAGCTGGTCAAGAAATATCTTGGCACCGTGGTTCCGGTTTCGGACAACTTTTATGCCACGCTGAATTCTGCCGTGTTCTCGGACGGATCATTCGTCTACATCCCACCCGGTGTGCGCTGCCCGATGGAGTTGAGCACCTATTTCCGCATCAACGCAGAAAACACCGGTCAGTTCGAACGGACCCTGATCATCGCCGACAAAGGCAGCTATGTCAGCTACTTGGAGGGCTGTACTGCACCTCAGCGTGACACCGCGCAGTTGCACGCGGCTGTGGTCGAGATCATCGTCGAGGAAGATGCTGAGGTGAAATACTCGACCGTTCAGAACTGGTTCCCCGGTGATGAGAACGGCAAAGGCGGCATCTATAACTTCGTGACCAAGCGTGCCGATTGCCGGGGTGATCGGTCGAAGGTGATGTGGACACAGGTCGAAACTGGGTCCGCCGTGACCTGGAAATACCCGTCCTGCATCCTGCGCGGCGAGGAAAGCCAGGGTGAGTTCTATTCGATCGCGATCGCCAACAACTATCAGCAGGCCGATACCGGCACCAAGATGGTTCACCTGGGCAAGAATACCAAGTCGCGCATCGTGTCCAAGGGCATCAGCGCGGGTAAGGCACAGAACACCTATCGTGGGCTTGTCTCGATGCACCCGAAGGCCAAGGACAGCCGGAACTACACCCAATGTGACAGCTTGCTGATTGGCGACAAATGCGGCGCGCATACGGTTCCGTATATCGAGGTCAAGAACAACTCCAGCCGTGTGGAACACGAGGCGACGACATCCAAGGTGGATGACGATCAGCTGTTCTACTGCCGTCAGCGCGGCATGGACGAGGAAGAGGCTGTGGCCCTTGTGGTCAACGGGTTCTGCAAGGACGTCCTGCAGGCGCTGCCGATGGAGTTTGCGATGGAAGCCCAGCAGTTGGTGGCCATCAGCCTCGAAGGATCAGTAGGTTAATCCCGCCTTTCACAGAATTCAGAACAAATTCGGGTCTTGCGACCCCTTGCGATACGCAAAAGGACAAAACATGCTGGAAATCAAGAACCTGCAAGTACAGCTTGAAGAAGAAGACAAGCAAATCCTCAAAGGTGTGGACCTGACGGTTGAAGCTGGCAAGGTACACGCGATCATGGGGCCGAACGGCTCGGGCAAGTCGACGCTGAGCTATGTGCTGTCGGGCAAGGATGGTTACGAAGTCACCGAAGGCACTGCCACACTCGATGGCGAAGATCTTCTGGAGATGGAACCCGAAGAACGCGCCGCTGCGGGTGTGTTTTTGGCCTTCCAATACCCGGTTGAGATTCCGGGCGTCGGCAACATGACCTTCCTGCGCACCGCCGTGAACGCCCAGCGCAAAGCGCGCGGTGAAGAGGAGCTATCTGCCGCGGACTTTCTGAAAGAGGTACGCGCCAAGGCGAAAACCCTGAAGATCGACGCCGACATGCTGAAACGTCCGGTCAATGTGGGCTTTTCAGGTGGTGAGAAAAAACGCAACGAAATCCTGCAGATGGCGATGCTGGAACCCAAGATGTGCATCATGGATGAAACCGACTCAGGCCTTGACGTGGATGCGATGAAACTGGTGGCTGAAGGTGTGAATGCGCTGCGCGATCAGGGCCGTGGTTTCCTGGTCATCACCCACTATCAGCGCCTTCTAGATCACATCAAACCCGATGTCGTGCACATCATGGCAGACGGCCGTATCGTCAAAACCGGAGGGCCCGAGCTGGCGCTTGAGGTCGAAAACAACGGCTATTCCGACATTCTTGCCGAGGTGAACTGATGGCCTTGCCCGAAGTCAAACAATCCGCAACCGAGGCGCGGCTGGCCGCGCTGACCATGCCCGATGCAGGCTGCACCCGCGCGGCCCGCGAAGATGCGCTGGCCCGTGTGTTGGAAACAGGTCTGCCGGGGCGCCGCGACGAATACTGGAAATACACACAGCCCGATACTCTGGTCGCGGCAGCGGCGCTGCCTGCGGCTGTTTTTGCAGATGATGAAGCGCTGATCTTTGATGAATTCGATAGCCTGAAGATCGTATTCATCGACGGTGTGTTCAGCGCTGAAGAGTCCGATGATCTGTCGCTGGAAGGTGTCAGCATAGACCGGCTAGAAGACATTTGCTGCAAAGATATCCACTGGGCCAAGGACCTGTATGGCGTTCTGGAAGCGCGTGGTCAGGTGCCGGTACAGCGCCCTCTGGCCGCTTTGAACACGGCTTTTGCCTCGGATGGGGTAGCCATTCATGTGACCGGTAAACCATCGAAACCGATCAACCTGATCTATCGTCATGCATCGCCGACATCGGACGCGATTCTGCATCACGTGGTCCGCGTCGAAAGCGGGGCCGAGGCGACCATCCTGGAAACGGGTCCTGCGGCCTCGCGCTTTAACAAATGCATGGAAATCGACATTGCAGATACCGGCACCCTGCATCATGTCCGTGCGCAGGGTCGTGATCACGAACGTCGCGCGGCGACGCATATGTTCACCCGGCTGGGGCAGGATTCGGTCTACAAATCCTTCACTCTGACCGTGAACGGCGTTCTGACGCGCAATGAACAGATCATCGAACTGACGGGCGATGATGCGGTCGCGCATGTGGCCGGGGCCTGTGTCGGTGATGGAGATTTCCACCATGATGACACGGTGTTCATCACCCATGATGCGGTGAGTTGCGAAAGTCGTCAGGTGTTCAAGAAGGTGCTGCGCAACGGCGCGACCGGTGTTTTTCAGGGCAAGATCCTTGTCAAGGAAGGGGCCCAGAAGACCGACGGCTATCAGATCAGCCAATCGCTGCTGCTGGATGACGACAGTCAGTTCCTCGCGAAACCCGAGCTTGAGATCTATGCCGACGATGTGGCCTGTTCGCACGGGTCGACCTCTGGCGCGATTGACGAAACCGCGCTTTTCTACCTGCGCTCGCGCGGGGTTCCAGAGAAAGACGCGACCAACATGCTGACGCTGGCGTTTCTGGCTGAAGCCGTGGACGAGGTCGAAGACAGCGCCCTGGCCGAGGCATTGGTCAGCCGGCTGGAAGGGTGGCTGGCCCGCCGTAGCTGATGCCGGTGTCATCAGATATCGTTGCCACATATCGGGGGCCGGGGCGCGTTGTGCGCCGGCTTCTGGATATGGGGCCGCGCGAAGACCGGGCGCTGATCTTCGTCATGGCCTTCTGCATTGTCGCCTTCATCGCGCAGATGCCCAGCCTTGCGCGCCGTGCCCATATTGAAGGTGTCGAACTGAATATGCTTCTGGGCGGGGCCTTGATGGGCTCTGTCTTTATTCTGCCACTGTGTTTCTACACGATTGCGCTGTTGTCGCATTGGGCGGCGCGCATGATGGGCGGCAATGGCACGCCCTATGGCGCGCGGTTGGCGTTATTCTGGGCATTGCTATCTTCGGCTCCGCTGGTGTTGCTGAATGGCTTAGTCGCCGGATTCATCGGTCCAGGCCCGGCTTTGACCTTGGTTGGGCTGATTTGGGTTGCTGTCTTTTTCTGGTTCTGGTTATCCGGGTTAAGGCAAGTGCAAAGGTCAGCAGAATGAATGTTCCTCATCTGGGTCAACTGGCGGTTCTGACAATCAGGAAACCCGCCGAAGCGGCAAAACAGCTATTGGTTCTGAAACCGGGGCGAGAAGTTCTTTGGCTGACTTTCTTTCTGGCGGTTGTCCTCAACTGCCTGATCCAGCTGGGTATTGATCTGTCCGTTCCCGTGGGCGACGGCGAAACCGGCCCGGTGATCGATAGCGTACCTTTGGTTCTGATCCGATCGGCCGGCGCGATGATGTTGAGCATCTTGGCGTTTTTGTTCGTTGGCCGCCTGCTGGGGGGTACAGCTACATTTGACGACATGATGATCCTGACGATCTGGCTGCAATACCTTCAGATCGCCGCCCTGATGGGGACACTGATCCTGAGCCTGACCGTTCCGGTCTTCATGGCACTGTTGTTGTTCGCCACAGCAATACTGAGCCTCTATATCACACTGCATTTCCTGAACGAGGCGCATCAGTTCGGCTCGCTCTGGAAATCCTTTGCCGTCGTGCTGCTGTCCGCTTTGGTTGCGGTTCCCTTCGTCCTGATGTTCGCCCCTGCGGCACCCGTCTAGAAAGATCACCTCATGTATGATGTGCAAAAAATCCGATCTGACTTTCCGATCCTGTCGCGCGAGGTGAATGGAAAGCCACTGACCTATCTGGACAATGGGGCCTCGGCGCAGAAACCGCAGGTTGTGATTGACGCGGTGACGCAGGCCTATTCACATGAGTATTCGAACGTGCATCGCGGGCTGCATTACCTGTCGAATCTGGCGACCGAGAACTATGAAAACGTGCGCGGCACCATCGCACGGTTTCTGGGTGTCGCCAATGAGGATGAAATCGTTCTGAACTCGGGCACCACCGAGGGGATTAACCTGGTGGCTTATGGCTGGGCCATGCCCCGGCTTGAGGCTGGGGATGAGATTGTCCTGAGCGTGATGGAGCATCACGCGAATATCGTGCCCTGGCATTTCCTGCGTGAACGGCAGGGCGTTGTTCTGAAATGGGTTGATGTCGATACTGATGGCGGGCTGGACCCTCAAGCGGTGCTCGATGCGATTGGACCAAAGACCAAACTGGTTGCGATCACGCATTGTTCGAACGTTTTGGGCACGGTGGTGGATGTCAAAGCGATCACCGAAGGCGCCCATGCCAAAGGTGTTCCGGTGCTGGTGGATGGCAGCCAGAGCGCGGTTCATATGCAGGTCAATATTGATGAGATCGGTTGTGATTTCTATGCTATCACCGGCCACAAGCTGTACGGTCCGTCAGGATCGGGCGCGATTTTCATCAAATCCGACCGCATGGCCGAGATGCGCCCCTTCATCGGCGGCGGTGACATGATCAAAGAGGTCAGCAAAGATCAGGTCATCTACAATGATCCGCCCATGAAATTCGAGGCTGGAACCCCTGGTATCGTGCAAACCATCGGTCTGGGTGCAGCGTTGGAGTATATGATGGATCTGGGGGTGGAGAACATCGCCACCCACGAAGCCAACTTACGCGATTACGCCATGCAGCGTTTGAACGGGTTGAACTGGCTACAGGTTCAGGGAACGCGTCCGGAAAAGGCTGCGATCTTCAGCTTTACGCTGGACGGGGCAGGGCATGCGCATGACGTCTCGACCATCCTTGACAAAAAAGGCGTTGCTGTGCGCGCCGGTCATCACTGCGCGGGTCCGCTGATGGATCATCTGGGTGTAACGGCAACCTGTCGGGCGAGCTTTGGCCTCTATAACACCACCGATGAAGTCGATACTCTGATCGAAGCACTTGAACTGGCGCATGATTTGTTTGCCTGAAACGATCCCCGGGGACAAAGATTTCCAGTTGCACCCGGACCGGATCAGCGTTAGCTAACGGCCAAGGCACCTGTAGCTCAGCTGGATAGAGCGCTGCCCTCCGAAGGCAGAGGCCAGAGGTTCGAATCCTCTCAGGTGCGCCATATTTCATTGAGATTTAGGCAGCGGGTTAATCCGCCCGAAAGTTTTGGCAAAACAAAACCCCCGTCAGACGATCTGCGGGGGTTCGGGACGTTTGGGTTTGGCAGGTAGACTAACCGCGCCAGGTTCGAACGACACCACAATCCATGTGTACGAAGTTCGACCGGTAGTATTGCCCTACGCCACCAGCGCGGCAGGACATCGCGGCCTTGGCCATTTGCGATACCGAACGGGACGACAGGCGCAAATCGGCGGCCTGGCCTTGCATGTGCAACGAATTCCGGGCCACACGACGGGATTTTGAGCGCAGCATTGCGTTGGTTTGAGGGGAGCGGTAACCCGATAAAAGCATATAGGGCTCGTCTGCATCCAGAAGATTGTGTGAAGCCGCCATGATGTCGATGGTACGCAGGTCCATGCTTTTGGATTGATCGGTGCGCCAGTCGCGCATGAAGTGGTTCACTTCTTTGACAGCATCCTTGATGTATTTGCCGTCAACCCAATATATCATGTCGATCCGTTCGCCTGTGCGACCGGAATACATGCGAATGCGACGAACATCGCCACCACCGCGAAGAAATCCTGCTGCATTGGAATAGGTCGGTGCGGCTACGACCGCCGTTGCCGCGAATGCGCCCAATAGGGCACGCCGGGTCAAGCCCGATGTACTGCTCTTGGTCATTTCAGTTTCGTCCCGTACTGTATCCTGCCTGCGAACGATGTTACGTCCGCTGTCTTAATATTTCCCATCCCAGATGGCGAATTTATGGCACAAACAGATTCGAGGGCCAAGTTTTGTTTGATTTTCAGCAGAACAAGGGGGAATTTTCGGCAGTTTTTCGCGCAACTGAGATTTTTCGCATATTTTTCGCACGACTGAGGGGTTTTGGCATCGCCGCGATGCAATCGCGCATCAGCCGCAAAAGAAGACCAAGGATAAGGTATTTGTGAATAGACAACGACCTGTTCCCAAAATCATATTGGTTCGGCACATTCCCATCTGTGCAAGCTATTGAATAACCAAGGGCATCCCATGTTCTCTGTATTTCGGACCAGTACCAGTATCCTTTTGACAACCTGTTTCGCAGCAACGGCTGCGATGGCCAATACCGCCTCTGACGCGATGCAGGGGACTGCGTTTCAAATGGCAGTGGCTGAACATATGCCAACGTCAGACGATGTCGCGGTATTTTACCGGTCCAACGGCTATGCGCCGGTTTGGGTGGGTCCTTCGCAAGATCATGCCGATCGTCGCGCCGCTTTGATTGAAGCTTTGTCAAGCAGCCATATGCATGGGTTGCCATCCGCGAGCTATGATGTTGACGCTCTGATGGACCAGATGCGCACGGCACGTTCGGTGCGGGATCTTGGCGCGCTTGAAGCTGAATTAACCACCCTGTTTCTGGACTATGCCGACGATCTTTATGCCGGGGCACTGCGCCCGGCCAGCATTGATGACGGACTTGTTCGTAAGGTCGAGCGCCGCAGCCCCGAAGCGCATTTGCGACAGTTAAACGCCCAAGGGGCTGACTATTTTAATCAGCTTGCACCCCAAACGCGTCAATACCGGTCATTGATGAAACAGAAACTGGCGTTGGAAGCTCTGCTGGATCAGGGCGGTTGGGGGCCAACTGTTCCCGTGACCAAGCTGGAATTCGGCGACACGGGTGCCACAGTGGTCAAACTGCGCAACCGCTTGGTGACGATGGGGTATCTGAAGCCAACCGCGAGCCCGAGCTATGACGACGCCATGCTTGCTGCCGTTCGCGCGTTCCAGATCGATCATGGGTTGGAACCCGACGGGGTTGCCGGAAAGGGTACCATCTCCGAGATCAACCGCCCGGTATCAGACCGGCTAAAAGCCGTTCATGTCGCGCTTGAACGTGAGCGGTGGTTGCCACGCGAACGCGGTGAGCGTCATATTCTTGTCAATCAGGCCGATTTCTCAGCCAAGATCGTGGATGACGGGCAGGTGACGTTCGAAACCCGCGCCGTGATCGGCAAAAACGTACATGATCGCCGCAGCCCCGAGTTCTCGGACGAGATGGAGCATATGGTGATCAACCCCAGCTGGTATGTGCCACGCTCGATCATCACCAAGGAATATCTGCCCAAGCTGCAATCAAACCCGAATGCTGTCGGGCATATCCAGATCACAGATCGCAGTGGCCGTCAGGTCAACCGTGGGGCCGTGGATTTCACGCAATTCACGGCACGCAACTTCCCGTTTGCGATGCGGCAACCCCCGAGCAAGAGCAACGCTTTGGGGCTGGTGAAGTTCATGTTCCCCAACAAGTACAACATCTATCTGCATGATACGCCTCAGAAATCCCTGTTCGCGCGTGAAGTGCGGGCGTTCTCACACGGGTGTATCCGACTGGCGCAACCTTTCGAGTTCGCCTATGCGCTGCTGGCTATACAGGAGGAAGACCCAAAGGCGTTCTTCCACCGTGTGCTGAACAGCGGCAAAGAGACGAAAGTGGACCTGGATCAGAAAGTTCCAGTGCATCTGATCTACCGCACGGCTTATGTTGGCCCGAAAGGTGAGGTTCAGTATCGCCGTGACGTCTATAACCGTGATGTCAAGATTTGGGCGGCGCTGCAAAAGGCAGGGGTGGTCCTGCCGGACGTTCAGGGATAAGCACAGGGGCAAATCCTGCCAAAGGGAACGCCCGTCATGCAATATACCATCCAGCAAATCGCCGACAGCCTTGGTGCGAAGTGTCAGGGCGACACCGGCTTGACGATCGACAGAGCGGCCGAACCGGGCGATGCCGGACCCACGGATCTGGCTATGGCAATGTCCCCGAAATATGCCGACGCTCTGACCGGTGGTATGGCGCGCGCGGCGGTGCTCTGGGAAGGCGCAGATTGGCAGGCAATGGGATTGCAGGCTGCAATCTTTGTAAAACGTCCGCGTATGGCCATGGCTGGGATCACATCGATGCTGGATCGCGGGCAGGGGGTTGAACCCGGCATTCATCCATCTGCGGTGATCGATCCAACGGCCGAGATTGGCGCGGATGTTTCAATCGGGCCTTTGACAGTTGTAGGCGCCCGCGCTCGGATCGGTGCAGGCTCAGTCATTGGCGCTCATTGCACGATTGGGATCGACGCCGTTCTTGGCGAACAGGCACTGCTGCGCGAAATGGTCAGCATCGGTGCCCGCGCCCAAATCGGAGATCGTTTTATCGCCCAACCGGGTGCTCGGATTGGCGGCGACGGGTTCAGCTTTGTCACACCTGAGGTGTCGGGCGCTGAAAACGCACGCAAAACCATGGGCGATCAGGGCGAGGCCAAAGCGCAAAGCTGGCTGCGGATTCACTCTTTGGGCGCGGTTGAGATCGGTGATGATGTCGAGGTCGGCTCGAACTGTACCGTGGACAATGGCACAATCAGAAACACGCGCATCGGTGACGGATCGAAACTGGATAACCTTGTGCATGTGGGTCACAACACGCGCGTGGGGCAGGATTGCCTGTTATGTGGGCAAACCGGCGTCTCGGGCTCGGTCGAGATTGGCAATAACGTGGTGCTGGGCGGCCAGACCGGGGTTGTCGACAATATCTTCATCGGCGACGGCGTGATCTCGGGGGGCGGCACGAAAATTCTGTCGAATGTGCCTGCGGGGCGCGTCATCATGGGCTATCCGGGCATCAAGATGGACACCCATACCGAGATCTACAAAGCACAACGCCGTTTGCCGCGCTTGGCACGCGACGTCGAGGCACTCAAAAAGGCTGTTTCCAAACAGGCCCCGAGTGATTAAATCATCCTCAGATTGATAATCAGGGGATCGACATGAGCATCAGCGACCGCGTCATCGCAATCATTGCAGAGCAGGCCGTGCTGGAGCCATCGGATGTGACGCCCGACAGCACGTTGGAGGATCTGGGCATCGACAGCCTGGGTCTGGTCGAAAGCATCTTTGCCATCGAAGAAGAGTTCGATATTTCGGTGCCCTTCAATGCCAATGAGCCCGAAGCGAATGATTTCGACATCTCGAACGTGGCCGCAATCATTGCGGGCATCGAAAAGCTTGTATCGGAAAAGGTCTGACCCGGAACAATGAAACGGGTCGTCATTACCGGGGCAGGTACTATCAATTCGCTGGGCCATTCAGTGCCCGACACGCTGGAAGCCATGCGCGAGGGGCGTTGCGGGATCTCTGAGCTGGAGTTTCGCGACGTGGATCGCCTGGCCATCAAGATCGGCGGGCAGGTGCGCGGGTTCGAGGCCGAAGGGCGCTTTAACCGCCAACAGATGTCTCTGTATGACCGATTTACACAATTCACTCTGACCGCCGCGAAAGAGGCCATCGACCAATCGGGGATCGAATTCCATGGTGAATTGGCGGCCCGGTCTGGCGTGGTTCTGGGTACGGCTGGGGGTGGCGTCTCGACCTGGGATGACAATTACCGGTCGGTCTACGAAGACGGCAAGAACCGCGTGCACCCCTTTGTTGTGCCCAAGCTGATGAACAATGCCGCGGCCAGCCACGTGTCGATGGAACACAACCTTAAGGGCCCAAGCTTTACCGTTTCGACCGCCTGCGCGTCATCGAACCATGCGATGGCGCAGGCCTTTCAGATGGTGCGTAGCGGAGCAGCGCCTGCCATGGTCACCGGTGGGTCCGAATCCATGCTGTGTTTCGGCGGCGTGAAAGCCTGGGAAGGGCTGCGGGTCATGTCCAAGGATGCCTGTCGCCCCTTCAGCGCCAACCGCAACGGAATGGTGCAGGGTGAAGGCGCTGGCATTTTTGTATTCGAGGAATACGACCATGCCCGCGCACGTGGCGCCGACATCCTGTGCGAGGTCGTGGGTTTTGCCATGTCATCTGATGCATCCGATATCGTCATGCCCAGCAAACAGGGCGCATCCCGCGCGATGGCGGGGGCCTTGGCGGATGCGAAACTGAACGCCAGCGACGTATGCTATATCAACGCGCATGGCACTGGGACGGCTGCGAATGACAAAACCGAATGCGCGGCCGTTGCCGATGTGTTTGGGCCGCATGCGGATGATCTGATGATCTCATCCACGAAATCCATGCACGGCCACTTGATCGGCGGCACTGGAGCGGTCGAGCTGTTGGCATGTATCATGGCACTGCGGGACGGAGTCATCGCGCCGACGATCAGCTATGAAGAACCTGATCCGGAATGCGCGCTGGATGTGGTACCAAACGAAGCGCGCGAGGCCAAGGTTGAGGTCGCGCTCAGCAATGCTTTTGCCTTTGGAGGCTTGAACGCTGTGCTTGCGTTGAAAAAGCTGCAGTGAATCAGCATCGCCGCAGTTGATGCACTGCGGCGATGGACGTATCTGGTTCAGTTCGCGTTGACGGTCAGGCCATCAAACCCAGATGTGAAGCCCGATAGCGACATATCCATATCCAGAATCTGATCCGGGAAACGCGCAGGCACCAGCGAGAAGATCGCGGTGCTGCCAGCTTTCATCGCGTCGATGTCACCTTGGCTCAGACCAAGCTGTGCAACGCAACCGACAGGCACGCAGTGGTGATAGTTATATAGCTTGCGCGGGGCGCCATCGATCGACAGTGCCAGCTGTGCTTGCAGCAATGTTTCCAGCGGTACAATCACATTGGCCCAGGCTACAGCCGCACCACCTTCGGGCAATTTGCCGATCGATACTTCGGCAATGGGCTCACCTTGTTGGCCTTTCAGCACCTGTACAATTGCACAAGGGTCATCACCCTCTGCCGCCTTGATGCAAGAGACTTCCCAATCTCCGCTGGTTTCTCTGACGAACTGTTCACCCACACGCGGGCCGGTTTCACCGAGATCCAAGCCGGTGTCAGCATCTGTGGTGCTGGTATCTTGTGCGCTTGCGACACCGCAGATCAGCGCAGCGACGAGCGTATTGATCGAGAGGAGTTTCTTGTTCATGAATGCCTCGGTTTGATGATTGAGTGAGTTTTTTTCTTCCTCTAGCACCGTTCGCCCTCAGTGTCAGTCACTAAGCGTCGCACAGGTTGTAAAGTGAACAATTTCTTGCCGTAAAGATGGGAATTTTGCGTAGAAATCCAAAGAAAAAGGGAGCTGGTGATGCAGCTCCCTTCTCGAATTGGTTCTCCCCGTCGGACTGGCCGACTTATTTATGCGCAGACGTTACGAGAGGGGGGCGCAGCGGTCAACAGCTAACCTGAATTTTTAATATACTCCTTAGTTCACTTTTAATCGGACCAAACGCACAAAAAAAGCCGTGCCCGAAGGCACGGCCAGTCGACAGGGAGGAAGTGCGCCTTTGCAGCTGGCACCACAAAGCGCGCAAATTGACTATCGCAGTCAAAGGTTAACTTTGTATGCTGGCCCCAGAGCGATGGACATTAAGGCAGTGAAAACATGGGCGAAGATATTTTTCTGGGCGGTGGCGGGACCGAGTATGGGCAGCCACAAGGGCTGACGCTGAAATATGCAAACCGGCATGGCCTGATTGCCGGGGCAACTGGAACCGGTAAAACCGTGACGCTTCAGATTCTTGCCGAAGGGTTTTCCAAGGCGGGTGTTCCGGTGTTCCTGTCCGACGTCAAAGGTGACCTGTCCGGCTTGGCACTGCCCGGCAGCGAAACCCATAAGTTGCATCAGGCTTTCATGGATCGCGCTACGCGTATTGGCTTCTCGGATTTTTCCTACAACGCATGTCCGGTCACCTTCTGGGATTTGTTTGGTGAACAGGGCCATCCCGTGCGCACAACTGTGACTGAGATGGGCCCGCTGCTGCTGTCGCGGTTGATGGAGCTGAGCGAGGCGCAAGAGGGTATCCTGAACATCGCCTTTCGCGTGGCGGATGAAGAAGGCATGCCGCTTCTGGACCTAAAGGACCTGCAGGCGCTGCTGGTCTGGATTGGAGAAAACCGTGCACAGCTGTCGTTGCGCTATGGCAATGTCTCGACCTCGTCCATCGGGGCGATCCAACGGCGGTTGCTGGTGCTGGAAAACCAGGGCGGAACGCGGCTGTTTGGCGAGCCCGCTCTGGATTTGTCAGACCTGATGCGCACCGATGAGGCCGGGCATGGCACGGTGAACATCCTTGCCTCGGACAAACTGATGGGGTCGCCACGCCTTTATGCAACTTTTCTGTTGTGGCTGCTGAGTGAGCTGTTTGAAGAACTGCCCGAGGTTGGTGACCCTGAAAAACCCAAGCTGGTGTTTTTCTTCGATGAGGCGCATCTGCTGTTTGATGATGCGCCCAAGGTTCTGGTCGACAAGGTCGAACAGGTCGCGCGCCTGATCCGGTCCAAAGGCGTTGGCGTCTATTTCATCACGCAGAACCCGGCCGATATTCCCGAGGACATTCTGGGCCAGTTGGGAAACCGCGTTCAGCATGCCTTGCGCGCCTTTACAGCGCGGGATCGCAAGAACCTGCGCCTTGCAGCCGAGACCTATCGCGAGAATCCGGCCTTCGATACAGAAGTCGCAATCCGAGAGGTCGGTGTCGGTGAGGCCGTTACATCAATGCTGCAAAAGAAAGGCGTGCCGGGGATGGTCGAGCGGACGTTGATCCGCCCTCCGGGGTCTCAGCTTGGACCGATTACCAAGGCAGAGCGTCAAACGGTGATGGCAGCATCCGCGATGGCGGCAAAATATGACACGCCGGTCGACCGGAAATCGGCCTTTGAAATCCTTCAGGCCCGTGCCGAAACCGCCGCCAAAGAGGCGGAAGCCGCCGAAGCTGATGAGGTGGTAGAGATGCAATCCGCGATGGAGCGAGAGTTTGCCTCGGCCCGTCGATATTCTGGTAGCCGTGTTGGGCGATCTTCCTCGCGCGTGACGCGCAAGAAAGACACGTTTGCCACGGCCATGGGTGAAGCTGTGATCAAAGAGCTCAAAGGCACCACTGGCCGCCGTATCGTGCGCGGTATTCTTGGGGGCCTGTTCCGGAATAGATAAGGCCTTCGAATTCACCAGACAAATATGTGCAGCGTGTGCCCCGCGGAAGCCATCGGCTCGGCGGGGCATGAGCGTCTCATGTCAAATGCAACAATTTACTTGCCGATGCGGCGCAGGCCTTCCTGCTGGCAAATGGCATCCGCCTCGGGCACCGACATCTTGGTAGCCGGGAAATCGATGGCGCGATCCCAAGTCACGCGATCTTGGCGATACAGCTGGCACGTCACGACTCCCTTGGACGTCTGGACCTGGACTGGTGTCGTTTCCAAATCTTTCGGTGAGGGAATACATGCCGCGACTATCGCAACAAGCGGCAACAAGACGATAGCTTTGGTTAGCGGGTTTTTCATGGTTCTTACTACTCTTTAGACTGGTTTACTGGTCATTTGCGGGCCCGATGAACGGTGTGAGTGAGCGTCAACAAAACGAACAGTTTCAGTTACTGGTAATGGTAGGCTGGTTTAGTCAAAAAACCTTTAAGAAACAAGACGCCGCGCCGGTTCCTGCCGACGCGGCCATCTGATTTAAGAGGATTTCGGCCTATTTCTCAGGGATCAGCCCTCTTGGACTGAATCTGAGAACAATCAGCAGGATCAGGCCCATCGTAAACAGCCGCATATGGGCGGCGCTATCGATCAGATGTGTCTTCAGCGCGCTACCATCAGCCATTCCACTGGTGATCAGGTTCATCAGCCAAAGGCCCATCGGCTCAACCTGAACCCAAAGAAACCAGATCAGGAAGGCGCCAAGAACGGCACCGAAGTTGTTGCCTGACCCACCGACGATCACCATAACCCAAACCAGAAAGGTAAAGCGCAAGGGGTTGTAGGTACCCGGTGTAAGCTGCCCATCCAACGTGGTCATCATAGCACCCGCGATGCCGCAGATCGCGGACCCCAGCACAAAGATTTGCAGATGGCGGCGCGTGACATCCTTGCCCATCGCTTCGGCCGCGACTTCATTGTCACGAATGGCGCGCATCATGCGGCCCCATGGGCTTTTGAGTGCCATCTGCGCCATCCAAAGCAGGACCAGAAGAACGATCAGGAACAGCAGCGAATAGCCTAGCTTAACCGACAGTGTCGAAGCCGTGACCGGGTCAATCCCAAGCCAATCTGCCCGAGCGATAAACGCAGGATCTTGTTGCAAATCGACCTCGTACCCAACGACAGGCGAAGGGCGCGGTATGCCGTAGACGTTTTTGACGCCACGGGCCAGCCAGTCTTCGTTTTTCATCACGGCAATGATGATCTCGGCAATGCCAAGCGTGGCAATGGCCAGATAGTCCGAGCGCAGGCCCAGCGCGGTTTTCCCGATCAACCAGGCAGCACCAGCTGCCAGCAGACCTCCGGCAGGCCAGGCCAGCAGAACGGGCATATTCAGGCCACCGATATTGCCTGCGACGGCAGGGTTAATCGCCTCGATCGTTTCGACATTTGGATCAAAGATCGCGCGGTATACAAAGAAGCCGACGATCAGAATGCCGATGATGGCTAAGGTCTGCGCGCGCCCCTTCGGCATCTTCTGCGCAACCATCACAGCGGCGACCACCGTGGCGGCCCCCAGAAGAAGCGCAAGGATGACACCATAGCCACCACCCGACCATGCACCGGGTGTTGGAGGGGTCGAGACCAGCACAACCGCGAGGCCGCCCAGCGCGACAAAGCCCATGACACCAACATTGAAGAGGCCCGCAAAGCCCCATTGCAGGTTCACTCCGATCGACATGATAGCCGAGATCAGCCCCATGTTCAGGATCAGGATCGCCGCATTCCAGCTTTGTGTGAACCCGGTCAGTAGGATCAGCGCGCCAACAACGATAAAGAGCAGGGTGTTTTTAACGGACTCGCTCATATCACTTTCCCCTTGAACAGGCCCGTGGGCTTGAACAGCAGCACGATCAGCAGGATCGCAAAGCTGACGGCGAATTTGTAGTCAGTCGACAGGAACTGTACCAAACCGGACGGAGCAAGGCTTTCCGGCGCAACATATGTCAGTACCTTTTTCCACGCATAGGTGATCGTCACCTCGGAAAACGCGATGATGAAGCCGCCTGCGATGGCACCCAACGGGTTGCCTAGGCCGCCTACAATGGCCGAAGCGAAGATGGGCAGCAGAAGCTGGAAATAGACGAAGGGCTTGAAACTCTTGTCGAGGCCGTAAAGTACGCCCGCCGTGGTCGCCAGTGCAGCCACGATGATCCACGTGATCATCACCACACGTTCGGGATTGATACCCGACAGCAGCGCCAGATCCTCGTTATCCGAATAGGCGCGCATCGACTTACCCGTGCGGGTCTTGTTCAAGAACCAGAACAGCAGAGCCACGGCCAGAATAGCGACAATCACGGTGATGCCCTGAGAGGTCTTGATTGCCAGCCCCTCACGCAGCCCGGTCATCGCCTTAAAATCCCGTGCCGAGACAATGAAGCGTGCGCCGTCCGAAAACCTTTGATCATCCGGCCCGATGATAAACCGGACAAGCCCGTTCATGATGAACATCACGCCCATCGAAACGATTACCAATATGACCGGTTTGGCCTTTTGCGCGCGATAGAAGCGATAGACCAGCCGATCTGTGATCAGCACCAGAACGATACAGCCTAAAATAGCAAAGGGCAGGGCCAGTAGCGCTGTCGGCAGCGGCCCGAAACTGACACCGGCCGCCTGCAATGCCCATGTGACCAGAACGGCGATCATCGCGCCAAAGGCCATGGTGTCGCCATGGGCAAAATTCGAGAACCGCAGGATGCCGTAGATCAGCGTCACCCCCAACGCGCCCAGCGCCAATTGGCTGCCATAGGCAATCGCGGGCACGATCACAAAATTCGAAAGCGCCACGAGCGCATTTAACAGGTCCATATTCATTCCCTCTGACCGGGTGCGGCCTTATGGCACGACGCCATCGCAGGACACAACACAAGAGGGCGGTTTTCTAGCCTGTTTCCCCGTTATTTTGGGGAATTCCACCCTGTGTTCGCAAGTTGAGAGTCAGGGTGGAACAGATACTGGATTCAACATCCAGCCCATCAATCGCAGTTAGCGACCCTCGCTCATCTATTGATTCTCGCGGGGATCAGGACTGATTTGTATCGTTCTGATATTTATGAGTATTCGGGTTAAGCACCAGTTTCTGTGCACGACCCGTGATCGGTACCCGCATGTGGTCCTTTTACAGACAGATCATAGCTCATATCGTCCATATGCACGACAAAGGTCATCACATCCGCGCCTTCGATGTGAACAAAGGTCATGTTGCCGATGCCTTTGAGGACGATCGCATCCCCGGCGACCTTGTCTGTTGTGATACTGCCTTTGTCACCCTCAGCCGAGCGGTCCAGACGGACTTCGCTGCCGTCGCGATCCGAGACACAGACAAAGTGGCGTTCCTCGGCCATTGCGGTCGTCGCGCACAGGGTGGTTACCGCCACCCATATCCATTTTTTCATTTTAGGGTCCTGAATAGAGTTTTTATCCAGAAGGTTCGCTGATTTCACCGGGCTGGATCGGCTTATCCGGGAAACTGTTTCCTTCACAGAGCCTGCGCTAATTACAGAATGTGACCGGATTACAGCCGACTCGTGGAATTGTTGGGATGATGATCGAGGATTTGAGACTGTTGGATACCGAGATCAATCTGCATGTTCTGCGAGATTGGTGACTTCAGTCGATTTCGTGAACAAGAAAGAAGTTGGAGAGCGTCACAAGAACGTCGAGGAAATCCATTAGTTCAAACCCCCACGAATGGCGCTGCAAGTAATTTTTGTCATTCGATTAGACAGAGACGCATTTCGACCCCAGTTACTTATCGCAATGAGGTTCATACCAAACGCATCAGCAATTTCACCGTTGGGCACGATAACGGTAGAATAGTCGGGTTTAGGATTTTGTTTGATGTATGTTTCCGCCTGAGCGTAATTTTCAAAGTACCCGAGTTTGATACGTCGATCTTCATTTCCTTCCAGAAAATAGTCGTTGTTCTCACGGCTCAAAACAAACGAAGAAAGCGGCAAAATTGCCCGCACGCACACTTGTTTTTCACACGCAGCGTACATGCTGCAATTTGCCGGGAATCCAGATTGGTCCCAAGCTGCCCAAAGAACTGAGGCTTGGAGCATACAAGCAATTGGTAATGCGATAAAAAACCTCATCTTCACCCCCCCAAGAAGCTCTTTCGCACCTCGGGATCAGCCAACAGTTCTTTGCCCGTCCCGGTATACGCATTCCGTCCCTGCACCAGAACATAGCCTTTGTCGGCAATCTCCAACGCCTGACGAGCGTTCTGTTCAACCATCAGGATCGGCAACCCTGTGCGTGAGACTTCGATAATCCGGTCGAACAGCTCATCCATCACGATGGGTGAAACACCGGCGGTGGGCTCGTCCAGCATCAGCACTTTGGGCTGGGTCATCAAAGCGCGTCCAACGGCGACCTGTTGGCGTTGACCGCCCGACAGCTCTCCGGCGGCTTGGTTGCGTTTGTCGCGCAAAATTGGGAAGAGGTCATAGACCTGTTCCATCGTGTCCGAGAAATCATCCCGGCGAATAAATGCCCCCATTTCGAGGTTTTCTTCCACCGTCATCGATGTGAAGATATTCGAGGTCTGGGGCACAAATCCCATGCCGCGGATGACACGATCCTGCGGGGTGAGGTTGGTGATGTCCTCACCATCCAAACGCACAGAACCGGACCGAACGTCCAACATACCGAACACAGCTTTCATGGCCGTCGACTTGCCCGCGCCGTTGGGGCCAACGATGACCGCGATTTCGCCCTTGTCGACGGAGATGGTGCAGTCGTGTAGAATGTCTGGGCCTTTACCATAGCCGCCAGTCATAGTGTCGCCGATCAGAAAGGGGCCGCCCTCGACCTTATGCGTTTCGCCGCTTGTGGTGCGCGCAGGCGTCAGGGTGCCGACCCCGTGAGTATTCGTGATCGAGGCGTCTTTGTTGCCCTTGTCGTCCTTGTAGGGGTTGTCGCTTCTGCCAGCGGTCATGTGTGGGCCTCCAGCTTGTCTTTGTTTTTGAGGCCGGTGCCCAGATAAGCTTCGATCACATGCTCATTGGCCTTGATCTCATCCAGAGTTCCTTGGGCCAGCACCTTGCCCTCGGCCATACAGATGACCGGGTCGCAGATCTTGCCGATGAAATCCATGTCATGCTCGATAACAACAAAGGTATAGCTGCGTTCCTTGTTCAAGCGCAGGATCGTATCGGCAATGGTCATCAGTAGGGTGCGGTTCACGCCCGCGCCGACCTCGTCCAGAAATACGATCTTGGCGTCCACCATCATGGTTCGGCCAAGCTCCAGCAGTTTCTTCTGACCACCCGAAACCTGACCCGCCTTGTGGTCAGCCAGATGTTCGATGGTCAGGAACTCCAAAACTTCGTCGGCCTTGGCCTTCAACGCCCGTTCTTCATCCGCGATCCGCTTGCGCCCGAACCAAGTGTTCCACAGCGATTCCCCCGCCTGGGCGCCTGGCACCATCATCAGGTTCTCGCGGCAGGTCATCGACGAGAATTCATGCGCAATCTGGAACGTGCGCAGCAGCCCCTTGTGGAACAGATCATGCGGCGGCAGACCGGTGATATCCTCACCATCCATGAACACACGGCCAGAGGTTGGGGCCAAAACCCCGGCAATTACATTGAACAGCGTCGTTTTTCCGGCCCCATTCGGCCCGATCAGGCCGGTGATCGAACCCTTTTGGATTTCCAGCGATGCCCCATCCACCGCGTGAAACCCGCCGAAATGCTTGTGCACGTCATCGACGACGATCATCTTTTCCCCCAGCTGCCGGTCCTGGCATTCTTGTCACGCCCCCGTTTTTCGGGGTGCGGCCTTTTTTCATTGAAACAGCCCGGACACAAGGCCCGGGCTGCTTGATTTTATGACTATTGTTCTCGGATCAACGGAAGTTGACGGTTTTATTCTCGCCGTCGGTCACTTCGATCTCGCGATACGAACCCGCGCTTTCACCGGGGCCGATCAGCTCAACACCCGATGCGCCGACATAGTCGATCTCCTGACCAGCAGCCAGCAGCTCCAGGCCTTTCGCCAGCTCACCGGGATAGATTTTCTCACCCGGAGCGTTGGCAACGTCCATGATTTTGGAACCATAGTCCGCCGGGCTGGTCGAGCCTGCAGCCTGCATGGCCAGCATGAACAGAGCAGCGGCGTCGTAGCTTTCCGGAGAGTAGGGCGACGAGCCATCAAAGCCTGCAGCTTCGGCCATGGCAAAATACTTCTCGGCGCCTTCACCACCCGAACCAGCGATCTGACCGAACGAGCCGTTCAGGTCCGGACCGACATTCGCAGGCAGCGAGTCACCGATCATACCGCCGGGCAGGCCGAATGTGTCAAACGCACCGCTGTCCAGAGCTGACTGGATGATGCCCAGGCCGCCTTGGTCCAGATAGCCTGCAACGACCAGAATATCGCCACCGGCCGAGGCCAGCGCGCCAACTTCAGCCGAGTAGTCGGCCTTGCCGTCTTCGTGTGCGGCAACGATGGTCACTTCGCCACCCGATGCCTCGAACGAGGACTGGATCGCGTCCGCCAGACCCTTGCCGTAGTCGTTGTTGGTGTAGGTCAGAGCAATCGAGCTAATGCCGCGATCGTTCAGGATGTCTGCCATCACCTGACCTTCACGCGCATCCGACGGTGCGGTGCGGAAGAACAACCCGTTGTCTTCCATGGTCGACAGACCAGGCGAAGTGGCCGATGGCGAGATCATCACCATGCCGTTCGGAATCGCGACGTTCTGCAGGATCGCGCCGGTTACGCCCGAGCAGTCACCGCCGATGATGCCACTGACTCCATCCGCGATGAAACGCTCACCATTTGAGGTGGCCAGACCGTTGTCGATGCAGCCGGTATCGGCACGGGTGCCAACAACCGTCGCGCCATCCAGCAGCTTGCCCGACTCGGTGACTTCGGCAATTGCCATTTCGGCACCCGAGCCCATGGCCGGGGCCAGCGATTCAATTGGGCCTGTGAAGCCGAACAGAATGCCCAATTTGACATCCTCGGCCATGGCCGTGCCCGCCAGCAAGGCGGTTGCTGCGGTTGCTGTAAGCAGCTTTTTCATGAAGTTACTCCCTGATTTCGTATTCCAACTGGGCACGACCCTAGGCAAGCTGTTCGCAAAAGAAAAGTCCCTAGAAACGCCTGCTTTTTGTCTAAGCGCACCTATCTATTGAGGGTATCGGCCCGTAATGGTCGCACAACCCGAATCTGCGGAGGTTTTCTATGTTCCGGCTTTTTGCTCTTGTTCTGTTGATCTGCGCAGGTGGCGCGTCCTTTGCCGGAGTGCTGCAAACCAAAGAGGGCTCAGTTGAGGCCACACAGATGCTAAGCGGGTTGGACACGCCTTGGGGCTTGGGGCTCCTGCCTGATGGAAGCTTTCTGGTGACTGAGCGGGACGGAGAGCTGATCTATGTGTCGGATGGCGAAACCAATCGCGTATCAGGCGTTCCGAAGGTGGCCGCTGCCGGGCAGGGCGGGTTACTGGACGTTACCATCCCTCGTGACTTCAGTCAGAGCCGCGAGGTCTTTTTGACGTTTTCCAAACCCCAAGCGGGCGGGGCTGGCACCGCCTTGGCTGTTGCGCGCCTATCAGAAAATGGCAAACGCCTGACCAAACTGCGTGTCTTGTTCGAGGCCAAGCCCGGCGGTTCCGGTGGTCGCCACTTCGGATCACGCGTGGTCGAGGCGCAGGATGGAACGCTGTTCCTAACCATCGGCGACCGGGGGGATCGGCCCTCAGCGCAGGATACAAGCAATCACATGGGCTCGGTCATCCGTATCAACCGTGACGGGACGGTTCCGGCCGGCAACCCCTTTATCGGGCAGTCCGGTATGCGACCCGAAATCTGGTCTTTTGGCCATAGGAACCCGCAAGGGGCCGGTCTGGATGCAAATGGCGCGCTCTGGGTTTCAGAACATGGTGCGCGGGGTGGGGATGAAGTGAATCTGGCGCAGCCGGGCAAAAACTATGGCTGGCCGATTATTTCCTATGGCACGCATTACTCAGGTGAGAAAATAGGCGAGGGTACGTCAAAGCCCGGCCTTGAACAGCCTGCTTTCTATTGGGACCCCTCCATCGCGCCCTCAGGCTTGCTGGTTTACTCCGATGATTTGTTTCCAAGATGGCGCGGCGACATCTTCGTCGGTTCGCTCAAGTTTGACTACATCGCGCGACTGTCCGGATCGCCTTTGCGCGAAGTCGAGCAGATTAAGGGACCGGAAACAGAACGTGTCCGCGATATCGTTCAAGCCACAGATGGATCGATCTGGTTCATTTCCGTTGGTCAGGGTGCGGTCTATCGTATGACACCTGGCTGAGATGTCAGATCGACAGGCGCCCGCTTTGCGATCCTCGTTCCCGATAGGGCGTCGTGTTGTAATGCGCCCGGTAGCATTTTGAGAAATGGCTGGGCGAAGCAAAGCCACAAGCCAGTGCCACGTTGATCACGCTCATATCCGTCTGCATCAGCAAGTTGCGCGCTTTATGCAGGCGGAGTTCCATGTAGTACCGCTTAGGCGAGCGGCTCAGGTAGCGGCGGAAGAGACGTTCAAGCTGACGGGTAGACATGCCCACATCTTTGGCCAAGATCGAGGGTGAGATCGGTTCTTCCGTATTTTTCTCCATCATCAGGATGACCTGGCTCAACTTGGGGTGACGAACGCCGATACGGGTCGGCGTCGACAGGCGCTGTGTGTCCTGATCCGTGCGAATCGAGGAATAGATCATCTGATCGGCGACGGCATTGGCCAATTCTTCGCCGAAATCATCTGCGATCAGCTTCAGCATCAAATCGATTGAGGATGTGCCCCCAGCAGTTGTCATGCGATTGCCATCGATCAAAAATACCGATTTGGTCAGTTCAACGGTGTCGAACTCTTCTGCGAAACTGTCAGCATTCTCCCAGTGAATGGTCGCACGTTTGTCATCCAGCAGGCCTGCTTTGGCCAGCGTGTAAGCTGCGGTACATAGACCACCGATCTTCAGGCCCTTGCGCGCCTCGCGGCGTAGCCAGCTTAGAACCTTTTTGGTGGTCGAGCTCTGAACATCGACGCCACCACACACCATGATCACATCGTCACGGCGCAAATCGCCAAGATCCGCATCAAGCTTGAAGGTGGTTCCAGCCGAACACGACACCACCTCGCCGCCTTCGCCGACCAGCGACCAGGTGTAAATCTCTTTGCCTGCCATGCGGTTGGCAATGCGCAGGCTGTCTAGCGCGGATGCAAAAGACAGCAGCGAGAATTTGTCTAACAAGATGAATACAAAGTTGACCGGCTTATCTGTGTCGCCGTCCACTGTGACAACTTGGCGTTGCTCTTGCATGGCTGTTGTTCCCCGAATCCACGACGGCTGCACCTACGTCGCGCGTATTTTGCCAGACACCATGCTCAAAGCTTGTTTCCGGCGTCAAGAGGCGCAAATGGGATATGGTCACTCTTCATTGCATTTTGTATAGAGACCACCTGAATACTATCAGCGGAGATCAAGGCTATGACCGAATGGCAGAAATCGAACTGGCGCAACAAGCCCCGGGTTCAGATGCCAGACTATACCGACGCGGCCGCCCTGGCCAAAGTCGAGGCGCAGCTTTCGCAGTATCCCCCGCTGGTCTTTGCCGGGGAGGCGCGGCGTCTCAAGCAACATCTGGGTGCCGCCGGTCGCGGCGAGGCTTTCCTGTTGCAGGGCGGGGATTGTGCTGAAAGCTTTGAACAATTCAGCGCGGATGCGATCCGTGACACGTTCAAGGTGATGCTGCAAATGGCGATGGTTCTGACTTATGGCGCCAAGGTTCCGGTGGTCAAAGTTGGCCGCATGGCCGGCCAGTTTGCCAAACCGCGCAGCGCGCCGACCGAAGTTGTGGATGGCGTGGAACTGCCCAGCTACCGTGGTGATATCATCAACGAACTGGCCTTTACGCCCGAGGCGCGAATTCCGAATCCATCCAAGATGCTGCAGGCCTACACTCAGGCGGCTGCCACACTAAACCTGTTGCGCGCCTTCTCGACCGGCGGTTTCGCGGATATGAGCCGTGTTCATGCCTGGACGCTGGGCTTCGCTGACGATCAGGACGTGCAGAAATATTCCGAGATTGCAGATCGCATTCAGGACAGCATCGACTTTATGGGTGCTGCCGGGATCACGGCGGATACAACGCATGAGTTCTCAACCGTGGAATTCTACACCAGCCACGAAGGGCTTTTGCTGGAATATGAAGAGGCGCTGACCCGTCTAGATTCAACCTCAGGCAACTGGTTGGCTGGCTCGGGTCATATGATCTGGATCGGTGACCGCACCCGTCAGCCTGACGGAGCGCATGTTGAATTCTGTCGTGGCGTTCAGAACCCGATTGGTCTGAAATGCGGACCGACCACGACCGCTGAAGACCTGAAGGTTCTGATGTCAAAGCTGAACCCGGACAACGAAGAGGGTCGCCTGACCCTGATCGCGCGTTTCGGGGCTGGCAAAGCCGGTGAGCATCTGCCGCGTCTGGTCAAGGCCGTGAAGGAAGAAGGCGCCAAGGTCACCTGGGTCTGTGATCCGATGCATGGAAACACGATCAAATCGGCGACGGGCTATAAAACCCGTCCGTTTGACTCGGTCCTGCGCGAAGTGCGCGACTTCTTTGGCGTGCATCAAGCCGAAGGCACCATCCCCGGCGGTGTGCATTTCGAGATGACCGGTCTGGATGTGACCGAATGCACCGGCGGCGTGCGTGCCGTGACCGAAGAAGATCTGTCCGACCGCTACCACACCGCGTGCGACCCGCGCCTGAACGCGTCGCAGTCGCTGGAGTTGGCGTTCCTGGTCGCGGAAGAGCTGACCAATCTGCGCCGGAACGGTTCCAAGCGCGCGGCCAGCTGAATAGAGTAATCCAAGCATCGAAACGGCGGGCCAAGGGCTCGCCGTTTTTTGTGGCGGCTAGTCGTCGCGCGAGACGACCAGTCGTAGATGGCTTCTTCGGCTAAACTCGGTCTGATCTTCGGCAAAGCCTGCGGCATCACGCTGAGGTTCGACCGGGCTGTGTAGATCGGAAACCTGCTTGATCCGCTGGTCTGAGATCTCAAAGCGGCGCGGGGTCGACCCGATGGCACCATCGCTAAGCATCACGCCCAGCACACGGCTGACATCACCCAGATCGCTGCGCAAGGGCAGCAGGATCATCCGGGCTTGCATGCGGGCGCGGCCAAATGCGCCGCTGGAAGTCAATCCAAGCTCGGCCGTGGCGGGCGCGCTGAACACCTGTTCCAGCGTCTCTTTGACTTTGGGTCGTGCTTCGGCCTCGAAGAACGCAGTCAGCGGCATGCCACGCACTTCCATACCGGCAAGCTTATTCAGATGGCTTCCCGCCAAACGAAACCGGGCCAATCCAGGCGCAATGCGTTCCAGAATGAATGTGTATTCCAGCACATTTTCCAATCCTCGCGGGTCGATTTGCGACCGCATGGGCACCCCGTCGCCAGACAACAGCGCGGTCCAATACGCCTCGGCCTGACGGATCGGCGAAAGAGAACGTCCACTGTCAAAGCGATCCATTGCGACGATCTTTCCAAATTCTGACCCGGAATCAGTCCCGAAAAAGGTTTTCATTTCCATCACCCTAACGCCATTCAGCCGCTATTTTCATAAAATGCAACGCATCCGGGGCATCTGCGGCCCGACAGCCTTTGCTTTGGCCAAATTGACACGGGTTAATACAATTTTGGAGGAATTCTTTAACGAATGGTTAACTTCTGCGGATGAATTGCCGCTTGAGCAAACTCTTGCCCTTGCAAGGCCAATGGCTTTAGGTGCGGCAAGAGTTGAAAATGCGGAAAGCCTAAGAAAGGTCTGTCATGATCAAATCCATGACCGGGTTCGCCTCGGGGACAGGCGAGTTTGGCCCGCATAGCTGGACGTGGGAGCTGCGCAGCGTCAACGGCAAGGGGCTGGATATGCGTATCCGCGTCCCGGACTGGCTGACCGGGCTTGAGGCCGGGTTGCGCGCCACCCTGTCCAAGTCTTTGAGCCGTGGCAACGTGACGCTTTCCATGCGCCTGAGCCGTGATGAAGCGCTGACTGAACTGGCGCTGAATACAGCCGCCATGGCAGCCGCGCTTGAGGCGTTGCAGCAAACGCAGGACATGGCCGAGGCCAAAGGTATTACGCTGACCCCGTCCAAGGCGACGGATTTGCTGGCCCTCAAGGGCATGATGGATGCGGGATCAGAGAGCGATGATCCTGCGCCTCTGGTTGCGCATCTGATCAAGGCGTTTCCTACATTGCTGGACGCCTTCATCCAGATGCGCCAAACCGAAGGTGAGGCTTTGGCCGAGGTTTTGGCGTCGCAGTTGGATCAGGTCGCCAAGCTGACGACGCAAGCGGCTGATCTGGCCGAACAGCGCAAGGACAAGATGGCCGAAGCCCTGCGAGAGAACCTGACGCGGGTGATGGAGAATGCTCAAGGTGCCGATCCGGAACGGGTGGCGCAGGAACTGGCGCTGATCGCGGTCAAGGCAGACGTGACCGAAGAGATCGATCGCCTGACCGCCCATGTAGCCGCCGCGCGTGATCTACTGGCTCAGGACGGGGCGGTGGGTCGTAAACTCGATTTCCTGATGCAGGAATTCAACCGCGAGGCAAACACCTTGTGTTCCAAGGCGCAAAGCACCGATCTGACCTCGGTCGGATTGGAACTAAAGGCTGTGATCGACCAGATGCGCGAGCAGGTACAGAATGTTGAATAATGACGGAACATATTGAAATGGCAAATCGTCGAGGCCTTCTTATCATCCTTTCTTCGCCGTCTGGCGCGGGCAAATCCACCTTAGCGCGTCGGCTAATGGCCTGGGACACAGGGTTGGAGTTTTCGGTTTCGGCCACGACCCGCGCGCCGCGCCCGGGCGAGAAGGACGGTCGCGAATACTACTTCCTGACCGAGGATGCGTTCAAACAGCAGGTCACCGACGGGCAGATGCTGGAACATGCACATGTTTTCGGTAACTTCTATGGTTCCCCCATCGCACCGGTGCGCGAGTCAATCAATGCAGGGCGGGACGTTCTGTTTGACGTGGACTGGCAGGGCGATCTGCAAATCCGTAACTCGGACCTCGGCAAACACGCCTTGTCGATCTTCATCCTTCCGCCCTCGATCCAGGAACTGCGCCGCCGTCTGGAAACCCGCGGTCAGGACAGCGAGGATGTGATCGCCAAACGCATGCAAAAAAGTTGGGATGAAATCAGCCATTGGGGCTATTACGACTACGTTCTGGTCAATGACGATCTGGATGCGACCGAAGAAAAGCTGAAAACAATCGTCAGCGCCGAACGCATGCGCCGTATTCAGCAACCCAGGCTGCAAGACCACGTACGCAAACTACAAAATGAGTTCGAGGCCCTGTGATGCCAATCTATGCTTTGGGCAAAGACGCCCCTGAAATACACGAAGACACTTGGGTTGCGCCGGACGCCAATCTGATCGGCAAAGTGGTGCTAGAGCAGGGCGCATCGGTTTGGTTCGGCTGCACCATCCGCGCGGACCACGAAGAAATTCGTGTGGGCGCTGGCAGCAATGTGCAGGAAAACTGTGTGATGCATATCGATGCGGGCTTCCCGCTGACAGTTGGGGCGAACTGCACCATTGGCCATAAAGTCATGCTGCACGGGTGCACTATTGGCGAAAACACCCTGATCGGTATGGGCGCGATTGTTCTGAACGGGGCAAAGATCGGCAAGAATTGCTTGATCGGGGCAGGGGCTTTGATCACTGAAAACAAAGAGATACCGGATAACTCTCTGGTGATGGGATCACCCGGTAAGGTCGTGCGCCAATTGGACAACTCCGCCGCGCAGCGGATCACATTCAGTGCACAGTATTATCAGGAAAACATGCGCAGGTTTCGTAAAACTCTAACGCCCGTGTCCTAACAGGCCGAAGCGAACAAGGTTACAGGCGATGTCAGAGGATTTACTTGCGGAAATTGTGTCGGCCATTCCGATGCCCGCGCTGATGGTTGATCAGACCGAACGTATCATTGCTGCCAATACCGATGCGCGCACGCTTTTGGGCCAGAACATGTTGGGCCGACATTTTGCAACGATCCTGCGTCAGCCGCAGGTGATCGACGCGATGGAACAAAGCCTGCGCAGCAAAGGCCCGCGCAAGACCCGGCATCTGTCGAACGATGGTGCGCAGGACACGACATTCGAGATGCAGTGCCGCTATATGAACGGGATCGGCGCGGTCTCCGGGGGGGCGGTTCTGGCGGTGTTTCAAGATATAACCCATTTGGAGCAAGCCAGTCAGATGCGGCGTGATTTCGTCGCCAATGTCAGCCATGAATTGCGCACGCCGTTGACCGCTTTGATGGGCTTTATCGAAACCCTGCGCGGCCCGGCACGCGAGGATGCAGCGGCAAGGGATCGGTTTTTGCAGATCATGACGGACGAGGCGAACCGGATGAACCGTCTGGTTGGCGATCTGTTATCACTCAACCGTGTTGAAAGCGAAGAACGGGTGCGCCCGAAAGAGCAGCTGGAGCTGAATGGCTTGCTGGAATCGACGCTGAATTCTCTGAAACCCTTGGCTGAAGATGCAGATGTTGTGCTGTCATTAACCGCGCCTAATGACCCGGTTTCGATCACCGGAGACAGCGATCAGCTGCGGCAGGTTTTCACCAATCTGGTCGAAAACGCGATCAAATACGGCGGCAGCGGTGGCAGCGTCGAGGTTCGTATCGCACCTTCCGAGCGGGACACGGCGGTGCGTGGTCCGGCTGTGCGGGTTCAGATCGTAGATAAAGGGCCGGGGATCGATTCGGTTCATTTGCCGCGACTGACAGAGCGATTCTATCGCGCGGACAGCCATCGCTCGCGGCAACTGGGCGGCACAGGTCTGGGGCTGGCAATTGTGAAACACATCGTCAACCGCCATCGGGGGCGGTTGCGGGTTGAAAGCGATCTCGGCAAAGGATCGGTCTTCACCGTTATTCTACCGCGATAACGCGCACCGGGTTTACGGCGATCGATGGGTTCAACTCAGGGTGTATTTTGCGCCGCTGTGCGAGGCGGATTTCAAATAAAACTTCAGCTGTCATAAAAGCGTTACAAACTTGTCACAAAAGCCTTACGCAGGACCCCTAGGGGTTCAGCCGAGATCATCATGGGGGTGATCAAACATTCCTTTTTCAGGGAGACTGTAATGTCCTTTGTAAAACTGTCGGCTTCTGCGCTGGCGATCGCTGCTGTTTCGGCCACTGCTGCTGCTGCTCGTGACAACGTTCAGGTTGCCGGTTCTTCGACCGTTCTGCCTTACGCGTCGATCGTTGCTGAACTGTTTGGTGAAAACACCGACTTCCCAACACCTGTTGTTGAATCGGGCGGCTCTTCGGCTGGCCTCAAGCGCTTCTGTGAAGGCGTTGGCGAAAACACCATCGACGTCGCAAACGCGTCGCGCGCGATCCGCGAAAAAGAGATCAAAGCCTGTGCCGAAAACGGCGTGACCGACATCATGGAAGTCCGCATCGGTTATGACGGTATCGTGTTTGCAAGCCAGCAGACTGGCCCCGCTTTCACCGCGTTCGAGCCCGCAGACATCTTCAACGCACTGGGTGCGAAGGTTCTGAAAGACGGCGCGATCGTTGACAACCCATACAACACCTGGGCCGAGTTCAACGGCGACCTGCCTGATGTTGAAATCGCAGGCTTCATCCCCGGCACAAAGCACGGCACACGTGAAGTTTTTGAAGAAAAAGTTCTGCTGATCGGCTGTGAAAAAACTGGCGCCATGGAAGCGATGATCGCTGGCGGCATGAGCGAAGATGACGCAGAAGATGCATGCCTGGACGTGCGCACTGATGGCAAGTCGGTCGACATCGACGGTGACTACACCGAAACTCTGGCCCGTATCGACACCAACCCGAACGGTATCGGCATCTTCGGTCTGGCATTCTACGAGAACAACACCGACAAGCTGAAAGTTGCGACCATGTCGGGTATCGCGCCGTCGACCGAAACCATCTCGACCGGTGAATACCCTGTATCGCGCCCGCTGTTCTTCTACGTGAAGAAAGCCCATATCGGCGTGATCCCTGGCCTGAAAGAGTACGCTCAGTTCTTCGTTGCTGACGAAATCGCCGGCCCCACCAGCCCGCTGGCCAACTACGGCCTGGTTGCTGACCCTGAGCTGGCAAAAACTCAGGACGCGATTGCCAACGAAGTCACCATGGGTTCGGGCAGCTAAGCCTGACATTGGTCTAATTGCCAGGGGCGGCCGTAGTCGCCGCCCCTTTGCTTCTTTTTTGAATTCCCAATCGGACCAGTGGGGGTGTTATGCCGATACTTTGGCTTTTCTTGATCGTTGCTGCGGTCGCTGTGGTCGGATTTGTGCTCGGCCGATCTCGGGCCATGCAAAGCGCCGGCGGTGATATCCGAAACCTGCACTCCCTTCCTACGTTCTACGGCGCGAATGTCGCGCTTAAGGTGGTTGTTCCTGCGTTTGGACTTCTTCTGATCTGGCTGCTGGTACAGCCGCTCTATGTGAATTCTCAGGTTTCAGGCATGATTCCCGACAGTGCGATCAAGGAAGGATCGTCACGCGGTCTGGTTCTGGCCGAGGTGCGCCGGACAGCGACCGGTCTGGACAATGCAGTTGCGCAAGGGGCGATCACCGAAGACACCGCTCGCAATGCGCGCGCGGATTTCACAGATATGACGCAGCGTCTGAAAGATGCCGGTCAGGTGGTAACGTCGAACATCACCCAAACTGTTCTGCGCGGCGCACAAAGCTATCGTATCATGAATGCGACCGGTTATCGGATCATGGCCATCGCGGTGATTGTTGTGGCCTTGATCGGGGCCGCCGTCAGCTGGGCGCAAACCAACGCTGACTACCGCGCCCGCAACGTTGTAGAACAAGGCATCCGGGTCCTGCTGCTGGGGGCCGCATCGATTGCCATTCTGACCACCATCGGCATTGTTCTTTCGCTGGTGTTCAACACCTGGGAATTCTTCCGGTTATACCCGGCGTCTGATTTCTTTTTTGGCCTGACTTGGTCGCCCAGCTTTTCGGGTCGCGGTGGCGCCTCTGATCTGGGCATCATCCCACTGCTCTGGGGCACGTTGTATATTTCCATCGTCGCGCTGCTGGTTGCCGTGCCAATCGGTCTGTTTGCCGCGATTTACCTCAGCGAATATGCCTCGCCTGCGGTGCGCGCTTTCGCCAAGCCGCTGCTGGAAGTGCTCGCCGGTATTCCCACCATCGTTTACGGTCTATTCGCTTTGCTGACAGTCGGCCCACTTTTGCTGGATGTGTTCGGAGACAACGGGCTGGGCTGGATGAAAGCGGGCACCGCGGTGATGACAGCCGGTCTAGTTATGGGCATTATGCTGATCCCGTTTGTATCGTCTCTGTCCGATGACATCATCAACGCCGTGCCGCAGGCGATGCGCGATGGCTCCTACGGGTTGGGTGCAACGCAGTCTGAAACCATCCGTCAGGTGGTTTTGCCCGCTGCCTTGCCCGGCATCGTTGGTGCGATCCTGCTGGCCGCCTCGCGTGCCATTGGAGAGACCATGATCGTGGTTCTGGGGGCAGGGGCCGCCGCAAGGCTCAGCCTGAACCCCTTCGAGGCCATGACAACCGTGACCGCAAAGATCGTCAGCCAGCTGACAGGTGACGCAGACTTCGCCTCACCCGAGGCACTGGTGGCCTTTGCCCTAGGCATGACGCTGTTCATCGTCACGCTTGGGCTGAACGTCTTTGCCCTTTACATCGTGCGCAAGTACCGGGAGCAGTACGAATGACCGACGCAAGCATGCAAACCCCTGAAACGGGGCGCCACGCTGTTTCCCTGACTGCGTATGATGCGCGGACCCGCAAACGCGCCAAGGCAGAAAAACGGTTTCGCGCCTATGGCATCGTCGCAATTGCGACCGGTCTGTTTTTCTTGATCGTCCTGTTCGCCTCGATCCTGTCCGAGGGTATTCCGGCCTTCACCCGGACCGTTGTAAGCGTTGATTTCACCCTGACTCAGCAAGAGCAGGAAGAGGCCGAAGGCACGCTGTTCAAGACCAAAGCCTATTCTGACCTGTTCATCGCGGCCCTCAACAAAGAGCTTGATGAAAGCGGCCTTCAGGTTGATTTCGACGAAGCCGCGATTGAGCGTCTGCTTGGCAAGGTCGGCGGAACCATCCGAACCTTCTATGCTGCCAACCCGGACAAATTGGGTGAACCTATCGAGTTTGATCTGGCCGCCTCCAGCCGCGTCGATGGCTACTACAAAGGCCGTGTATCGCGCGACACAATTCAGGACAGTCGCTTTTTGCAGAAAAGCGACCTGGATCTGGTGGATGCGCTGCAAGAGGCTGGCATCATCAAACAGGTCTTCAATTGGCCCTTCATCACCGGGGCAGACTCGGGCGTGGACAACCCCGGCGGTGCTGGGATCGGTGCCTCGGTCGTGGGCTCATTCTTTATGATGCTGGTTGTGCTGGGCTTGTCGCTGCCCATCGGTGTGGCCGCGTCGATCTATCTGGAAGAGTTCGCACCGCAGAACAGGTTTACGGACTTGATCGAGGTGAATATCTCGAACCTGGCCGCGGTTCCTTCGATCGTGTTTGGTATCCTTGGTTTGGCCGTCTTCATCCAGTTCATGCACCTGCCGCAATCCGCGCCGCTGGTTGGCGGGCTGGTGCTGACGCTGATGACCCTGCCGACAATCATCATCTCGACCCGGGCGTCGCTGAAAGCAGTTCCACCGTCGATCCGTGATGCCGCACTTGGGGTAGGGGCCTCGAAAATGCAGGCAGTGTTCCATCACGTTCTGCCGCTGGCCGCGCCCGGCATTCTGACCGGCACGATCATCGGACTGGCACAGGCGCTGGGTGAAACCGCCCCTCTGCTGCTGATCGGCATGGTGGGCTTTGTCGCCCGTGGTTACCCCGATGGTTTCATCGCCGGGTTTACCGAGCCGAACTCGGCCATGCCCGCCCAGATCTATACTTGGGCTGCACGGGCTGATGTGGGTTTCTATGAAAAAGCCTGGGGCGGGATCATCATCCTTTTGATTTTCCTGCTGACTATGAACATCATCGCAATCATTCTGCGCCGCCGCTTTGAACGCCGCTGGTAAGAAGGGCAGACCCATGAACGACATGTCACGAGTGGAGAGACAAGTGGATACCAATGAAATCAAGCTGGAGTGCCGGGACTGCCAGGTCTTTTACGGTGACACCCACGCCATCAAAGACGTGAATGTCGATATCGAAGATAAGACAGTCACGGCTTTCATCGGCCCGTCGGGCTGCGGTAAATCCACGTTCCTGCGCTGTTTGAACCGGATGAACGATACAATCGACATCGCGCGGGTGAAGGGCAGCTTTAAGCTGGACGGCGAAGACATCTATGACAAGCGTGTTGACCCTGTGCAGCTGCGTGCAAAGGTCGGCATGGTGTTTCAGAAACCGAACCCGTTTCCGAAATCGATCTATGATAACGTTGCTTACGGCCCGCGCATTCATGGTTTGGCCAAGAACAAAGCTGAACTAGATGAAATCGTTGAGAAATCCCTTCGCCGAGGTGCAATTTGGGATGAGGTCAAGGATCGTCTGGATTCGCCCGGCACCGGCCTGTCAGGTGGGCAGCAGCAGCGCCTGTGTATTGCCCGCGCCGTTGCAACAGAACCCGAAGTTCTGCTGATGGACGAGCCATGCTCGGCACTGGATCCGATCGCCACGGCCCAGGTCGAGGAATTGATTGACGAGCTGCGCGCGCAATATTCGGTGGTCATCGTGACCCACTCGATGCAGCAGGCCGCACGGGTCAGCCAGAAAACCGCCTTTTTCCATCTCGGCAATCTGGTCGAATTCGGCGAAACCGGAACGATCTTTACCAACCCCGTAGACCCGCGCACGGAAAGCTACATCACCGGCCGCATCGGCTGAGCACAGGTATTCAGATATGACCGAAATGAGCGAACAACATATTGCATCTGCCTTCGACCGCGACCTTGAGGCGATCCAGGCGCATATCATGAAGATGGGCGGGCTGGTTGAAGCGGCCATCATGAGTGCGGCCCGGTCCCTTGAATCCCGCGACGTGGAGCTGGCGGAAGAGGTGCGCGATGGCGACAAGGCCATCGATGCGCTGGAAGAGGTGATCGACGAAGAGACAGCGCGCCTGATCGCGCTGCGCGCGCCAACCGCCAGCGACCTTCGTCTTGTGCTTTCGGTTCTGAAAGTGTCGGGCAACCTTGAGCGGATTGGCGATTATGCCAAGAATATCGCCAAGCGCACCACGGTTCTGGTCGATGCGGGCGAGATCAACGGCAGTGCCGCCGCATTGCGCCGCATGGCGCGCGAGGTTGAACTGATGCTGCGTGATGCGCTGGATGCTTATATTCAACGCGATGCTGAACTTGCCACTGACGTCATCAATCGTGATGAGGAAGTCGATCAGATGTATAACGGCTTGTTCCGCGAGTTTCTGACCTTCATGGCCGAGGACCCGCGCAACATCTCGGCCTGTATGCACCTGCATTTCATTGCCAAGAACATCGAACGCATGGGCGACCATGTAACCTCGATTGCCGAGCAGGTGGTCTATCTGGTCACGGGTGAACGCCCGGCCGAGGCGCGGCCCAAGGCCGATAACACGTCGCAAACCGTCTAGGAGACGCAGACCATGTCCGCAGATCAGCCGACTGTCCTGGTTGTCGAGGATGAATTGGCCCAGCGTGAAGTGCTGGCCTATAATCTTGAGGCCGAAGGCTTTCGGGTTTCCAAAGCGGCCAGCGGCGATGAAGCACTGTTGCTGGTCGACGAAGATTGCCCGGATATCATCGTGCTGGATTGGATGATGCCCAATCTCAGCGGGATTGAGGTTTGCCGGCGTTTGAAAACGCGGCCCGATACGCGTTCGATCCCGATCATCA
Source organism: Ruegeria sp. I1 (assembly GCF_056532675.1). NCBI lineage: Bacteria > Pseudomonadati > Pseudomonadota > Alphaproteobacteria > Rhodobacterales > Roseobacteraceae > Ruegeria > Ruegeria sp. I1. The sequence continues at coordinate 158,964 of NZ_JBQFNM010000005.1, read as the reverse complement.
TGCTGTCGGCGCGATCGGAAGAGGTGGATAAGGTGCGCGGGCTGGAAACAGGTGCGGATGACTATGTGGTCAAGCCATACTCGGTGGTCGAGCTGATGGCCCGTGTGCGCACCCAACTGCGCCGTGTACGTCCGGCGACGGTCGGGATTCTGTTGGAATTTGACGATATCATCCTGGATTCGGAAACGCATAAGGTCAGCCGCGATAGCAAACCGCTGAAACTGGGCCCGACCGAATTCCGCCTGCTGAGCACTTTCATGGAAAAGCCCGGCCGCGTCTGGAGCCGTGAGCAATTGCTGGATCGGGTCTGGGGGCGCGATATCTATGTCGATACGCGCACCGTAGACGTGCATATCGGACGGCTACGCAAAGCATTGACACAGCATGGGGGCGAAGACCCGGTGCGCACCGTGCGTGGCGCCGGATACGCCTTGGGCTAATGCCAAGGGCAGGGGGCGCGGGGTCGTTTACGCCGCTTTGTCTTTGATTGTCGCAATGTGCCAAACTCCTGTTGTTGTTTGCGTCGGACCCGCGCTAGGGTTCGGCAAAATTGATCCAACGGAGAAGCAAAATGAACGCGCCTCAGACGAAACCGACCTTGCGGGCAAAAGATGCCCCAGATTTGGGTAAATTTTCGTGGGAGGATCCGTTTCGCCTGACCGACCAGCTGCACGAAGACGAACGGATGATCACCGACAGCGCACGCGCTTATGCGCAGGAAAAGCTGCAACCGCGTGTAACCCAAGCCTATCAGAACGAAGAAACCGACCCCGAGATTTTCCGTGAAATGGGGGAAATGGGCCTGCTGGGCACAACCATTCCCGAAGAATATGGCGGTCTGGGTGGCAACTACGTCTCGTACGGTTTGGTCGCGCGCGAGATTGAGCGGGTGGATTCCGGCTATCGTTCGATGATGTCGGTGCAAAGCTCTCTGGTCATGTATCCGATCTACGCCTATGGCAGCGAAGATCAACGCCGGAAATACCTGCCGAAATTGGCCTCGGGTGAATGGATTGGCTGCTTTGGCCTGACCGAACCGGATGCTGGGTCGGACCCGGCGGGTATGAAAACACGGGCTGAGAAGATCGATGGCGGCTACCGTTTGACCGGTAGCAAGATGTGGATATCAAACGCCCCGATAGCTGATGTGTTTGTCGTTTGGGCCAAATCTGATGCCCATGATGGTAAAATCCGGGGCTTTGTTCTGGACAAAGGCCTCAAAGGTCTCTGCGCGCCGAAGATTGAAAACAAGCTGAGCCTGCGTGCGTCAGTCACCGGCGAGATTGTGATGGATGGCGTTGAAGTGGGCGAGGGTGCCTTGCTGCCGCATGTTCAAGGCCTGAAAGGCCCGTTTGGCTGTTTGAACCGTGCGCGCTATGGCATCAGCTGGGGCGTCATGGGGGCTGCAGAAAGCTGCTGGCATGCAGCGTTGCAATACGGTCTGGACCGCAAGCAGTTCGACAAACCTCTGGCGCAAACTCAGCTGTTCCAGCGCAAACTGGCCGATATGCAGACCGAAATTGCATTGGGTCTGCAAGCAAGCCTGCGTGTTGGGCGTTTGTTGGATCAGGCCGAGGCCGCGCCTGAAATGATCTCAATCGTCAAACGCAATAACTGCGGTAAAGCGCTCGATATTGCGCGCATGGCGCGTGACATGCATGGCGGCAACGGTATCTCGCTTGAATTCCACGTGATCCGCCACATGGTCAATCTGGAAACCGTGAACACCTATGAGGGCACACATGATGTCCACGCGTTGATCCTTGGACGTGCGCAAACCGGGTTACAGGCGTTCTATTGAGATCGTGCTGAATTGGGCCATCACGCGTTCAGCAGGTGGCCTAGTTCCTGTGAGCGATACCTGAACCGCGACTCCTATTGGCTCTGAGGGTAGGGGTGCTGGTGCATCTCTTCCATCATCTTTTCCCGGAACACCTCTGCCGGTGTCTTCCATCCGAGGCATTTTCTGGGTGTCGCGTTGAGGCTGTCACAGATCATTTTCAATTCATGATCTGTGACAGCCGTGATGTCGCGCTTCCTCGGCAACCATCTTCGGGCACGTCGGTTAGTGTTTTCGACGGTACCTTTCTGCCAGGGTGAAGAGGGGTCGCAAAACCAAGTCTGCGTCCCGATCTCGGCCTGCAGGTGCGGCCAGCTCACGAACTCGGTGCCGCGGTCGAAGGTGATCGAACGGCGGGCAATGTGGGGCAGGTCGCGCACAGCCTTCATGATCTTACCCATCACCGGTTTCGTGCGTTTGTTCGGGTTCTTCAGAAGCACGGTGAACCGGCTGACGCGCTCGACCAGTGATGTGACGTTCGATTGCCCAAAGCGTTGTTTGAACAGGACAAGATCAGCTTCCCAATGCCCGAACTGGCGGCGGTGCGCCACGTCGTCGGGGCGGAACAGGATACTGACATCACGGTCAAACTTAGGCTTCTGGCGCTTTCTGGCACGACGTGGACGTCGGGCTTTGCGGTGCTCGGGCAGGTACCACCATAACTCATGCGCCATACCTTCTTTGGAGTAAATGTAGCGGTAGATCGTTTCCTGGCAGACGCGCAGCGCAGCGCCTTCATAGATCATACGGTTGCCGATCTGCTCGGGCGTCCAGCCTTGTTTGATCCGCTCGATCACCGTCTTGCACAGTTCAGGATGTCGGATCAGCTTGCGTTGAACGGATCGACGTTTATCTGTCTGCAACTGAACAGCATGGCCAAAGTAGCCTGCGTATTTCTTCGGGAACGCATCATCGGCCCAGAAATTCCGTTTGATCTCACGAAAGATCGTCGATTTGTGGCGCTTGAGGACACGTGCCATCTCTCTGACGGGCACTTTTGCATGCCACCAGCTCTCGATCTTACGACGTTCTTGCAGTGATAGTTGCGTGTAAACGGCTCCCATGCCATAGTCTCCTATTAGATAACTCATTGTTTTCTAATAGGAGTCGCACTTCAGGGTAGCGCGCTCCCCCCTGCAATTAATAATTCGCATAATAGGTATTATGGTAAATATTAAATCTAGCATAACGCCAGAAAACAACAGCTTACTAAATCAACTTTATCCAACTTGAGACAGCTAAATGGAACTGAATGGAAAAACCGTCGTAATTACCGGCGCCGCTGGCGGGATTGGCAAAGGTCTTGCAGAACGGTTCGCCCATGATGGCGCTACGGTTATATGTTCTGACGTCGATCTACAGGCAGCACAGGATCTCGCCAATCGCATTGGTGGTCATGCTTATCCCTGCGACGTGTCCAGCGAAGCTCAGATCAAGGCTCTGATCGACTACGTCGAAGCTGAGATCGCGCCGATCGATCTGTTTTGCGCCAATGCAGGAATACTGACGCTTGGCGGTTTGGATGTGCCAGATGAAGACTGGAACCGCATCTGGGACATTAACGTAATGTCTCATGTCTGGGCCGCACGCCATCTTGTGCCCAAAATGCTTGAGCGCGGTCAGGGTTACATGCTGATCACCGCATCTGCTGCTGGTTTACTGAACCAGCCAGGAGCCGCGCCATATGGCGTCACGAAACACGCAGCTGTTGGATTTGCCGAATGGTTGTCGCTGACCTACGGCCACAAAGGCTTGCGTGTGTCTGCGTTATGTCCTCAAGCCGTTCGGTCCGAGATGACACGCGGACACGAGATCTCGGTCGCTTCCATCGATGGAATGCTCGAACCCGAGGACGTTGCAGACGCCTGCGTTGAGGCCATTCGGGCTGAGCAGTTTCTTGTTCTGCCGCACCCTCAGGTGCTAGACTATATGCGACACAAAACGGCAGATTACGATCGCTGGTTGGCTGGAATGCGCAAGCTAAATCAAACCTTTGTGGAAGGTACTTAAGTCTTCGGTTTACGCATCAAACCTTCTTGGGCAACAGAAGCGACCAAAACGCCGTCCTGTGTGTAAATAGAGCCCCGGTTGAATGACCGGCCCTGCCCTGTCCACGGCGAATCCATCGCGTAAAGATGCCAATTGTCGAACTGCACTGGAGCATGGAACCATAGCGCGTGATCGAGGCTCGCGCCGTTAACCTGACCAGTAAACCAGCTCAGCCCGTGTGGACGCATGCCAGAACTCAGCAAGCTCATATCCGAGGCATATGCCAGCAACAGGTGCTGCGTGCGCGTGTCTGCAGTTTCCGCGGCCCCCATCCGGAACCAGATTTGATTGCGGTCGTCAGCGGCCACGGGGTTGAACGGATCAAGGTGATCCACCTCACGCACCTCGATGGGACGTTCACGCAGCAATTCAACGCGCAGTTTCTCGGGAACGCGCTCCAAATATTGATGGCGCAAATCGGACCGCGCGGGATAGCTTTCTGGCGCATCCAGATCCGGCATTGGATGTTGATGCGCCCAGCCTTCATCCTGAACATGGAACGAGGCGGACATGTTTAAAATCTGTTTTCCATGCTGAATTGCGACCACACGGCGGGTTGTGAAGGAACTTCCATCTCTCGCTCTATCCACCTGATATATAACGGGTATCGATGGATCACCCGGGCGGATGAAATAGGCGTGTAGCGAATGACATAACCGATCTTCGACTGTTCTATAGGCCGAAGCCAGTGCCTGTGCGATCACTTGCCCGCCGAAGATACGCGTTGGTGTTTCACCACCGGACCCCGTGCCCCGGAACAGATCAACTTCCAGACGTTCAACATCCAAAAGATCAAGAAGAATGCGTTCTGCTTCGGTCATATTCTGCTCTCTGAGTGTGACAGATGTCCGCCTATCAGTCGCGTTCGGATCAATCAATCACCGCGCCTAGTACCAGCGCCTTTAACTCGGCGCGTGACGGATAAGAACTCGAGGGGGACAACTGAGTAAAAAAGATACCGCTCAGATCGTTTTCTCGATCCAGCCAGAAATAGGTTGAGGCCATGCCGCCCCAACTGAAATCGCCAACCGAGCAGGGCACGCGCATCCTTGAAGGGTTCAGAACCACGGATCCACCGAGGCCAAAGCCCATCCCCTCCATCGGTTGTTCGGCAAAACTGCTGGGACCCATTGATGCAATATCGCCGGGTAAGTGATTGCAAAGCATAAAGTCTACGGTTCTGGGCCCCAGAATTCTATGCCCGTTGGCTGTCCCTCGATTGCGCAGCATTCCGACGAATTTGGCATAATCATCGATGGTGCCGATCAATCCGCCACCACCCGAGAAAGTTGAGGTGTTTTCAAAGGGAGATGACCCGGCCTCATCCACCAGCCGAAGTGTATCGCTGCCCCGTTCGGCTGAGTTCAGCGCCATCGCATCACCCGACAAGGGAGAATAAAGAGACGCAAAGCGATCCCCTACCCCTTTGGACACGGAAAAACCGGTTTCCCACATGCCCAGCGGCGCAAAGATCTGCTGGTCGAAATATTGATCCAACTGTTGGCCTGAGACAATTTCGATCACGCGACCCAGAACGTCAATGCCGACGGAATATTCCCAACGCGCACCGGGTTGAAACGCCAGTGGCAAGCGCGCAAGATCACGGACCCGATCTGCCAGAAGGCCCTGATTGGGTTTGAACAGTAAATCCTGCTGTTCCATGGCCTCAGGCAAAACGCCGGGATTGAACGGGTAGCTCAGACCGCTTGTATGCGTCAGTAGGTGATGCAGCGTCGGACTGGTTGCTGTTTCGGTTTGATCCAGCCGGGTGGCACCGGGAGAAAGGGCCTGTATATCATTGAATTCCGGTATAAATTCAAACAATGGCGCATCAAGATGGATCAAACCCTGTTCGACCAGCATCATCAACCCGACCGAGGTTATGGGCTTGGTCATCGAATAAATCCGCGCCAGAGTATCGCGTTGGAATGGCAAGTTGTTTTCAATGCTACGCTGACCACAGGCATGAAAAAACACCTCGGCGTCTTTGTGATGCAGCAGAAAGGCGCTGCCAGCGTATTTACGTTCGGTGACGTAGCGCTCCATCCAACTGCGAATGCGGTTAAGGCGGTCTGGGTCGAAGCTGTGTACGGGGTGTGTCATGAAATTTATTGCTTTGCTGAGTGGAACTGGTCAGGGATAAATCGAGAAATTTGGCCTTTGCTTTGCCCAGCCCTTAAGCGATTGTTTCCACATAAAGACGGCCCTTGTCGCGGATTCGTTGTGTGCCTGTTCTAAAATCTGCTGACACCCCGGATTGGAGTATCAACATGGCGCAAACTATAGATTTCGTTTACGATTTCAGCAGCCCAAACGCGTTTCTTGCATATAAGATTCTGCCGGAACTCGCCAAAAAGCACAAGGCGAAGATCAACCCGATCCCGGTGCTGTTGTCCGGTGTGTTCAAATCGACCAACAACCAGAGCCCGTTCGAGGCCTACTCCGAAAATCGTCAAAAAACAGCCTATCTGACCCACGATCTGCACCGCTTTGCCCGGCGGCGTGGTGTGAGTTTCCACATGAGCCCGCACTTCCCGATTAATAGCAAATTCGCCATGCGCGGTGCATATTATGCATCGGGCAAGTCGTGGGAAAACAAATATATAGATGCCGTTTTTGACGCAATCTGGGTACATGGTCAAAAGGTGGAAGAACTGGGTGTGCTGACCGACATCCTGCGTGAGGCAGAACTGCCCGTTCGCAAAATCCGTGAGGCGATTGCCGCCCCCGAAACCAAGCAGATGTTGAAAGAGCAAACCAAGGCCATGGTCAGGCGCGGCGTCTTTGGCGTGCCCAGCATGTTTGCAGGGACTGAGATGTTCTTTGGAAAGAACAGTCTGGGCAATCTGGATCTGGAACTTGCGCTACATAAGTGATCCAAAACAAAGCTCTATCGCAATATATTAATCCTGTTCAAGTGCAGCCAAACCATGTTGCGCAAAAACGGGGACATAGGCCCCGAACGCCTGCGCTCGTTTCGGGTCCGAGGCGTTCCCATCCAGCGCGCGTTTGTAGACACCTTGTAGGATTCCTGCCATTCGGAAGAAGTTGAACGCCAGGTAGAAGCCGAAGTTGTCAATCCTCGGCAACCCGCGCCGTGCACAATACTTCGCAATAAAGGCAGCGTCGCTGGGCAAGCCGAGCTGATCCCGATTTATACCAGCCAGCCCGCGCCCTTCTTTGCCGGGTGGCATCTGCCATTGCATGATCACTGCGGCCAGATCGGCGTAGGGGTGGCCGATTGTGGACAATTCCCAATCCAGAACGCCGATACAGCTGGTCCCATCTGCAGCAAACATTAGGTTGTCGATGCGGTAGTCCCCATGCACAAGCGTGCGCTGCCCGTCATCATCAGGGATCACAGAGGCGAGCGCTTCGATAAGCGCGTTCATATCAGCAATATCAGTGGTTTCAGAGGCGCGATACTGCTTGGTCCATCGGGATATCTGGCGCTCAAAGTAATTGCCGGTTGGCCCATAGTCTGACAGGCCTACGGCATCGATATCCACCATATGAAGCTCTGCCAGAACGCGGTTCATTTCATCCAGCAAAGCGCTACGAACCTGATTGTTTTCCCCTTCCAGCGTGGGTTGCAGGAAGACGCGCCCCCGCAGATGCTCCATCACGTAGAAGGCGGATCCGATAACCGAGTCATCCTCGCACAGCAGCAGCATTTTGGGCACCGGAACGGCACTATCCGACAGTGCACTTTGCACGCGAAATTCGCGATCTACGGCGTGGGCTGATTTCAGAAGCACCCCGGGCGGTTTGCGACGCAGCACATAAGACCTTGTAGGCGTGCGCAGTTCATAGGTCGGGTTAGATTGCCCAATCGCAAATTTTCGGGCTTCGAGCGGGCCGCTATAGCCTGTCAGATGCGCTGACAGATAGGCGTCGATGGCAGCCAGGTCCAAATCCGTGTTGGTTGTCATGTCCTATCCTCGCCTAAAGAGCTTCGGCAAAGATATTCGGAGCGGTTACAACGTTAATACCGCCCGACACCGGAATGACTGCACCTGTTACGTATCCTCCGCCACGACCACACAGGAACAGCATACAGCCCGCAATATCCTCATCCCGACCTACACGCCCTAATGGCACGGATTTACCAACCCTATCGCGCGTATCCTCATCCGCAGTCGCAAAAGCGGTCATCCGCGATACAAACGGCCCCGGGGCCAGCGCGTTGACAGTGACATGATAGGGCGACAGCTCTTTGGCCAGGATTTTGGTCAGATGAAGCACCGCCGCCTTCGACGCGGAATAGCTGTAGGCGCCGTCGCCCATGGGAACTTCACCCATCACCGAGCCAACATTGATGACGCGTGCTGGATCTTCGGCCGTTCCAGACTTCATCAGCAACGGCAGCAGTCTCTGCGTCAGTTCGAAAATGCCCGTCACGTTGACAGACATCACCTTATCCCAGGCCTCATAGGGGAACTGACCCATCGGCGCACCCCAGCTGACACCAGAATTATTCATAAGAATATCAAGTGTCTCGGTCCGCGCGTTGATGTCGGAAACAAGTGCCTCGATCCCCTCTTTGCTGCCCAGGTCGCCCGCAAACCCGACCGCGCTTCCCGGCGCATCCAGCGCGTTGAATTCTTCAGCGACCGCAGCGCAGGCCTCACCCTTGCGTGAGGCGATCATCACATGGGCCCCAGCCCGCACCAGTGCTTCGGCAGCCATGCGGCCAATTCCAGTGGCCCCGCCTGTGACCAGCGCGGTTTTACCCTGAAGTGAAAAAAGAGTTTCGGGGGTCATGCGTGTCTCCTCACTTACACGTGGTGGCGGTTGCCGTGACGGGAACCAGAGGTGGCCGTTGACAATACATACCCCAGCCTCAAAAGTTTCCGATACCGGAATAACAGGGACAACAGGGTCAACATGCAAGCATTACTCAGCGTCGCCCCCGGCGGGCCAGAGACTTTGGAACTGACCACCCTGCCCGATCCAGCGCCTGGCAAGGGCGAGCTGTTGATTGCCGTGAAAGCAGCCGGGGTGAATTTCCCGGACACGCTGATCATTCGTGACCTCTATCAGATGAAACCACCGCGTCCCTTTGCCCCCGGCGGAGAAATCGCCGGAGAGGTTCTGGCCATCGGTGAGGGCGTAACAGGGTTTGAACCAGGTGATCGGGTTCTGGCGCTGACGGGTCATGGAGGGTTTGCAACCCATCTGACGATCAAAGCCGCGTCTGCCATCAAGTTCCCGGACGACATGCCCTATGAGGACGCAGCCTGTTTCATTTTCACCTATGGCACCTCGTACCACGCGCTCAAGGACCGGGCATTGCTTCAAGCCGGTGAAACCATACTTATCTTGGGGGCCGCGGGTGGTGTCGGCTCTGCCGCGATTGAGCTGAGCAAAGCTATGGGTGCGCGGGTGATCGCCGCCGTGTCATCCGAGGACAAGGCCGTATTTTGCAAACAGATTGGTGCGGATGAGACGATCATCTATCCGAGCGAGATGGATAAAGACGCCCAAAAGGCGTTCTCGGGCCAGATCAAAGCGCTGGCCGGTCCCAATGGCGTGGATGTTGTTTATGACGCCGTCGGCGGGCCGTTTGCCGAACCCGCGTTGCGCAGCATGGCGTGGAACGGGCGTTTTCTGGTGGTGGGGTTCCCTGCCGGTATCCCCAACCTTCCGCTGAACCTGCCGCTGCTCAAAGGGTGCCAGATCGTTGGCGTCTTTTGGGGCGCGTCGGTGTTCCGTGACCCCCAGGGTCATGCGCAGAATGTTGCAGAGCTATTTGCGCTCTACGGAAAGGGTCAAATCAAACCCCGCATCAGCGTGCAGTTCCCCCTCAATCAGGCTGCCGATGCTTTGAAGCTTCTGGCGGATCGTTCTGTGCTGGGCAAGCTGGTCATCACACCGGACGCGACCTGAGGGTCACAGAACGGCGTGAAAGACGGCTCCTCCGCCCGCAAGGATTGTATCACCTCGCAACAAAGCGCAGTAGACAACTCAGGCTAATCGTGGCTATGAACCAGTGATGGGGAATAAAAAGACATGACGAACATTCTGGTTTTGAATGGTCCGAACCTGAACCTGCTTGGCACCCGCCAGCCGGAGGTTTATGGCAGCACCACATTGCAGATGGTCGAGGATCTGTGTGTTGACCATGGCGCTAAGCTTGGTCTGACCGTAACCCATTTTCAGTCGAACCACGAAGGCGCCTTAATCGATGCCATTCACGCAGCGCGCGAAACACAGCATGGGCTGATCCTGAATGCGGGCGGCTATACGCATACATCCGTGGCGCTGATGGATGCGATCTCGTCCGTCGGGTTGCCGCTGGTCGAAGTGCATCTGTCAAATATTCACGCCCGTGAAGCGTTTCGTCATAAGTCCTTTGTTGCCCCAGTCGCGCTGGGGCAAATCTGCGGATTTGGTGTGCAAAGTTACGTTCTGGCGCTAGACGCTATAGCGGCCCATCTTGGGGCAACGGGTGGCAGATGAAGCTAAACGAGTATCTGCACTTTGTGAGCTATGCCAAAACGCTGGAAGAGTTGTGGGACGCCCATTGCCGCCAAATGGCGCTGTTTGGCTTTGACCGGCTGATCTATGGTTATACGCAGTACCGGACCGAAACCTCGTTGGGCGATCCCGAAGACTTTGTAATCCTGTCCAACCATGATCCGGCCTACACGGATGGCTTTCTGCAACATGGGATGTATTTTCACGCCCCGATGCTCAAATGGGCGCTAGACAATGAAGGCGCGGCCAGTTGGCAAATGATCCAACAGATGATGTCCACAGGCCAGATGAGTGTTGAAGAGCAGAGAGTGATCGATTTCAATCGATCGATGGGCGTTGTGAACGGCTATACGGTCAGTTTCAACTCTGTTTCTTTGCGCTCAAAAGGGGCCATTTCGCTGTCTGCGCAGGACGGGCTTAGCCAGGATGAGGTTGATGCGATCTGGGCTGAGCACGGCGATGACATATTGCTCATGAACAATATGGCGCACCTGAAAATCCTGACCCTGCCCTACAACCCACCCAACCGCGCGCTGACAAAGCGGCAGCGCGAAGCGTTGGAATGGGTCGGCGATGGCAAGACAACACAGGATATCGCGCTGTTGATGGGGCTGACCTCGGCAACCGTAGAAAAGCACCTGAGACTGGCGCGCGAGTCTCTGTCGGTTGAGACCACAGCACAGGCCGTACTAAAGGCATCTCTGCACAATCAGATGTTCCTTATGGAAGCCTGAGCACCTGGAGTGTTCACGACAGCTTACCTTAGGTAAGGAAATCATGACTTCCGAATTGGTCCACAAAATTGCAAATTGGTCTTGTTCCGTGAGTGGTGGCTTTTGCCAGGGAACACTTCGATCAGATCTTTGCAATACCAGAGCTCTCTGATCACTCTGACACAGGGGCGCCTATTTGTCCGCGTCACTAGGTCGGAAATTTGGGGGGCCTCGACCATCCCCATCATGCGGGGCCCTCCATTCTATTTTCAGTTTGTTGGAAGCAAAAAACGGGCTGCGACCAGCACAACCCGTTTCGATGCTTTAAAAAGGCTCCAAAACGGGGCCTTTGAAAGGCCTTAGCCCTGAGCCGCCTTGGCGACTTCGGCTGCGAAGTCTTCTTTTTCCACCACGATGCCTTCGCCAACTTCCAGACGAATGAAGCCGGTGATGGTAGCGCCTGCCTCTTTGGCCGCCGCTTCGACGGTCAGGTCAGGGTTCACAACGAACTGCTGGTTCAGCAAAGTCGATTCGGCGACGAATTTCTTCATACGACCAACGATCATCTTTTCGATCACCTGCTCCGGCTTGCCGGATTCGCGGGCGATGTCCATCTGAACCTGCTTTTCCTTCTCAACGATAGCCGGATCCATATCCGCCTCGGACAGAGCCGCCGGGTTCACAGCAGCGATGTGCATCGCAACTTGCTTGCCGATCGCCTCGTCACCACCGGTCAGAGCAACCAGAACACCGATTTTGCCCATGCCGTTGGTGGCCGCGTTGTGGACATAGGACACAACAGTGTCGCCCGACAGTTTGGCCATGCGGCGCACCGACATGTTCTCGCCGATGGTGGCGATCTTGTCAGTCAGTGTGTCTGCAACGTTCTTACCACCCAGATCAGCTGACAGCAGCGCTTCGACATTGTCGACACCTTCTGCGGCGTAAGCGATCTTGCCAACCATTTCCTGGAATTCAGCGTTCTTCGCAACGAAGTCGGTCTCCGAGTTCACTTCGACTGCAACACCGGTGCCGCCGTTGACGTGAACAGCAACCAGACCTTCTGCTGCGGTACGGCCCGATTTCTTCGCCGCTTTGGCCAGGCCTTTGGTGCGCAGCCAGTCGACGGCCTCGTCCATGTTGCCGCCGGTTTCGGTCAGCGCCTTTTTTGCGTCCATCATGCCTGCGCCGGTCGAGTCGCGCAGTTCTTTAACCATTGCTGCTGTGATTGCCATCTTTAGGCTCTCCTCAATTCAAACGGATTTGGGGCAGGTCTACCCTGCCCCATATGTCATTTACGTGACGGGCAGCTTACGCTTCGGCTTTGGCTTCCGGCGCGGCTTCTTCTGCGGGCGCTTCTTCGGCAACGGCTTCTTCAACCGGAGCTTCTTCGAACGCACCCAGGTCAACGCCTGCTGCACCCATCTGAGCGGTCATACCGTCCAGAGCGGCACGTGCGGCCAGATCGCAGTACAGAGCGATGGCGCGCGCTGCGTCGTCGTTGCCAGGGATGATGTAATCCACACCGTCAGGCGAGCAGTTGGTATCAACAACAGCCACAACCGGGATGCCCAGTTTGTTGGCTTCGGCGATGGCCAGCGCTTCTTTCTTGACGTCGATGACGAACAGCAGATCGGGGACGCCACCCATCTCACGGATACCGCCCAGCGAAGCTTGCAGCTTGGTCTGGTCACGTTCCATGCCGAGACGCTCTTTCTTGGTCAGGCCTTCGGCGCCCGATTCCATGGCTTCGTCGATCTGGTTCAGACGGTTGATCGACTGCGAAACGGTTTTCCAGTTGGTCAGCGTGCCGCCCAGCCAGCGGTGGTTCATGAAATACTGAGCCGACTTTTCGGCTGCTTCAGCGATCGGTTGAGCCGCCTGGCGCTTAGTGCCAACGAACAGGACGCGACCGCCTTTTGCAACGGTGTCACGAACAGCCTGCAGCGCCTGATCCAGCATCGGAACGGTCTGGGTCAGGTCCATGATGTGGATGCCATTGCGCGAGCCGTAGATGAACGGGCCCATGCGGGGATTCCAACGCTGTGTCTGGTGACCAAAGTGAACGCCAGCTTCCAGCAGCTGACGCATGGTGAACTCGGGAAGAGCCATGCTATTTTCCTTTTCCGGTTTACGCCTCGGCGGGGGTGAAAGAAGCGGATGCTCCAACCGGCGGGCCAGATAGGGATGTCTCCCCTACAAAGCCCAAACCCCGCCTGCGGGTTTGAATGGCGCGCGTATACGGCAGGTTTTGGGGTAGTGCAAGGGTCAAATGCCCTTATTTTTCAAGCCGCGCCAAGCTGTGTGCGTGACGAACGGCTTGCTCGCACCAGGCCGCTAGTGCTTTGCGGTTTTCAAAGTCGCTGACCTTGGCTGGTGCGTGGTAAATCAACTCGACCGCTCCCTGTCGCCGCGCACCCAATGTCTTGAGCAGATGTGGACCGAACTCCATATCTCCCCACCAGCCATAAAAGCGGGCTGGTTGTCCATCTGGCGCGTGGAACACCGCTGTAACGGGCTGTACATACATGAAATCGCGCAACTCTTCTGTAAAGAACGCGGCGAAAAGCGTTGTTTTAAATGGCAAAACCCGCAACCCGTCGGTCGAGGTGCCTTCTGGAAAAAACAACAACTTGTGTCCGGCTTTCAGCCGATCTTCGAATATCTTGGTCTGTTCCTTAGCTTTTTTGGGGTTCCGCTCAATAAAGACCGTGCCCGTCGCACGCGCCAGCCAGCCAATGCCGGGCCAGCGCGCCACTTCGGCTTTTGAGACAAAATAAATCCGCTTGCGCGCATTCAGGGCAAAAATATCCAGCCACGAAGTATGGTTGGCCACAACAGCCCCACAATGCCGCATCAACTCACCCGATGTCGTGAACGTAATTCCAAGAATGCGAAAGGCGTTGCGACAGACAAATTGGGTGATGTACGGCGTGACCGGGCGGTGCAGGCCATAGAGGGGCCGTTCAACAAGGCGCACCAGCAGCAAGATGATCAGCCCGCCAAAGACCAGAATGGCCAAAGGCACGCCGCGAAGCAGGACCAGAACCCAGCCAACCGGCCCCAACTCAATCGGGTCCGGGGCGTCTTCGCTGTTCCAAAGGGGATCGCTCACCGCGTTACGCTCCACCATAGATGCGCCTTTGGCGTTCATTCATGCGCGCGGTGTCGAGGACCAGGCAAACATCTGTCGTGTTGAAGTTGTGGTCAACAAAAGCCCCCTCGCCCACAAAACCGCCCAACCGCAGATAGGCTTTGATCAGCGCGGGCACCTGAACCATTGCGGCGCGGCGATCCAAATCCTGAGGCGCGACAAGATCCATGGATTGGAACACATCCGCCTGCGCCCGCACGCGCAGATCAGGCGGCGCAAGATGGTTGTGATGCAGCATCGCCAAGGGTTGGGCCAAGGCGGCCACATCCGTGCCGTGAAAGCTGGCCACACCAAACAGAACCTCAATCCGGCGCTCGGCGACATATACGGCCAGCCCGTTCCAAAGATGATACATCGCCGAGCCGCCGCGATAGTCTTTGTGCAGGCAGGATCGGCCCAGTTCCAACAACCTGCGCCCGCTGTCTTTGAGCACGCTCAGGTCATATTCATCCTCGGAATAAAACTGCCCGATATCTACCGCACGTTCCCCAGGCAACATCCTGTAAACGCCGATAATTTCCCCGGTACCATCGTCATAGGCCAGCATATGATCGAAATAGGGATCGAACCTGTCTTTCTCTAATCCCGCTTCGTGATCGACCAGTTCTCCGCCACCGCCCAATTCGCGCACAAAGACGTCGTAGCGCAGCTTTTGTGCGGCGCGCAGCTCAGCCTCGGTCTCGGCGAGCTTTACTGTAAAGGTGGGGCCAGTATCCGGCATAAGGTGATCCGTTCTCGTTTAGGGGCTGATACCGCAGTCTTTCGACCAGGCGCAACTGTTGCGCCTTTGGTCAGGGTTGTTAACCTTTCCTAAACCAGTTTCACGGATCAAAGACGGGCATCAGGGCGATGCGCGTTCCATTGATTACCACTTTCCCCTGCTCGCGGAAGTTTACGGTGATCTTGCCTGCGATGTTGGACTGTACCTGTCCAACACCCCATTCGGGGAAATCCGGGTGGCGAACAAACATGCCCGGTGCAAGAATAGCATTCATGTCTGTCATGCGGGTCCCTTGTATCCTGCGGCAGATACAGCAGGAGGTACGCATGGGCGCATCAGACGTCAACCTGGCCGAATTGATCGGATCGCGGATCTGTCACGATCTGATCAGCCCGATCGGGGCAATCACCAACGGGTTGGAACTGCTCGAGATGGTGGGCGCGGTTCAAGGCCCCGAGATGGAATTGATCTCGGGCAGTGTCGGCAGCGCTGGTGCGCGCATCCGGTTTTTTCGCGTGGCCTTTGGTGCGGCCAGCGATCAGCCCTTGGGCAAGACCGAAATAGCAGAGCTGCTGAACGATATCGAGCGCGCCGGGCGCGTTCGGGTCAGGTGGAACCTGACTGAACCTATACCGCGCAATCAGGTTAAGCTGGCCTTTCTGGCACTGATGTGCTGCGAAAGCGCGATGCCTTTGGGGGGTGAAGTTGAAATCTCAACCAATGGCTCGGGCTGTCAGGTTGTCGGAACCGCTGATAAACTGAATGTTGACAGCGACTTGTGGAAAAGTGTTGCCACCGGGCGCCCCTCGGGCAAGATCACACCTGCACAGGTGCAGTTTGCACTGTTGCCTGACGCGGCCGCCGCGATGGGACGGCGGATCTCGGTCGAAACCAGTTCGACCCGCGTAGCGTTGAAATTCTAGGCCCGGATCGTACCGTTGCCACGCACCAGATATTGAAAACTGGTCAGCTGCGCCGCACCCACCGGTCCGCGTGCATGCATCTTGCCGGTTGCGATCCCAATCTCTGCGCCCATCCCAAACTCACCGCCATCGGCAAACTGGGTTGAGGCGTTGTGCATCAGGATCGCGCTGTCGAGCCGTTCAAAGAAACGCGATGCCGCCTGATCATCTTCGGTCATGATGCAATCGGTGTGGTTCGATCCATACTGCTGGATATGCGCGATGGCGGCGTCAATATCGGCCACGGGTTTGGCCGCAATGATGCTGTCCAGAAACTCTTTGCCCCAATCATCGGCTGTTGCTCGAAGCGTGCCATCAACGGCCAAAGCGCCCTCGGCATGGACTTCGACGCCTGCGGCGGTCAGAGCAGCGATCAGATCACGCCCCAGCGTTTCGGCAATATCCTGATGGATCAAAAGGCATTCTGCCGCACCGCAGATACCTGTGCGTCGGGTTTTGGCGTTCAGCACCACCTCAAGCGTCTTCTGCGGATCAGCGGCTTTGTCGACATAGATGTGAACAATGCCTTCGAGATGCGCAAAGACAGGCACGCGCGCCTCACGTTGCACCAACCCGACCAGCCCTTTGCCTCCGCGAGGTACGATAACGTCCACGTAATCAGTCATGGTCAGCAACTCCTGAACCGCGGCACGGTCACGGGTCGGTACCAGTTGAATGGAATCTTCGGGCAGGTTTGCCGCTTTCAGACCTTCGACCAGACAGGCATGGATGGCTGTGGACGAATGAAAGCCTTCGGACCCGCCCCGCAAGATCACCGCGTTGCCGGATTTCAGGCAAAGCGCGCCCGCGTCGGCGGTGACATTGGGACGGCTTTCATAGATCACACCGATCACACCCAGGGGCGTCCGCACCCGCTGAATATGCAGGCCCGAGGGCATATCCCATTCGGTGATCACCTCACCCACAGGGTCAGTCTGTTCGGCAACAGTGCGTAGCCCATCGACCATGCCCTGAATTCGGGTCTCGTCCAGCATCAGGCGGTCCATCATTGCAGGGCTCAGGCCCTTGTTGCGACCGAATTCCAGGTCCTTTTTGTTGGCTTCTATGATCCCGGCGCGGTTCCTCCAAACCGCATCGGCGGCGGCAATCAGGGCTGCATGCTTGCGTTCGGCGCTGGCAAAGGCGAGCTCGCGCGCCGCATCTTTAGCGCGCTTTCCAAGATCGGTCATCAAGGCCGGAATATTGTCGAGATCTTTCATCTTGTGCCCCTTTCTGCGCCGTTAAAGCGCCAAATCATCCCTGTGGATCAGCGCCGCGCGGCCGGGATAACCCAGCGTGGCCTCAATCTCCGACGATTTCCGCCCTTTGATCGCATCCGCTTCTTGCGCCGTGTAGCGACTGATGCCCTGAGCCAACCGCCGCGCTTGCGGATCAAGCACCGCGACCGGGTCGCCGCGCCCGAAATCCCCGGTCACTTCGGTAATTCCAGCAGGCAGCAAGCTGTTGCCGTTTGCAAGAGCCTTGGCCGCGCCCTCATCCACGGTGATCTCGCCCCGAGGTTTCATTGCTGAAATCCACCGCTTACGCGCCGCGTGGGGATCCAGCTTGGCCGTAAACCATGTGCAGTTGGCGCCATTCTCAAGCGATTGCAGAGGGTTAAGAGGTGATCCTTCAGTAATCGCCATATCGCATCCAGCGGCCGTTGCCATCTTGGCCGCCAACAATTTGGTCTTCATCCCGCCTTTTGACAGGCCAGACCCGGCATCGCCGGCCATCGCCTCAATTTCGGGGGTGATGGTGTCGATGGTGTCATAGCGCGTGGCCGAGGCATCTTCGTTCGGATTGCCCGAGTAGAACCCATCTACGTCTGAAAGCAGGATCAATTGATCCGCGCCAACCGTCACCGCGATCTGTGCGGCCAGACGGTCATTGTCGCCATAGCGGATTTCATCAGTTGCCACGGTGTCGTTTTCATTGACGATCGGAACAACGCCAAGCCCCAACAGGGTTTCCAGGGTCGCGCGCGAATTCAAATAGCGGCGCCTGTCTTCACTGTCTTCCAAAGTGACCAGAACCTGCGCCGTAGTGATCTCATGCGGGGTCAGCGCTTCTTCATAGGCGCGGGCCAGCCGGATTTGACCCACTGCTGCGGCGGCCTGAGATTGCTCCAATGGCAGTGTCGCGGTGGGCAGGCCCAAAACGCCACGGCCCAAGGCGATTGAGCCCGAGGATACTAGAATGACATCAGCCCCCTGCCCCTTCAGCCAGGCCACATCCTGTGCAAGCGATTTCAACCAGTCCGAACGCAGCACGCCGGAATGCCGGTCCACCAACAAGGCCGACCCGATCTTGACCACCAAACGACGGGCTGCGGTCAGGGTTGCCACGATTGGGCCTCCTCCGCGGGTTTCTGGCGCAGCCGGTTTTCATCGATCTCGGCCCGCAGCGCACGCAACACCTCGGTCACGCCCAGATGGGCAACGCCTGACATGGTCATGACAGGGCCGCCAACCGCCTCTTCCAATTCGGCCTTGGTGAGGTCGCGTTCTTCTTCATCCAACGCATCCACCTTGTTTAGCACGGTAATGCGTGGCTTATCAGCCAGTTCACCGCCATAGGCTTCGAGTTCATGGATGATGGTGCGATAGTCTTCGGCCACAGTTTCTGAGGTGCCATCGACCAGATGCAGGAGCACAGCGCAGCGTTCCACATGTCCCAGAAACCGGTCGCCAATCCCGCGCCCTTCGTGCGCACCTTCGATCAGACCGGGAATATCGGCCACCACGAACTCAACATTGTCGACGCCGACAACGCCCAGATTGGGATGCAAGGTCGTAAACGGATAATCAGCGATCTTGGGTCGCGCATTTGATGTGGCGGCCAGAAAGGTCGACTTGCCCGCATTCGGCATGCCCAGCAGGCCCACATCCGCGATCAGTTTCAGCCGCAGCCAAATCGTGCGGTCGATCCCTGCCTGCCCCGGATTGGCGCGGCGTGGCGCCTGATTGGTCGCCGATTTGAAGTGCAGGTTGCCGAATCCGCCATTGCCGCCCTTGGCCAGCGAAAACCGCTGCCCGACCTCTGTCAGGTCGCAGATCACGGTTTCTTCGTCCTCATCCAGGATCTCGGTCCCGACCGGCACACGCAGGATGATGTCATCACCATCCTTGCCAGTGCGCTGCTGGCCGCGACCAGGCTGTCCGTTCTTGGCAAAGAAATGCTGCTGATAGCGAAAGTCGATCAAGGTGTTCAGCCCATCGACAACTTCGGCCCAAACTGTACCACCTTTGCCGCCGTCCCCGCCATCAGGGCCGCCATATTCGATGTATTTTTCGCGTCGAAAGCTGACGCAGCCGCTACCTCCGGCCCCGGACCGGATGTAGACCTTTGCAAGATCGAGAAATTTCATAACTGTCCCCTACTGCAAAGGCCCCATCGGCCACAAGTCAGAGTTTTTTGCTATATGTCCAGGTGGGCACATTTGCGTCGCGCGCAACCGAATAGGTCTCGGCATCGCCAAGATATTCAAACCCGCAATGCGTCAGCACTCGCGCCGAGGCTGGATTGTCCTGAAACACACTGGCGAACATGCTGGAATGCTGTAGGGGGTTGGCCAGAACCAAAGCCTCTACCGCCAATGAGGCGATGCCGGTGTTCCAGTAAACCGGTGCGACCCAATAGCCGATTTCGGCCTGGTTACGATCCAACCGCTGTAGCGAGATCAGGCCGATCAATTCCGGCCCGCCATCCTTGGTGGCATCCAGCGCCCATACGTCCTCATCCCGTTCATCCGCCATGGCACGGGTTACAAAAGCCTCGGTCGAACCGGGTGGCAGCGGATGTGGAATCGTTGTGGTCATGCGCGCCACGCGCTCATCGCCTGCGTAATGTTCAATGAGACCCATATCCGAACGGCGCAGTGGGCGCAGGTCGAACCGCTCGGTTTCGATGACCGGCTGGTTGATTATCGTCTCAAGTTTCATGTCTGTGCTCCTCCTCCGAACAACACGAAAAGTACGGACGCAACTGTGACACTCGCTAACGTCCACATCAGATATTTTTCCATAGGTCGTCCTTCAACCGCATGGGCGATTCTATCGCCCGCAAAAGTCCAGATCGGATGAAGAATTACCTGACAAAACAATAAACAAAGTGCGATTGTTAAAGTCGCCTGAAAGGCCGAAGTCCCCGCAGCGACAAAACCAGTGAAGCCTGCGATGATCATGGCCCAGGCCTTGGGGTTCAGCGGATGCACGATCAGCCCTGACCAAAAGCCCGGCACCGCAACATCGCCCTGACCGCGCGACAGGCGCAGATTGGCGATTTTCCACGCGAGCCAGATGATATAGGCCGCCGAGGCGTATTTGAGCACCTCAAACACCATGGGCACCCGATCCGCCAATTGCATCAGGCCAAAACCAACGGGCCAAATGATCAGCTGCTTGCCCAGGATGACCCCTGCAACAAATGGTAAGGCCGCCCGAAAACCATAGCGCGCACCTGTTCCCAGCAGGACCATATTGGCTGGTCCCGGCGTGCCGACCTGACTGGCGGCGAACAGGAGGAAACTGGTGGTTGCGACTGTCATCGGGTTTTGTTCACGACTGGGTTAAAACGAAAAAGGGACCGGCACTTTCTGCCGGTCCCCTGTGAATTTTTTATTAACCTTCTGGGTCTCGGCTTACTCTGCGGCCTCCGCCACTGGCAGGACCGAAATAAAGGTGCGGTTTTTAAGTCCCTTGTGGAACTTCACGGCGCCATCGGTGGTTGCAAAGATGGTGTGATCTTTGCCCATGCCTACGCCTTCGCCCGGCCAGAACTTGGTGCCGCGCTGACGCACGATGATGTTGCCTGCGATGGCGGCCTGGCCACCATAGAGTTTCACGCCAAGGCGACGACCCGCTGAGTCGCGACCGTTACGGGAGGAACCGCCAGCTTTTTTATGTGCCATTCTCTCTCTCCTTAGCCTTTAGCCAGTTCTTTGGCCTGTTCGATCCAGCCTTCACGCTCGATCCGACCTTTGAACGACAGTTTCTCGTCCATAGCAGCAACGTCTTCTTCCGTCCATGCCGCAATCTGGGCAAAGGTGGTGATGCCAGCTGCAAGAAGCTTCTTCTCAAGCGCGGGGCCAACACCGGACAGTTTCTTCAGATCGTCTGCACCAGCGTCAACAGCGGGTGCTTCAGCCTTGGGTGCCGCGTCTTTTTTCGCAGCAGCTTTCTTGGCCGGTGCTTTCTTCGGCGCAGCTGCTTCGACAGCCGCTGCGGAAACCGAACCGGTCGCCGCTTTGATGCCCGACTTGTCCGCACCCGACGACAGGATGTCGGTGATTTTGACCAGTGTCAGCTTCTGACGGTGGCCAACGGTACGCTTCGAGCTGTGCTTACGACGGCGTTTGACGAATTTGATGACCTTGTCACCTTTGATCTGGTCGATCACTTCGGCCTGTACGCCCGCGCCTTCGACGAAAGGCGCGCCAACAACCGGAGCGTCGCCGCCCAGCATCAGAACATCGTTGAATTGAACTTTTTCACCTGCGTCGGCAGCCAGTTTTTCAACGCGGAGCACATCGCCCGCCTGAACCTTGTACTGCTTGCCGCCAGTCTTGAGGACCGCAAACATGCGTCTTTCCTTTTCCAAATCGCGTTCTGCGGTCCCCGCATGGGTGTTGTCGGCTTTCGCCACCTCGAACAGCGCGCCCTTTTCGGGCTGTGATGAATGACCTTTGAAGCAAGTCCAAGGGTCACATAATAACGATACCCGGCGCGGTATTCCGGCCGGGCTGCGCGCTTATCCATGGATTAGGGGGCAAAGTCAACACCAAAGCGTGTCATAGATCGGACCCGTTCAAAACCTGTGCCACAGCCTCGCCCAACTGGAACGAGATCGTATTAAACATCTGGTCAAACCCGTCAAACAAAGCGGTATTCAGCGCCTGCCCGGTCTTGGTTCTGGAAAAGGCGATGTATTCGCGCATCTCAGCCTCATCCAGCGGTGCATAGGCCATTAGCAGAAAGGAATAGAGCCATTCGGTGGTGTCTTCTGTTTTGGCGTCCTGTTCGGCCAAAAGCTGCGCCAACAATTCGGCGTCGTCGCCTGGCTGGCCTAGTGTCATCCCTTTGAAGAAGTTATATTGGGCGCTCAGCGTACCCTGCACATTCTGCTCGACCAAATCATTGACCCCAATGAACTCTGTCACGAGTTCGACCAACATCGAGTCAGGTAATGCGTCCTTGTATGTCGCGCGCGCCATTTCCTCGATTTCGGGGGTTAGAAAGGCGCGACGCGCCGAGTTTTCAAGCGAAACGACCGTCTGACCCAGATCGCTGTTATAGAAGACGATGGCCTGATCCATCTGTGCGTCTGACATTTGGGCGGCAAACGCGTCACGCATCTGGTTGCGCATCCAGGTCGGATCATAAATGTCCTGCACCTGAGCCTGGAAGAAATCTCCACCCGCATTATCCAGCAGCGTTTCATCCACTTCGCGCCGATATATGTCACCCTCTTCCGCAAGAATTTGCGCCACTTGGTCAAGCCGCATGGCCTCGGCCAATTGTTCGGCTTTCTCACTGGCGAACGCTGGCAAGGCCCCGACAAATAGCGCTGAAAACAAAGGCAGTAGGCGCATCAGATATCCTGAGCGGGGTGCAGTTCAGCCATGCGGGCGGCTAGCACTTCGAAGCGCATGGCCATGATTTCATACTGAATGGCATTCAGCAGCTCATAGACTTCCTGCATAAGCGGATGTTCCAAAGCGTCCACATAATCGTCAACTTCGGTGTCCGAGAACGCCTGATAGGTATAGGCCGCCCCCGCCAAACCAGAAAGCTGCAAGGATTGTCGCATCCCGGCTTCGTTGCTTTTCAACATCTGCCTCAGCTCATCAGCGCTCAACTGCAATTCGATCACGCCGGACGCGCTTGCAGCCAGCAAAAACCTCACCTGAATTTCCTGCAACGCCCGCAAGGACGTGCCCGAGGCATCAATGGCCGCATTCATGCGTTTGTAGCTTTCTACCCGCGGCGATCCAGCCTGCACCAGCGCGGCAAAAATCTCCTGCCCTTGCTGTTGTTTGACGTCGTCATCCTCTTCCATGTGCGAGGCGTTTTCAGCTTCGACCAGACGCTGACCCAGATCTGATGCGTAGAAATCGACTGCGTGGTTCAGGGCATCGTCGCTTAGCGTCTCTTCCAGGATCGAAACGGCAGTTTCATGCATGCCCTCGGTGTCGAACACCTCTTCTGTCAAGCGCGTCCAATCAGACCCGAACCCTTCTGGATCAATCCCCAGCATTTGCGGTGCTGAACCGGATGCCAAAGCGATACTTTCTAATGCAACGTCAAATCCGGTTGTGGTCAGAAACGCCTCAATCCGATCCCGATTGGCGGCAATAACAAGCGACGGCAACAGGATCAGCGCGACAAACGGGGCGAAAAAGGCGATGGCGAAGCGGCGTGGTTGATGTATCATATGGATGAGCCTAGGTGTTTTACCCCTGTAGGCAATGGAAAAACGCGGCTTTGCCGAAATCCGGAATTTTCTGCTTGCACCCCTGCCCGTTCCTAACTAAATCCCCCCCTCACAGACCCCCGCGGAGAGGTGCCGGAGTGGTCGAACGGGGCGGTCTCGAAAACCGTTGTGGGTGCAAGCCCACCCAGGGTTCGAATCCCTGTCTCTCCGCCAGCTTGTTTTGCCCAGCAAAATCGATCGTTCTTCTCAATACAAAACCATGGTTAAACCCATTCCCATCTCGCATTGGGCGTGTTCTTGCCACGCGGGTGGCGCGGGATCAGCGTAGCTTGGCCCATATCTCGCAGTTGCAGAAAAACACAAAGAATTCCCCTTTGAGAACAGATAGTTTTGCCCCATCTCGGCGACACATATTTCAAAGGAGAACCACATGTCGCGTACACTAATTCTGGCCATTGTCATCGCTGCAATCGGCGCTGGCGGCTATTTCTATTTTAACCAGGCAGAGCAAACTCCAGGTGAGCAATTGCAGGACGCGGCGCAAGATACTGCCGATGCTGTGGATGATGCCGCTGATGCTGCTGGCGACGCAGCAAATGACGTGGTCACTGACGCGCAGGAGGCTGTCAATGATGCCGTAGACACCGCTCAGGATGCCGCCTCGGACGCATTGGACGCGGCTGCAGATCAGGCCAGCGAAGCCGCTTCATCGGTTTCGGATGCCGCGGATCAAGCTGGCGAGCAAGTGGCCGCCTTGGCCAATCAGGGGCAGGAGTTGTTCAATTCCTGGCTGCAGGACGGGCTGCTGACCGCCGGAGAATTCGACTATGACGCGATGGTCGCTTCTGTTCAGGACAGCGACCTGACGCAAGAGCTAAAAACGCAGGCGATCCAGATATTTGACGAAATCAAAGCATCACCAGAAACCCTGCTGCAGAAGATCCAGGACCTGCGCAACCTGCTGACTCAACAATAAAAGATATTGGGCCAGCCCTAAGGGCGGGCCCTGCTTCTATGTAAGAAATTGCCAATTCCGCTACGTCAGCGCGACACGCGATTGACGCCGCACCGCCCATTTGTTTGGCTTGTCTTCAAACCAACCGCGTTGCTTTCCCTCGTCGTCATTTGATTTCGGAACTCATTGGAAAGCGCGCTGAACCGAGGGCGCATCTGTGACTGAAATTCCCAAAACGATGTTCGCGACTATTCTCAAATATGATGGGTATTCCGGCACCATGACCGGACCGGTGATCGAGAATGCTGGTGACTGGCTTGCCGAAGCGGAACTGCCTGTTCCCCAACCCGGCCCTGGGCAGGTTCTGATCCGCTTGCGCACCGCATCGGTGAACCCGTCTGATCTGCATTTCATAAAGGGCGAATATGGACAGCCTCGGGTCAAAGGTGCTGCGGCCGGGTTTGAAGGATGCGGAGACGTCGTGGCCAGCGGCAAAGGTGCCGAGGCCCTGCAAGGGCAGCGCGTGGCATTTGTCGCCGCAGGCTCAGGTGCATGGGCCGAGTATGTCGTGACCCAGATGCAGATGTGCATCCCGCTGCGCCCCGATATCTCGGACGATGACGGCGCGGCGCAAATCGTCAATCCGCTGACCGCGATGGCGATGGTCGACATGGCGAAAGAGGCAGGAGACGCCTTTGTCCTCTCGGCCGCGACCAGCCAGTTGGGCAAACTGATGTGCAGCCTGGGGCGCGATCTGGGTTTGAAACCCATTGCTCTGGTCCGACGGGCCGAGGCGGTTGATATGCTCAAAGACCTTGGCGCGACTGAGGTGTTGGTGACCACCGATGGAGATGTTGTGCAGAAATTCTCCGAACTGAGCGCCACACTCAAACCTCGCATGTTCCTGGATGCGGTGATGGATCAACTCTCGGAACAGATCTTCTGCGCGATGCCAAACCGGGCGCGCTGGGTCTGTTATGGCAAGCTGGGCAGCGAAGCCCCTACCCTGACACAAACCGGCCAGCTGATCTTTATGGGCAAGCAGATCGAAGGGTTCTGGTTGACCCAATGGATGATGTCCACGCCACCCGCCGATCAAATGCGCGTTGTGGCTGAAGTGCAAGCGCGCTTTGCCGACGGGCGGTGGAAAACCGATGTATCGGAACGGCTTACACTCCGCAATCTGATCCCAAATCTGGCCGATGCGCTGAAAAAGAGTGACGGGAAGGTGATTATCACGCCATAGTAGAACAAACGCTGGATCACCAGCATGGGGAGGAAAGCTTGGATAACGCGCAGCTGCTGATCAGCGGGCTGGCGAACGGGTGTGTGTATGGCCTGATCGCGCTTGGTTTTGTTCTGATCTACAAGGCGACCGAAGCCGTAAACTTCGCCCAGGGCGATTTCATGATGCTGGGGGCCTTTGTCACCATTGGCCTGACGAATACCGAATATATGGGATTACCCTTCTGGATGGCGCTGCCGATCTCACTCGGGATCATGGGGGCGCTAGGGTATCTGCTGGATCGGCTGATCATCCGCCGCATGTTTGGGGAAAGCCAGACCGCCGTTGTGATCCTGACCATTGCTTTGGGTTTTGTGATCCGCTTTGTGGCTGGTTTGATCTGGGGGCATGAACCTCATACCCTGCAAAACCCGCTGGCAGGCAAAGAAGTCCGATTTGGCGGGCTTGTTCTGGGGATGGAGGATGTGGCCGTCATCGTCGTGACCATCCTGCTGACCTGGGGGCTTTACGTGTTTTTCAGCAAAACCAAGCTTGGGTTGGCGATGCAAGGGGCCTCGCAGAACCAGTTGGCGGCCTACTATATGGGCGTTCCGGTTAAGCGCGTGCAGGGCTTCATCTGGGCACTTGCCGGGGTTGTCGCTGGGATCGCAGGCATTCTCTTTGCGGCCAAGGGGTCGGTGGACCCAACCACCGGCCTGTTGGGGATCAAAGCCTTCGCCGCAGCTGTGATCGGCGGGTTCGGCAGCCTGCCCGGCGCTCTTGCGGGCGGGTTGATCGTAGGCGTGATAGAGCCCTTTGCCAGCCGCTATATCGCCGCCGGATACAGCCAGGTCGCCCCCTATGCGCTGCTGCTGGCCGTGCTGATTTTCCGACCCAATGGCCTGTTTAGCCAGGTTCGGGTCAAGAAAGTCTGAGCCATGCGTATCGTTTTCAAAACCGATTACATGCAGGATATCCGCCCTTGGAAAGACAACTATCAGCTGAGCCTCTATCTGATCTTGCTTGTTGTCGTCGCAGCGGCCCCGTGGTGGCTAGACGACTTCTATCTTGGTGAGTTGACCAATGTTCTGATCTGGGCCATCGCTGGTTTGGGCCTGATGATCCTGACCGGCCACACCGGTCAGGTCAGCCTGGGCCACGCTGCGTTTCTAGCGTTTGGCTGCTATGCCAACGTGATCCTGATCGAAGCGGGGGTGCCCTTTCTGATCGCCTTCCCGCTGGCGGGCATATTGACCGGAATCGCCGGAGTCACCGTCGCCATCCCTGCCCTGCGGCTGCATGGCATCTATCTGGCGATCTTCACCATGGCGCTGTCGATCCTGATGGATGACGTGATTGTTCTAAGCGAGCCCCTTACCGGCGGCGTGGCGGGCAAGTTCATCGGCGGTGTCGATATCTTCGGGCTGAGCGTGGATCGTTGGGGCACCCCTGCCCCGTTCTTCTGGCTGGTGCTTTGTGTCGCTGTTCTGGTCACGCTGGGTTATATCAACCTGCTGCGCGCGCCTTTGGGGCGCAGCTTCATCGCGGTGCGGGATTCAGAGGTCTCCGCGCAAGCCATGGGCGTTGATATCGCGCGCACTAAGATGATCTCTTTCGCGCTATCTTGCGCTGTGACCGGCTGGGCGGGTGCGCTGATGGGCATGTTCTCCGGGGCGTTTAACAACGAGACCTTCTCTGTCCTGATTTCGATTCAGTTGCTGATGATGATCGTGATCGGCGGGCTGGGCTCGATCCACGGCGCGTTTCTAGGGGCCATCGTGATTGGCTTCCTGCCGCAATTCCTGTCGATTTCGAAGGAATATGTCGGCGCGATCATTGGCGGTAGCACAGTCGCCATTCCGGGGCTGGAGTTCGGCATCTTCGGCATGATCCTGATCGCCTTCATCCTGTTCGAACCCTTGGGCATGTATGGCCGCTGGCTGAAAATCCGTACATGGTTCGAGTTGTTCCCCTTCTACCGCAAGGACATGTTCAAACGGCAGAAATCCTATCTCAAGACGGAGCGTCTGAGATGAGCCTGCTTGAGTTTGAAAACGTCACCCTGAAATTCGGCGGTGTCACCGCGGTTGATAATTTGTCCTTCGAGGTTGAGGAAGGCGAGGTTTTTGCCATCGTCGGTCCCAACGGCGCGGGCAAATCGACGGTGTTCAATCTGATTTCACGCTTCTACGACCCTGTCGCGGGCTCGATCCGGTTTGACGGTCATGATCTGTTGCGGGTCAAACCGTCGGGCGTGGCTGCATTTGGCGTGGCACGGACGTTCCAGAATATCGAACTGTTCGAACATGCAACGGTGTTGCAGAACCTGCTGGTCGGTCGGCACCGGCATCGCAAAACCAACCTTCTGTCCGAGGTTTTGTTTCTGCCCTCTGCCAGCAGGCAAGAGCTGGAAAACCGCGAGAAAGCCGAACAGATCATCGATTTCCTCGATCTGCAGGCTTACCGCGACAAGATGATCTCGGGCCTGCCCTATGGGGTTCGAAAAGTGGTCGAGGTCGCCCGTGCGCTGGCCACCGATCCCAAGCTACTGCTGTTGGACGAACCAGCCTCGGGGCTGTCGGTCGAAGAGACCACCGATATGCGCTGGTGGATCGATGACATTCGGCGTCAGATGGGGATCACCGTTTTGATGGTCGAGCATGATATGGGGTTGGTTTCGGGCGTATCTGATCGCGTGTTGGCTATGGCCGACGGTGCCAAACTGGCCCTCGGCACTCCGGCTGAGGTACAATCCCACCATGCCGTGGTCGAGGCTTATCTGGGTAAAGCCTCATGAGCGAGCCGATCCTGAAAATCCGCAACATCGAAAGCTTTTATGGCCCGATCATGGCCATTCGCGGTGTCTCGCTCGATGTGTATCCCGGTCAGATCGTCTCGATCCTTGGGGCCAATGGCGCGGGCAAAACCACACTGATGAAAACGGTTTCAGGCGTCATGGACCCGGAAAAAGGCACAATCACCTTCGACGGGCAGGACATTCAGGGATCTGAGCCTCATAAGGTCGTGCAACAGGGTATCGTGCATGTCCCCGAAGGACGCGAAGTGTTTCCCCTGCTGACCGTCAATGAAAACCTCAGCCTTGGGGCCTACACCGCCAAGAACAAAGCCCAGATCGAACAGGACCGCGATATGGTGTTCAGCTACTTCCCGGTTCTGAAAGACCGTCGCGGACAAGAGGCCGGGACGCTGTCAGGCGGGCAGCAGCAAATGCTGGCGATCGGCCGGGGGCTGATGGCCAGCCCCAAGATCATGCTGCTGGACGAACCTTCGCTCGGCTTGTCGCCGCTGTTGGTTCAGGAAATCTTTGGCATTCTGAAACGTCTGAACGAAGAGCAGAAGATGACAATGATGCTGGTCGAACAGAACGCTCACGCCGCGTTGGAATTGGCCCATCATGGTTATGTGATGGAGGTTGGGCGGATCGTCATGGACGGTGCTGCCGACAAGCTTTTACAATCCGAGGACATCCAGAACTTCTATCTGGGCGTGCAGGAAGAAGGTGCGCGGGAAAACCGCCGCTGGAAACGCAAAAAGACGTGGAGGTGACACGGATGGACAGCACGCCTCTGCCCCCTCAGATCGACATCAACGGTGTCCGGTTCAACGCGACCGCTGGGCAGCGTCCCGTGCGGGTCGACGGGGCTGTCACGATCTCGGAGCTGTTCCAGAACCGTTGCGCCGATCTGGGCGACCGGACGGCCCATCGGGAAAAAGATCTGGGTATCTGGAAATCCTACTCATGGACCGACTATTGGCAGCACGCCAAGTGGATCGGGCTTGGCTTGCGTAAGTTAGGGCTTGAGCGCGGTCAGGTCGTCTCGATCCTGTCCGAGGACCGCAAGGAATGGGCCTGGTTCGACATGGGCATTCAATGTGTCGGCGGGATTTCATCCGGTATCTATACGACCGATGCGGCCAGTCAGGTGCAATATCTGATCAACGACAGCACCAGCCGCTTTCTGATCGTTGAAGACGAAGAACAACTGGACAAGTTTCTTGAGGTCGAAGACGCGGTTCCTGACCTTCAAATGGTGATCATCCTTGAAGATGAAGGTTTGCATGACCTCGACCATCCGCGCTGCATGATGATCGATCAGCTCTATGCCCTTGGTCAGCAGGTCGAGGCAGAGGACCCGGGCCGGTTCAAAGCTGAAATCGCTCAAGCCCGACCATCGGACACCGCCTTGCTGGTCTACACATCGGGCACAACGGGCCAGCCCAAGGGTGCGATGCTGAGCCATGAGAACATTCTGGCCGCCATGGAAAGTGGCGCGCGGGCCCTGCCTGCCAAGGCCAGTGACGAACAGCTCTGCTTCCTGCCGCTATGTCATATTCTGGAGCGCGATGTCTCGGTCTATTTTCCTTTGGCCTCCAAATGCACGGTGAACTTCGCGGAAAGCCCGGAAACGGTGTTTGCGAACCTGCAAGAAGTCTCGCCCACCACCTTCACCGCTGTGCCGCGCGTGTGGGAGAAGATCTATGCTCAGGTTCAGATCATGTCACAGGACGCAACGCGCTTTGGGCGGGTTGCATTTGGTCTGGCAGTTAAGGCCGGTCTGGCGCGGGCTGAGTACCTGAGCAGAGGACAGCCTGTCCCGGCGGGTATCGCCGCCCAATTCTGGGTTTGGGATCATCTGGTCCTGCGCAACCTGCGGCGAATGCTGGGCATGGACAAGATGCGCCGAGGCGGGTCTGGTGCGGCCCCAATCTCGCCTGACCTGTTGAAATGGTACTGGGCGATTGGTGTACCGCTGGTCGAAGGGTTCGGCATGACCGAAACCGCAGGTCTGGCATCACTGAACACCACCGATGAGAACCGTATCGGAACCATCGGGCGCGCGGCAGAGGGTTGCGATATCCGGGTCTCGGACGAAGGTGAGTTGCAGATCAAAGGTCTGAACATCTTTCAAGGTTATTGGCGCAACAACGCCAAGACGGCTGAAAGCTTCACCGATGATGGATGGCTGCGCACAGGCGATGTCGGAACGATTGACGCGGATGGCTATGTCTCGATCACCGGTCGAATGAAGGACATCATCATCACGGCAGGCGGCAAGAACATCACCCCTGCCGAGATCGAAAGCCGGCTGAAGTTCAGCCACTATGTCTCGGACGCCGTGATTGTTGGCGATCAGCGCAAGTTTCTGACAGCGCTCATCATGATCGATCAGGAGAATGTCGAGAAATTCGCGCAGGACCGAAAGATCCCTTTCTCGAATTTTGCCTCGCTTTGCGCAGCACCTGAGATCAAAGAGCTGATCGGGGCCGAGGTCGCTTCGGTAAACGCGGATTTCGCCCGCGTCGAACAGGTCAAGGATTTCAGGCTGATCGACGTGTTGTTGACCGCCGAAGATGAAGAACTGACCGCGACGATGAAACTGAAACGCGGCGCCGTGGAAAAGAAACACGCACATCTGATTGAAGACATGTACACTTAACCAAAGCACGAAACGGGAGGAGAACTATGAGCAAGCTGATAAACCGGCTAACGGTCGCTGCGGCTTTGACAGCGTCAGCCACGATGGGTTGGGCACAAACGCAGGGTGTGACCGATGATGAGATCGTGATCGGTGCGGTCAATGACCTCAGCGGTATTTTCGCCGCCGTGGGCGTTCCGGCGACCAAGGGCGCGAATGTGGTCTTTGACCGGGTCAATGCGGCAGGCGGCGTGCATGGTCGCACGATCCGCTATGTGGTCGAAGACAACGGCTATCAGATGCCGCGCGCGATGCAGGGCTATAACAAGCTGCTGAACCGCGACAAGGTATTCGCCATGCTGCAATCGCTGGGCACGCCCATGAACCTAGCCGGGTTTAAACTGCTGGACCCGAAAGGCATTCCCAACGTTGCCCCCCTGACCGCTGCACGGCAAATGCTGCAAGAGCCGGTCAGGAACAAGTTCACGTCGTTCTCAACCTATTACGACCAGGCGCGGGTTGGCGTGAAATACCTCGCCGGCGAGTTCGGGTCGCAGGCTGTTTGCACTATGTATCTGCCAACCGATTTTGGTGAAGAAATACTGGAAGGTAGCAAATCGGGCGCGGAAGAGGCAGGTATCTCATTTGCTTCGGAAACCACGCACAAACCGGATGAAACGGATTTTGTCGGCTCGTTGAGCAAACTTAAGGAAGATGGCTGTGACATCGTCACCATAGCGCTTGGGGTGCGTCAGGCTATCACCGTTGTTGGGACTGCCAAGAAGATGGGCCTGACGGATATGAAATTCCTGGGTACATCGGCCAGCTTCCTGACCGTTGTGGCACAGGTTCCGGGTGGTGTGACCGATGGGTTCTACGCCGCAGCATCCTGGCAGGACCTATGGGCGCGCGCGGATGAACCCGTCCCTGCCGCGTTTATCGAGGAATACAAGGCCGCCACAGGCGAAGACCCGGTTGGCTTTGCAATGCTGGGCTATTCCGCCGCTGAGATGATGGTCAAAGCGCTAGAGGCCGCCGGCCCAGACCTGACCCACGATAGCTTTATCGCCGCGATGGAATCGCTGGACTACACGGATGAGCTGGTCGGCAACCACATCTCGTACAGCGCGGATGATCATCAGGGCGCCGATACGGTCTTTGTGAATGTGGTGGAAAACGGAGCCTGGAACCTCGTCTACGAGGAGTAGGCCATCCAATGAAAGGGGCTGCGGCCCCTTTCGCACTCTCAGGCCCTAAGCAATTTCTTTAGTCTTTTCCGCAATTTCTGCGCTCTGGGCCGGGCATAGATCTGAGCTGGCGTCAGAGTTGCATACCCACCGTGATCGATGACGCGAAATCCCGTCTGGGCATTGACGATCAGAAACTGGTTGAACGGAAGCGTATAGATCGGAAGCCCCTGCGCCTCGCAGAAATAAATGGCATAGGGAAAAACCTCGCTGGGGCTGTATTCTTGGCTATGCTGCCAGATCGTCTTGGTGAAATCATCGCCGCCAATGAACCCATCCTTGCGGATCTTCGGTAGCATCGCATGAAGATCAATGGTGATCCCACGCAAGGTGTGATCGCCGTCGATATACGCCAAGTCCAGCGAGCAGTCTGGTATCTGCGACTGTGCGTTGCGTGTTGTGTCGCGAATTTCAGTCACCTTGTCCAGAAACGGGCTGACCCGTCTGAGCGCTTCGTTTCGGATTTCTTCGAACTCGATATCGGTTTTGTTGGCAGGCTTGTTCCAGTCCGGCAGATTCCGCCATGGATCGATCAGGGTGTAGTGTTCAATTTGAGCGACCTGTGTCAGCAGGGTTTCGGCAAACTGGCCTTTCCAGACCCCAACCTCACAAACAGATCTACACTTCAGCCGCGAGATGAGATTGACCCACAATTGATGCCGGTCCTGACTGATCCCGATCGCCTGTTCAATAATTTCGTCAAGCTCTGCCGTGTCCATGGGTGCCTCGAACTACGCGACAACCTTAGGCCACCGCTTTGAAAGGAAACTACGGTCTTCTAACAGTCTGTACTCTTCGAGATCAGGTTTACACGAATTGGCAGCGCTGGTTTCAAAATTTGAGACAGGCAGCGCATTGTTGCCTATCAGCACAAAAAAAAGGGCGCCTGCGATTGCAGACGCCCGATTTGAAATCTGGAAGCAGTTGGTGATTAACGCTTCGAGAACTGGAACGAACGGCGGGCTTTGCGCTTACCGTATTTCTTACGTTCCACAACGCGGCTGTCGCGGGTCAAGAAGCCAGCGGCTTTCAGGGCGCCACGCAGGTTCGGATCATAAAGCTGCAGCGCTTTCGAGATGCCGTGCTTGACCGCACCGGCCTGACCGGTCAGGCCACCGCCTTTGACGGTTGCGACAACGTCGAATTCACCTTCCACACCGGCAACCTGGAACGGCTGGCGCAGGATCAGCTGCAGAACGGGACGTGCGAAGTACTTGTCCTGGTCCTTGCCGTTTACGGTGACTTTGCCGGAGCCCGGCTTGATCCAAACGCGGGCAACAGCGTCTTTACGCTTGCCGGTGGCGTAGGAGCGGCCCAGCTCGTCACGCACGGGTTCGCGCACGATGACTTCTTCGGCCACGGTTTCAACGCCTGCGACGGCGCTCAGCTCTTCGAGAGTATTGATCTGATCAGCCATCGGTCATTAGCTCCGGGTGTTTTTCTTGTTCATGGACTTCACGTCCAGAACTTCGGGCGCTTGCGCCTCGTGGGGATGCTCGGCACCGGCATAAACGCGCAGGTTGGTCATCTGCTGGCGCGCCAGACGGTTGCCCGGCAGCATGCGCTTGACCGCTTGGGTCACGACGCGCTCGGGGTGTGCACCCTCAAGGATCTGCTGCTTGGTGCGCGACTTGATGCCGCCCGGGTGGCCAGTGTGCCAGTAGAAGTTTTCTTCGCGCTTCTTGCCGGTCATCTGGATTTTGTCAGCGTTGATCACGATGACATTGTCGCCCATGTCCATGTTCGGGGTGAACGACGCTTTGTGCTTGCCACGCAGGCGCATGGCGACGATCGAGGCGAGACGGCCCAGAACAACGCCCTCGGCGTCGATCAGGATCCATTTCTTGTCGATGTCTGCAGGTGTTGCAGAAAAGGTTTTCATGGCAGGATAGTCCTGTTTGATGTGAAAGACCGCCCTAATACAGAGCGGCCCGAATTCGATGGACGGGTTTTATGGGGTGAAAGCATGCAGGTCAAGCGCGCAAAGATAGATTTACTTGTTAGATAACAATGCTTTAAAAAATAGGTATTATTTTACCCCATATTACTCCACACATCTTTCAGCAAAACCCAGCGCATCCACATCGTAGGACCGTTCCCCAAGTCAAGTGATTGGTTATCCACGTGTCGTGCCCCTAGTTTTGCTGTCGCTTTTTGCGATCGAATATTGGAAGGGTCGATATGAAACCAGACTTGGTCCCAATCCTGAAAGGCATAATCAAGCATCAGCGCCTTTACCGCCCGATTACTGGCGCCGCCCCAATGATCCACAGTCAGAAAACTATACCCAATCGCGATCCCCCCGGGAACCTCGGGTGGTTTGTAGTATTTTGAACATCCCACGACCCGACCACCGACGTCGCGGATTGTCACAGCACCTTCTGTCGAAAGCAGGAACTCAAAATACGGGCCAAAGACATCTCTTTTATGCCTCGTCCTTGCCGGGTGACCGGCCCAGATCACAGGGTCGCTAGCGGCAGCATAGAGCGGCTCGAAATCGGCTTCTGTCATTGGGTCAATTACAAACCCGCCGCCGCGCAATTGGGGAATATGTACTAACCTATTCACCTTAGACCGAGATCTGTTCCGGTGGATTGTCCAGCAAAGACCGCAGGCGCATCATGGCGTCTTCAAATCGTTGCAGCGAGACATGCCCGTTCATGGCAATGCGCACCGCATTTGGTGCACGACCATCCCGCAATGCGAATTCATCCGCAGACCGCAACTGTATCCCCTCTCGCTCAGCCGCGCGGCTGAATGCAGCAGCGCGCCAACCCGACGGCAGGTTCAGCCAAACAAACGGGACATCGGGGGCCCAGTTCAGATCAAACCCACCCAGAGCGTTTACCGTGATGTGAACATATTCCGTCATCCTACTACGTACGTCTTGTGCAATCTGACGCGTTCTAGGGTCAGACAGAAGCAGGCGGGTTAACTCGGCCAAGGGCTGAGCCAAGCCAAAATACCCATATTCGGCAGACCGGCGCAAACCCACGCTGCGTTCACGCGGAGCGATGGCAAAGCCAACCCGCAGGGCTGGGGTCAGAATCTTCGAGATCGAAGACACGTGCCACCCACGCTCAGGCGCAAGGGCGCGGAAACTGGGTTCTTTGGCATCCCCCATTCGATAGCAATCATCCTCAACGATCTGGACATCAAATTTCCGCGCGATCTCAACGATTTCTTTGCGCCTTTCCAAAGGCGTGTGCGTTGCGGTTGGATTTTGAACTTCGGGTGACACGCACACCGCCTGCGCCGGGGTTTGGCGCAGAACATGTTCCATTGCGCCGGGATCGATACCCCATTTGTCCATTCTGATGCCGACCACCTCGGCGCGCATCAACTCTCCGGCACGACGGAAACCGGCGTAAGACAGGTCCTCGACCAAAACGACCGGCTTGGGCCCTTGCAGGATGGTTTGAAACACCAAGCATAGCCCATTCTGCCCCCCATGGGTCAGGACAATGTCATCATCGTTCAGCGGGCCCAGCGGAAGATCCGACAGCCAATCAACCACAGCCTGTCGCATCGGCTGATACGCATCGCGTGTGGGGTAGTTCATGAATAATGCGGGATCGGATTGAGAGACTTTCTGCAAGCACTCTCGGATCAAAGACACCTGCCCCATATCCACCAGCCTGGGGCTGAACAGGCTGACATGGTGGGTGTTCTGCGCCTCGGCCAGATGAAGCTGCCGGGACCAGACATCATCCAGAATCGGAGATTTTGGCGGGGCTACGAATGTACCACGTCCGACCTCGGCTTGTAGCAACCCCTCATCTGTGAGAATCGTATAAGCGCGCGCGACAGTGCCGGGTGTAATTTGCAATCGATACGCCAGTTCCCGCACCGGTGGCAGTTTGGTGCCGATATCTAAAGTTTTGTTATCAATAGCTTTTCGTATTGTGTCGGCAACCAGAGTATACTTTGGCCCCTTGGACTTTGGCAGCGTGTTTGGCCAAATTGTATCCATTACAATTCTTCCTTTGCGTTTGACACAATCTTGAATGTATCAAGTACACATATCGAACATCAATGCTTTGTGTCAATACAATGGGAAAGGAATACTGAGATGACACGCACAATGCACAACCCCGCCCTCTTGCTGCTGAACGACAGCCCCCGGTTGCCGCTGATCGCCGCGCTGGCCGTGCGGTTTGCGGCGGCGGTCACTCAATGGGAACGCCGTCGTCGCAGTCGCATTAACCTGAGCTATCTGGATGACAGGCTTCTTGAGGATGTTGGTCTGACCCCAATGCAGGCCAAACGTGAGGTAAGCCGCCATTTCTGGCAGCTCTGATTGATCCCCAGTCCCATTTTGGGACCTCTTCCTGGGCCGGGGTTTATCCCCGGCCTTTTTTATCCAAACTTGGCCGCAGCCGACCCCGCCGGTGGAAGGGAATAGGTCATACTGGCCCGAGCAACCGGCTGATCTGAGCCTTCGGAGTAGATCAGCACATCCCCGACAGCCAGGCTGCGCCCAAGTTTCAGCAACCGACAAGTTGCAACCAGATCTTTGCCGCCTTCCGGTTTTCGCAGAAAATCCAGCGAACTGTTGGTGGTTACGGCAAGCGACTGGCGACCTTTGCGCGCCAGCACCATGGCGTAGACACAGACATCCGCCAGCCCGAACATCGAAGGGCCAGACACTGTACCACCGGGGCGCAAGTGACGATCTGCCACAACAAGGCGCATGGTGATGCTGTCTTCATCCAGCGCCTCGACCACGAAGTCCTTATGGACCTGTGGGAATACCTCGGCCAGGTATTGTGACAGTTCGTCTTTGTTCAGCGCCAATCCCATGCTTCCCCTCCTGTATCTTGCGCCCTAGAGTTGGCCCAACAGCCAGCAGGAGGGCAAGATGGCAATTTTGGAACGTAACGACACTGGCGCGGTCGCGCAGCTTCGATTGAATGCGCCGGATCGGTTGAACGCCCTGAGCGATGAGATGCTGGCGGCCCTGCAAGCTGAGTTCGACAAACTGCGCGAGGACAGATCGATCCGCGCCATTACCCTGTCGGGTGCGGGCAAAGCCTTCTGCGCCGGGCATGATCTGAAACAGATGACAGCAGGCCGGCAATCCGAGGATGGCGGCAAAGCTTACTTTCAGGATCTGTTCAATCGCTGTGCCAAGATGATGATGTCAATCCAGTCCCTCCCGCAGCCCGTTGTCGCGCAAGTGCACGGCATTGCGACAGCGGCGGGATGTCAGTTAGTGGCGACCTGCGATCTGGCCGTTGCGGCTGAAGGCACACGTTTTGGTGTGAATGGTGTGAATATTGGGCTGTTCTGTTCGACGCCCATGGTCGCACTTAGCCGCAACATCCCCAGAAAACTGGCCTTTGAGATGCTGACAACTGGTGATTTCATCACCGCCGAACGCGCAGCGGAACTCGGCTTGGTCAATCGCGTGGTCCCTGAAATGCTGCTGGAACACGAAACAATTTCGCTCGCCGAGCAGCTGGCCAGCAAGTTGGGAAGTGCGGTGAAAATCGGGAAAGAAGCGTTTTATCAACAGCTTCAGATGCCGCTGGATCAGGCCTATTCCTATACCGGAGAGGTAATGGCGCAGAATATGCTGCATCGGGATACCGAAGAAGGCATTTCCGCCTTTATCGAGAAACGCCCCCCGAATTGGACCCAATAACGCAATTGTCAGGTATATTTTTTGCCACTGTTTTCATTTTTGCACTTTTCAAAAGGGCAGCACTGTGGCAAAGCTGAGACGAGGCTAAGGCCTCGGACATACTTTTGGGTCGCCGTGGGCGGAAGGTCCCTCCAAGCTGGTTTCTCTCACCGGCGTTGACATTCCCGCAGCGGCGACCCCAAGACCTCCCGTAAAATAAGCGCTACATTCCTACGGGTGAGTTGCGTCCACTTGCCCCCTGCCCTATGTGGCAGCGCATGACACAAGTTTTGCATATCGTGGGCGGCGGCATGGCCGGGTCCGAGGCCGCATGGCAAGCCGCAGAGATGGGCGTGGATGTAGTTATCCATGAAATGCGCCCCACTATCGGCACCTTTGCGCACCAGACAGGCAACCTTGCCGAAATGGTGTGCTCAAACTCTTTTCGCTCTGACGATGATGAACAAAACGCCGTTGGTCTGCTGCATTGGGAGATGCGCGCCGCGAACGGGCTGATTATGACCACGGCTGACGCGCACCGCCTGCCCGCTGGCGGTGCACTGGCGGTTGACCGCGATCCGTTTGCCGAAGACGTCACCGCCAAGCTGCGCACCCATCCCCGGGTGAGCGTCACCGACGAAGAGGTCACGACCCTGCCCGATGATGGGCATTGGATCTTTGCCACGGGTCCTTTGACCTCGCCCGCTCTGGGAGAAGCGATCCGGGCTGAAACCGGGGCTGAGGCGCTGGCATTCTTCGATGCGATCGCGCCGATTGTCTATGCCGACAGTATCGACATGAGCAAAGCTTGGATGCAGTCCCGCTATGACAAAGGCGAGACCGAGGAAGAGCGGACGGCTTATCTGAACTGCCCCATGGACCGCGATCAGTACGAAACCTTTATCGATGCCCTGCTGGCCGCCGACAAAACCGAGTTCCACGAAGGCGAAACCGCAGGGTATTTCGACGGCTGTTTGCCAATCGAGGTGATGTCGGAGCGCGGACGCGAAACCCTGCGTCATGGTCCGATGAAACCCGTTGGCCTGACCAACCCGCATCAACCGGATGTGAAACCGCACGCCGTTGTGCAACTGCGCCGCGACAATGCTCTTGGCACGCTGTTCAATATTGTGGGCTTCCAGACTAAGATGAAATACGGCGCGCAGACCGAGGTGTTCCGCATGATCCCTGGCCTGGAAAACGCCAGCTTCGCGCGCTTGGGCGGTATCCATCGGAACACGTTCATAAACTCGCCCACCCTGCTGGACGCACAGATGCGGCTAAAGTCGAAACCGAACATCCGCTTTGCCGGTCAGATCACCGGGGTCGAAGGCTATGTTGAAAGCGCTGCAATGGGTCTGCTGGCCGGACGCCTGGCCGCAGCAGAAATTCTGGGGCACTCGCTGCCCGAGGTGCCGCAAGACAGTGCGATGGGCGCTTTGATCCACCACATCACGGGCGGGGCTGAGGCAAAGACCTTTCAGCCGATGAATGTGAATTTCGGCCTGTTCCGTCCGGTCGACGGCCTGAAAGGCGGTCGTCGGGGACGCAAGGACCGTTACAAAGCCTACACAGATCGCGCCAAAACGGAATGGAACAACTGGTTAGCCGCTTGCTGACTGGACGAAGCGTAGAGGTTCAGCCTACCATCGGCATATGAGCGACGAATTCTTCAAAAGCACCTACGATCTGGAAACCCCCGAACAGACTGAGGCCCACTACCAAAAATGGGCCGCAACTTATGAGGCCGAAGTGGCCGAGCAAGGTTATGCTACACCGGATCGCGTGGCTCAGGCGCTCTGGTCGCAAAAGCCCGAATCTCAGATGCCGGTTCTGGACTATGGTTGCGGCACCGGTCTGTCAGGGGTCGCGTTGCGAAATGCCGGTTTCGCAGTCATCGACGGCATGGACCCAACCGCCAACATGCTGGCAGTTGCAAAAACCAAAGGCGTCTACAGAACACTGTCCAGCTTTGAGATCACCGATCCTGCGCCGCTTACCAATGAAGCTTATACTGCGATCACGGCCATCGGTGTCATCGGAGCAGGTGCAGCCCCGCCTGAAACGCTGGATATGCTGATGCACGCGCTGCCCAAAGGTGGAATGCTGTCGTTTTCCTTCAACGATCACACACTTGCGGATCACACGTATACAGC
Organism: Ruegeria sp. I1; assembly: GCF_056532675.1. Classification (NCBI taxonomy): domain Bacteria; kingdom Pseudomonadati; phylum Pseudomonadota; class Alphaproteobacteria; order Rhodobacterales; family Roseobacteraceae; genus Ruegeria; species Ruegeria sp. I1. The sequence continues at coordinate 118,964 of NZ_JBQFNM010000005.1, read as the reverse complement.
GCGGCTGAACGACTGGTTGGATATGGGCGCTGCACGACTGTTGTTCCGTCAACACGGTCCTCATTTGCCGGGTCTGGACATGAACTCCGACGTGTATGTGCTAGAAAAAACGTGACATTCACCACGCGCTTTGCACCATCTCCGACGGGTCCTTTGCATCTGGGGCACGCCTATTCGGCGTTGCTGGCGCACGACATGGCGGCGTCTGAAGGTGGTGAATTCCTGTTGCGGATCGAAGATATCGATCAATCCAGATCGCGCCCGCACTGGGAAGAACAGATTTATGATGACCTCACATGGCTTGGCCTGCATTGGCCCAAACCCGTCATGTGCCAATCCGAGCGTCGGGCAATCTACGATGCAGCGCTGGATGAACTCTGGCAGCGCGGCTTTCTGTTTCCGTGCAGCTGCAACCGCAAAGATATTGCTGCAGCGGTCAGCGCCCCGCAGGAAGGCGCACCGCTATTGGGCCCTGATGGCGTGATCTATCCGGGCACATGTAGGCACCGCGTACCAAAATCAGAAGATACACCCCGCCCACAAAACGAAGCGCTGCGCCTGGATATGCCCAAAGCGGCGCAACACGTTTTTAACAGTGACGCCTTAGCCGGACAGTTCACCGAACATGGCACAGGCCCCAAGGGCGAAACCGGAACGGTCAAGTTTACGCCGGAAGAGTTGATCACAACGATCGGTGACGTTGTCCTCGCCCGGCGAGGCATGGGGACGTCGTACCATCTGTCCGTCGTTCTGGATGATGCAGCACAGGGCATCACGCGGGTTGTGCGCGGTCAGGATCTGTTTGACGCCACGCGCATCCATGTCCTGCTACAGGCCCTTCTGGAGCTGCCAGTCCCCGAATACTTCCACCACGATTTGATCCGTGACGACGCAGGCAAGCGCTTGGCGAAACGAGACGATGCCCGCGCGATATCGAAATACAGATCCGACGGTGCAAGCCCCGAAGACATCCGCGCGATGGTTGGTCTTTGACCACGCTGACTAGAATCAGGCATACGCGCACCCAAGGCAGACCGCCCTGGCCCTTATTCCATCGGTTTCATCAACTCGGTCTCATCCCCGTCCCGGATGGCGGTATAGAAACAGCTGCGCCGGTTCGTGTGACAGGCAGGACCTTTCTGATCGACCAGCACCAGCAGGCAATCCCGGTCACAATCAACGCGGAAATCGATCAACGCCTGCGTATGCCCCGAAGACTCACCCTTTATCCAGAAGGATTGCCGCGACCTTGACCAATAGGTAACCCGACCTGTTTCCAAGGTGCGTTCAATCGCTTGCGCGTTCATCCAAGCCATCATCAGAACCTCGCCTGATGCATGGTCTTGTGCGATGGCTGGAACCAGCCCCGCCTCATTATATTTCAAGGTTGCGGGGTCAAACACAATTGGATCAGTCATCAGAAAAACCTTTTGCATCCCAAGGGCTGGCCACTATGTATGGGGAACACGCAACGAGGGAAAGCCATGAGTGGCGAAAACGATCTGATAAAGCTGTACTCGGCAAGAATTCTTGCGCTGGCCGCAGATATCCCCCATCTCGAACGGCTGGATAACCCCGATGCATCGGTGAAAAAGCGCTCACCTCTGTGCGGATCAACGGTATCCGTGGATGTAAAAATGCAGGATGGTTGCGTCAGTGCGTTTGGGCAGGATGTCAAAGCCTGCGCATTGGGTCAGGCTTCGGCTTCTATTGTGGGTGACGCGGTGATCGGCGCGACGCGCGCGCAGATCGAAACAGCGCGGGATCAGCTTGCAGCGATGTTGAAAAAGGACGGCCCGGTTCCGGATGCACCGTTTGACGGGCTTGAGGTTCTGATGCCGGCGCGCGAGTACAAAAACCGTCACGCCTCGATCCTGCTGTGTCTGGACGCCACGGCCGAAGCCATAGCACTTGCCGAACAGGCCAACTGCGCCTGAGCGTAGCTTTTCCACACTTTCCCGTCTAACCTCGCCAACAACTGGTTAGAGGGGTTCGATGTGGACAATTTACTAGAGCATTTTGTAACCCTATGGGTCGTGATCGACCCGATCGGTACGATCCCGGTTTTCATCGCAGTGACTGCAGGTCTTGCGGCATCGGCCCGCAGACGGGTCGCCATTCTGGCCGCAGTGATCAGCGCCGGGGTCCTGCTGTTCTTCCTGATCTTCGGCCAATTGCTGATCGAAGCGCTAGATATTGGGTTGAACTCGTTTCAGGTCGCTGGCGGCATCATCCTGTTCTTGTTCGCGCTGACCATGATCTTTGGTGAAAGCAAGCAGGATATCGAACAACGCGCAGCCGAAGATGACAAAGACGATAAAACCCATAAGCACAACCCAGCGATCTTTCCGTTGGCGGTGCCGTCACTCGCCTCGCCTGGCGCGATGCTGGCGATCGTCATTCTGACCGACAACAACCGCTACAGCGCAGCAGATCAGGGCATCACGGCCTTAGTCATGCTGTCTGTGCTCGTGATCGCATTTATTCTCATGTTGCTGGCCGAGCCGATCATTCGTCTGATCGGTCATTCCGGGGCTGCCATCATCAGTCGCGTGATGGGCATGATCCTAGCCTCAGTCGCCGTCAATTCGGTTTTATCGGCCATGCTGGAAATCATGAAAACTGGTCAGCTATAAAAAAAACCGCCGCTCCTTCCGGGCGGAAAGGGCGGCGGCAGTCTATGCGTGTCTCGCGTGGGGTCCGGAACGCCGCGCGGGGCCGAGGCATGGCCCCTTCAAGGGGTTTGGGACAGGCAGGTCACCCTTGATCGTAATGGGGATGACAGGCGCGGGTTGATCGGCACGAGATCGCAGGCAGAAAGGCTTAGAAACCAACGGGAAGGTGAAGGGCAACCATCAGCATGACAACCAAGGACACAACCCCCGCGACATCCTGCAGGATGGTCGTGTGCGAACGGCTAAACGCGGTCTTGATCTGGGTCAGCATTGGGTCACCTCCGGTCGAAGATTTAATCCTTTGTTGACCTTTTGTTCTCATATTTCCTCAAGTCAGTAAAGAACTTTTTAAGAACATTTGTGAACTTTAAGGGATTATTTACCTAACCCACTGAAATCAAACGGATCGCCTGATCCTGTTTCATCAGCCATAACAGAACACGCGCGGCCTTACCCCGCTCCGAGGTCAGTTTCGGGTCTTGGTTCAGCAGCGCACGGGCATCTGATTGCGCCACCGCCATCAACCCGGCCTGCCGTTCGAGATCGGCAATGCGAAACTTTGGCAATCCTGACTGCGCGGTCCCGATCAGGTCGCCCGCGCCGCGCATTTGCAGATCGGTTTCCGAGATACGAAAGCCATCCTCGGTTTCTCGTAGCACTTCTAATCGTTTGCGCCCCCCTTCGCTGAGCGGCGGTTGATACATCAACAAACATGTTGACTCCGCATCACCTCGACCAATGCGTCCCCGCAATTGGTGTAATTGTGCCAGCCCGAAGATCTCGGCCCGTTCGATCACCATGATCGTGGCATTTGGCACGTTTACACCAACTTCGATGACGGTCGTGGCCACCAGAACTTTGGTGTCACCGCTCTGAAAAGCTGCCATGGCCGCGTCTTTCTCGGCTGGCGGCATCTGGCCGTGAACAAGACCGACAACTCCTTCACCTAGAATAGCACGCAGGCGTTTGAACCTTTCTTCTGCAGCGGTCAGGTCCGATACTTCGGATTCGTCCACCAAAGGACAGACCCAGTAGCACTGCCGCCCCTCATCAATCGCACGACGTAAATGCGAGACAACCTCATCCATACGGTCCGTGCTGACAATGGCTGTCTTGATTGGCTTCCGACCGGGCGGCTTTTCATCCAGAACCGAGACATCCATGTCGCCATATTGCGCCAGTGCAAGACTGCGTGGAATCGGAGTGGCCGTCATCACCAGCACATCCGCACCCTGCCCCTTTTCTGACAATTCCATCCGCTGGCGCACGCCAAACCGGTGCTGTTCGTCAACGATGGCAAGACGCAGCGCGTGAAACTCCACATCGCTCTGGAACACCGCATGTGTGCCAACCAGAATCTGAATATCCCCAGCTTTCAGGGCTGCCAGCTTCGCCCGCCTCTCGGCCCCTTTGTCGCGCCCTGTCAGGATTTCCAGCACCACGCCGGCCTCTTCAGCCAGGGGGCGCAATCCTTCCAGATGCTGCCGCGCCAAGATCTCGGTCGGGGCCATCATCACGCCCTGCCCGCCAGCTTCGACCGCAATCAGTAGCGCCATGAAGGCGACCAGTGTTTTCCCGGCCCCCACATCGCCCTGCAACAGACGGTTCATCCGCGCATCAGAGGCCATATCAACAGAAATCTCTTCGATGGCGCGGGTCTGTGCCTTGGTTGGGCGATAAGGCAGGCTACCCAAGACCCTCGATTGCAACGCGCCGGTTCCAGCGCTGACGATACCCCGCGCTTTACGCTCGATCTGGCGCGCCAAAGCCAGCGTCAACTGATGGGCCAGAAGCTCATCATAGGCCAGACGCTCTCGTGCGGATGAAAACGCCGCCACATCATCTGCGCCCTGCGGGTTATGGGCCGCCTCGACGGCCCCCTTCCAACCTGACCACTTCTGTCGTGCCACCTGGGCCAGATCGATCCATTCCGCCAGGTCTGGCGCGCGCGTCAAAGCACTGCGGGCGGCTTTGAAGGCCGTCTTTTGGGTGACGCCATGGGTCAGGTGATACACCGGTTCGAATTCCGGGATATCCTGCGCCTGCTCAACCGGCAGCATATGATCGGGATGGACCATCTGCGCCATACCATCAAACAGCTCCAATTTGCCCGAGATCACGCGGCGCGATCCCTGCGGCAGCAGTTTTTTCAGATAATCGCCCCGCGCGTGAAAAAACACGAGCTGAAAATCGGCTTGACTGTCTTCGACATGAATCCAATACGCACCACCTTTGTTGCGCGGTGGTCTGTGCACGCCAACGGTTACCTCAACTGTCAAAGTCGTTGGCAAATCAACGCCTTGAATGGTATCGCGCCTGCGCCGGTCAATCACCGCGTAAGGCAAGCCAAACAGCACATCGCGCGGGCTTTCGATCCCGCTTTGCACCATAGCCTGCGCCGTTTTTGGGCCGACACCCTCCAGTGTTTCCAACCCGGCAAACAACGGGAACAGCTGTTCGGGCCGTCCACTCATGCGCCGTCAATCAGCTGTAGCCAGCCATCCTCATCCAGTGTTTCGATCCCCAGCTCAGCGGCTTTCTTGGCCTTGGACCCGGCACCTGGACCAGCGACAAGCAGATCGGTTTTCTTGCTGACCGAACCAGATACCTTAGCACCCAACGCCTCAGCCCGGGCTTTGGCTTCGGCACGGGTCATCTTTTCCAACGTTCCGGTGAAGACGACGGTTTTACCCGCAACCGGGCTGCCTGTTGTATCCGGGCGCTTTGCCTCCTCTACCTGCAACTGGGCGACAAGATCATCGATGCTGGCTCGTTCCGCTTGTTGCGCAAAGGCTGAAACCAGCGCGCGGGCCATGACTTCGCCCACTCCGTCGATACCCAGCAGGTCCTCCCATTCTGGCCCTTCGAAGGCGGCCGCTGCGGTCACGGCGGTTTCGAATTCGGCCCAACTGCCATAGTGAGTAGCAATCAGGTTCGACGCGGCCTCCCCCATGTGGCGAATGCCCAAAGCGAACAGCAAACGCCCGAACCCGATATTGCGTTTTTCATCTATTGCGGCCCACAGGTTGCCCGCACTTTGCGCGCCCCACCCTTTGCGGTTGGCCAGTTTGGTCAGATTGCCCGCATCGCGCTGTTGCAGCGTGAAGATGTCGACTGGCGTTTTGATCGGCAATTCAAGGTCGTCATAAAACATCTCAATCTGCTTTGCGCCCAGACCCTCAATGTCAAAGGCCTTACGCGAAACGAAATGCTTAAGCTTCTCAACAGCTTGCGCAGGGCAGATCAAGCCACCTGTGCAGCGCCGAACCGCATCGCCTTCTTCCCTGATTGCCTCGCTGCCGCATTCGGGGCACCGCGTTGGAAAATCGAAAGGCACTGCGTCATCTGGGCGTTTGGAAATGTCGACATCTGCGATCTTGGGGATCACATCGCCGGCACGGTACACCTGCACCCAATCACCGACCCGAATATCCTTGCCATCGCGGATTTCACCGCCCTTAGCGTCACGGCCCGCGATATAATCTTCGTTATGCAATGTGGCGTTTGAGACAACGACGCCGCCCACCGTAACCGGATGCAATCGTGCAACCGGGCTAAGCGCGCCGGTCCGACCAACCTGAATGTCAATCGCTTCAAGCCGGGTCCAGGCCAGTTCAGCAGGAAATTTGTGGGCAATCGCCCAGCGGGGCGTGGTTGACCGGAATCCCAATCGCGCCTGCAGCGCCAGATCGTTGACCTTGTAGACGACACCGTCGATATCATAGCCCAGCGTGGCGCGCTGTGCTTCGATTTGTCGGTACTGGGCCAGGATCTCATCCGTGGTTTTGCATTCGCGGGTCAGATTATTCGTTGAGAAACCAAAGCCTTTCAAGCGGTCAATCGCGCCCTTCTGAGTGTCAGAAAGCGGTTCTGATAATTCACCCCAGGCATAAGCAAAGAACCGCAGCGGACGGGCGCGCGTGATTTCCGAATCCAGCTGTCTCAATGATCCGGCGGCGGCATTTCGGGGATTGGCAAAGGTTTTCCCGCCGATTTCGGTTTGACGCAGGTTGAGCGCATCAAAATCTGCGTGCGACATGTAGACCTCACCCCGAACTTCAAGAATCGCAGGCGCGTCTTCGATGGTTTGGGGAACATCAGTCAGCGTTCGGGCGTTGGCCGTAACGTTTTCACCTACCTCACCATCACCGCGTGTGGCCGCCTGAACCAGCTTACCGTTTTCGTAGCGTAACGAAAGGGACAGACCGTCGATCTTCGGTTCCGCCGTATACGCAAGCTGCGCATCGTCATCCAGCCCGAGGTATTTTCGGATCGACCGGTCAAAGTCGGCCACATCCTCATCGTCGAACGCATTGCCAAGCGACATCATGCGCACCGCATGGGTGACCTTAGAAAACCCGTCTGCCGCGCGGGCGCCGACCTGATCACTGGGGCTATCGGCACGCTTGAGATGTGGGAACCGCGACTCGATTTCGGCATTCCGCCGTTTCAGCGCATCGTATTCCGCGTCTGATATCTCGGGTGCATCTGCGCCGTGATACAATTGATTGGCCCGTACGAGCACCTCGGCCAGCCGTGCAAGCTCGCCACGGGCCTGATCTTCGGTCAGGTCTTCTGTTGGAATGGAGTTGCTCATGGCCTCGCCCTGTCACGTCTTCTTGGACATCAGTGATAGGGCGAGGCCATGGCTAGGTCCAGACGTGCTGAGCCGTGAGTGTGGGTGCCGCCCTGGACCAACGGCGGCACAAGTGTTCGGATGTCAGGCGCCGACTGCGATACGGGTATCGTCCATGCTGTCGGATTGCGGATCACGCAGCACATAGCCGCGGCCCCAAACCGTTTCGATATAGTTGTCGCCACCGGTTGCATTGCTGAGTTTCTTGCGCAACTTGCAGATAAACACATCGATGATTTTCAGTTCTGGCTCATCCATGCCGCCATAAAGGTGGTTCAGGAACATCTCTTTTGTCAGGGTTGTGCCCTTACGCAGGCTCAACAGCTCCAGCATCTGATATTCCTTGCCAGTCAGGTGAACAGTCTGGCCATCAACCTCAACCGTCTTGGCATCCAGGTTAACAGCAACGCGCCCGGTATGGATCACCGATTGTGAATGCCCTTTCGAACGTCGGATAATCGCATGGATACGGGCAACCAGTTCTTCGCGATGGAACGGCTTGGTCAGATAGTCATCCGCGCCAAATCCAAAGCCCTTGATCTTGCTTTCCGTATCGTCAGCCCCAGATAGGATCAGGATCGGAGTTTCCACCCGCGCGATCCGCAATTGGCGCAGTACTTCATGCCCGTTCATGTCCGGCAGGTTCAGGTCCAGCAAAATGAGATCGTAATCATAGAGTTTTGCCAGATCGATCCCTTCTTCCCCCAAATCCGTCGCATATACATTCAAGTTTGCATGCGTCAGCATCAATTCGATGCTTTTGGATGTGGTTGGATCATCCTCGACAAGAAGTATTCTCATTTCACTGCTCCAATTCAGGTCATAAAACTTCAATTCAATTCAAACCTGATCAAAAATGGTTAATCTGACGTTACCGTTGAATCATTTATTCACTTTCATCTTTAGGTTGTCGATATTTTTTTAGGGCTGTTACTTTCAATGCCTCGATTCCGTGTTCGGCGACGGCAGATACCCATGTGTTGAACTCTTCATCGCTGATGCCATATCGTTTCTTGGCGTCCGACAGAGTGATCAGGCCGTAAAGAACGCCACGCACAACAATGATTTTGCGAGACGCGACCCAGCGTCGTGTGTCAGCGGGTGGAAGATCTGCGCGCGACAGAACCGAGCCATCCGGCAAGGTAACAGATCGCGGCCCTTCAACTTTGTGCAAATACATCTTTCTACCCTTTTCCTGCTGCGACAAAGCTGACATCAGCCTACTTAATGCCGCGTGAAACCGCCCCTTGAGAGTGTGTAGAATTTTCCTATATTCTGCCGGTCTTTCTTAATCCGAACGGAATCGCCATGGCCCTCGCCGCCGAGACCCAACTCAATTCGCTTGGCTTTGCCAAACCGCCCTCGGAAACGCGGGTGGTTGTTGCCATGTCCGGTGGTGTCGACAGCTCGGTCGTTGCTGCCTATCTGGCGGACCAAGGCTATGACGTGGTCGGTGTGACACTACAGCTTTATGACCATGGCGCGGCGCTGGCCAAAAAAGGCGCGTGCTGTGCCGGGATCGACATTCATGACGCGCGGCGCGTGGCCGAAGAGCGTGGTTTCCCGCATTACGTTCTGGACTACGAGAACATCTTCAAAGACGCGGTGATTGATGAATTCGCCGACAGCTATCTGGCAGGCGCGACCCCAGTGCCCTGTATCCGCTGCAATGAGCGGGTGAAATTTAAGGACCTTTTGGAAACTGCCAAAGACCTTGAAGCCGATTGCATGGCCACTGGGCACTATATTCAGCGCATGATGGGCCCTAGTGGCCCGGAACTGCACAGCGCCGAGGATGCGAACCGCGACCAGTCCTATTTCCTGTTTTCGACCACGCCCGAGCAGCTGGATTTCCTGCGCTTCCCTCTGGGGCACCTGCCTTCGAAGGATGCGACCCGCGAAATGGCGGCGCAGTACGGGCTGGCCGTGGCGGACAAACCCGACAGTCAGGATATCTGTTTTGTGCCCAATGGCGACTATGCCAGCGTGATCGAGAAACTGCGCCCGGGTGCTGCGGAACCGGGTGAGATCGTGCATGCCGATGGCCGCGTTCTGGCGCGACACAATGGCGTTATTCACTATACGATCGGCCAACGCCGCGGCCTGGGCATTGGCGGCCTGAGTGAGCCGCTTTATGTGGTCAAGCTGGATGTGGACAAGAAACAGGTTGTCGTCGGCCCCAAAGAAATGCTGGCCACCCGAACTATTCCAGTGCGTGAAATCAACTGGTTGGGGGATGAGCCCTTCACCGCGCGCAGCGAATGGCATTTGTCGGTCAAAGTCCGCTCGACCCGACCCCCGCGCGAGGCGATTATTCGCCCCCTGTCCGACACGACCGCCGAGGTGGAGCTGCTGACGCCCGAGGAAGGGATCTCTCCGGGTCAGGCCTGTGTGTTCTATGCGAATGAGGGCAGCCGTATCTTTGGCGGTGGCTGGATCTGGCGCGGTTACTAAATCGCGTCAGTCCACGAGTTGCTGAGGATGTAGATCCCGGCGCAGATCATCACGTAAGGTACGAGCGTCTCAAGCCGTTGCGCCAAGCCTCCGGTCATGATTGGCGCGCGAGCGCCCAATAGTGCGAGCACACCCAGGGTCAGCGCCGCTGCTATGGCCCCAGCAACCCCGGCAAAGCGATAGCTTGGGGTGGAATCCGCCAAGAGCGGCGCGAGAACCGCAAACGTGTCCATCGACATACTGACAAACAGCAGCATGGTCACCAAGGTCGAAGCACCTGCAGATAAGCGCACAGCCTGCTGCATCTCCTCCCCCCGGATTTGACGGAGTATTCCGATGATGCCAAGCCCCAAAGGGATCAATCCCAAATAGCCCGCCCAGTGCGGCACCACGTCATCGACCCCCAATGCCAGTAGGAAAGCGATGGTGATCACGATAATCTGCGCAAACAGGAACCCTGCAATGGCGCGACGTGGACCAGATACCATCATCAGCGCAACTAACGCGGCAAGATTGTCGAGATTGGTCAATATCTGCGCCGCAAAGGCCGAAGCAGCAAAGATCACATGATCCAGCATCACGCGTTCATTCTGTCCAAAACGGCCCTTGCTGCGCGCAGACCCGGTGCCTCGCCACCGCGCCCAAGACGCTCCATGGTCGTTGCCATGGCCCGGTTCTGAGCATCCGGTGCGCCGGCCACTTGCTTTAACGAATCCGCGATCTTCGTTGGATCACAATCCTCAAGCAGGCATTCGGGCACGGCATGGCTGTCCGAGACCAGATTGACCAGAGTGACCGTATCCAGCTTCACCATACGTTTGGCGATCTGCGTGGTCAGCCAGTTCAGGTTGTAAGCGATCACCATGGGCGTCGCCTGCGCTGCCAATTCCAACGAGACCGTACCCGAGGCCGCCAATGCCAGATCGGCGGCGGCAAAGGCTGCTCTTTTCTGGCTCTGCGCTTCGTCCGAGGGCAGTTTGCGCGGATCGACAACAACCGGGTGACCAGGCCAGTCGTTGATGTGGTCCGAAACCATATCGACCATATGCGCAACCGCCGGAACCACGACGCGGGTGTCGGCGCGATCTTTCAGGAACTCATCCAGTGCCGCACCGAAGATCGGGGCCAACCGTTCGACCTCCCCTCTCCGGGAGCCTGGCAACGCCAGCACGATTGGCGCATTGCCCAGATCATGATCCGCACGAAATTTCTGGATGTCCTGATCAGAGACAAGCGGTTCGTTCACCACGGGATGGCCAACGAAATCACATTCCATCCCCGCGCGTTCCATATAGGGCGGCTCAAATGGCAGCAACGCCAGAACGTGATCAATCACCTTGGCCATTTTATTCGCCCGCCCCGGACGCCACGCCCAGACGCTTGGGGCTACGTAGTGAACGGTGCGAATGTCGCTGGAGGCTTTGACGATCTTGGCCACACGCAATGAGAAGTCCGGACTGTCGATGGTGATCAGCACATCCGGCTGCGTGTCCAAAACCGCCTGCGCGGTTTCAGCGATCCGGCGCTTTAGGTGAAAGAACTTGGGCAGGACCTCGACAAGGCCCATAACGCTGAGCTCGGACATCGGGAACTGACTGTTCAGGCCCTGTGCCTCCATCAGTGGCCCGCCAACTCCACTGAATTCAACGTTTGGAACAAGGGTCTTCAACCCTTCCATCAGCGCACCGCCCAACCGGTCACCCGAAGGTTCACCGGCGACCAGAAAGACGCGCATCAGACCGCCCTTTCACGGACGAACAGGAAAAGGCCCAGACGGTTGCATTCGGCGATCACCCGGTCGCGCTGCAATACCATGACACCGCCCTTTTCGATGACAATACCGGTCAATCCGGCTGCCACGGCGCTGGCCACGGTTTCGGGGCCTATTGCAGGCAAATCCACCCGCCGATCCTGAGCTGGCTTTGGCGCTTTGAACAGAACGCCACCACCTGCATCCGGACGTTGGGTCAAGGATTGCAACATCCAGGCGGTGCCAAAAATGCTTTCGACAGCCAAAGCCTGCCCTTTGGACACGGCGCAAGCCTGCCCGATATCGGCGCTGCCCATGGCACGTAGAACACCGGCCGCCCGGTCTGCATCGACCAAATCGGCGTCAGATGGTTGCGCCTCGGTCAGGCAGCCCACAGACGGCAATAAGTCCGGTGCTATCTCATGAGCGGCTTTGACCGACAGGCCCGCATCCTCAAAGATACCAATGACCGCGCGCAACGCCCCGTCGTCGCCAGAGGTCATCGCCTTTTGCAAGATCGGAACCAATGGCAAGGTCGCCGCATCAATGCGCGCGGGATCAACCCGCGGTCGCCGAACTGCCCCGGCCATGCAAAGCTCGGTCACACCGCGCGCTTTCAACTCAGCGATAAAGCTGCCTAGCTGTTCGAGCGGAAACACGATGTCTGGTCCTAGCGTATCCGGCTCAAACCCTTCCATCGCACAGATCAACGGGCGCTCTGGCAAAGCGGCGACGACCTCATCCGGCAAGACACCTGTGCCTGCGATCAATGCCAGCATGCGCTTACTTCCTTGGTGTCAGGAAAGAACGATCCGTGTCACCGGTGACAAACTCGACAATGCGCCGGACATATTCGCTGTTGGTGCCTTCACCTGCCCGATGGGCACGTTCCTGAAACGTCCCCTCTCCACCGGTCAGTTCCTTGAACGCAGCCCGCAGCGCCGAGATATCCTCGCGTGATACGCCGCGCCGTTTCAGGCCAACCAGGTTGAGCCCGTCCAGTTCCCCGCGCGGGGCCTGGACCAAACCGTAGGGAATGACGTCGTTCGGCACCATGGTCAGCGCGCCGATGATGGCGCCGCGACCAACCCGCACCCATTGATGCAGGCCCGAGATCCCGCCGATTATCACATCATCCTCAATGACACAGTGACCGGCCGCGCCCGCGTGATTTACCATGATCACCCGATCGCCCATCTGAACGTCATGGGCCACATGCACGCCCGCCATCAGCAGGCAATCATCACCGATACGCGTCACGCCACCACCGCCATCGGTGCCGGTGTTGATCGTCACATGTTCCCGAATCCTGTTGCGCTGGCCGATTTCCAGCCGCGTGTTTTCACCCCCGAATTTTAAATCTTGAGGGATCTCACCGATGACCGAGAAGTTGAAGATGACCGTATCTCCACCGACCGAAGTGTCACCCGTGACAACCACATGCGATTTCAACTCGACCCGGTCGCCCAAACGCACCTGAGGCCCGACATAGCAGAACGGGCCGATCGAACAGCCCTGCCCGATCTGAGCGCCCTCTTCTATGATTGCGCTGGGATGAACACCGCTCATGCCGTTTTTTCCATGTCCCAATCAACATAGGCCGAGAACTCGGCTTCGGCGGCGACTTCTCCATCGACGGTAGCCCGGCCATTGAACTTGAACAGCTTTCCGCCTTTCTTGCCACGCAGGGTTTCCACATGCATCTCCAGAACATCGCCGGGCACAACCTTGCGGCGGAATTTGCACTTGTCGATGCTCATGAAGTAGATCAGCAGTTCCGTGTCGATCACATCCATGCCGACACCCAGCATGACGCCGGCCGTTTGCGCCATCGCTTCGACGATGGTGACACCTGGCATGATCGGAGTACCGGGGAAATGGCCCTGAAAATGAGGCTCGTTCATGGTGACATTCTTGATGCCTATGGCAGATTGATAGCCTTCGATATCAACCACCTTGTCGACCAGTAGAAACGGATAGCGATGCGGCAATATGCGCTGAATCAGCTGAATGTCGGCGCTTTTGGTTTCCGAGGTCATAAGTCACAAATCCCGTCTTGGAAGTCTCAGTTCTCGCGTGGTTAGCAATACAGGCGCGTAAGGGCAAGCAAACCTGTTTATTCGCCTTGTCCGTCCTGCAAGCCGGTTCCATCCCCGATGACCGCATTGATCCGGTCTATCGCAACATCGGTGATGTCCGATGCGTCCGAGCTGAGCAGCACACTTGAGCGTTCCAGAATGATCGAGCCGCCGCTTTCCCGCAGAATATCGATCAGAACCGGGCGCGCCAGTTCGTAAAACTGTTGCCGACTGTCTTCGCTGAGACGGGCCAAAGCGTCCAGTTTGGCCCGCTGACCTTCGCGGTGAGATTGCACTTTGATATCAAACGCTTCAGCCAAGGGGCGAAACTCTTCCGGCGTCAGTTCGCTACGCTTCTCAGTCAGAGTTTTTTCTTCAGTGCTCAGTTCAGCGACGATGCGTTCATTTTCCTCGCCCAGCAACGCGCCTTCCTGTTCAATCTCGCGTAGGACGCGCTGACCAAATTGGGATTCCGTAAACAAGCGATCACTAGAGATCGTTACGACTTCGCTTTGGGTCACACCCAACTGCTGTGCAAAACCGGGGATAGACCAAGCGCAGGCTAGAAAAACACACAGGGCCCGAAGGGGGCCCTGTAGGAGGTTGAAACCGTAATCAGCCATGAAAGATCAGAACCTGGCCTGAACGGTCAGATCAAAGCTGCGTTCTTTATCGAACTCTTCTTTCTTCAAAGCATGCGAGAAGTTGAATCGCAGCGGACCGAAGGGTGTTTCCCACAGGACGGACACGCCGATAACCTGACGGATCGATCCGTTTGCACCGACGATATCCGCGCCGGCGGTGTTGACGTTGCTGATATTGTAGAGATTGCCAATATCGTAGAACACACCCCCGCGCAGACCCAATTCTTCGGGCAAGCCCAATGGGAAGTCCGACTCGAAGCGCGCAACCCAGTAATAATTGCCACCAATGGCGTCATCCTGACCATTGGATAGATCACGGGGGCCAAGGCCGGCGGGTTCAAACCCACGGAAGACGCTGGGCCCCAACAAGAAACGGTCAACTGTGCGGCTAAAGTCGTCCCCTCTCCAGTGTAGTGCACCCATTTCAAGTGTGGCGCGCAAAACGACCTCTTCGCTTAGGATGCGCGTCTGCGCGATACCGCGTGCCGTCGTCTTAAAAAACTCATTGTCGCCACCCAGACCCGCCGCATCCACACCGACCTCGAACAAAACGCCTGCATTTGGGTTCAAACCACCGATGCGGCTATCATAGATATACGACACGCCAATCGAACTGCTGGTTCGTTTTCCCTGTGCGATTTCAGACGAAATAACAGCACCGTTGATCTCATCATCCTGCTGCGTCATCTCGCTGCGTTCCCAGCCATAGCGAAGGCGCAATGCGGACAGCTCCCCTATCGAGTAGGTCAACTGGGGATTAAAGAATAGGCGCTGGGTGTCGTAGCTCGCAAAACCGGAGTTGGTCCCTGAGAGACCAAGTCCAAGATCAAAGCGTAATCTACGACCTAACAGGTAAGGTTCTGTAAAATTGATGGTGTACTGTTCGGATTCCTGCGCGGTCGAGATGGAAAAACCAAGATTCTGACCACGGCCAAGGAAATTGGATTCGTTCAATGCAACAGCAAGTCCGATACCGTCCGATACCGAGTAGCTACCGCCCAGCGAAAGCGAACCCGTGGGCTGTTCTTCAACATCCACGTCCAAAATAACCTGGCTTGGGCTTGACCCTTCGCGCGGCTCAACACTCGCTGTGGCAAAGAAACCCAAAGCGTTGATGCGCTCTGACGCCTGACGGATCGCTCGCGGATTGAACGGATCACCTTCGACAGTGTCAAACTGACGACGGATCACCTGATCCAGCGTTGTTGTGTTCCCTTCGATATCAATCCGTTCCACAAAGACGCGCGGGCCTTTGCTGAGTACGAATTCGATATCCAGTGTCAGGTCGCGATCATTCCGGGTGACACGCGGCTCGACCCGAAGAAAATCGACGCCCTGTTTCACGCCCAACCGTTCCTGCCGAGCGATCGAATTTTCGATCAGCGTAGGAGAATAAGTCACGCCGGGCTTGATCTTTAGCGCGTCCTGATAGGCTGCCGGGTCCACGCCAGGGATTTCACTTACCGTTGTGATTTTGCCGAATGAGAATTGCTGTCCCTCGGTTACATTCATCACCAGGAAGAACGCATCGCGTTCGCGCGTGAACTCTACATTGGCACTGTTTACACGGAAGTCGATATAGCCGCGCGATAGGTAGAAATCACGAATGACCTGCTTGTCGAATTCGATCCGGTCGCCGATGAATGTATCGCTGCGAAAGAACGTACGCAGGATGGTGGCCTGTTTCGTCTCCAACACGCGGCGCAAGCGGCGATCAGAATAGGCGCGATTGCCGACAAAGCTGACACGCTCGACCTCAATCGTGGTGCCTTCAGAGACTTCGAACACCAAATCAACCCGGTTTTCGCTACGGCGGATGATGCGCGGAATCACAGTCGCCGCCACACGCCCCTGCGCCGAGTAAACCTCGGCGATCAGATCGGAGTCGGCCTCGGCGGCCTGAGGCGTAAACACCCGACGGGGCTGCGATGAAATCACTTCGAGCAAGACGTCGTCTTTGACACGCCGATTCCCCTCGATACTGATCTGGTTGATTGTTGGGTATTCCTGAACCTCGATCACCAGGGTCGTGCCGCGTGGTGTCAATTCGACTGTTTCAAAAACACCACTGTCAAGCAAACGCTGATAGGCGTCGTTCAGCTGACCGCTTGTCACCGTCTGGCCCGGTTCGATCCCGGTTCTGGCGATGATCGTACCGGTCTCGATACGCCGGTTTCCATCTACGTCAAACGAATTGATCGTGAAACTTTGCGCGGTCGCAACGTTTGGCAGTGCCAGTAAACTTGCCGCAACAAAAAGGAAAAGAAACGTGAGCGTTTGCCACAAAATCTTGTTTGAAGACTTACGCCCCCCGCAGGATGTGCCCGCGCCTCGCCCGTCGGTCATTTTTATCTCAACCCAGAATTCTAAGACTTTAATGCTGAGTAACGGGTCTGGATGTGCTTGTCAAAAGGCCAAAATGCCCAACTGGCATTTGATTACCTTTGTCTTGCGCCGATACGCTGGGCCAGAATCAGAAACCGGCCAGATAAGCACCTAAACCAAGGGCCAAAGCGGTGACTGCAAAACTCAGCAACACATCCCAGTTCAGCATGAACAGGAAACTGAAGCTTTTATATGATTTGCGCAGTGCTTGTGTCATGGATCGCCCTCAATCTGGCGAAAATACTAACGTCAGATTGAGGCAAGAATGCGGCTTTGTTGTGCGCGAGACGTCACAATCAGCAGAACAAATCGTTTGTTACCGAAAACAGCATCAGGCTAAGAATCAGGGTAATTCCCACCGTCATCAAAATTCGCAGCGCTCGGTCACTGGGTGGCTTTCCAGCGACGGCTTCATAGGCATAAAAGACAAGGTGCCCGCCATCCAAAGCCGGAATTGGGAACAGGTTCAGCAAACCAACCGCGGTCGACAAAACCGCGATAAAGAAGATGAAGTTCTGCGCACCCTGACTGGCCATGGCACCCGAGGTTTCGGCAATACCAATCGGGCCAGAGATATTGCAGGTGCTGATCGCGCCAGTAATCATATGCCACATCCCCGACAGCGATCCGTCGATAATGCGGATGGTCTGCCTAACACCTCCGGTCAGCGAATCCCAGATGCCAGCGGGTTGGGTCGCAGGTTCCAGCATCATGCCGCCTACGATCCCGATACGCCAATGGGTGACAAAGCCGCCTTCGGATTGCGGTTCATCTGTGCGTCGCGGGGCCAGAGCAAATTCCAGATCAGCCCCATCGCGCCAGACGTTCAGCAGCAATACGCGTCCATCCGAACTTTCGACAAATTCCTTAAGCTGGTCGAAGGCGAAGATTGGCTGCCCATTAACGGCGGTGATTACATCCCCCTGTTCCAATTGGATATCCATCGCGGCACTGCGGGGTGCAACCTGACGGATCAGCGGCGGGAACAACCAAGGCGCTTCGACATCCAGCGTCTCACCATCGCGGATTACGGTATAGTCCAGAACAGGTTCAACAGGCAGCGATCCGGTGAATTCGCTCCAGTTGCTTTCCTCATCGAAATCAGGCGTGGTGATACCGGCAATCGCGACGATCTCATCGCCAACCTGAAGGCCTTGAACGGTTCCCGGCAAAGGTTGCAATTCACCCACTGTCAGAGGTTCGCGCGAGACGCCTTGCGACCAAAAGATCATCCCGAAGACGATGATCGACATGGCAAAGTTGAATACCGGACCCGCTGCAACGGTTGCAGCACGGGCCCAGAGCGGTGCGCCATGCATGGTACTGCGCAGCTCTTCCGGGCTTTGTTCGGCGATTTCTTCCATCGCCTCTTCGTCCTTACCCGAGGCCGCGTTGGAATCGCCCTTGAATTTGACGTAGCCCCCAAACGGCAGCAGCGCGATCTGCCATTTTGTGCCACGCTTGTCGAACCGGCTCCATAACACCGGGCCGAACCCTATGGAAAACACGTCTGCATGAATGCCGGACCAGCGACCAACGATATAATGCCCGTACTCGTGCACAGCCACGATGGCGGACAAAGCGATCACAAAGGCCACAATCGTCCAAAGCAAATTGCCGAATTGCGGGATCAGGGAAAGTACGTCCAATATTCTATCCTGCTCGTTTGTGCACGGCGTCATCTGCCCATTGCCGTGCCAGATGGTCCGTTTGCTGTACGTTATCAAGTGTCAAAGGGGCATCAATAAGACATTGTTCCGCATCAAATCTGTCCAGAACCATGGCGACACAATCTGCCATGTCCAGAAATCCGATCCGACGCGCGATGAAATGATCCAGCGCCCGCTCTTTAGCGGCGTTGAAAACCGCGCCCGACAATCCTCCGCGTTCCATGACATCCCACGCCAGCCGAAGCGCGGGGTAACGGGCCAGATCGGGCTTTTGAAAGTTCAGCTGGCCAATCGCCGCCAGGTCAAGCCGTTCGACCGGCAGGCCTTGCCTGTCCGGCCAGTGCAGCGCATAGCCAATCGCGTGGCGCATATCGGGCGCGCCCATATGGGCCATCACCGCGCCATCCCGGAACCCAACCAGCGCATGCACGATAGATTCGGGATGCACCAGAACTTCGATCCGCTGCGGGTCTAACCCAAAGAATTCTTTGGTCTCGATCACTTCAAGCGCCTTGTTGAACATCGAGGCGCTGTCGATGGTGATCCGCTGCCCCATATCCCAGTTCGGGTGGCTTGAGGCCTGTTCAACCGTCGCTTTGCCCAGATCTGAGACGGGCCAGTCCCGAAAGGCCCCGCCACTGGCCGTGATGATGATCCGCTCAACCGCGCTCATGTCCTCGCCCACAAGCGCTTGAAAAACCGCTGAATGCTCACTGTCCACCGGAAGCAGGCGCGCGCCATGCGTTTTGGCTGTGTCCAGCACCAAAGCCCCGGCACAAACAAGCGTTTCTTTGTTGGCCAGCGCCAGCGTCGCGCCTTGCTTCAGCGCCTCGATCCCTGGTGCCAGCCCGGCCGCGCCCACGATGGCCGACATGACCCAATCTGCAGGCCGCGTCGCTGCTTCGGTCAGGGCCTGCGCACCAGCGGCCGCTTCAACACCTGAGCCTTCCAGCGCATCACGCAGGTCGGGCAACCGATCCTCATAAGCCGTCACAGCGATATCTGCACGCAACTGACGGGCATCTGAAGCCAGCTGAGCGATATTGGCGCCCCCGGTCAGGGCGACCACGTCATAGTGATCCGGCGCACGGGCGATCAGATCAATTGTGTTCTGGCCGATCGAACCGGTCGCACCGAAAATCGAAACCTTGCGCATCACATCGCCCCGGGTGAATAGATCAAACCCGCTAAAAGCACGAACAGCGCCGCACCCATCATTCCATCAAACCGATCCAGAAACCCGCCATGACCGGGGATCAGATTCGAGCTGTCCTTGACCCCAAACCGGCGTTTGACCGCGCTTTCAGCAATGTCGCCAGCCTGGCTGGCCATCGAAGCCAGCACCGAAATCACCACAAACATCACGCCAAACCCGCCCTGGACGGCGAACAGGATGCCAACCAAGGCAGCAGCTGCCCAGCCCCCTGCTGTACCTGACCATGTTTTTTTGGGGCTGACCTTGGGCCAGAATTTCGGGCCACCCACGGCCTTGCCGACAAAATACCCCGCGACATCGGTTGCCACGACCAAGGCAATCAGCCAGATCATCGCGGTAAAACCCAACGTCTCTCGTATCGAAATAAAGCCCAGCCCTGCCCCGGCAATCCACAGCATAAAAACCGCGCACAACCCGCGGGAATGGTTAACCTGCCCGGCCGAAACCAAAGCAAGCGCGGCAACGATTGGCAGAGTATAAACCTGAGAAAATTCAAAACGCCAAAGCTCTGCGACGCCAAACACCACCGCGCAGGTCAGGATTCCCAATTGCACCGCGACGCTTGTGCGCTGCGGCTCGATCATCCGAACGAGTTCCCATGCCATCAGCCCACAGGCCACCGCGATGAAGGTTTCGAACCAGATACCGCCCAGCCAGACTTCAATCGCACCAATGGCGACAAGCACAATGGCAGACAGAACCCGCGTCGTCAGATCAGACCATCGGCCATCGCTCATGCGATAACTGCCCCGAAACGCCGCTCACGTGATCCAAAGTTGTTGCACAAGCGCTCCAGCTCGGCGGCGGTGAAATCAGGCCACAACGTGTCGATGAACTCGTATTCAGAATAGGCGGATTGCCACAGCAAGAAGTTCGAGATGCGCGCCTCACCACTGGTGCGGATCACCAGATCAGGATCCGGCAGAACCCGTGTATCCAGGTATTTGGGCAGCGTTTCTTCGTCCACATCATCGGGATGCAAGCGCCCTTCGGCCACATCACGGGCCAGTCGTTTGGTCGCACGCGCTACCTCATCCCGGCCGCCGTAGTTCAGCGCGACGGTCAGATGCACCAGATCGTTGTTTTTGGTTTCTTCTTCCAGAGAATCCATAAGATCGGTCAGCTTTGAATCCAAACGCACCCGATCCCCTATAAACCGCACGCGAATGCCATTTTCGGCCAGCGTCTTGGTTTCCTTGATGATATAGCGGCGAAACAAGCTCATCAGCCCTGCCACTTCGACCTGCGTACGTTTCCAGTTCTCGGTCGAAAAGGCAAAGACGGTCAGGTACTTGATGCCCAGCCCCGGACAGGCTTCAACCACCTCGCGCACCCGACGCGCACCCGCGTGATGACCGAACAACCGAGGCCGCCCACGTGCCTGCGCCCAGCGACCGTTACCATCCATGATGATCGCCACATGGCGCGGGCCAGACCCTGGCTCGGTTTGGGGATCTTTGGGCATAAGACCGGCTCAGACCTGCATGATTTCTGACTGTTTCGTCTCAAGTGCGGTATCGACAGCCTTGATCATCTCATCCGTCAGGTCCTGCACTTCGCTTTCCCAGAACTTCTGGTCATCCTCGGACATGCCATCCGATTTGGCCTTTTTGATCTGGTCCATCCCATCGCGGCGTACATTTCGGATCGAAACCCGCGCGCTTTCGGCATATTGCCCAGCAACCTTGCCCAGCTCGCGACGGCGTTCTTCGTTCAATTCAGGGATCGGCAGCATAATGATCGTGCCATTCAGCTGGGGATTGATCCCCAAACCACTTTCGCGGATCGCTTTTTCGACCTTGCCCACAAGGCCCTTGTCCCAAACATTCACCGTCACCATCCGCGGTTCCGGCACGTTGACTGTTCCAACCTGATTGATCGGTGTCATCGACCCATAAGCGTCGACCATCACCGGCTCCAGCATCGAAGCCGAGGCTCGCCCGGTCCGCAAAGAGGCAAATTCGGTTCTGAGGTTGGACATAGCACCATCCATGCGGCGCTTCAGATCATCGGTGTCCAGTTCGAAGTCGTCAGACATGCTGCTCACTCCCCGTCTTCAAGTGCTGTTTGGATGGGTCTTACGCCATCGCCTTTGGGATGTATAGCAATCATGGGCAGGAATTGCGGCAATGACCAGCAGAGTTTCGGTCCTTTTCTCCGGCTTTTGATCAGCAAGGGCAGGCAGATAACCTGACCCACCCTCGCTGTTGTCATACATTAGGCGTTCACGTCGACTACGACGCGCCCTTTGACCTGACCTTTAAGAATATCTGCCCCAAGTGCTGGCAGATCAGACAAGGTTGCGGGATGCACCATCGCCTCGAGTTTTTCCATCGGCAGGTCGGTCGCGATCCGCTGCCAGGCCCGAACGCGGTTGTCATAGGGCTGCATCACACTGTCGATGCCCAGCAGGTTCACACCACGCAGCAGGAAGGGAATCACCGTCGTTGGCAGCGCCGCACCGCCTGCCAGACCCACAGCCGCAACCGAGCAGCCATATTTCATCTGACCCAAAACACGCGCCAGCATGTCACCGCCAACGGCGTCAACACACCCGGCCCAGGTTTCGCTTTCCAACGGGCGTTTGGTGATTTCATTGAGCTCTGCGCGCGGAACAATCGTCGTTGCCCCCAGCGATTTCAGATAGTCCCCGGTCTCAGGCCGCCCGGTCACAGCCGCGACCTCATAGCCCAGATGCCCAAGGATCGCGGTCGCCACTGACCCGACACCCCCTGCGGCCCCGGTCACCAGAGCGGGCCCGCGATCAGGTGTCAGCCCATGATCTTCCAGCGCCATAACAGCCAGCATCGCGGTGAAACCCGCCGTACCCACTGCCATCGCCTGCCGGGCATCCAAACCATCGGGCAAGGGAACCAGCCAATCGGCCCGCGCATTGGCTTTTTGCGAATATCCGCCCCAATGGGCCTCTCCTACGCGCCAACCGGTCAGAACAACCTTGTCGCCCGGCTTGTAGCGCGCATCCGACGAGGCCTCGACCGTCCCGGCATAGTCGATTCCGGGTACATGAGGGTAATTCCGGACCAGACCACCGCCTTTGGGTGACAGGCAAAGCCCGTCCTTGTAGTTCACCGTCGAGTACTCCACCGCAACGGTCACTTCACCATGCGGCAGATCCTCGGTTGAAAGCTGTTTAACCGACGCGCTCGCCAGCCCGCTTTCGTCATCCTTGTCCATAACCAACGCATTGAACATGTTTATAGTCCTTTCGCTTTCTCTCGACCGGCCCATCACTTCACCTGGCCCAAAATATCCCGGGGGAGTCGCGCAGCGACGGGGGCAGAGCCCCCTTCCCCCATGTCAGATCCAAAAATGACCCTGTACTGTTGCGTTCCGAATCCCGTCAGGCGTTTCCACTTCAAGCTTGGTCCCAGTGTCCCAATGGCTCAATCGCATCATCCCAATCGAAACATTGGTCGTGAAATCAGGCGACCAGGCGGAAGATGTCACCTGACCAACCTGTTTTCCGTCTGCATAAACCGGCCACGGTTCAACGCAAGGCGGCACGGCATCACCCTCAATCGCAATCGGGCGAATTTGCTGCACCGGGCCTTCCTTGGCGACGCGCAGCAAAGCATCCCTGCCCACGCAGCCAATCGCCGTGTGCGTGTTACAGAACTTGCCCAACCCGCATTCATGCGGCGTGTTGTCGTCTGTCATGTCATTGCCATAAGACAACAACCCGCCCTCGATCCGTTCGATCAGGTTCGGGCAACCGGCGCGCACCTGCAGGTCTTCGCCCGCGTTGAACAGCGCGTTCCACAGAGGCATCCCGATATCGCCGCCTTCGACATAAATCTCGAACCCGCCCTGTTTGGAATAGCCCGAGCGGGCGACGGCCAAATCGCGCCCCTCGAATTCGAACATATCGAATTTGAAGAACCGAATATCGCGCACCCGGTCCCCGAACACCCGTGCCATCAGCTCGTCTGCCTTGGGCCCCTGAATGGCCAGAGGCGATACGTCGGGCTCATCCACCAGCACGTCCAGCCGATAGCCATTGGCCAAGCCTTTGACCCACAACAGCAAATCGCTGTCGGCAATGGATATCCACCAACGATCTTCAGACAGTTTCACCGCCACCGGATCGTTCAGCATACCGCCAGTCTCATCCACGATAGGCACATAGTAGCACTGCCCCGGCAGCATACCCCGCAGATCGCGCGGCGTCAGCATCTGCATCAATCGCGCAGCATCCGGCCCGCGCAGTTCCACTTGTCGCTCACACGAGACATCCCAGACTTGAACATGGGACTTGAGATGACGGTAGTCTGCCTCGACGCTTTCGAACACCGTCGGCAACAGCATACGGTTGTAAACCGTATAGCCTTTGACCCCTGCAGCCGTGACACCTTCCGAGAAGGGTGTGCGCCGCAGACGGCGAGACAATGATATTTGCGGCATTCAGCCCTCCGTTGGCATGAAACACAGATCGCTGACCGGCGCGCCAGAGCCGGTCTCGGTCAGCATTTTGTGTAACTGACCACGGTGATGCGTCTGATGGTTGAAAAAGTGCATGATGCATTGCGCATAAGGCAATGTGACTTCGGCCTCTTTTGACGCTGAATACCAGATAAATGGCCCTGATATGGGATCATTGCCCAGCGTCTCTGCCCAGTCTGAGATACGGGTGTCCATAGTGTTTCGCAGGCTCAGCCAGCTTTCCAGATCAGGGCACAGATACACGCTTTCATGTATGCCACCGCCGGGACGGTGAATATTGGCCTCTGGCCCGTCGCCCTTGTCGAAACGTGACATCCAGATCCAGTCGCCCCAGAGAAGATGGTTCGCGGTGCCCAAGATCGAGCCGAAAAACGCACCGCGTTCGCGGGTCAACTCTTCTTCGGTCAGCGCCTCAAGGAACTCTGACAACTGGTTGTTTTGCCAATGATTATACCGCGCCATTTCACGGGCATAGGCTCCGGTAATCATCACTTTGGTCCGTGCCAGTCGATCGGGCAAATCTCGGCGGATTTGCCACCGAAATCCCACACGCGACCATAGTCCCGAACCTTGGATTTGACTCCGCGTGCAACGATGATGTCCGGCCCCATCCAGTATTTCGAATTCGAGACCATCACCGGATGTTCGGGGTCTTTCCCGGCCAGCATTTCAATCTCACCCTGAATTTTACGGCCGATCACAATCCGGCGCTTGGTCCCATCGCGTTCGATCTGGACCGGAGCTCGCTCAGCACCGATAATCTCGCTCACCAGCATGGTAAACAGACCCGTGGTGCCACCTGCTTGACCGCTGAAGATCTGCAGCAACCCGTTATAGGCCTTGCCGCTGGCGCGTTCATCAACATAGGCGGCAACCTTCCATTGCCCCTCGCCCATGCGACCCGGAATATCGACCAGCAGACCCACGTTCAGACCGCTGAGGTCTTCGCCCTCGTAGTGGCCTTCGTCGATGATCACGCCCATCCAGGCATGGCAATGGCCCTCGGTTGGGGGATGTGCGCCCAATGACACCACGCAGGGACAAAACACATCGCAGGAACAGTTCAGGATCAGCTCGCCTTTGATATTCCACTCCGTCGGGCTCATCTCGCGCCGCTTGGGATTGGGCATCCGACTGTCGATCCGCTGGCTGATTGGAAGCCTGTCGGCATCAATCTTTCTGTTCTTAGCCATTCGCTTATCCTCCGTAGCTCAGGGGGAACGCCAGTAACAGCACACCACCTGCAATCAATAGAAACCCCATGGGCCGCGTCACGCGGTGCCCGATCTGGGGCAATTTCTCCAACACCATGAACACAGTCGCCAGACCCATCCAAAGCAAGCTCATGACGCCGCCCACAAAGCCGAGCGCCATGAAACCCCAGCAACATCCGACACAGAACGTGCCTAGGTCCAAGCCCATGCGCACTCCGCCGGTGAAGCCTGTTTTCCAATGTCCCAGAAAGTAAGTCATGGGTGCGTGGCACACCCCATGGCACACCTCTTTCACGCGCGAGAACTGGAATGTGCCAACAACAATCATTAGCCCACCGGCGACCCAGCCGGATTTGGCAATCCCCAGCATATCGACCACCCCGCCGAACAGCAAAACAAGTTGAACCCCGGTGATCAAAGCCGCAAATCCGACCCAGACGACCGCATATCCAGCCAGCACGCCCAGCCATCCGGCGCGCGTTCCATTGGCGCTGTGTATCAGATCATCGTAGCTGCGCAGGGTTGGCACCAGGGTCGGCAGCATCATCGCTGCCATCATGATGGCCCACATCCAAAACAACGGCCCGAACTCGGCCATGGGCATATACATGTCCATCCGCGGGTCCATCGCCGCCATGGCCTGACCCATCGGACCGGGCCGACCGATCCAGTCCAGATCCATCTCGCGGCTCATCGAGAACATCATCCACCACGCCCACAGGATGGCTGCGTAAAAGCCCAGCCACATTCCAGTGCGTAGAACCGCGCGACTCATGCGCCCCTCCCGACTCAGTTCTTGCTTTTCAAATGTCAGACTTTTAAATGTCAGACAAATAAAATCTGACTATCGGGCAAGTAATTATGAAAATCGATCCTCAGAAACCGGCTGATCTATCTGCCCAAATCGCGCAGGCCATACGGGATGCGATCATTTCCGGCCAGTTGATCGTCGATGAACGCCTGCCATCCGAGGCGGAACTTGCCGAGCAATTTCAGGTGTCGCGCCCAACAGTGCGTGAGGCATTGAAACGATTGGCAGCACAGTCACTGATCCGCACCCAACGCGGGGCAACGGGCGGAGCCTTTGTCAATCGGCTCAGCTTTGAGGATGCGTATTCTCAGCAGATCACCACCTCGACTTTGCTTTTGTCGATGAATGCGGTGCGGTTCGACACGGCGTGTGAGGCTCGGTACGCGCTGGAACGGGCCTGTGCGCCCCTGTCGGCTACGCGCCGCACAGCGGATCAACTGGCCACGATGCGGGCCGAGATTTTTCGACAAGCCCAGCCCGGTCTGACAGACGAAGCGTTCTGCGCATCAGATGTGGCCTTTCACCGGGCGCTTGTAGATGGGGCCGACAATCCCGTTCTGTCCTATCAACTGGCCGGTGCGGTTGAGGCCATGCAGCCCCTGATGAATATGATCACTTTCACGGCCCGATCCCGCGAAGCGATAATCGCCTACCACACAAAAATCGCAGATGCGCTAGAAGCCATGGACGCTGAAACCGTCGATTCCGCGTTGATCGAACTGGAAACCTATACACGGCAACTGGCTCAGGATGTGGCCGAACGCAAGCGCAAGCCAGCCTGAACACACAATACCTTTCCTTTGCAAACCAATAGATTATCTGTAGCGGACTGAACAAAATCTGAGGCCGATATGATCACCATCCTGAACGTTATTGCCGCGTTGCTTACAATCGGCTTTGGTCTCTTTGGATTTCTGGCTCCGGCCTACACAGCCAACGCGTTGGATCTGGTGCCAACGGGCAGCACAATGGGGTTAAGCGAGATGCGCGCCTCGGTCGGCGGGTTGTTTGTTGTTACCGGGATCGCGGTGATCTGGCTGAATGCGCCGATGGCCTATACCATGCTGGGCGTGGTCTATGCCGGGGCTGCATTGGGGCGGTTCGTGTCTCTTGTGCTGGACAACCCACCGTTTGTTAAAGCCGCAACGTTTGGTGGAATCGAGCTTGTGTTGGCGATCTGGCTGATCGCAGCGAACTTCAATAAAACTGCGTAACATACTGTTAAATAAAGATCAGCGCTCATTTATTCGGGATTTGCAACCCGAAGGAACCTCACCTATATAGGGTATGTCCTTCGGGACTATGGACATAAACGCGCTCGTAATAAGCGGATCGGACCCGGGGGCGGTACCCGGCGGCTCCACCAACCATCCTTCGTTTGGGGATTTTGGGGCCGAAACAGGATCGACGAACGTCTAAAGGGGTTAGCTTTGTCTCGGCTGTCTGCCACCGTTATCGGCGAAACTAGTACAATTGCAAACGACAATCGTGCTCCGGTTGCAGTTGCTGCGTAAGCAGTAGCAAGACCGAAACTTAAGCCCTTGCGCCTAGCCGTGTAAGGCGGGGTTCGCAGGTACCTGGCAACAGAAACCTGCATTTCCAAAACATCTTATGTCTGAGTTTAATTCTTTTTCTGCAAAGATTTAGAGTTTCTTCATCCCTTTTGCTGATTGTCGTTCCAAACAGATAGGAGAGCCGGGATGACTCACACTGATATCCTCAAAGCATGGTATGCTGAGGTTTGGGAACAGGGAAATACCGATGCGATCGATCAGTATTTCGCACCGGATACAATGGCAGAAGGGTTGATTCCTGAAATGCAGGTCGGTGCGGATGACTTCCGCGATCTCGTTATGGCATTTCGGCATATTCTGGGTGAGATTTCTGTTGAAATGCCCAAGATCATCGAAAACGGTAACTGGGTATCGGCAATCCTGCATGTCAAAACCTTCCGCGCCGACAATGGCGCACCGCTGGAGGTGACAGGCCAAGTCATGGCGCGCTTCAAAGATGACAAAATGGTCGAGGCCTACAATCAGTTTGATTTTGTCTCGCTTTTCGAACAGCTTGGTCAGTTTCCACAGGATACGCTGCCCGTTTGTATGACCGGCCAACGGTTGGATTGGGCCTAAGTCACCGCCGTACAATCTTGACCCTTTGGTTGCTTGCACGTTAGCAAGGGCCATGGGGTAAGATTGCGAACGCCCCGTGAGGCGCCAGCCCAAGTTTCGCATGTATCCGAGATTGCAAGGAAACATGCCATGGCATCGCCGAACTCAATTACCCCAAAGCAACTGTTGCGTCTGATCGGAACACCTCAGGCCCCGATGCTTATCGATATCTGCGTGGACGAAGATTTTGAGGCCGACCCGTTTCTGATCCCCGGATCGGGCCGACATCCGGCTTCCGATATTGACGGTCTGATAAAACGTGTTGGGAACCATGACAGCGTGATTATCTGCCAAAAGGGTAAGAAACTCAGCCAAGGTATCGTCTCGTGGCTGCGTGGCGAAGGTTGCAAGGCTGAGTATCTTGAAGGTGGCATGTACGCCTGGCGGGACTTGCCGGGAAATCTGCGTATACCAGCGGCATCTTTGCCGCACTCAATAGATCGACATACTGTCTGGGTGACGCGGCACCGACCAAAGATAGATCGTATCGCCTGCCCCTGGCTGATCCGGCGTTTTGTTGACCCGAAAGCTAAGTTCTTATTCGTCGCGCCCTCCGAAGTTGAAAGCGTCGCGGAAAAGTTCAACGCGACGCCATTTGATGTTGAAAACACAGAATGGAGCCATCAAGGCGACCGCTGCACGTTCGACACCATACTCGACAAGCTATACCTGCGATCGGATGCTCTCGACCGGCTTTCGACTGTGGTTCGGGCGGCTGATACTAATCGCCACGACCTCGCCCCTGAGGCTGCTGGCTTACTGGCGGTTTCGGTTGGTTTGTCCCGGCAATACCGCGACGATCACCAAAACCTTGAGGCGGGACTGCATCTCTATGATGCGCTGTACCGTTGGGCCCGTGACGGGTTTGATGAAACCCACGACTGGCCAACGGACCGGAAGTCATGACGCCAACACTCCGCGATCTGATACGCGTATTCGGCAGGATCGGGCTGCTGTCCTTTGGTGGCCCAGCCGTTCAGATCTCGCTGATGCATCAGGAACTGGTCGAACGCCGCCCCTGGCTGGATGAACAAACCTATCTGCGCGCCTTATCGCTATGCATGTTGCTTCCGGGCCCCGAAGCCATGCAGCTTGCCACCTATGCCGGTTGGCGGTTGCGCGGGGTCATGGGTGGATTGATCGCTGGAACGCTGTTTGTACTGCCAGGAGCCCTTGTGATCGCGGTTCTTGTCGCGCTTTATGCGGCCTTTGGCGATCTGCCACTGGTTCAGGCAGGGTTTCTTGGGATCAAGGCCACCGTGATCGTTATCGTTCTGCAAGCCCTGCGAAACCTGTCGCGCAAGGCTTTGAATGACACCCAGCACCGCGTTCTCGCAGCCTTGGGTTTTCTGGGGATATTTCTGTTCAACATCCCGTTTCCACTAATTATTCTGGCAGCGGCTTGTTGGGGCTATGCCTCATTCAGAGGTTCTGCATCGCAAGAACAAGCACCTCCTGCCCCTACTCTTGCCAATCCCTTTCGCACTGCCGCGATCTGGCTGACGCTGTGGCTTGGGCCGCTGATTGCGCTGTCGCTGTCCGGGCAGCAATTGCTGAGCGATCTAGGTTGGTTCTTTGCTCGTCTGGCCGTTGTGACCTTTGGTGGGGCCTATGCTGTACTGGCCTATATGACTCAGACCGTCGTGGACCAGTACAACTGGATCAGCACGGGCCAAATGATCGATGCTCTGGGCCTTGCAGAAACCACCCCTGGACCCCTGATCCTGGTTACTCAGTTCGTGGCGATGCTGACGGGGCAAATTAGCGGTGGGCTTTCGTTGGCGCTCGCCGCAGGTGTGGTGGCGCTATGGGCAACGTTTGTGCCCTGTTTTCTTTGGATTTTCCTAGCCGCCCCCTATCTGGACCGGCTGGCTTCAAGACCACGGCTGGCCGCAGCGCTGCATGGAATCACAGCCTCGGTCGTAGGTGTGATTCTGAACCTGTCACTGTGGTTTGCCCTGAATGTCTTGTTCCATGACATATCCCAGTTTCAATGGGGCCCGCTTTCGCTTCCTGTTCCGGGATTCGGATCACTGGACTTCACCGCGCTGTTGCTCACATTTGTAGCTGGGGTGTTGATTCTTAGGGTAAAACTGGGGATGGCCACGGTGTTGACGCTGATGATGGGTGCAGGGATATGCCTGCATCTGTTCTGATCAATCCATCGATTCCCGCTCTTTCGTTTCCGGTTAAAACGCCTATGCTGGAGACGACCACTTTCGAGGATGACCCATGTCGCAAGACATTGACTATGGAAACCTGATGCACACCGCCATGCGCGGCCTTATCAAAACTGTTCTGACCGATGTGTCCGAAACCGGGCTGCCCGGTGCCCACCACTTTTTCATTACCTTTGACACCCGCGAACCGGGTGTGCAAATCGCGGAATGGCTGCATGAGCGCTATCCCGAAGAGATGACAATCGTGATGCAGCACTGGTTCGAAAACCTTGAGGTCGGGGATACCGGTTTTGCCATCACGCTAAATTTCGGTGACGCGCCCGAACCGCTGTATATCCCCTACGCGGCGATCAAGACATTCGTTGATCCTTCAGTTGAATTTGGCCTTCGCTTTGAAAGCCCCGAGGATGAATTGGACGAGGACGAACTTGTCGAAGAGACGATCGAGGTTGAAGACCCCGAAGAACATCACGACGCTGATGTGGTCTCGCTGGACAGCTTCCGCAAATAGTCTTCTAAACCCCGCCGCAACGCGGGGTTTATTGCTTTTTCAGGAAAGTTTCGACTGAGCGCGATTTTTTCCCATCGATAAAGCGCGAGAATGACAGGTTCAGCCCGCCATCAGCCAATGTCCGGTCATATTGCTGCAACTCGTACCCGCCGGATTCGTTGATAAACAGCGAAAACACGGTCAGAGTATCACCTTCGATCCGGCCCCAGACAAAGGGTTCACCCTGCATCGGGTCCAGTGGCACCTCATGCCCAAATACATTGCGTTTCATCGCAGCCGAGAACACATCGGGCCGCTCGGAGGTTTGGAAATCAATCGAGAATTTCTGCTCTTTCACCCGCCCATCGGCCTTGTAGGTGGTGGTTTTCCAGCTGACATTGAACCCGTTTTTAGTGTCGTGGATGGAAACGCTCATATCCCGGGGGGTTGATGTACCATCCGCATCCACCACATTCGCCGATCCGATATAATCCCCGACAAAGGGCTCGATATTGGCGGCATGGGCAGCAATGTTCAGCAGCCCAAGCCACAGAGTTGCAACCAAAACCGCCGCCATGGATTTCAAGGGCACAAACCTTAGGGTACCGGGCATCTCGTCCTCCTCAACAGAAGCCTGTTTATTCTAGCTAAGCATGATCGCTGCACAATGCCACAATCCCTTGTTGCAAGAACAAAATGACGCAGCCCGGCGCTATACCTTTGGCAGCCTTAGGGCTAAGGTGCGCGCAACTGGCCGATTGCGCGATACGCTTAAGGCAGCTAAACGGCATACGACTGCATACCAGACGGAGTACCCGATGTCTCAGACCCGCACCGAAACCGACAGCTTTGGCCCGCTAGAGGTTCCTGCCGATAAATATTGGGGCGCGCAAACACAGCGCTCGATCATGAACTTCCCCATCGGGTGGGAGAAACAGCCCGTGGCCATCGTGCGTGCGCTGGGCGTGATCAAGAAAGCATGCGCGATTGAAAACAAGGCAACCGGCAAACTGGATGCCAGGATCGCCGATGCGATCATTCAGGCCGCAGGTGAAGTGATTGAGGGCAAGTTCGACGACAACTTCCCTTTGGTCGTCTGGCAGACCGGCTCGGGCACGCAGTCCAACATGAACTCAAACGAGGTCATCGCCAACCGCGCGATCGAGATTTTGGGCGGCGTTATCGGCTCCAAAGACCCGGTTCACCCGAACGATCACTGCAACATGGGCCAGTCGTCGAACGACACATTCCCGACTGCCATGCATATCGCCACGGCCATGAGCGTGCGTGATGTTCTGCTGCCCGGCCTTGAGAAGCTGGCTTCGGGCCTGGAACAAAAAGCCGCGGAATTCAAAGATATCATCAAAATCGGTCGGACCCATACGCAAGACGCGACGCCTTTGACGCTGGGTCAGGAATTCGGCGGTTACGCCCATCAGATCCGTCAGGGGATCGCCCGCGTTCATACAGCGATGCCTGGGATTTATGAACTGGCGCAGGGCGGTACGGCGGTTGGCACCGGGCTAAATACGCAGAACGGCTGGGGCGAAGCCGTTGCCGGCCACATGGCCGAGATCACCAGCCTGCCCTTTGTGACAGCGCCCAACAAGTTCGAGGCGCTGGCCGCCCATGACGCCATGGTCTTCCTGTCTGGCGCTTTGGCGACGATTGCGGGCAGCTGCTACAAGATCGCCAATGACATCCGCTTCCTGGGCTCCGGCCCCCGATCCGGTCTAGGCGAGTTGATCCTGCCCGAGAATGAGCCCGGCTCGTCGATCATGCCGGGCAAGGTAAACCCGACACAGGCCGAGGCACTGACACAGGTCGCAGCTCATGTCATGGGCAACAACGCCGCCATGACATTCGCGGGATCTCAGGGTCATTTCGAGCTGAACGTCTACAATCCGATGATGTCCTATAACCTGCTGCAGTCGATCCAACTGCTGGGCGATGCCGCCGACAGCTTCACCGAGCGGATGCTGCTGGGCATCAAGGCCAACGAGCCGCGCATCGACAAGCTGATGAAGGAATCGCTGATGCTGGTAACAGCATTGGCGCCGACCATCGGCTACGACAACGCCACCACGGTCGCCAAAACTGCGCATAAGAACGGCACCACCCTTAAGGAAGAAGCCATCGCGCTGGGCTTTGTGGATGAGGCGACCTTTGACGCCGTTGTTCGGCCAGAACAGATGATCGGCCCGAAAGATTGATGGGCAAGCCGGTTAATCTGAACCGGTACCGAAAGGAAAAAGCGCGGGCCAAGGAAAAGGCCCGCGCAGATCAGAACGCTGTCGCCTTTGGGCGCACCAAAGTTGAAAAAGTGGTCGTAAAACTGCAGCAGGACAAGCAGAAACGCGATCTCGACAATCACGAGCTGGATGAATGAGCGGTCGGCCTGTCAAACGCTCTCTGACCCTCAAAGGACATCGCACATCGGTGTCTTTAGAGGATGAATTCTGGCGGGCTTTTCGCGATATCGCGCTTGAAAAAGATCAACCCATCAACTCTTTAGCCGCCGAGATTGATGTCGAGCGTGACCCGGAAACGGGCCTTGCCTCGGCCATCCGTGTTTTCATTCTAAACTGGTATCGCAACAAGCTTTGACCCTTGTCAGCCGCGCCATGATAGGTGTAGCGTCAAATGAGAACAAAAAGGGTACATTCATGAGCGACACATTTATCGGGCCGGATGCTCAACCCAGATGTGCCTGGGCCAAGGCCGCGCCGGAATTTCTGGATTATCACGACAATGAGTGGGGCTATCCAGTGGCCGATGACCAGCGGTTGTTCGAAAAAATCTGCCTCGAGAGCTTTCAGTCCGGTCTCAGTTGGCTGACGATCCTGCGCAAGCGTGAGAACTTTCGCGCGGCTTTTTGTGATTTTAATTTCAACAAGATGGCCGCGTTTTCTGATGCAGATGTCGAGCGCCTGTTACAGGACACTGGCATCATCCGTCATCGTGGCAAAATCAAAGCTGTGATCAACAACGCCCGCCGCGCGCAGGACCTAGCGGCCTCTGAAGGCTCCTTTGCGGCCTATGTCTGGCGGTTCGAGCCAGAAACCCCTCCGCCGCCGCAAACCGCGTCAACCTCAGCAGAATCCATCGCCATGTCCAAAGATCTTAAAAAACGCGGGTGGAAGTTCGTGGGGCCCACCACCGTCTTTGCCTTTATGCAAGCGATGGGGCTAATCAACGATCACGCAGAAGGTTGTGCCTTTCGGGAAAAAGCGGCGCAGATGCGCCGCGATTTTGTCAAACCCGTCTGAGACTTAGCAGGAAGCTTTGAAAATCTTGTCGATATTCCCACCCAGGGCTGCGTTGAACTCCGCATCAGACTGTTGCTTAGACAGCCCTTCTGTCAGCGCGCGCGAGAAGGATGCGATCATTTTACTGTTCTGATCCAGCAGATCACAAGCTTGTTCGGTCGAATAGCCGCCAGACAGCGCTACAACACGTACAACACGCGGGTGATCCGCGACCGAGTCATAAAGACCCGCAGCACTCGGGATCGTCAGTTTCAGCATCACATCCTGCCCGTCGGACAGCTGGTCGAGGTTCTTGACGATCTCAGCTTTCAGGATGTCTTCGGCCTCGGCCTTGGTTTCGGAATGGATGTTCACCTCGGGCTCGATAATGGGAACCATCCCGGCGGCCAGAACTTCGCGTGCAACGTCGAATTGCTGCGCAACCACGGCAGCGATACCTTCGGCATTTGCTTCGTGGATGACCGAGCGTTCCTTGGTGCCGAACACACCATCGGCCTTACCCAGAGTTTCAGCCAGACCGGGGATCGGTTTCATCAACTGAACACCGTTTGCCTGATCCTCCAGGCCTTTGTCGATTTTCAGAAACGGCACAATGCCTTTGACCGACCACAGGTAGTCAGCCACTTTGCGGCCTTGGATGTCTTCACCGAGCGTGCGTTCGAACAGGATCGCGCCGATCACTTTGTCCTTGGTGAAATCATCGGCCAGAATGATCCGCGCGCGCATCTTCTGGATCTCGCCGAACATTTCGGCGTCCGATCCATAGTCCGAGGCTTCCACGCCATAAAGCGCCAGCGCCTTTGGTGTTGATCCGCCGCTTTGATCCAGTGCTGCGATAAACCCTGCGCCTGTGGACATCTGCGCGCGCTGTTCTGCTTTGGACATAATGCTTTCCCGTAAAAACTGATTCCGTTGTCCTTCGAATACAGTACGGCGTGAGGGGATGGTAGTTTGTTAGCGCTCAACCATGCGCAACCAGATGCCATCCTTTGATCTGACAGTCAGATGTGCGACGGGAACAGGTGTTTTGCCCGGGATTGTTTCGAATTTGTAGGCACGTAGCAGCATAGACAGGATCAACGGCCCTTCAACCATTGCAAACCCAGCACCTGTACAAACGCGGGGGCCGGCTGAGAACGGAATATAAGCCTCTCGCTGACAGGTCTTGCCATTCTCTGTGCTCCAGCGGGCGGGGTCGAACGCATCCGGATTGTCCCATAGCCTCTCCTGCCGGTGCAGGTGCCAGGGGCTTATGACGATTTGTGAGCCTTTGCGGATTTCGCGACCCCGGAACTGTTCAGGACAGCTGGCCTGCCGCACCATCATCGGAACAGGCGGATATAGGCGCAGTGCCTCGCGGAAGACATCCCTGCTGACCTTGAGGCGTGACATGGCCGCGAATGTGCGGTCGTCCAACGCCTCTGCCTCGGATGCAACCTTGTCCTGCCACTCGGGATAAAGCGCCATCAGGTACAGCGTCCACGCTAGGGCGGAGGCACTGGTTTCATGCCCTGCCAGAAAGAAGATCGCCACCTGATCGACCATCTCATCCGTGCTGAACCGCTTGCCTGTATGGGGATCAGCCGTGGTCATGATCTTCGTGGCCAGATCATCTGGTGCCCGGCCCTGTTCGATCGCGTTCGCCCGTTCTGCTGTCAGCCGACCAATCAGAGAGCGAATATCCTGTGCACTTTGGCGGGTGTTCCTGGAATGAAACCGGGGCAACCAGTGTGGGAGAGGCACAAAAGCGGCCAGGTTCAACAAAGGCTGCGCGCGCTGATAGACGCGGAATTTCTGAAAGACCTCAGTGGCGATTTCATTGTCGATTGGTACAGAAAACAACGTGCGAAAAATCACATCGGCTGCGGCGTGGCTGGTGATTTCTTCACATTCGATCTGCTGGCCTGTTTTGTCGCGCAGTCTTGCTACGCAGGCCTCGGCAGCCTCACGCATGGCCGGAAAGGTATCTTTCAGACGACCGCCCTCGAAGGCCGGATCAATGATGCGCCGCTGCCGTTTCCAGGTCTCGCCATTGGTCAGGAATACTGAGTTACCCAACAACGGCCGCAGCCCCTCGCTGATCCGACTGGATTTTGGAAAATCATCCGGTCTTTTCTTAAGGACCGTATCAATCAGATCAGGCTGGTTGATCATGTAAGATCGGAAGAACGGCGTGCGAAACTCAGCCATCCAGGCGCGATAAAGGCGCTGAGGCTGCGCCGAGAGCAAATCCCGCCGAAACAGTTTCAGATAACGCCATAATGAAACACCATCCGGGCGGGATTTTGGCTTGGGCGGCGTCATGGGCTAACGTTTCTGTATTTGGAAACCGGGGTTTCGATACGCGTTTTAGACGGCTGCCGCCCCGCAAATCGCGCACCCAGCGTCTGTGGCCCAGCGGTGATGCGGAAATAGTCATAGGTGCCAGGTTGATCAAAGGCACAGAGATATTGGAAATGCAGCCGGAAGAATTTCCAGCGCAATGCCTGCCAACGCTCAGGCGACAATGTCTGCGTGAAAGCCGCAGACAGGACCAAGGGCCAGATCTTGTCCGGCCCGGCCACACCGGAAACCGCAACCGGATCGCATAACGCAAAGGAGCATCCATCGCCAGGGGCCGAGACATCTACCCAGGTCAGATTTTCTTGAGTTGACAGAAATTGCAGATCGCCCCGCAGTTTCCTGGCATCTGGCAGGAATGACACCATCGGGACCACCTGCCCCAGGCTCAGGAATGAAAGCGCCGGACCTTCCGACGCGTGGCCATTGCCACGGATGACATCGGCCAACACCGAAACGCCCAAATGCGCCCCGGAACTGTGGCCAACCACAAGAACCTCATCCACATTGTCTTGCAAGGATGCGCTGATCAGCGCGGCGAACTGATCCAGACGATCCTGCAGTACCGCTGGCGTTTCCCCATTCAATCGCGCGGAATAGGCGTAGTCATGCATCAGGTAGTAAGCAAACAGGCGGTTGTCGATCTTCCGGAACCAACGCAACAGCAAATAGGCGAAAGCCAGAGCTGAGAGCAGTGCCCAAACGCCAATCCAAATCCCCAGTACTGCCGTTACTCCGGCCACGACGCCCAATGCGGCAAGCAGTTGTAACAGCAGCATCCCGACAGGATAAAGCGCTGCAATCACCGGCCCTTTTCTCAGCTTACGAAGACGTCGCAGCGTTCCGGTTGAGACATAAATCCAGGCCGTACGGGCAAGCTGCAGGTAGGTCCCCAGGATCGAACCGGACATGCTGTCGCGCACGATGTCAGACCAGACCAGAACCTCGATATCCGTTTGCACCTCAACCCCGTCCTGAGTTGAGGTGACATGCCAACCAAACGGCCCCTCACCTGATTTCGGCGTAATAGAGATTTCATATCCTGAAATCGCAGCCTGTTGGTGGGATTCGGTCCGATACAGCTCACGATAGCGCCGGGCAGGAATCGGGTCGTAGCCGGGGATGTAGAACACCCGCCGTCTGCGCACCTGTGGCTGTTTTGTCTGACTGCTCATGGCCTTACCTTCTGCTGCGCAGGTTAACGCAGCATTGCGGCCAAGGTAAGATGGATCAGCCCAGGACCGCCAGCGCCGGGAAAGTTTCCAGCAGCCACCAGCTGAATTCGGTAAACAGACCAGTAATCAGCATGATGCCAACGAACAGCAACAGCCCCCCCATCACCTTTTCAATCGTACCCATGTAGGGCTTGATCCGATTCATCACATGCATCGAGCGGTTCAGGAACATCGCTGCCAGCAGAAACGGAATGCCCAAACCTGCCGCATATACGCCCAGCAGAAGCGTGCCGCGCGCGACCGAAGCCTCGGACGCGGCAAGTGACAGGATCGCCCCAAGCTGCGGGCCGATGCAGGGTGTCCACCCGAAGGCAAAGGCGAGACCCAGAATATAGGCCCCAAATACGGACCCTCCGGAATCACCAGTTTCAACCCGCGCCTCACGATCCAAGAGCGGGATACGGAACACGTTCAGAAAATGCAGGCCAAAGATGATCACCACCGCGCCGGAAGCTTTGGCAAAAAGCTCCTGATTCTTCAGAACAAACGCCCCAAAGGCCGATGCAGTGAACCCCAGCAGCAAGAAGACGGTCGACAGACCCAGCACAAAAAACAGCGCAGACAGCGTCGCCTTGCGTCGGGCCCGCGCCTCATCCTGCATTTCGTTGATGGTCACACCGCTCATATAGGCCAGATAGGGTGGCACAATCGGCAACACACAGGGTGACAGAAAGCTAATCAACCCGCCGATCATGGCGATGAACATGGCAGGCAGAAGTCCCGCGTCGATGATATCTATTCCGAACATAGACCTGCACATATGGTATGAAAGCGGCTTCGTCACGGGGCCAATCAGTCACAACCTCGTGGTTGCACGCTGGACACCATGGCAAAGTGGAAATATCTGACCCTTATGTCAAATCCAACCGAGACCCTTGATGCGCTTGGGCTGCTTTGCCCCTTGCCTGTGCTGAAGGCGCGCAAACGGCTGAAATCCATGCCCGGCGGCGCGGTGCTGCGCGTATTGGCCGATGACCCAGCCGCGATCATCGATGTACCGCATTTCTGCACAGAGTCTGGCCACAAACTCGTTTCGCAAGGCGAAGAGAACGGGCATCAGATCTATCTGATCCAGAAACAAGGCTGATCGAGGCCCGAAGAGGCAACGAAAAAGGCGGGCGCCAAACCCGCCTTTTCTATTTGGTTTAGCTGCCCAGCGACCACCAGCCGCGCCGTTTGGGTTTGGCGGGTTCGCTTGGTTGCTCTGGCTCTTCTGCCACCGTTTCCAGAACGGGTTCGGCCTGAGCTTCTTCTACGGCAGGCTCTACAACTTCTTGGGTGGAAGGTTCTGCAACCTCTTCCACAGCAACGGACTCTTCAGCTGCCTGTTCAGGTTCGTCTTGCTCCGGCGCAAGTCCCTCAGCCGGAACGGGTGCTTCTTCTACGGCCGTCTCAGCCACTTCAGGCCCTGTCGCAGGTTCTGAAGGTTCAACCGAGGCATCCTCAGCCGCTTGCACTTCAGGGTCTTGCTGAACTTCGGCATCCGCCACCTCAACCTCTGCCGCAACGGGTTCGGTGTCTTTTTTCTTGCGACGCGGCGCCCGGCGGCGTTTCGGCTTGGCGGGTTTTTCCTCTTCGCCTGTGGCCTCTCGGTCTTCCTGAGCGCTTTCCGCTGGGATGTCGTCCGGCGTTACCTCTTCGGGAGTTGCCTCGGACGCGTCAGCCTCGCCATCCTGTTGCTCGCCAGAATTTCCACCCTTCTTGCGGCGACGACGGCGACGTTTACGCTTGGGCTTGACCTCTTCTTCGGCCTGAACGGTTTCGTCCTCGACCTCGTCCTCATCAGTCTCGTCAACCATATCCATCAGCGACGCATCAACAGATACAACCGGCGCGGTGGCCTCGGGCACAATCCGGCTGGCCGTCTTGAATTTCTCCATCGAGAAATCCGGGCTGACCAGATGCAAATCCCCTTCGACACGCACAGAGAGACCATAGCGCGCCTCGATCTGAGCGATATGCTCGCGCTTCTGGTTCATCAGGAAGTTGGCAATCCCAACCGGGCAACGCACCAGAACTTCGCGCGAACGGCGGCGGGTGCCTTCCTCTTCGATCTGACGCAGAATCGACAGTGCCATATTGTCGTCCGAGCGGATCAGGCCGGTGCCATGACAATGCGGGCACGGCTGCGTGGTTGCCTCCAGCATGCCGGGGCGCAGGCGCTGGCGCGACATCTCCAGCAGGCCAAAGCCCGAAATGCGGCCCACCTGGATGCGCGCACGGTCGGTTTTAAGCTTATCTTTCAGACGCTTCTCGACGGCTGAGTTGTTCTTGCGCTCGTCCATATCGATGAAATCGATCACGATCAGACCCGCCAGGTCCCGCAGACGCAACTGGCGTGCCACTTCCTCGGCGGCCTCAAGGTTGGTCTTGAGCGCGGTTTCCTCGATCGAACCTTCCTTGGTCGCCCGACCAGAGTTCACATCGATCGCCACCAACGCCTCGGTCACACCGATCACGATATAGCCACCGGATTTCAGCTGCACGGTCGGGTTGAACATCCCGGCCAGATAGCTTTCGACCTGATAGCGTGCGAATAGTGGCAACGCGTCCTCATACCGTTTCACGTTCTTGGCGTGGGACGGCATGATCATTTTCATGAAGTCCTTGGCGATGCGATAACCGCCCTCGCCTTCGACCAGAACCTCATCAATATCGCGGTTATAAAGATCACGGATCGACC
Source organism: Ruegeria sp. I1 (assembly GCF_056532675.1). NCBI lineage: Bacteria > Pseudomonadati > Pseudomonadota > Alphaproteobacteria > Rhodobacterales > Roseobacteraceae > Ruegeria > Ruegeria sp. I1. Next base: position 78,602 of record NZ_JBQFNM010000005.1, on the reverse strand, counting down.
GTTTGATCAGATCGCCTTCTTCATAGATTTTCGCAGGTGCAATGGATTTGAGCGTCAGCTCGCGGATCTGCTCCCATAGACGCTGCAGATATTCATAGTCGCGCTTGATCTCGGACTTCGTGCGCTTGGCCCCCGCAGTACGGATAATCAACCCAGCGCCCGTTGGCACATCGATCTCGGCGGCGATTTCTTTCAGTTTCTTACGATCAGGTGCGTTGGTGATCTTACGGCTAATGCCGCCGCCACGGGCTGTGTTGGGCATCAGAACACAATAGCGCCCTGCCAGAGACAGATAGGTGGTCAGCGCTGCCCCTTTGTTGCCGCGCTCTTCCTTGACCACCTGCACCAGCAGAACCTGACGGACCTTGATGACTTCCTGAATTTTGTACCGGCGCGGGCGGGGCTTGCGCGGTGGGCGAATATCTTCGCTGTCATCCTCGTCAGCCACAGATTCGATGGATGCGTCTTTTTCAGCCGCGTCCGTCAGTGCTTCACTCTCTTCACCTTCATCGGTATCCGAGTCAGATTTCGCCTCTTCGATCTCGTTTAGAGGCTCCGCCTGTTCAGATTCTGCGGTCTCTTCAGCCACCGCTTCTGCTTCGGCCTCAGATGCGTCTTCCGGCGCGGTGTCTTCCACACCCTGTTGGGTTACCTCCTCGGCAACCGCATCATCGGAGGTCTCAACCTCATCAACCGGTTCTTCGACGGGCGTTTCGGCGACACGATCCGCAGGCGAGGTTCCTTCCTCAACCGCCAGGTCCGCTTCTTCACCCTCTTCCAGGTCGATGGTCTCCATGCCGGTCGGTTCGTTCGACACTTCAATCGACTCAACCGCATCATCGGATTTCACATCCGCCGCTTTGGTGCGCGAGCGGCGGCGCTTTTTCGGCTTGGCCTCTTCCGCCTCATCCCGGGCCTTCATGGCCTCGGCATAGGCGCGCTCTTCCTCCATCAGCGCCTCACGGTCGGCGACGGGAATCTGGTAGTAATCGGGATGAATCTCGGAAAACGCCAAGAATCCATGCCGGTTCCCGCCATAATCCACAAAGGCCGCCTGCAGCGACGGCTCGACCCGCGTTACTTTTGCAAGATAGATGTTGCCAGCAAGTTGGCGTTTGTTTTCGGATTCAAAATCGAACTCCTCGACCTTGTTTCCGTCGACCACCACGACGCGGGTTTCCTCCGCATGGGTGGCATCGATAAGCATTTTCTTAGCCATGTGTCCTTGGTGCACCGCGCCAAACGCGTTGTCCTGACCCGTCCAGGCGGACAGGCGCTTTTGGGGAGGTGTCTTGTCAGGGCGATATCAGACGGCGCGCGGCAGGGTCTGGCGCTCTGGCCCCCTGCCCGGTCTTTCAAACGTTGCGCGCGCGTCATCGCGGTTCTTCTCCGACAGGCGCGATTGGGACCGCTGCCTGCCCATTTATTCCTTTCACCCGACGCATCGGGCTCAGGTACTCAACTGCCCCATGGATCGGGGCACAATCGGTCTGCTTCGCGGTGAAAACCAAAGATCACCTGCTGCGACGCAGCGAAACTCAAAGATTCGGGGCTTAAAGGCGCAAAAATGGCCCGGCCCGTTCGGACACAATAAAAGCAGTCCTGTGGAAAACACAATGGGCAAACTGCATCCCGTCCATCTCAAACACGCCGCGCCCATCTTCTTCTGTTCAAAAATACCTCGGGGGGGGTGAATTGAGCCTATGGCTCAAGAGGGGGGCTGGCCCCCCTCCCCGGCCTCACAAATAGTCCGACCGTTGAAGCCCGTATTTGGCCATCTTCTCGTTCAAAGTCCGGCGCGGCAGGCAGAGCTCATCCATCACTGACGCGATCGATCCTTTGTGGCGGCGCATCGTGTTGTCGATCAGCATCCGTTCGAACGCTTCGACGTATTCCTTCAAAGGCTTACCTTCGGTGGTCATCACCGGCTGCATTTCCTCGTGATCCGACATCAGCAATGACGCAATCGTCCCCGACCCGCGCCGCGATTGCAGCACAGCGCGTTCCGCGATGTTGATCAACTGACGCACATTGCCCGGCCACGGGGCCTGCAACAATTGTGCGGCTTCTTGCGCACTCACCTGCGGTGCCTCGCAGCCGTATTCCTCGGCAAACTGCTCGCTCAGGCGCGTGAACAGGGTCAGAATGTCTTCGCCCCGCTGCCGCAAAGGCGGCATGGTTATCCGTAGTGCCGCCAGACGGTAGAACAGATCGGGGCGCAGCACGTCCTCGCTGGTCTTTCCGGCCTCTTGCAGGTTGGAAATCGCAACGATGCGCGTTTCTGCCGGGGTGCCCTGTTCGTTCATCACGCTTAGCAAGCGCGCCTGTAGCGTGTCGCTCAGCGCTTCAACGTCTTCCAGAACCAGTGTTCCACCGCGCGCCTCTTCAATCGCGGGCAGTTGCGCGTCCTCGGGCATCATCGGGCCAAACAGACGTTTAGACAAAGCCTCTTCTTCCAGCGCTGCGCAGGAAACCAGAACGAACTTCTTGCCAGCCCGGCTGCCCACTGCATGCAGAGCATGCGCAACAAGGGTCTTCCCAGTCCCGGTTTCACCGTCAATTAGCACGTGGCCATCGGCTTGACCAAGGTCCAGTATGTCCTCGCGCAAACGCTCCATCACAGGGCTAGCGCCAATCAGTTTGTTCATGATCTGGGTGCCACCCGATAGCTCTCGGCGCAGGGCCCGGTTGTCCAAGGTCAGACGGCGGGCATTGCTGGCCCGCTTCGCCAATTCCGACATACGATCCGGGTTAAAGGGCTTCTCAAGGAAATCAAACGCGCCAACGCGCATCGCTTCAACCGCCATAGGGACGTCGCCGTGACCGGTGATCATGATCACAGGCAGAGTGCTGTCCGCCCCCATCAGCTTTTTCAGCAATTGAATGCCATCCATGCCGGGCATCTTGATGTCCGAGATCACAATCCCCGGATATTCGGGGCCCAGAACTTTCAGCGCATCCTCAGCGCTGGCAAAGGTTTCGGTGTCATACCCCGACAATGCCAGCCATTGGCTGATTGACTGGCGCATGTCCTGTTCATCATCCACAATGGCGATCTTCATGGCTTGGGCCATAGTCTTCCCTTTTATTCTGCGGCCTCAAGGCCGTCGCTGCCCAAGATGGGCAATTGCATTTCAAACACCGCGCCGCCGTGCTGGCCGTTACGCGCAGTCAGCCGTCCGCCATGGTCGTTCACGATCCCGGACGAGATGGCAAGCCCCAGCCCGACGCCATCGCCGGGCTGTTTGGTGGTATAGAACGGCTCGAACAGGTTCTCGATGTCATCGATCCCATAGCCATTGTCGCGCACGGTTAGCACCGCCATATCTCCCGCGGCCAAGATGATTTCCACATCCGGCTCAGCCACCGACTTGGTGGCGTCCAGAGCATTGCGCAACAGGTTGACCATAACCTGTTCGATCCGCATCCGATCTCCGTTCACCAACACCGGCTCTTCGGGCAGAATCTGAGTGATCTTAACATGTCTTTGGCGCAATTGCGGCTCCATCATCGACAGCGACGAAGCCAGCGCTTCTCCAAGATTTACGGGCGAAAACGCATCCGCACCCTTGCGCGCATAGGATTTGAGCTGTCGGGTGATTGCGCCCATCCGCTCGATCAGACCATCGATGCGGCCAAAGCTGGCCAATGCCTCTTCGGGCCTGTTTCGGCGCAACAGCAGCCGCGCACCCGCCAGATAGGTTTTCATTGCAGCCAAAGGTTGATTCAACTCGTGACTCACCGCTGCCGACATCTCTCCCAACGCCGCCAGTTTCGAACTTTGGGCAAGCGTCTGCTCGGCCAAATCCAGCGTCTTTTCAACCCGTTCCCGCTCAGCAATTTCCCGCTGCAGCCTTGTGTTCAATGCGCGAAGCTCTGCCGACTCGCGCTGGAACAGCGCCATCCGCAAGGTGGCGCGGCGGCTGAGTGCGTAGAAGGCCAGCGCCAGAAGAATCGCAAATCCCATGATCTCAAGCGCTAAAACGCTGTTCACCCGCTCGCGCACTGACTCGAATGTGGTGAAGGATGTCATTTGCCAGCCGCGAAACGGAATGCGTTTTTCCATCCGCATCACCGCCTCACCCTGAAGATAGGCATCCGGCGGCAGCGCGGTCCAATCTGTGGTCACGCGGATCGCGCGTTGAATGGCGCTGAGCGGTGGTTGGCGCAGCATCGCCGCCTCTTCATCCAACCCGCGCCATTGTGGTTCGGTCGACAGGATGATGTTGCCGGCGCTGTCAGTGACCAGCACCGCATGTGCAATCCGCGCCCAGGCGGTTTCGAACTTCTGCAGGTCGACCTCGACCACGATCACGCCGAGTATGTCCGAGTTGCCCTGGATACGGCGTGAATAGACAAAACTATAGCCACCGGCCTCTCGCGGGATGACCGAGAAAATCGTCGAATTTGACCGTATCGCATCCACAAAATAAGGCGCGTTGCGATGTGCCTCACCCAGACGGTTACGATCGGTTGCGGCAACAGACCGCCCATCGCTATCAAGAAGCATCAGCGACGCTGCGCCAATCTCTTCGACAAATGAAATCAAACGCTGGGTCGACAGCGTATAGTCGCTGGAGCGCAGGGCAGATATCAGCGTCGGATCGCGCGCCAACAATTGCGGCACAATGGCATTGCGGCGCAGCTCACTGACCAGGTTGCCGGAGTCGAGTGTTAGCCTGAGCTCGGCTCTATTTCGCGTATCTTGGGTAAAACGATCCGTCAGCAAACGGTTCGTCGTCCAAACCGTCACAACAGTGGCGGCCAATAGGACAAAAACGGCCAGTCGCAATCGCCAACCAAGCGGCGCGCCGCGAAAGGGTCGTAGAAGTTTGGACCAGCCAGTGCGAACCTCTGTACTCATCCCCAGAAGGTACGCGCGCTATGATCTGACCTCAAGTCACGCTGGCGACAGGACGCCCGACAATGCGCGGAACAATGCCGTACCGTCGGTGCCACCATGCCCCTGATCCGCTGCCCGTTCCGGATGCGGCATCATGCCGAGAACGCGACGATTTTCCGACAGGATGCCCGCGATATCCCCGACCGAGCCATTCGGATTCTCGGTATAGGTGAACGCAACGCGGTCCTGGTCCCGCAGCTTGGACAATGTATCGTCATCGGCGAAATAGTTGCCGTCATGATGGGCAATCGGGATTCCGATCACGTCACCTGCGTTGAAGCCTTCGGTAAAGGGGCTGCTGCTAGTTTCGACTTTCAGGCCCACGGTCTTGCAGATGTATTTCAGACCCGCATTCCGTAGCAATGCGCCCGGCAGAATGCCGGTCTCGGTCAATATCTGGAAGCCGTTACAGACCCCCATTGCATATCCACCGCGTTTGGTGTGATCGATCACCGCCTGACAAATCGGCGACTGGGCCGCGATAGCGCCGCAGCGCAGATAGTCGCCATAGGAAAATCCGCCCGGAACACCGACGATATCAACGCCGTCAGGCAGCGTCGCATCTTTGTGCCAGACCATATCGACCTGAAAACCGGCTTGCTTGAAAGCCACGGCAAGATCCCGGTCACAATTCGATCCGGGGAAGACGATAACGGCAGCGCGCATGGCAAACCCTCCTTATGGGCCTGGATCAGACCAGTTCGATCTCGTAACGCTCGATGACCGTATTGGCCAACAGCTTTTCACACATCTCGGTCACATCCGCCTCGGTCGCGCCGTCTGCAAGCTCCAGATCGATCACCTTGCCCTGCCGAACGCCTTCGACCTGATCAAAGCCCATGGCGCCTAGTGCGTGCCGTACCGCCTCACCCTGAGGGTCAAGCACCCCATTCTTGAGCATCACATGCACCCGTGCTTTCATTTTCGCAACTCCACCTGGGGCCGCAGGCCGGCCCTATTCCGTTGCGCGGGGGATAGCGTGGTTGGGTGCATTGAACAACCCTGTATGATCCGCAGTTTGCCGCAGGTGGTACCCTAGCCGTCACCCTTGGACAATGCAGGATAGTGCGCATCGATCGCATTGAATGTGCCGGTCAAAACCATTTCGACCGCAACGGCCATTAACAATATCGCCATGATACGGGTCACAACGTTGATCATCGTCTCGCCTACAAGGCGCGAGATTTGATCCGCGAACAACAATCCCAACCCGACTATTGCACAGGCAATCAATATCGCAGCACCCAGCGTCAGGATTTCCGTACCGTCAGACAGCTGATGCGAAAACACAATGGTAATTGCAATCGTGCCGGGCCCGATCGTCAAAGGGATCGCCAACGGAACAACAGCAAAGTTCAGCTTTCGTTGATGTCCGTCCGCTACGGCGGCCTGATCGCCAGGGGTGCGATCCTCGGCCTTCAGCATCGACATACCTATTCCGAAAATGATGATACCGCCCGCGATCCGGAAAGACGGCACATCTATGCCAAAAATCCCAAGGATTCTTTCGCCTGTCAGCACGGCGGCCAAGAACTTCAGGAAAACTGCCTGATCAAACAATTCCGTCATGCGTTAGATCACCCCGATCGCAAGCTATTTGGCTGCTTAAATCCAAACATGATCAGGAACGCATAAGCTGTCAAACGTTCTGAAACAGAAAAAGCGCCGCTAAGGATAAGCGGCGCCTTCACGGAATTCAGACCAGTATCGCCTAGTTGATCAGCGTCGGCTTGGTCACGTTGCTTTGGGGCAGAACGCCCAGGCGACGCGCGACCTCGGAATAGGCATCTGTCAGATTGCCCAGATCGCGGCGGAAGACGTCTTTATCCAGTTTCTGGCCTGTTTCAATATCCCACAGGCGGCAGCTGTCGGGGCTGATCTCATCGGCGACGATCAATCGTTGATAGTCACCATCAAAGACGCGGCCGATTTCGATCTTGAAGTCGATCAGTCGAATGCCAACGGCCATCATGACGCCGCTCATGAAATCGTTCACGCGCAGGGCAAGGCTGAGGATATCGTCCATATCTTGCTGGCTGGCCCAGCCAAAGGCGGCAATGTGTTCCTCGGTAACCAAAGGATCACCCAGAGCATCGTCTTTGTAGCAATATTCGACAATCGGACGTGGCAGCTGCGTGCCTTCGGCGATGCCCAGACGCTTGGACATGGTCCCGGCCGCATAGTTGCGTACGATGATTTCCAGCGGCACGATTTCGCAATTGCGCACCAGCTGTTCCCGCATATTCAGGCGACGGATGAAATGGGTCGGCACACCGATCTGGTTCAGACCGTTCATGAAGAATTCAGACAGGCGGTTATTCAGAACGCCCTTACCGTCAATCACGTCCTTCTTCTCCGCGTTGAAAGCGGTGGCGTCATCCTTGAAATACTGCACGATTGTGCCCGGTTCAGGACCTTCATACAGAATCTTGGCTTTGCCTTCGTAGATTTTCTTGCGACGCGCCATAAGCGACCTTTCCAGTCTGAGCAGTGGGAATGAGTCCCGCTGGTTGGCGCCCTCATAGTCCATGCCCCCCTTCCCCGCAAGTTTGCAACGCAGCGAGACTTTGACACAGCGCAAATCCCTTGCACCCGTGCTGCCGTATGGTCATATCATCAACAGAGTAATAGCAACCCAAGAGGTCCTTGTCTCATGACCACCTTTGACGAACGTGAAAATGCGTTTGAAACGAAATTTGCGCATGACGAAAAAATGCAATTCATCGCACGTATGCGCCGCAACCGGTTCATGGCTGTCTGGGCCTCGACCCTGAAGGGCGAAACCGTAGAACAGGCGCGCAAATACGGTCAGGAACTGGTCCAAACCGACCTGAAACACGTCAATGAAGATGACGTCGTCAATGCAGTCAAAAGCTACTTGGGCGATCTTGCCGATGAAGCCAAAATTCGTGCGAAGATGGCGGAACTTCTGGTCGAAGCCAAAGAACAGGTGATGGCCGAGGCCGACATCTAAGTCTCTTTGCAGCACCGCTCATGATGTTCATGAGTATTATGAATTTGATTTGACGCCCCGGTCATGTGACACGGGGCGTCTGTTATTCACAATGGCGCTTTGCGCCAGTTTTCGGGCTTTTCTCATGACAAATGCGCTCACCGACCTTCTAAACACCGCCGACATAATTCTGGCCGATGGTGCAACGGGGACCAACCTATTCAATATGGGTCTGCAATCGGGTGACGCGCCCGAGCTGTGGAACGTGGATTCGCCTGAAAAAATCAAGGCTTTGTATCAGGGCTGGGTCGATGCTGGCAGTGATCTGTTCCTGACCAACACCTTCGGCGGAACAGCGGCGCGTTTGAAACTGCACGATGCGCAGAACCGCGTGACCGAGCTGAACCGGATCGGGGCAGAGCTTGGCCGCGAAGTCGCCGATGCGTCCGGGCGCACCGTTATTGTTGCTGGTTCTGTCGGACCAACGGGCGAGATCATGGAACCAGTCGGCAGCCTCTCGCATAGCGATGCGGTCGAGATGTTTCACGAACAGGCCGCCGCTTTGAAAGAAGGCGGCGCAGACGTCTTGTGGGTCGAAACCATAAGCGCCCCCGAAGAATTCCGCGCGGCGGCCGAAGCGTTTGCTCTGGCCGATATGCCATGGTGCGGCACCATGAGCTTTGATACTGCAGGTCGCACGATGATGGGCGTAACCTCCGCCGATCTGGCGCAGTTGGTTGAAACTTTCGAGAACCCGCCACTGGCCTTTGGTGCCAATTGCGGCACCGGCTCTTCGGATATCATGCGCACCGTTCTAGGATTTGTCGCGCAAGGCACTCAGCGCCCGCTGGTGTCCAAAGGGAATGCAGGCATCCCAAAATATGTAGATGGCAGCATCAAGTATGACGGAACGCCTGATCTGATGGCCCAATATGCCGTCATGGCGCGGGATGCGGGCGCGAAGATCATCGGCGGTTGCTGTGGCACAATGCCCGCCCATGTAGAGAAAATGCGCGAGGCGTTGGATACGACCCCACGGGCCGAACGCCCGACGCTGGATCAGATCACCGATGCGTTGGGGCCCTTTTCGTCGGCCTCGGACGGAACCGGAGAGGAAGCGGCCCCGGAACGGCGCACGCGTCGGCGCCGCCGGGCCTGATTGCGCTCAGCGCCCCTCGAACTTGGCGGGGCGCTTCTCCAGAAAGGCCACCACACCTTCGGCAAAGTCACGCGAGCGCCCGCAGTCACCTTGCAAGCTCGCCTCCGTCTTAAGTTGCTGGGTCAGCGTGTTTTCATATGTACCACGCAGAGCTGTTTTTATGGCCGCGAAGCCAGCCGTTGGGCCATTCGCCAAATACTCGGCGCGCTTGCGCCAATGCGCGGCGAAATCATCATCGGCGACCGCTTCCCAGATCAGGCCCCAGTCATCGGCCTGACGGGCACTGATCTTTTCGGCAAAAAGCGCTGCGCCCATGGCCTTGGCCAAACCCATCTGGCGCGGCATGAACCAGGTGCCACCAGCATCAGGCAACAGGCCGATCCGGGCAAAGGCCTGCAGGAAGTATGCGCTTTCACTTGCGATCACTACATCGGCGCATAAGGCAAGGTTCGCCCCTGCCCCCGCAGCCGCGCCGTTTACCGCTGCAATGGTTGGCACCGGGCAATCGTGGATCGCTTCGAGCATCGGCTCATATTCGTCGCGCAAGGATCGTTCCAGGTCGATTTTTCCGGTTGATGAGGCATCGCCAAGATCCTGGCCCGAGCAAAATGCCGGTCCAGCCCCGGTCAGCACCACGCAGCGCGCATTGCGAGCGGCCTCTTTCATCGCATGGGTGATCTCTGCCCGCATCTGAGTGGTCAGTGCGTTCATTTTGTCCGGGCGGTTGAACGTCAGAACGGCCAGGCCGTCAGTGATATCCAACAGGATCGTTTCGTAGTTCATATAAAGCCTCCCCTCGCGCCAGGTTTTGCGAACCCTGACCTATTCGAACAGCAAGGGAAAGTGGAACCGAACGTCAGCCGTCGAGAATCTTGCGCAGCCGTTCTTTTTCTTCATCGCTGAGCGTATCATCAGCCTCAACTGCTTGAGCCCTTGACCGGTTGCGGACAAACGCCCATCCCATGCCCGCTGCAGCCAACAACATGAACGGCCCTGCAAGCCACAGCATTAGGTTGGCGCCTGAAATCTGGGGCCGGAGAAGCACATATTCACCATATCGGTCGACGATAAAGGCCATCGCTTCTTCGTCACTATCCCCGGCAACCAGACGCTCGCGGACCAAAAGGCGCAGATCGCGAGCCAGATCCGCGTTGCTTTCATCAATGCTTTCGTTCCGGCAGACCAGACACCGCAGTTCGGCGCTCAGATCACGTGCCCGCTGTTCAAGTACCGGATCGTCCAGGACTTCGTCAGGCTGCACAGCATATGCCGGGGCGGCCAAAAGCATCATGATCAGGATCAGGCGCTTCATTCCGCCGGCACCCCGGCCGCAGGCGTTTTACGCGCGCCGGCAGCGACACGGAAACGGCGATCGCACAGGCTGAGAACACCACCCAGCGCCATCAGGATACATCCTGCCCAAATCCAATTGGCGAACGGTTTGATATAGGTCCGCACGACCCAGCCCCCATCGGCCTGTTGATCCCCGATCACCACATAGAGGTCCCGAAGAATGCGATAGTCAATCGCGGCTTCGGTCGTGGGCATACGTGCGACGGGATAGTCCCGCTTTTCAGGATGCAGCATCCCCAATGACCGCCCGTTTGTCTCGACTGAGACATCAGCGGTGGTCGAGAAATAGTTCGGCCCTTGAACACGCCGCACATCTTTCAGCGTCAAAGTGAACTGTCCAACCTCAAAGGGTGCTCCGGGCTGAGCAACACGGATGTCTTCAACCTCCCACGCGGTCAGACCGGCAATCGCAAAGATCGTGACACCCAAGCCGGTATGGGCAACGGCCTTGCCCCAATCCGCGCCCGGCAGGCGGAACAGCCGTCTCAGGCTGCCTTTGCGGCCTGTACGGCTCCAAAGATCAAGGATCGCGCCGCAGGTAATCCAGACCCCAAGAAACAGCCCGACCGGCCCCAGCGCACTGCGCCCCGTCTGCATGGCCCAAACCAAAAGCGCCACGGCCAGTGCCAGCAGAAACGCATAGCGCAACGACCAGGCGGTTTTCCCAAGCTTACCGCGCTTCCAAGGCAGCAGTGACCCGATCGGCAGAACCAGACCCAGCAGAACCATGAATGGCGTGAAGGCAAAGTTGAAGAAGGGCGGCCCGACCGAAAGTGTCCGGTCAAACATCATCTCGGCCACCATCGGCCACATCGTTCCCACGAATACCACAAAACAGCTGACTGCCAGCAAGACATTGTTCACCACCAGTGCGCTTTCGCGACTGACAACGCCAAACACACCCTTGGCTTCCATCGTCTGAGCGCGGGCCGCAAACAAGGTCAGTGCGCCGCCAATAAAGAAGACAAGGATCATCAGGATGAACACGCCCCGCTCTGGGTCAGTGGCAAAGGCGTGTACCGAGGTCAAAAGACCCGAACGTACAATGAATGTCCCGATCAGCGAAAAGCCGAAGGCGATGATCGCCAAAAGGATGGTCCAGCTTTTCAACGCCTCACGTTTTTCAACAACGATGGCCGAATGCAACAATGCTGCCGCCAGCAACCAGGGCATGAACGAGGCGTTTTCAACCGGGTCCCAGAACCAAAACCCGCCCCAACCAAGCTCGTAATAGGCCCACCAGGACCCAAGTGCGATACCAATCGTCAGAAACACCCAGGCCGCCAGTGTCCAGGGCCGCACCCACCGACCCCAGGCCGCATCAACCCGACCTTCGATCAGTGCGGCAACGGCAAAACTGAACGACATGCTCAGGCCCACATATCCCAGATACAGAAACGGCGGGTGAAACGCCAAGCCGGGGTCCTGCAACAGCGGGTTTAGATCACGCCCATCAAATGGCGCAATTGCCAGCCGATCAAATGGGTTCGATGTAAACAGAATAAACGCAAAAAACGCTACGGCGACGGCCGATTGAACTGCCAGAACACGCGCCTTCAAGGTAGGTGGCAGCCCGCCGCCAAACAGCGCTGCCATGGCCCCGAACAAGGTCACGATCAGAACCCACAACAGCATCGATCCTTCGTGGTTGCCCCAGGTTCCGCTGATCTTGTAGATCATCGGTTTCGCCGAATGACTGTTTTCCACCACGATCCGAAGCGAGAAGTCCGAAGTCGTAAATGCCCAGACCAGCGCCCCAAAGGAAAACGCCGTCAGCAAAAATTGGGAGATCGCCGCAGGTTCGGCAAAGACCATCCATCCGGTCCAGCGTTTCGCGGCCCCGATCAGAGGGACCACGCTTTGAACGATGGCAATCATAAATGCGAGGATGAGGGCGAAGTGACCAAGCTCTGTAATCATGCCTCAGGATATATCGCTCAGCTACGTGGTGCGCCAATAACTTTCGCCAAATTCTTCCGAACATAGTGTCGCGGCTCAGGCGTGCCTCAGCCGTTTCCATTCGGTCAAGGCCGGATTGTCATCCGCTTGTGCGACCTCAATCTGCAAACCCGCATCCGGGCCCGGATCAGCAATGCCAGGGCTGTCACTGCGCATCTGAGCCAGGCTGCGCAAATTGGCCAGCACCTTGGGTGCACGCATCATCGTATCCGAAATCTCACGCTGCAGCTCCTGCGCCTTGGCCTGATGGCGCGCGCCGAAATAGAACGAAACGATCACGCCCAAAAGCCACCAAAGCGGTTCCGGCACCAGTGCAATGCCCTGCATCCGAGCAGCAAACCACAAGGGATCGATCATCGCGGCCACGAACAAGCCCAACGTCCCCAAAGCCAGTGCCGGGCGGGGCAAACGGTTCAAACCATCCATAAACCGGTCAAAAGCACCCTTGCGCGGCACTTGAAACTCGGCCCAGAACTGCGCCATCGCCTGGCTTTGAACCGTCATTGCCCGCTGCGCACCCTCTTCGGCGTTTTCCCGAAAAACCTCTGCCGTTTCACGCACAACATTGCGCCCGCCACCAAACAGAAAACCCAGAATGCCCGATATCAGCCCCATGCTGCGACCCTTTCCTCAAACTGCGCGTCGGTCAGGTGGTACTTCGAAGAAAGGAACTCCTCGGCGCGTTTGATCCACCCCCCTTTGCCTCCCGCACGGCCACGCGCATATTTGCGCGAGGCAGGCCTGCGATCGGCCAAGCGAAAATAGTAGTTCCGTCGCGCCACCCCATATGCATCGCGCAAGGCTACCTCCCCCGGCAGGGCCGCCTGCGCGCAGGCGCGAGTGGTCTGCGGCCCGATCACGCCGTCCACTGAGACGTCAAACCCCATCTCGCGCAGCAAACGCTGCAGGATTTTCACGGCCTGACTGCCCGCATTGACATACATGTCAAAAACCGACGCATGCAGCACGACGGGCAACGCTGAAATCCGAGGTTTTTCAAAGTAATGCCGCACAAAGATATCTATTGCTTGCGGCTTGCTCAGCGCCCTCACGTCGCGTGTGTCAATCTGCCCGTCACCCGTCAGATCAAGTCCCAACCGCCGCATGGTGTGAATAGTCACACCGTAATTCGTCGCACCACCTGGATCATCTGGATCATCCACAAATCCACCTTCGCGCGCCACAATCTCTGTCGCTATATCCCGAACCGTCTGCATGTCGTCCCCCGAATGCTCTGTCAGGTGAAACGGTCCATCAGTAAGCTTAATATCCTCAAACAACACAGGGCGCTGCCCGCCCTTCGCGCGCAACGCCCGTTGTTCTTCTGTTCAAAAATACCTCCGCCGGGGGCACGCAGCAGCGCTGCGTTTAGCCTTCGCTTGGCTCTTGATAAACGCCTTGTTCTTTCAGCGCGTCCATCACCTCTTTCGGCATATAGGTCTCGTCATGTTTGGCCAGGATTTCAGTCGCTTCAAACACACCGTTCACGTAACGCCCGGTCCCGACCATGCCCTGGTTTTCCGAAAACAGATCGGGCAATACACCGGTAAAGGCCACCGGCACGCTTTCGCCACCATCGGTCACGACAAAACGAACAGTCTCGCCCTGCCCACGCTGGATCGAGCCTTCCGCGACCAGGCCGCCAATCCGGAAAACTTCCGTAGGCTCGGGCGGCTCGGCAATCACTTCGCTGGGGGATCGGAAGAAATTGATCCCATCTTGCAAGGCCCACCCAATTAACGCCGTTGAGGCCGCCAAAGCAACCACCGCGACCAGAATAACCTGTATCCGACGACGTTTCTTGAGCGATTTCATACCGTCCTCACGGGAAAAGCGGGGCCATCATCAGGCCTTTGGTTTCGTCCTCACCTAACATCAGATTGGCGTTCTGCAAGGCCTGACCGCTGCTACCTTTTGTCAGGTTATCCAGTGCCGCAACCACGATCGCGCGCCGCTCGATCCGATCCGCCACCACGCCGATATGGCAGAAATTCGAACCGCGCACATGGTGGGTCGATGGGGCCTCGCCCATTGGCAGCACTTCGATGAAGGGCTCGTCCGCATAGGCCTTCACAAGCGTTTCATAGACGCTTTGCGGATCGCCCTTTAGGTAGCTGGTCGCAAGAATACCTCGGTTGGCCGGGATCAGGTGGGGTGTAAATTGTATATGCACGGTCCGGCCAGCAAGTCTGGAAAACTCCTGATCGAACTCCCCCAGATGCCGATGCGTGCCTCCGATAGCATAGGCATTTGCACCCTCGCTCAATTCAGCATGCAACAGGTTTTCCTTAAGCGAGCGCCCTGCCCCCGACACCGCGCATTTCAGGTCCAGAACGATATCGTCCAGATCAATCACTTCGGCGCTGATCAGCGGCCGCAGCACATATTGCCCGGTTGCCGCGTTGCACCCCGTGCCAGCGACCAGCCGCGCAGTGCGGATGTCGTCCCGGTAGAACTCGGTCAGACCATAAACAGCCTCTTCCTGCTGCTCCAAAGCACTGTGCGGGTTACCGTACCATTTCTCGTACTCATCTGGGTCCTGCAGCCGAAAATCTGCAGACAAGTCGATGATCTTCAGGTTTTTTGGCAGATCCCGGATCACCTCCTGACTGGTCTTATGAGGCAAGGCGCAGAAACACAGATCGATCTGCGAAAAATCGATTTCCGAGATTTTGCATAGATCCGGCAGGTCCATATGGCGCAGATGTGGAAAAACCTGCGCCATAGACAGCCCGGCTTTGCGCTCGGCGGCCAGGGCAACGATGTCCATATTCGGGTGCTCGGCAATCAGCCGCACCAGTTCAGCGCCAGTATAGCCCGAGGCGCCCAGAATTGCGATTTTATGGGTCATATCAGACCTCTTCTTAACTTGTGTCACGAGATGTGACCGCCGATGTGACGGTCTTTATATTCAGAATTTCGAAAAGGATGCGCCTTGACCTAAGTCAGGCCGCCTCGAACGTGATTTGTCGTCGGAGGAATTGCGTGGCCCGGTCGCTGACAAACCCGGGCTTACCCGTGGTCAGGAACCCGCCGCCGCCCTCGCCCAGCATATTGGGGTGGCGCTGCAGATAGTCCGCGAGGCTTTCGGCAACCAGATCACCCTGGCTGAACACTTGCACATCCGGGCCCAAAGCCGCCTGAAAGGTTTCGGCCATAAGCGGATAATGTGTACAGCCCAGAATAGCGGCCTGAGGCTCTGGCATTTTCCGTTTCAACGCGTCCACGTGGCTGCGTACCAGTGCCTCGGCCAGGATCATGTCGCCATCTTCAATGGCATCAACGACACCACCGCAGGCCTGAGCCTCGACATCCACGCCAATCGCCCGGAACGCCAGTTCACGCTGAAACGCCCGGCTTGAAACTGTGGCCGGCGTCGCAAACAGCGCCACATGTTTCACAGCGACCTCGCGCGGCGGAGAATTATCGCCCCATTGCCGTTCTGTCAACGCCTCGATCAGGGGCACAAAGACGCCCAGAACCCGCTTGCCCTCGGGCACACCGGCCTCCTGCATCCGCCGCAGCGCCGCCGCACTTGCGGTATTGCAGGCCAGAATCACCAGATTGCAGCCGCGATCCCACAGATCGTGCACCGCCTTACGGGTCAACTCATAGATATCGTCGGAATCGCGCACGCCATAAGGCGCATGCGCACTGTCCGCATAATACAGGAAATCAACGTCCGGCAGGTGTTTCTGCGCGGCGTTCAAGACGGTCAGACCGCCCAAACCGGAATCAAAGATGCCTACTGCCATTTGCCCCTTCAGGCGCGATGCCGTTCCTCGAATTCATAGCCGTAGTCATAAGACTTCAACGGCTTCGGAGACAGCTCATACGTGGCTTTGCGCAGGAAATCCATCATCTTGCGCGTATCCTTGCCAAGCGGGTCCAGAACGTCACGCCCGATCGGCTCGCCAATCACCACTTTTACCGGGGTATCGACGCGTTTCTTGAACTCTTTGATCAAAAGCCCCATGCGCAACGTGTTGTGTAAATGGCTGGCGATCTGGAACAGGCGCGAGGTGTGGCCGTCAAAGAACACCGGCACAACGGTGGCATTTGATTTAGCCACCATCCGCGCGGTGAACCCGCGCCAGCCCGGATCCATCGGATAGGCAAACGGGTTGACTGCCGTGCTGACCGTCCCGCCCGGGAAAATGCCAATCGCCCCGCCATCGCTCAGATAGTTCAGCGCAGTTTTGCGGGTTTCTAGGTTCAGCTTCATCGCCTCTTTCGTCTCATCGAATGAGATCGGCAGGATAATGCGGTTCAGCTCTTCGGCCTTACGGAAAACCCGATGCGCTAGGATGCGAAAATCTCCACGCATCTCGGACAACATGTGCCCCATCATCAATCCGTCTAGGATGCCATAGGGATGGTTTGCAATCAGGATCAGTGGACCGTCTTTGGGGATGTTCGACAACGCCCCACCAACAACATCCAAGGTCAGACCGTAGCGTTCAACCATAACGGCCCAGAAGTCACGCCCGCTGGCGACGTCTTTTTCGTACCCATCCGCACGTTTGATCAGGCGGATCCGACCAGTTGTATTTTCCATAAGCTTTATGACCATCCGGCCACCCTTGGTTTCGGCAGAATGGGCATAAGAAATGTCACGAACGACATGACGGCGCGAGGGCATCTAAGATCTCCGGTATTTCGCCTGCATTATAAATTAAGCGACACTTTTGCCTAGCTCTTGTGACAGATTTGTGACGCCTCATTCCGCCGCAGCGCGCAATTCGGGGCCTCCGCTGCGGATGCTTGCCAGCAATTCTTCGCGCCTTTTTGCAGCATTGGCCTCATTTTCCAGCAAAACAGGGCCGAAACCTCGGATTTCCAGCGGTAAACGCGCCAAGGCTGCAATGGCGTCGTGCGTGTCCTGCGATAGCAGAGGCAGAACCTGTTTCATGTCACTTTCATATTGCTTGATCAGCGCACGCTCCATCCGTCGTTCAGCGGTATAGCCAAAGATATCCAGCGGCGTGCCGCGCAGCGTTTTCATCCGGGCCAACAATTTCAATGGCCCCATCATCCATTCGCCAAAGGCGCGTTTTCGGGGTCTGCCATTGCCATCCGTCCCGCCCAGGATTGGAGGAGCCAGGTGGAAGGTCATTTTGAAATCGCCGTCAAACTCTGCCATGGCCTTGTCGCGACTGCTCAGCAACAACCGTGCAACTTCATATTCATCCTTGTAGGACAACAGCTTATGATAGCCTTTCGCCACGGCTTCACGCACCGATTCATCCTGAATGTCATCGACCAGCCTGCGGTAGCGTTTGCCCAGACGGGCCGATTGGTAATCGGTCAGATGCTGGGCCCTGAAATCGATCATTTGATCCAGAGTCTTTGGCAACTCAGCAACAGACGGTGCCAGCACCGCCTGTGCCTCTGCCGGAAACAGAACCGCCCATCGGCCAAAATCAAAAGCGCGTTTGTTGCGTTCAACCGCGGTGCCGTTCAGTTCGATCGCAGCCATAATGGCCGAATGGCTGACGGGCAAGATGCCCCGCTGCCAAGCGGCCCCGAATACCATCATATTTGAGTAGATCGAATCCCCCATGACGGTTTTGGCCAGATCGGTCGCGTCAAACAGGCTCACCCCATCCTTCAGACGTGCCTGCAACGCCAGTTCCAATTGATCGCTGGGGATGCGGAACTCGGTATCGCGGGTGAAATCGCCTGTCACCGTTTCGTGGTTGTTCACCACGGCGCCGGTTTGATCCGTCCGCGTCAGGCCCAGCGTCTTGGCCCCAGCAGAAACAACCAAATCACCACCAATCAGCGCATGCGCCTCGCCCGTGGCCACACGAATGGCGCTGATATCTTCGGGTGTGTTGGCCAAACGGCAATGGATGTGGACCGCGCCGCCTTTCTGAGCAAGACCGGCCATCTCCATCATGCCGGCCCCCTTGCCGTCGATCTGCGCGGCCTGCGCCAGGATAGCCCCCAGCGTGACAACCCCGGTGCCTCCGACGCCAGTGATAACGACGTTATGGGTCCCGTTGATTTCGGGCAGCTTCGGCATTGGCAGATCGGGTAGATCAAGCTGCTTTGTGGCTTCTTTCCGGATTTTCGCACCTTCCAGCGTGACGAAAGACGGGCAGAACCCGTTCAAGCACGAGAAGTCCTTGTTACAGCTGGATTGGTCAATCGCACGTTTGCGACCCAACTCGGTCTCTTTCGGCACGATCGAGACGCAGTTGGATTGCACACCGCAATCGCCACAGCCCTCACAGATATCGGTGTTGATGAACACGCGCTTGTCCGGATCTGGGAATTCGCCGCGCTTCCGCCTGCGACGTTTCTCGGCAGCACAGGTCTGCACATAGACGATGACCGAGACACCCTCGATCTCGCGGAACCGGTCTTGAACCTTCATCAACTCTGCGCGTTTAAAGCTTTCCACGCCCGCAGGCAACGCGTTCAGGTTCACGTCTTCCTTTTCGTCATAGACTAGTGCGACATGCTGAACGCCCATGGCCTTGACCTCAGCCACGATCCGCTCGGCGGTCAGATCACCTTCGTTCCCCTGCCCACCGGTCATAGCGACCGCGTCGTTGTACAGGATCTTGAACGTCATGTTCGTTCCCGCCGACAGCGCCGCCCGGATCGCCTGAACGCCCGAATGGTTATACGTCCCATCGCCCAGGTTCTGGAACACGTGCTTGGTGGTCGAAAACGGTGCTTCACCGATCCAGTTCGCGCCCTCACCCCCCATCTGGGTGAAACCGGTCGTCTCTCGATCCATCCACTGCACCATGTAGTGGCAACCGATGCCCGCATAGGCGCGACTTCCTTCGGGTACTTTGGTCGAGCTGTTATGCGGACAGCCCGAACAGAAGTACGGCAAACGCGTTGCGATTTCCTGTGCATTGTCGGCTCGGCGCGCCTCGGACAGTTTTGACAGACCGGCGCGCACCCCGTCTGTGTCGCGGCCTTCTTCGATCAGAATCTCGCCCAGCTTCTCGGCAATCATGATCGGATCAAGCGCGTCTCGGGTCGGGAACAATTCTTCCCGATGCAGCGCGCCCGCACCGCCTTTGTACCAGCCATAGACCCGGCGACCGCGACGATCGTCAAAGATGGCCTCTTTGACCTGAACCTCGATCAGTTTTCGTTTTTCTTCAACGATCACAATCAGGTCCAGCCCCTCTGCCCATTCATGGAAACTGGTCATATCCAGTGGGAAGGTTTGACCGACCTTGTAGGTCGTAATGCCCAGACGCTCCGCTTCTGCTTCATCGATATTCAACAGCGACAGCGCATGGGTCAGGTCCAGCCAGTTTTTGCCTGCCGCGACGAATCCGACCTTGGCACCGGGTTTACCCCAGACCCGTTTGTCCAGCTTGTTGGCCCTGCAGAACATTTCAGCCGCAAAGCGTTTGTAATCAATGACCCGTGCCTCTTGCAGATGCGGTGTATCGCCCAGCCTGATGTTCAACCCACCCTCGGGCATGTCAAAATCAGGCATGACCAATTGCATCCGATCCGGCCTGCCATCCACAACCGAGGTGACCTCAATCGTGTCTTTCATGGTCTTCAACCCGACCCAGACACCCGCAAAACGGCTAAGCGCAAAGCCATAGATGCCGTAGTCCAGAATTTCCTGAACGCCCGCCGGGCTGACCACCGGCATATACATATCGACCAGCGACCATTCCGATTGGTGCAACACGGTCGAGCTTTCGCCCGTGTGGTCATCACCCATGGCCATCAGAACGCCACCATGCTGCGCTGTGCCCGCCATATTCGCATGGCGCATCACGTCGCCGGACCGATCAACGCCCGGACCCTTACCGTACCAAAGGCCAAAAACCCCATCGTATTTGCCATCGCCACGCAGACCTGCCTGCTGACTGCCCCAAAGCGCAGTTGCGGCCAGATCCTCGTTCAATCCGAATTGAAAAGTCACATCGCTCTGGGTCAGGTATTTTTGCGCGCGCATCATCTGCTGATCGACCGACCCGAGCGGCGAGCCACGATACCCGGTCACCAGACCTGCTGTATTTAAGCCCGTTTGCTGGTCGCGTGCCTTCTGCATCAACATCAGCCGCACAAGCGCCTGCGTCCCGTTCAAAAGAACAGGTGATTTCTCAAGATCAAACCGGTCATTCAGCGAAATCTGTGGCTGACTCATCAGACGTCTCCCTTCGTCAGATCAGTGTGCTTTATCTTCGCGCATATTAGGTCACAATTGCTGACCTGTATAGAGTTTATCCACTGAAACCTAAGCATTTCGTGGTTTGTTTGTGGAACTTGTTACCTATTTCATATAGGTCTTCCCGAGGATAACGAAAGTTGCGGCGATGGATTGGGACAAGCTTAGAATATTTCACGCAGTTGCGGACGCGGGCAGCCTGACCCATGCAGGCGACAAGCTCAATTTGTCTCAATCCGCCGTGAGCCGCCAAATCCGCGCTTTGGAAGAATCACTCGACGCAACCCTGTTTCACCGCCATGCCCGCGGCTTGATCCTGACCGAACAGGGTGAGTTGCTGTTCGACGCCACCTCGGCCATGTCCAAACGTCTTGATACAGCAGCTGCCCGTATCCGCGACAGCGAAGAAGAAGTGTTTGGCGTTTTGCGCGTCACCACGACGTTTGGCTTTGGCACATTGTGGCTCGCCCCGCGCCTACCCAAGCTTTATGAGGAATATCCCGATCTGAACATCGACCTGATGTTGGAAGAACGTGTGCTGGACTTGCCCATGCGTGAGGCCGACGTGGCCATTCGCATGAAAGAGCCCAGCCAAGCTGATCTGGTACGCAAACGCCTTATGACGGTTCAGATGATGCTGTATGCAACGCAGGAATACATCGAAACCCATGGCGGGATGTTGAATGCACTGGAGGACATCAAGGATCACCGGCTGATCTGTCAAACACCTGCGGCCCCCCAGGTCGGTGCGAGTGCCTCGATGGTGCGGCATCTGATGACCTACAATCCGGGGTCACTTTTGACGGTGAACAACTACTTTGGTGTGCTTCAGGGCGTTTTGCATAATCTGGGAATTGGTGTTCTACCTGACTACGTGACCCAGGACTTCCCGCATTTGCTGCCGGTTCTGTCCGATATCGAAACTGCCGATGTCCCTGTCTATTTGGCGTATCCGGAAGAATTGCGGCATTCCAAACGTGTCGCAGCCTTCCGTGATTTCGTTCAAGATGAGATCATTGAACAGCGTAAGCAAATGAAAAGAATGGGTAAACTTTAGTTATGCGCTGACAGCATATCGGACATGACCAATCTACACACTGTTATTCCTTGAACGTTCACAAACTGCCACCTAAATGAACTCTCGAAGGCGGTGATGCTGAAACGCTCATCATCTTCATACCTCCCTGTTGGACTACGGCCGAGCTTAGTGCTCGGCCTTTTTTTTGGTTTAACGGCAGTTGCCCCCCTCAACGCGCGAATAAGTCTGGGAAAACAGATTGATGCACCTTATGATCACACAAAAATGATCCAGTTTTTGAGATCGAGGGAAAATTCATGCTCCATCCACTTCGCCTTATTTTGGCGCTGGCCTCAATCGTGTTGCTCAGCCTCCCGCTTCACGCGCAAGTAACCGGGACTTCAACGAGCGATACGTCGACCAGCGTAACAATTCCGGAAGACCTAACACCGGAACAAGTGGATGATCTTGTTGCGCGTATGTCAGATGACCAAGTGCGAGCGATCTTACTTGAGCGGCTAGATGCCGTCGCAGCTCAACAAGCGGAAACAGCTCAGGCTCAGAAGGGGTTGATCCAGAGTCTGGCAGACTCTGCCAGCTTAATGACCGCTTCCTGGGCGCAGGTGATCCGAAAAGTGCCACTCCTATTCACCAAACAGGCCGAGGCATTCACTAACTTTGGTAATAGTTTCGGCGCAAGCGGTCTGTTGACACTGTTTGGCTTCACTTTTCTTGCACTCGCTATCGGCTATGCTGCCGAAAAACTGGTCGGCCTTTGGACGCGACGCTACATCCGGGTTGTTGACGGAGACTCCTCGACCAATTTACGCGGCGCTGTTGTCTTTTTGTTCAAACGGTTCTGCTTTGAATTCCTCGGGTTGCTCGTATTCTACTATACGCTCATATTCGTCGGTCGGCAGTTGTTGAATGAACAACAAATAGCACAGGCCGCTCCGTTCGTATTCTATTTGATCTGGTTTCCAAGACTGGGAGCTGCGATTTCGCGGTTCATTTTGGCGCCCAAACAAAGCGCGTTGCGGTTGGTCAATGTCGACGATCATTGGGCCAAATTCCTGCATCGCAACTTGATCGGGCTGTTCTTATTGATCGGCTTTATGCTGTTCATCCTGGAATTCAACGCGCTAAACGGTGTGTTGCCTGGCGAAGCACGCCTTGGGTTCTGGCTGAACACTGGCATTCATATCTATATCGGTGTTATTGCCTGGCGCGCCCGTGATGGTCTTTCAGACATGATGCGTGGCTCTGACCCGGATCGCACCCGGTTCGATGAAGAAGTGGCCCGTTTCTACCCATACTTCGTCATCGCCGTCTCAGCCGGTATCTGGTTGCTGGTTGAGTTCCTGGTGACGAAGAACAGCCCAAAAATCTTCACGCTGCTGTTAAATGGCGCCCATTTCACGACTATGTTCTGGCTGCTGATCGCACCAGCATTGGATACGCTGATCCGTGGCCTGGTGCGGCATCTGCAGCCGCCGATGCTGGGTGACGGTCCTATCGCCTTACAAGCCTACAAGTCCACAAAACGAAGCTACATCCGTATAGGCCGCGTGCTTGCCGGGATTTTCGTGATCTTAATGATTGCAGATGCCTGGGATCTAGATCTTCAGGAAATCGCTGGCGGTCGAGGAGAATCGGGCAGCGGCCTCATCCAATTCTTCCTTATCATCTCAATAGGCTACATTCTGAACGAAGGTGTATCGCTATGGATCAACCGCCGCTTGGCGAAAGAGATGACAGCATCCGAGCAGAGCCCTGATGAAGAGGCTGGCGAAGGTGGTGGCGCTGGCGGCTCTCGTTTGGCGACCGTTCTGCCGCTGCTGCGCGTGACGGCTCAGGTTGCAATTGCAGTCATCTTCGCCCTTCTGGCCCTCGGGGCCCTTGGGCTGGATATCACACCGCTTCTGGCCGGTGCTGGTATCCTGGGCCTCGCCATCGGTTTCGGCGCGCAGAAGTTGGTTTCCGACATCGTCGGTGGGATTTTCTTCCTGATCGACGACGCTTTTCGTGTGGGTGAGTATGTCGATGTTGGTGGCACCACGGGTACGGTCGAGAAAATCTCGATCCGCTCGATGCAGTTGCGCCACCACCGTGGGCCAGTGCACACCATTCCTTATGGTGAGATTCAGAAACTGACCAATTACAGCCGCGACTGGGTCATCATGAAGCTGAAATTCACCGTGCCGTTCGATACGGACCCCAACAAGGTCAAGAAGATCTTCAAAAAGATCGGTGCCGAGATGATGGAAGACGAGACCCACAAGGATGGTTTCCTACAACCATTCAAGTCGCAAGGTGTGTTCGATTTTGACGATGTGGGAATGATCATCCGCGGCAAATTCATGGCCAAACCGGGCAAGCAGTTCACACTGCGCAAGGAAATCTTCAACCGGGTCAAGGCGTCGTTCAAGGAAAACGGTATCGACTTTGCCCGCCGCGAGGTACGCGTTGCGATCCCCGGGCTGGATGACAATGATGACCTGTCTGGCGAGCAAAAGGCTGCTATTGGCGCAGCGGCAGGAGCTGTTGCTCAGCAGGCCCAGCAACAGAAAGATCAGCCCAAATAAGCTGCAGATCATTCTGTGATCCAAAGATCAAACTCGGGGTCGCCATGAGGCGGCCCCTGTTTTCTTCAGACATCGCATACACACTCAAAATCCTGTCTCAATTGACAGAGCCGCCTTTCCTCTTCCCCCCGGCGGCTGCTTCCCCTAAAAGGCGCCAGACATTGCCATCTCGGGGACGGATACAGGATGCAAGAGCCAGCCATCACACCGGATTTGATTGCCGCACACGGGCTTAAGCCCGAGGAATACGACATGATCCTAGAGATCATCGGGCGTGAGCCAACCTTCACCGAGCTGGGCATCTTTTCTGCCATGTGGAACGAGCATTGCTCCTACAAATCGTCCAAGAAATGGCTGCGCACCCTTCCTACCGAGGGCCCTCAGGTCATTTGCGGACCGGGCGAAAATGCTGGTGTGGTTGATATTGGTGATGGTCAGGCGGTGGTCTTCAAAATGGAGAGCCATAACCACCCGTCATATATCGAACCCTATCAGGGCGCGGCGACCGGCGTTGGCGGCATTCTGCGCGACGTCTTTACCATGGGCGCGCGCCCGATTGCCTCGATGAACGCTCTGTCCTTTGGCGAGCCCGGCCATCACAAGACCCGCCAGCTGGTCAACGGCGTAGTCGAAGGCATTGGCGGCTACGGCAACTGCTTCGGCGTGCCCTGCGTGGGTGGCGAGGTTCGCTTCCACCCGGCCTATAACGGCAATTGCCTTGTGAACGCATTTGCCGCCGGTCTGGCCGACAGCGACAAGATTTTCTACTCGGCCGCCTCAGGCGTCCGCATGCCCGTCGTCTATCTGGGCGCGAAAACCGGTCGCGATGGCGTTGGCGGCGCGACCATGGCCTCGGCCGAATTCGACGACACCATCGAAGAAAAACGCCCCACCGTTCAGGTCGGCGACCCTTTCACCGAAAAGCGCCTGATGGAGGCGACGCTGGAGCTGATGCAAACCGGTGCCGTGATCTCGATCCAGGATATGGGCGCGGCGGGTCTGACCTGTTCTGCCGTGGAAATGGGCGACAAGGGCGGTCTGGGCGTGCGTCTGGATCTGGAAAACGTCCCCCAGCGCGAAGAGAACATGACGGCGTACGAGATGATGCTGTCGGAATCTCAGGAACGCATGCTGATGGTCCTCAAGCCCGAGCTTGAGGCCGAAGCCCGCGCCGTTTTTGAAAAATGGGATCTGGATTTCGCCATCGTTGGCGAAACCATTGCCGAAGACCGATTTCTGATCATGCATAACGGTGAGGTCAAAGCCGATCTGGTTCTGTCGAAACTCTCCTCAACCGCGCCGGAATATGACCGTCCGTGGGTTGCGACACCCGAGGCCGAAGACCTGGCCGAAGTCCCTCAGATCGACCCCATCGACGGGCTGCGCGCCCTGCTCGCCTCGCCCAATTACGCAAGCAAGCAATGGGTTTATGAGCAATATGACACCATGGTCATGGCCGACAGCGCCCGCACACCCGGGCTGGGCGCGGGCATGGTGCGTGTCCACGGCACCGACAAGGTACTGGCCTTCACTAGCGACGTGACGCCACGCTATGTCCGCGCCAACCCGATAGAGGGCGGCAAGCAAGCGGTGGCCGAAGCCTATCGCAACCTGACCGCTGTCGGGGCCAAACCGCTGGCCACCACCGACAACCTAAATTTCGGCAACCCCGAAAAGCCCGAGATCATGGGCCAGTTCGTCGGTGCCATTCAGGGCATCGGTGCAGCCGTTGGCGCGCTGGATATGCCGATCGTGTCGGGCAATGTCTCGCTGTACAATGAGACCGATGGACAGGCGATCCTGCCCACCCCGACCATTGGTGCGGTTGGCCTGCTCAGCCACAGCGATGAAATCATCGGCAACGAGGTTCGTGAGGGCCATGTGGCACTGGTGATTGGCGAAACCCTAGGCCATCTGGGCCAATCCGCCTTGCTGGCTGAAGTGTTCAACCGCGAAGATGGCGACGCGCCTCATGTCGATCTGGATGCAGAAAAGCGCAACGGCGATTTCATTCGCGCCAACCGCGATATGATCAAAGCCTGCACCGATCTGGGTGATGGTGGCCTTGCACTGGCAGCCTTCGAACTGGCCGAGGCCGCTGGCGTTGGCGTTCATCTTGATGAGGCCCCCACCGAATTCCTGTTCGGCGAAGATCAGGCCCGCTATCTGGTGGCCTGCAACTTTGATCAGGCAGAGGCGCTGATGATCGCCGCCGGGCAGGCCGGTGTTCCGCTGGTCTCGGTTGGCCGCTTCACGGGAGACACTGTGAAGATCGGCAGCTCTGATGCACCATTGGTCGATTTGCAGGACACATTCCGCAGCAGCTTTGAGGCGGCCGTCGCCTGATCACACGCGAGCAACGCGAACCAGCCTAATGCACTCCTGCGCTTTCGTGGCGCAGGATTTAGCGTCTTGGGCGATCCGTGCCATCTTGCACGCCCCCGCCCATCGCTCTACATCTTGGGAAAGACTTTCAGGAGTAACCTACATGCCGATGAGCGCCCACGAAATTGAAACCCTGCTGCGCGAGAGCTTTCCGAATGCGGAAATTCAGGTTGGCGGCAGCGATGGCGTGCATATGTCCGCCATGGTCGTGGATGAAAGTTTTCGGGGCAAAAACCGGGTGCAACAGCAACGGGCCGTTTACGCGGCATTGAAAGGCAAGATGGACGGCCCGGATGGGGAGCTGCACGCACTGGCTTTGACCACCAAGGTGCCTGAGTGAAGACGACGTTCTGGGACCTGCTCGCTGCTATTGTACGCTGGCGCGTTCCCAAACAGGATGGCAAGCCCCCCCTTGGTATGGAGGCGACAGATATCGACCTCGTGAACAAAATACAGGCTGAAAATGAACGATTGGAGCGTATCAATGGACGCGACTAGAATCTTGGTAGTTTAAAGGCAGAGATGGACCTTGGGTTGGGCATCATATTGGGCGGTTTTGTCGTTATCTCGATAACAGCGCTTTTGGCATGGAGCCGTTCCAAGAATGAGCCCAAATCGAAGCGAGGTTCCCTTCCGGGAATCGGATATCGCACCATTCATGCAAATTATGACTCAGGCGGGTCAGGAGGCGGACACTCCACTCAGTACCGCGTACCCAAAGACCCACAAGACTACGCCAAAGCGATGATGCCGAAGAGCAAAGGAAACGCGAAATGACCGATGTGAAAACCCAGATCGACGAAACCGTCAAAGCCAATGACGTTGTGCTGTATATGAAAGGCACCAAAGAGATGCCTCAGTGCGGTTTCTCATCCCGTGTGGCAGGTGTGCTGAACTACATGGGTGTGGACTATGCCGATGTGAACGTTCTGGCCGATGAGACGGTACGCCAGGGCATCAAAGATTACTCTGACTGGCCGACCGTGCCGCAGCTTTATGTCAAAGGCGAATTTGTCGGTGGCTGCGATATCATCACCGAGATGACCCTGTCCGGTGAGCTGGACACGCTGTTTGACGAAAACGGTGTTGGCTACAACAAAGACGCTGCAGACAAAATCCGCGAAGCGAACGCCTGACCTGGCCTTAGCGGCTGGAGCAATTCTGATAGATGACCTGCTCGTCGGCGGCACCTGAGGCCGCCGCGTAGCTTACGCTGGCATCCCACCCTTTTGAGCGCAGAATATAGGTTCCGTTGGTGTCCACGGATTCATACCGAATGCCCGAACCGCTTTCTACCTGACGCATCGAGACAAGGGTGTTGTCCAAAATCGTCGCCGCTGCGCCCGACCCGTCCGCCGCGTTAAAATAGGTCACCGGCAGCGGTACGCCATTCTCACAGGTGAAACTCACGGTCAGAATGTCGATCTCTGCCGATGCAAGTGACGCAGACAGTGTTAGAATGGCAGAACAGGCCAAAGAACGCATGAAGGTCATTGGGTTTTCTTCTCCTCGATCACCGAGGCCAAAGCCTCGGCCCGTGCGGCCAGTTCAGCCAATGTGTCAGTGACCGACGGGGGCACCACGGCCACCTCAACCCGTTCCGGTTCTGGCGCAGGTGCCGCGCGCAGCGTGTTCAACTCGGCCTCAACCTCGGTCAATTTGCGTTCCAAAACTTTGACCTTGTCATCCGTCGCGGCGGTTTTGTCGGCCAGCATCAAGCCCGCCATCAACAGCATCCGCGCCTCGGGCATCCGGCCAATCTGATCTGACAGAACCTGCGCTTCGTCATCCAGCATCTTGGCGGCAGTGTGCAGAAACGCCTCTTCCCCGTCCTGGCAAGACACTTCGAAACCACGTCCGCCGATATGAATGATCACTTCGGGCATTATTCTACCTCACCTTCTGCCAATTCCGCTTTGCTGAGCAGGGGCTCAAGTCGGGCCAGAATGGCATGCGCCTCGGATGCATCCGAGGCCTGTTTCGCGCGAGTAGCCTCCAATTCGGCGGCGGTGACCTGATCAAGCAGTTCGGCAACGGGCTGCCCCTGCTCTGCCGCCGCTCGAAGCTCATCAATCGCACTTTGAAGCGTCGCGTTCGCCTTGCGCATCCGCTGCAAATCGCTGTCCAGGCGCGACATCGCCGCCCCATGGCTGGCCCGTTCGGCACGCAGCATATCAAGCTCGGCGCTCAGGTCTTCCAGCCGTTCGGTATCGGCAAGTTCCGACCGCAACCGGCTGTTTTCCGCCTCAATCTGCTTGGATTGCTCTACGAGCCCACGCAACTCATCCAATTCTGCTTGAACCGGCGCTGTGTCGGCAAGCATATCCATTTCGGATCGAAGCTGCGCATTCTCAGTCTTCAATGCATCAAGTTCTTCCGAATTCTCCAGCGCCTCTTTGGCCTCGGCCAGTTCCAACCGGGCTGCCTCAACGCTTGCAAGCTTGGTCGATGCTTCCGCTAGCTGTTCGCGCAGCCCCTCAACCTCTGCGTTGTCACCAGACGAAGCCTGCGCCTGATCCAACTCAGCGCGCAGACCGTCCATTTCCTGATCATGACGTTCTTTCAGGGACTTCAGCCGCTCCTGCAACTGGGCATTGGCAACGCGCTCCTCATCAAGCGCGGTTTTCAGGCTATCATCGGCCGGTTCGCTGCCGGGGGCCGCGTGCTGCATGGCGTCGACACCTGCGCCGATACGCTCCATCGCGGCGATGATGCGATGCTGTAATTCCTCGATCTGGCTCATGCCCCTGTCACCTCTTTATCAAGGTTCGTTCTGTTACAGGGTGATCCGAATCAACTTCACCCCCCGCCTGCGCCTAGTCTAACGGAATGCGACGGAAAATACCCACTGTTTGGTTTCAACAACTTGGACCGCGCTGTTGAAGCATAAACCTTGTGCAAAACCCAGTTCTGCTTGCACTTTGAGGGGTGGATGTTATTGAGCGCGCAATCTGCTTGTAATCCGAAGGAACAACGCCCGTGGACCTGACTGCGCTGCGCAATGCCAACCCCGAACACTGGGACAAAGCTGCGGCCATCCGCACCCTGACCCTTGATGCCGTCGCCGCCGCAAATTCCGGCCATTCCGGTATGCCAATGGGCATGGCCGATGTTGCGACCGTGCTGTTCGAAAAGCACCTGAAATTCGACGCCGCAAACCCCGGCTGGCCCGACCGCGACCGGTTCATCCTGTCCGCCGGTCACGGCTCAATGCTGGTCTATTCGCTGCTCTATCTCACCGGCCACGCGGATGTGACATTGGATGAGATCAAGAATTTCCGCCAGTTGGGTGCCAAAACTGCGGGCCACCCGGAAAACTTTCTGATCAACGGTGTCGAAACCACCACCGGCCCGCTGGGTCAGGGCATTTCGAACGCTGTGGGTTTTGCCATTGCCGAGGAAATCCAGCGCGCCCACTACGGCAAGAAGGTCGTCGATCACTATACCTATGTCATCGCAGGCGACGGCTGCCTGATGGAAGGCGTCAGCCAAGAGGCGATCACTCTGGCCGGTCGCCACGAACTGGGCAAGCTGATCGTCTTCTGGGACAACAACAACATCACCATCGATGGCACCGTCGATATCGCCGACCGCACCGATCAGGTGAAACGCTTTGCCGCTTCGGGCTGGCAGGTGATTGAGATTGACGGGCACGACCCCGAGGCGATTGACGCGGCCATCACCAAGGCAAAAACGTCGAAAAAGCCGACGATGATCGCGTGCGAAAGCCATATCGCACTGGGTCACGCGGCGCAGGATACCTCAAAAGGTCACGGTGCACTGACGGATCAGGATCAGCTAAAGGCGGCAAAGGCAGCCTATGACTGGCCGCATGATGCGTTCGAAATCCCGGCCAATGTGAAATCTGCATGGGAAGCCATTGGTGCTCGTGGGGCCACCGAGCGTACCGCTTGGGAAGAGCGTTTCGCGCAGCTTTCCGAACGCAAGCAGGCCGAATTCAACCGCGCCTATGCGTTTGAAGCGCCCAAAAAGCTGGCCGGGGCCATCCGTTCGTTCAAGAAACAAATGTCGGAAGGCCAACCGAAACTGGCCACTCGTGCCTCGTCTGAAAAGGTTCTGAACGTTGTGAACCCGATCATGACCGAGACCGTTGGCGGCTCGGCCGACCTGACCGGCTCGAACAACACCAAATCGGCTGACATGGGTGTATTCCTTCCCGAAAACCGCAAGGGTCGTTACATCCATTACGGTATCCGCGAACACGGTATGGCCGCTGCGATGAACGGCATGGCGCTGCATGGCGGCATCCGCCCCTATGGCGGGACCTTCATGGCCTTCACCGACTATGCGCGCCCATCCATGCGTCTGGCCGCGCTGATGAAAATCCCGTCAGTCTTCGTGATGACCCATGACTCGATCGGTCTGGGTGAAGACGGCCCGACCCACCAGCCGGTCGAGCATCTGGCGATCAGCCGCGCGACGCCGAACACCTATGTGTTCCGCCCCGCCGACACCGTTGAGACCGCTGAAGCCTGGGAACTGGCGCTGACCTTCAAGGACAGCCCTTCTGTCCTGTCGCTGACCCGTCAGGGCGTGCCGACCGTGCGCAAGGATCACAAAGCCAAGAACCTGACCGCCCAAGGCGCTTACGTTCTGGCCGAAGCCGAAGACAAACGTCAGGCCATTCTGATCGCCACCGGGTCCGAGGTTTCGCTAGCGATGGAAGCCAAAGCGATGCTTGAGGCCGAAGGTATCGGCACACGCGTCGTCTCCATGCCCTGCATGGAACTGTTCGCTGAGCAAGATGAAGCCTACCGCAAGCGCGTATTGCCTGCCGGTGCCGTCCGCGTCGGTATCGAAGCCGCCGTACGTGCCGGTGGTTGGGATCGCTGGCTGCTGGGCGAACGTGGCCGCGAAGCCAAGGCGGGCTTCATTGGCATGTCCAGCTTTGGCGCATCGGCCCCTGCGGGTGAGTTGTACAAGCATTTCGGCATCACGGCCGAGGCGACAGTTGCGAAGGTCAAAGACCTGCTGGGCTGATCCCTGCCTGAAAACGTCAAAAGCCCCGGTCCGCACCGGGGCTTTTTTGTTAGACGAAGATAATCACAGACTGCATTCCGTCGACCAGCAGATCACCCTCGGTGTTCCAGACCCGCATGACCTGTGAGCTGTAGCCATCGCGCCCGGCGGTCAGTTGATGCTCCAGCAAGAACCACCCGTCACGCGTTTGAATATCCTCGTCCAACACATTGAAAATCCAATTCATTGACGAGTTTGGACCCGGTTTCTTTAGCGTTGGATAGATTGCAGGTGGCGGCAGATCGGCAACCGAAATTAACCCTTCCATCCGATCCCACATGCGCGGATCATTGTGTCGCGCCCAAAGACGCAGATATCCTTTCTCAGCACCCGAGAACGGCAATGCGCCTTCAACCAGCCGGACATCGAAGTTTTGAAGGAACGGGATAGGAGGTCTGGGCAAATCTGGCGGGAAATAAGGCCCCGTGTCTTCAGGTTCTTCCGCAGGTTTAGCCGGGCGGTCAAACGCGACATGGCTATCCTGAGGATGACCAAAGGAGAACGTCGCCATGGCTGCGACTTTCCCGTCGATCTGAGCGCGGGCATTGATGATGGTCACATTCCGCCCCTGCCGCAACACCTCAGTGCTGATGATTGGCGAAGTCCCAATCGGTGCGGTGAAATTCACCAAAGCCGAGCGCAAGGGCGGCAAATCCTTATGCTGCGCGCGAACCGCATCCAGCATCAGCGCAGAAGAGAATCCTCCGAAAGTAGTCCGGCCCTGCATCCAGTTGGATGACACGGGATAGCTTAGGTCATCGCCCTGCGGCGTTCGGCTTTCAAGAACCTCGGTTAGCGTATGAGACGACATTTGAGTTCCAGTTCTTGTGTTTCAGGTCACAGCCTACCTGCCGTTCGGCGTGCGGCCACAACGACCCAACGTCACAAACAGGATTTTCAGTGCTGTTTGCTAGATCCTGAAACCATCCCCATCAACGGTGCAACGATCCTGGTTGCCACCGGGATCAGCGCCAGCCCATAGACCAGACCGAAAATACCATCCATTGTTGCTTTGGAAATCCACTCGACTGCTCCGACCCATTGCTCGGATGCCATATGTCCCAGCGCATAGGCCCAATCATGAATGTGGTGACCCAGCCAGCCATAGCCCAACACTTCAAGCCCGTGAATCACAATCGACCCACCAACCCATAGCATGGCGGCGGTGCCGATGATCGACAACAGCTTCATCACTACAGGCATGGCCTTGACCAATCCGCGCCCGATACCACGCCCAATCGGCGTGGGCGCGTTGCCAGCCAGGAACAGCCCCACGTCATCCATTTTCACGATCAGCGCGACCGAACCATAGACGGCCACGGTCACCCCGATCCCAACAACGGCCAGGGTTGCCGCCTGCATCCACAGGTTCGGGGCCTCAATCGCTGCCAATGCAATGGTCATGATCTCGGCGGACAGGATGAAATCCGTCTTGATCGCGCCTTTGACCTTCTGTTCTTCCAAATGGCCTGGGTCGCGGTTTTTCATATCCTCGTCGATGACGTGGCTGCCATGGGGAAACAGCACGTGGAATATCTTTTCGGCCCCTTCGAAACATAAGTATGAGCCGCCGATCATCAGCAACGGCGTGATCAGCCATGGTGCAAAATTGGCCAACAACAATGCAACGGGCAGCAACAATATCAGTTTGTTAAAAAAGGACCCCCGAGCAATGCGCCAGATGATCGGCAATTCGCGCGCGGGCGCAAAACCCTGAACGTATTTCGGGGTTACTGCCGCATCGTCGATGATCACACCCGCCGTCTTGGCCCCAGCCTTGCCCGCAGCGGCGACAACATCGTCAACCGAAGCAGCCGCAACTTTGGCGATCCCCGCAACATCGTCCAAAAGGGCCAACAGACCGCTCATCGCGCTTCCTTTCCTGTCACCTGTCGCGTTTCGGACCCTACCTGATCCAACAGCTAGCGCAAGCGTTAGCGCAATCGGGTCAGGTTTGCGCTAACACCTTCAAAATATGCCATTTTTGCCCTTTTGAGACTCAGGTTTCACCGCTATATGGCCAACAACGCAAGCGCATTCTGGAGACATGTTATGACCATCAAGGTCGGGATTAATGGTTTTGGCCGTATCGGTCGCTGTACCCTGTCGCATATCGCCGCCTCTGGGCGCAATGATATCGAGGTGATCAAAGTCAACGCCACCGGCCCGCTGGAAACCTCGGCGCATCTGCTGAAATATGACAGTATCCACGGCCGTTTTCCCCGCGACGTCTCGATTGACGGAAACACCATGGATCTTGGCCGTGGCCCGATGCACATGTTCTCGACCTACGACATGAACGAGCTGGACTGGGAAGGCTGCGATGTCGTTCTGGAATGCACCGGCAAGTTCAACGATGGCACCAAAGCAAAAACGCATCTTGAACGTGGCGCACAAAAGGTTCTGTTGTCTGCGCCCGGCAAGAACGTCAACAAGACCATCGTGTTCGGCGTGAACCACAACACTCTGACCGCCAATGACAACATGGTCTCGAACGGCTCTTGCACCACCAACTGCCTTGCTCCGCTTGCCAAGGTGCTGGACGAAGGTGTTGGCATCGAACATGGCATCATGACCACGATCCACGCTTATACAGGCGACCAGCCAACGCTGGACCGCCGCCACAGCGACCTGTACCGCGCGCGTGCAGCCGCCATGTCGATGATCCCGACCTCGACCGGTGCCGCTGCAGCTTTGGGGGAAGTTCTCCCCAATCTGAGGGGCCGTCTTGATGGCTCGGCGATCCGCGTGCCTACCCCGAATGTTTCGGCGGTAGATCTGAGCTTCCGCGCCTCGCGCGATGTCACTGTCGAAGAGGTCAACGCCATCGTCGAAGAAGCCGCCAAAGGCCCGATGCAACGCGTTCTGGGCTTTGAGCCCGCTCCGCTGGTTTCGACCGATTTCAACCATACCGAAGAAAGCTCAATTTTTGCACCGGATCAAACTCGTGTGGTCGACAACCGCATGGTGCGTGTGCTGGCCTGGTATGACAACGAATGGGGCTTTTCCGTGCGCATGGCCGATGTGGCGGTTGCAATGGGTCGTCTTAACTGACCCTTTGCACATCGCTTGTACCTTCGGGCCTGCTCAGGTTATCTGGGCGGGCCTTTTTCGTTCGGGGAAAGAATGACAAATCAACTCGCTATATGGCTTGGGCTTCTGATCCTTGGCGTGGTGATTCTGGACTATGCACTGTTCGGCCCGGAACATTTGGTGTTTCTAAGCAAAAAGCTTTACGCGTTTCTGGACTGGCTCGCCTTCTGGCGTTGATCTAGGTTTTGCTTGACATTCGTGCCAATCTGCCATTGTTAGCGCTAACCAAGCCTCATATCGGGGCCAGCTGACGAACGGAGCGTGACATGACACTCAAACTGGCAATCAACGGCTTTGGACGGATCGGGCGCGGTGTTCTGCGGGCCTTGATCGAAACAGGCCGCACAGATGTGCAGATCGTAGCAATCAACGATCTGGGAAAACCGGAAATGAACGCGCATATGTTTGAGTTTGACAGTGTGCATGGCCGCTATCCAAACAAAGTCACGCTAACCGAAGCAGGCCTGGATGTTGGAGCAGGTCCGATCCGCCTGACCAGCGAGCGCGATCCCGAAGCACTGGAATGGTCTGACGTAGATGTGGTTCTGGAATGCACCGGCGTCTTCCGTACCCGTGAGGCGGCAGAACGTCACCTGAAGAACGGATCGAAGAAAGTACTGATTTCGGCCCCCGCACGCGGTGATGGGGGTGTCAAAACCGTCGTCTTCGGCGTGAATGATCACGAGTTGACGGCAGCAGACACGATCGTCTCGAACGCATCCTGCACCACCAACTGCCTGTCTCCGGTCGCTGCGGCACTGGATGCGGGGCTGGGCATTGTGCATGGCAATATGACCACTGTACACGCCTACACGGCCAGTCAACCCGTTCATGATAACGCGGGTAAAGACCCTTACCTGTCACGCGCTGCTGCCCTATCGATGATCCCGACCACCACCGGTGCGGCTTCGGCTGTCGGTCTGGTGCTACCGCAGCTTGCAGGCAAACTGACCGGTCAGGCGATCCGGGTCCCCACGCCGAATGTCTCGGTCGTTGATTTGGTGGCCGAAGTGTCACGTCCAACCACCGAAGAAGAAGTGAATGCCCTGTTCGTCGAGGCAGCAGCAAAGATCCCCGGCGTCCTGGCTGCGGAATCTCGCCCGCTGGTCTCGATCGATTTCAACCACGATGCCCACAGCTCGACCGTGTCGCTGGATGAAACCAAAGTCACGGACGGCACTTTGGTCCGCGTGCTGGCCTGGTATGACAATGAATGGGGCTTTTCAAACCGTATGCTGGACACCGCCGCCGCAATGGGCGCGCTATCCTAAACGGTCTTTCAGAGCGTCATTCACGCGGGGCGTGACGAATTTCGACACGTCCCCGTTCAACCGCGCGATTTCCTTCACCAGTTTTGAGGCAATCGCTTGGTGCCGCGCTTCGGCCATCAGGAAGACGGTTTCAATCGTATCATCCAGCGCCCGGTTCATACCAACCATCTGGAATTCATATTCAAAATCCGCAACGGCCCGCAGCCCTCGCACGATGATCTGTGCATCGACATCGCGAGCACAATCGATCAGCAGATTCTCAAACGGATGCGCAACAATCTCGGTCCCGGTCTGCTGGGTCAACTGGGCGCATTCCGCCTCGATCATGGCCACACGTTCTTCCAAGGTGAACAACGGTCCTTTGTCACGGTTGATCGCGACACCGATCACCAATTTGTCCACCAGCGCAGCGGCCCGACGGATGATATCAATATGACCCAAGGTTATCGGATCAAAAGTTCCTGGATATAATCCAACCCGCATCAGGCTCTCCCGCGCAATAAAATTTCTGCGCTAGCAAACATAACTTTGCCGCAGGTGCAAGGGCTTGAAGCACCCCTCTCCCGTTAGTGGCCCATGATCATCCCTTGCAATGCATCTTTCTCCATGGCCAGTTCTGCAAGCTGTGCCTTGACCACATCGCCCAGCGTGACAATCCCGATCAGCTTGCCATCCTCGACCACCGGCATATGGCGAAAGCGGCCTTCGGTCATACGGGACATGATGTCCTGCACCGTTGCCTGTCGCGTCGTCGTCACAAGTTCCTTGGTCATGTACGAACTGACGGGTTCGTTCAGACATCCGCTGCCGCTGGCAGCCAGTTCCCGGACGATATCTCTTTCAGACAGGATACCCGCCGCCGTCTGACCACCATCTTCCGAAACGACGACGGTACCGATCCGTTTTTCTGCCAGAATTTTCGACGCGTCAGAAACCGTGGCCGAGGGTTTGACGGTAACGACACCTTCCGTGGCTTTAGACTTCAGAATGGCCTGAACGAGCATATAGAACACCTCCGGAATAATAATCTGTTCCAAAGCGTTGCGCGATCAGGGCAACCTGTCAAGCTGCTGTGGCAGCTTCTAGCCGGGCGACCTCTTCTCGAATGCCCTGGGTCAGGGCCTCGGCGAACCGATTCAAACGCTCATTCCGCTGATCGCCCTGATGCCGAACCAGGTGGAAACTGCGCGTCAAACTCACCTGATCCTTTAGGATTTGCCGCAAGTTCGGGTGGAACGGCAACGTGAAATCATGTGCGACGCACACACCGGTTCCCAGTGACACCTGCCGCAACTGAACAGAGACCGAGTTCGACGCCAGCGCAACGCGGTCGATACCTATGTCATTGAGATAGTCCAGTTCCCGGTCAAAGATCATGTCCGGTATGTACCCGATCAGGCGATGGCCCTGCAGGTCAGCAACCGATTGGATCGCGTTGTGACGATCCAAATAGTCCTGCGCGGCCACCATGTGCAGCTGATAGTCACAGATTTTCTGAACCAGCAATTTCCCAGCTGTCGGCGCGCTGACCGTGACAGCCATATCCGCCTCGCGCCGGGAAAGGTTGATAATCCTGGGCAATGCAAGGATTTGAATATCCAGGTCAGGATTCGCATCGCTGATTTGTGCACAGACCTGAGGCAACAGATAATTGGCTGATCCATCCGGTGCACCGATCCGAATTTGTCCGCTGAGCGATTTGGAGGATCCGACCACGGCCCCGGTGGCGGCGCGCATCGCCTCTTCGGCCTGTTGTGCATGATCCAGCAAACGTTCCCCTGCAGTCGTTAACATGTAGCCTTGCTGGGATTTGGTAAACAATGGTGCATCCAGACTGGCCTCAAGCCGCGCGATGCGGCGCCCAACCGTTGCGGGATCAATTTTCAGAATACGGCCAGCTGATGACAGGCTTTCCTCGCGTGCAACGGCCAGAAAAATCCTCATATCATCCCAATTTGGGTTCATGATCTACCTTTTTGCATTTTTGCAAAGCGCTTTTGAATTATTGCCCCTGTTCAGGTCATTTCTGCAAGCCTATTCTGCGCGCAACAGATTCAGAGGAGTTTTCGATGCAAGACCTGACCCATTTCCTGAATGGCGCGTATGTTGCCGGTACTTCGGGCCGGTTTGACGATGTCTTCAATCCTGCAACGGGCGAAGTTCAATACAAATGCCCGATGGCCAGTGCGGCCGAAACCACGGCGGCGATTGAGGCCGCCGCCGCAGCGCAACCAGCATGGGGCGCGACCAACCCGCAGAAACGCGCACGTGTCATGATGGCTATGGTCGGCCTGATGAACCGAGACATGGACAAGCTGGCCGAAGCGCTCAGCCGCGAGCACGGCAAGACCATTCCGGATGCAAAGGGCGATCTGCAGCGTGGTCTGGAAGTGATTGAATACTGCATTGGCGCGCCTCAGATGCTGAAGGGTGAGTTTACCGACAGCGCAGGCCCCGGCATTGACATGTATTCGATGCGTCAACCTCTGGGCGTTGTCGGCTCAATCATGCCGTTCAACTTCCCGGCAATGATGCCTCTGTGGCACGTAGGTCCCGCCTTGGCCTGTGGCAATGCCGTGGTTCTTAAACCGTCCGAGCGTGACCCTTCTGTCCCTCTGATGCTGGCCGAACTGTTCATCGAGGCTGGCTTGCCCGCAGGTGTATTCCAGGTGGTCAATGGCGACAAGGAAGCCGTCGATACCATCCTCGACAGCGAAATCATTCAAGGCGTCAGCTTTGTGGGCTCGACCCCGATCGCGCAGTACATTTACAGCCGCGCAACCGCCAACGGCAAACGTGCGCAGTGTTTTGGCGGCGCCAAGAACCATATGATCGTCATGCCAGACGCTGACCTGGATCAGGCGGCAGACGCGCTGGTCGGCGCTGGTTTTGGTGCGGCAGGCGAGCGCTGCATGGCAATTTCAGTCGCCGTCCCCGTTGGCGAAGAAACCGCGGATCGCCTGATCGAAAAGCTGATCCCGCGTGTCGAAAAGCTGAAAGTTGGCCCTTACACTGCGGGTGACGACGTCGATATGGGCCCAGTTGTAACCGGTGCGGCAAAAGAGCGTATCCTCGGCCTGATCAACTCGGGCGTTGAGCAAGGCGCGAAGCTGGTTGTCGACAATCGTGATTTCAGCCTGCAGGGCTATGAAGATGGCTTCTTTGTCGGCCCGCACCTGTTTGACCACGTGAGGCCCGACATGGACATCTACAAACAAGAGATCTTTGGCCCGGTTCTGTCGACCGTCCGCGCCGGTTCCTACGAAGAGGCGATTGGCCTGGCCATGGATCACGAATACGGCAATGGGACAGCGATCTTCACCCGTGATGGTGACACCGCCCGTGATTTTGCCAGCCGGATCAATATCGGGATGGTTGGCATCAACGTGCCGATCCCTGTTCCACTGGCCTATCACACCTTCGGCGGCTGGAAGAAATCCATGTTTGGTGACCTGAACCAGCACGGCCCGGACAGCTTCAAGTTCTATACCCGCACCAAAACCGTGACCGCGCGCTGGCCGTCGGGAATCAAGGAAGGTGGCGAGTTTAACTTCAAGGCCATGGACTAAGCCTTTAAAGTTTATCCCGAAAACAAGAAACCGGCCTCATCAGGGCCGGTTTTTTTTGTGCAAAGACTTGCCGAGGTTTTGAGATAGCCCTGTGCCCTCACGATAAATTCAGGCCGCTTGGGCTGGAATTCAAAGCCCTGCGGAAATATCTTATACGCGATTTGTTGATCGAGCAGTTTGAATATTCGGAGGCCGAATTGTCCAATTCCCGTATGACCCGCCGCTCTGCCCTGTTGGGCGCAGCGTCCGTCCTGGCGACGCCCGCTTTGCTGCGCGCCCAAAGCCTGGATGCTTTTCCGCAGGCGGAAGACCCGATCAGCACGCAACCCCCGGTGCGCCGCAATGTATCCTCATTCTCACAGCAGAATTGGCAGGATCACTTTGACGAATTGGGCTCTGGATGCTTACTGGCGGATATCACCAGCCGCGCTGTGCATTACTGGGGGCCTGACGGGACCTATAAGCTGTACCCAAGCTCCGTTCCGATGAGCGAAGAACTGACAAAGCGCGGTTATACTAAAGTGGTGCGCAAAGCCGAAAACCCCAGCTGGACCCCGACCGCATCAATGCGGGAACGCGATCCTTCGCTGCCTGTACGAATGGATGGCGGTGATCCCGGCAATCCACTGGGCACCCGCGCGATGTATCTGGGCTGGCCCGCCTATCTGGTGCACGGCACGCATGACACGCGCAAGATCGGACGTCAGAGCTCGTCCGGCTGCATTGGTCTTTACAACCAGCATGTTGAAGAACTGTATCCGCTGGTGCAGGTCGGCACGCAGGTGCGTCTGGTCTGAAACGCGATACCCAAGAATCAGCAAAGCCCCGGCCATCAGGACCGGGGCTTTTTCGTGAGTGGTGGCGATTACTCCGGCAGCATCACTTCGTCGATCACGTGGATCACACCGTTGCTGGCCTCAATATCTGCCTGGATCACCTCGGCGCCGTTGACCTTGACGCCGTTTCTGGCATTCACGCTCAGGCGGTCGCCCTGCACGGTCAGAACCTTCGCGCGCTTGCCTGCGATATCGCCCGACATGACTTTGGCCGGAACCACGTGATAGGTCAGAATCGCGACCAGTTGATCCTTGTTTTCGGGCAACAGAAGGCTTTCAACGGTGCCTTCGGGCAGCGCAGCAAATGCTTCATCGGTTGGTGCGAATACAGTGAACGGGCCATCCCCCTTCAGCGTATCGACCAGTCCGGCGGCCTGAACGGCTGCAACCAAAGTGCTGAACGATCCGGCCGAAACGGCGGTGTCGACAATGTCAGCAGCTTGGGCCTTTAGCGGCATGGCAAGTGCGATTGCGGCGGCAGCGCCCATAAACGTACGACGAAACATGGCTGTCTTCTCCTCTCCAGCTTGTTATGGAAAGGGGTACGGGCCTTGTTCCAAGCCGGATCACTTTGCGATCACCGTTCCTTGATCTGAACCCAAATGCTCTGCGCCCTACCATCGGCCAGAAACGGCAGTGCCTCGACCGCATCGGGACGATCCTGTTGCAGGTAATACCCCGGCCAAAGCATTGAAAACGCGCCTGATTGCAGCATTGCGTGCAGCATGTACTGCTCGCCCCAGCCCGGACAATCATAGAAGAAGCGCTTGGGATACTCATAGGGCAAAAAAACATCGTGCACATGGATCACAACACCGGGTTTCAGCGCAGGAATGATCCGGCAGAACAGGTGCGCCACGTCGTTGGACATCCGCACGACATGGCTGGAGTCGATAAATAGGACATCGCCTGCCTCAAGCTGGTCGAACAGCGCCGGGTCCACATCCTCCAGCCGTTTTTGTTCGAACGCATCAACCACATGAGCGATATCGGCACGAGGATACGGATCAATGGCCGTTATCGTTGTGTCCAAACCGCCATCGATGATCGCTTGCCGCGTCACACGGGTTGAGTTCCCGCACCCGATCTCGATCACCCGATTTGGCTGGAACCGACGGATCATCAGATACAGCGCATCCGCATCCGGACTGTCGTAATAGCCATTGCCAATGCGATAGCCGGTTTTGTTGCGCGCGGGGTCTTTCAGCGCGGCCAGAGCGTCATGATGCTGCGCGAACTCTTGTTTCAGCGGCTCGATATCAAACCCCGCCATCCCCGGTGACAGGGCATAGGCCGGGCGCGTCAGCCCTCCTGCCTGCTCAAAGGTTTCGAGCCGCGCACGCTCCTCCCGCTCGGTGAGCTTATCGATCAGCTTGACGCCAAAACGGTCCAACGCGGCGTTGATCCGGGGGAATTTTCTGGGTTTCACGCGGCGGGCTCCGATCTGAGGGGGCAGTTACCGCTCCTTACCTGTGCAGGACCGACCTCTGCAAGCGGCAGAACGCCAAACCCTTGGCAAAAGGCCAATTTCCGTATTCACTGGATCAACACGATAAAGAGAGGTCCGCCCATGCAGCAGGATTTCACGCTGGGCATCGAAGAAGAGTATCTGCTGGTCGACCGCGACAGCCTGCAACTGACCGAGGCACCCGCCGCCCTGATGGAGGCCTGCCAGACCGATTTCGAAGGTCAGGTTAGCCCAGAATTCCTGCAATGCCAGATCGAAGTAGGAACCCGACCTCATAGCACGATCAAAAGCGCGCGTGAGGATCTCAAGCGCTTGCGCAGCTGTGTTTCGAAACACGCGGCGCATTACAATCTCAGCCCAATCGCCGTTTCCTGTCATCCTTTCGCCAATTGGAAAGACCAGCATCACACGCGGAAAGAGCGCTATGATGCCCTTCAGCACGCACTGGGCGGCGTGGCGCGGCGCATGCTGATCTGCGGGATGCACGTGCATGTCGGGGTCGAGGATCAGGCATTGCGGGCCGATCTAATGCCTCAGCTGTGTTATTTCCTGCCACATCTTCTGGCGCTTTCAACCTCGTCGCCATTCTGGAATGGCGAAGATACCGGTTTGTCCTCGTACCGGCTGACCGTCTTTGACAACCTGCCCCGCACCGGCCTGCCGCCGGATTTCAGCGGCTGGTCGGAATATGAGCGGACAACCGGAGTTCTGGTAGAGCTCGGCGTAATCGAGGACACCTCCAAAATCTGGTGGGATCTGCGCCCTTCACATCGCTTTCCCACACTTGAGACGCGAATTATGGATGTTCAACCGCGTCTGGAACACACCTTATCTTTAGCCGCTTTAGTCCAGGCCCTAACCCGGATGTTGTGCCGCTTAAAAGCGCGAAACCTGCGCTGGCGCCAATATGATCGCTTTCTGATCGGCGAAAACCGTTGGCGCGCACAACGCTACGGAGTCGGCGAAGGCTTGATTGATTTTGGAGATCGTTCGGTCAAACCCATGGCCGAACTCATCGGCGAACTGATGGGCATGCTGGCTGAGGATGCCGAGGCCTTGGGCACTATGACCGAACTTGCCCGCTTGCGCCAGATCGCCGAAACCGGAACCTCGGCCACCCGCCAGCGCCGCATTCATGCTGAGGCTGTCGCCAAGGGAGACGACCCGGGCCAAGCGGTTGTGCGGCATCTGATCGAGGAATTCCACGCGGATCTGTGACCCCGTACCAGCACTGAAAAACGCGCGCCGCCTGCAATTGCCGACCTTGAAAAATTTCTGTAACGATTGAGAAATAAACAACCGTTCAATTCAATGCCGACGGGAGGGTAGCAATGGATTTCGGGCTGACCGAGGAACAGACCGCGATTTTCGATATGGCCTATGGGTTTGGGCAGGAAAACATCGCCCCATTCGCACGGCAATGGGAAAGTGACGGCACCATCCCAAAAGAGCTGTGGCCCCAGATCGGCGAGCTAGGGTTTGGTGCGCTCTATGTGTCCGAGGATAGCGGAGGCTCGGGCCTGACCCGATTGGACGCCACGCTGGTGTTCGAGGCTTTGTCTATGGCCTGCCCCTCGGTTGCTGCGTTCCTCTCGATCCACAATATGTGCGCCAAGATGCTGGACAGCTTTGCCGGCGACGATTTGAAGTCCCGCATCATGCCCGAGGTCCTGAGCCTGAACACAGTCCTCAGCTACTGCCTGACCGAACCGGGCTCCGGCTCGGACGCAGCTGCACTGAAGACCCGCGCAGAACGCACGAATGAGGGCTACACGGTGAACGGTTCCAAGGCCTTCATCTCCGGTGGAGGGTATTCGGACGCCTATGTCTGCATGGTGCGTACCGGTCAGGACGGCCCCAAGGGTATCTCAACCGTCTATGTCGAGGATGGCACACCGGGCCTAAGCTTTGGCGCGCTGGAACAGAAGATGGGTTGGAAAAGCCAGCCCACCGCGCAGGTTCAGTTCGACGACTGCAAAATCCCGTCGGGCAATCTGGTCGGGATCGAAGGCGACGGGTTTAAATATGCCATGATGGGCTTGGACGGTGGTCGTCTGAACATCGCCTCATGTTCCCTGGGCGCGGCACAGGCCGGGTTGGACATGACCTTGCAATACATGTCAGAACGCAAGGCCTTTGGAAAATCCATCGATCAGTTTCAGGCCCTGCAATTCCGCCTTGCGGATATGGAGATTGAACTGCAGGCCGCACGCACCTTTCTGCGCCAAGCCGCCTGGAAACTGGATCAGGGCGCGCCCGATGCAACTAAATTCTGCGCCATGGCCAAGAAATTCGTGACCGAGACCGGGTCGAAGGTCGTGGATCAATGTCTGCAACTTCATGGCGGCTACGGCTACCTGGCTGACTACGGCATCGAAAAGCTTGTGCGCGATCTGCGGGTGCACCAGATATTGGAAGGCACGAATGAGATCATGCGCGTGATCGTTGCGCGTCAGATGATTGCACAAGGCTAAAGGGTCCATGTCCG
The DNA here is from genome assembly GCF_056532675.1 of Ruegeria sp. I1. Classification (NCBI taxonomy): domain Bacteria; kingdom Pseudomonadati; phylum Pseudomonadota; class Alphaproteobacteria; order Rhodobacterales; family Roseobacteraceae; genus Ruegeria; species Ruegeria sp. I1. The sequence goes on along the minus strand of NZ_JBQFNM010000005.1, from coordinate 34,361 downwards.
ATATCGACATCCGCACAACCGGGCGCGCTGGGCGTATCACCCTGACCCGTCCCAAGGCGCTGAACGCCATGACCTATGACATGTGCATGGCCATTGATACTGCTCTGCGCAACTGGCGTGAGGATGACGCGGTTGATCTGATCATTTTCGATGCCCAGGGTGACAAAGCCTTTTGCGCCGGGGGTGACATTGCAGAACTTTACAAGACAGGAACACAGGGCGATTTCACCTATGGCCAGACGTTTTGGCGCGATGAATACCGTCTGAACGCATTGATCTTTGAATATCCCAAGCCTGTCGTCAGCTTCCTGCAAGGGTTCACCATGGGCGGCGGCGTCGGCATTGGCTGCCATGGCAGCCACCGGATTGTTGGCGAAAGTTCCCAGATCGCAATGCCGGAATGTTCTATCGGGCTGGTTCCTGACGTTGGCGGCACCCTGATGCTGGCTCTCGCCCCTGGCCGGTTGGGAGAGTTCCTGGGCACCACAGGCCATCGCATGGGGCCTGCCGATGCGATCCTTGCAGGCTTCGCCGATCACTTCATCCCACAGGATCAGTGGGCAGACCTGATCGAAATGCTGGAAGCCTCCGGCAATACCGATTTGATCGCAGAACACGCGGTAACGCCGCCCAACGGCGACCTTGCCGATCTGCAATCCGAAATCGATGACAGCTTTGGCGGTGAAACACTTGGCGATATCCTCACCAACCTGCGTGGAAACGGATCAGAGTTCGCGGCGAAAGCGCTTGCCAAGCTCGAGCGCAACGCGCCGCTGTCAACCGCCTGCACGGTCGAGATGCTGCACCGCCTGCGCGGGGCTGCGCTGACCATGCATCGGGCGCTGGAAATGGAATACCGCTTCACCTTCCGCGCCATGCAGCACGGTGATCTTCTGGAAGGCATTCGGGCGCAGATCATCGACAAGGATCGCAACCCCCGCTGGCAATACGCGGATATGATCGTGCCTGCGGTCGCGGTTTCAAAGATGTTGCAGCCCTTGGGCAAGGACGCCCTGACTTTCGAGGAGGAATAAGACATGCAAATCGGGTTCATCGGGCTGGGCAACATGGGCGCGCCCATGGCGGCCAATCTGGCCAAAGCAGGCTATCAGGTGCGCGGGTTCGATACCGCCGGGGTCAGTGTCGATGGTGTGGCAAAGGCAGAAACCGCCGCCGATGCCGTGTCTGGAGCCGATGCTGTCATAACGATGCTACCAAACGGCACCATCCTGCGGGCTGTTGCCGATCAAATCATCCCCCATATGCTATCTGGCGCTGCTCTGATCGATTGCTCCACCGTTGATGTCGACAGCGCGCGCGCTGTGGCTGATCAAGCCGGTAGCGCTGGCTTGCTATCGGTCGATGCGCCCGTTTCAGGCGGGATCGGCGGCGCCTCAGCCGGTACGCTTACTTTCATGGCAGGCGGAACCAATGACGCCTTTGCCAAAGCCGCCCCTCTATTCGACATAATGGGTCAAAAGGCGGTGCATTGCGGCGAGGCCGGGGCCGGACAGGCAGCCAAGATTTGCAACAACATGATCCTTGGCGTTACCATGATCGCCACCTGCGAAGCCTTTGCCTTGGCCGACAAATTGGGACTGGACCGTCAAAAGATGTTCGACGTGGTCAGCACCTCATCCGGCTACAGCTGGACCATGAATGCCTATTGCCCAGCCCCCGGCGTCGGCCCGACCAGTCCTGCCGATAACAACTACCAACCCGGCTTTGCTGCCGAGCTGATGTTGAAAGACCTGCGCCTCAGTCAGCAAGCCGCCGACAGCGCCGATGCGGATACCCCAATGGGCCAGGCCGCCACCGCCCTTTACGAGCAATTTGTCGAAGCAGAAAACGGCCTTGGCCAGGATTTCTCAGCCATGCTACCGCGATTTGAAAAACGAGGTCGCAGCTAACTGCTGCGATCCATTCTTCATCTGGCCAAAAATATCCCGGAGCGCGAGGCAGAGCCTCGCTGCCTTCCCTCTCAAAGAAACGCGCGCCCTATTCGGCCGCCACACGTGTCCCAGACAGCATAGGCTTCAGATACCGCCCTGTATGGCTGCGTTTCACCTCGGCCACGTCTTCCGGCGTACCGGTCGCCACGATCTCACCACCCCCATCGCCGCCTTCAGGGCCGATATCAATGATGTGGTCTGCGGTTTTCACAACGTCCAGATTGTGTTCGATCACGACAACGGTGTTCCCTTGATCAACCAATTCATGCAGCACTTCCAGTAGCTTACGCACATCCTCGAAATGTAGACCTGTCGTCGGTTCATCCAGAATATACAGCGTCCGCCCGGTCGAGCGTTTGCTGAGTTCTTTTGACAGCTTCACCCGCTGTGCCTCGCCCCCCGACAAGGTCGTGGCTTGCTGACCAACCTTGATGTAACCCAGCCCCACGCGCGCCAGAGCGTCCATCTTGTCCCGGATCGATGGCACCGCCTTGAAGAACTCCTGCGCATCCTCGACGGTCATATCCAGCACATCAGCGATGGATTTGCCTTTGAACTTTATCTCCAGCGTCTCGCGGTTGTACCGTGCGCCTTTGCAGGTTTCGCAGGTGACATAGACATCAGGCAGAAAGTGCATCTCGATCTTGATGACGCCGTCGCCCTGGCAGGCCTCACACCGCCCCCCTTTGACGTTGAAGCTGAACCGCCCTGGCTTGTACCCGCGGGCCTTCGCCTCAGGCAGTCCGGCGAACCAGTCACGGATCGGGGTGAACGCCCCGGTGTAGGTCGCTGGATTGGACCGCGGCGTACGCCCAATCGGTCGCTGGTCAATGTCGATAACCTTGTCCAGATGCTCCAACCCTTTGATCGTCTCGCACGGCGCCGGAGTTTGCCGCGCGCCGTTCAACCGCATCGAGGCGGTTTTGAACAATGTCTCAATCGTCAGCGTCGACTTCCCCCCGCCGGACACGCCCGTGACACAGACAAACTTGCCCAGTGGAAAATCTGCGGTCACATTCTTGAGGTTATTGCCCGTCGCTTTCACAACGGTCAGTTTCTTGCCGTTGCCTTTGCGCCGCTCAGTCGGGACCGCAATCTCGCGCGTTCCGGCCAGATATTGCCCGGTGACCGAGGCCGCATCTGCCGCAATTTCGCCCGGAGTACCTTTGCTGACAACCTGCCCGCCGTGCACACCGGCACCGGGGCCGATGTCGAAGACGTAATCCGCCTCGCGGATGGCTTCTTCGTCATGCTCGACCACAATCACGGTATTGCCCTGATCCCGCAGGTTCTTGAGCGTCCCCAGCAACCGATCATTATCGCGCTGGTGCAACCCGATAGAGGGTTCATCCAGCACATACAAAACGCCGGTCAGGCCCGAGCCGATCTGGCTGGCCAACCGGATACGCTGGCTTTCACCACCGGACAAAGTGCCACTTGAACGTGACAGCGTAAGGTATTCCAAACCGACGTTATTCAAGAACCCCAGCCGTTCGCGGATTTCCTTCAAAATAGCCCGCGCGATCTCATTCTTTTGGGCGGAAAGATGGTTTGGTGAATCCTCAACCCAGGCCAGCGCCTCTCGGATTGACATCTCAACAACCTGCCCCACGTGCAGACCGGCGATCTTCACGGCCAGCGCTTCGGGGCGCAGGCGATAGCCTTCACAGGTGCCACAGGGACGATTGTTCTGATACCGCTCGAACTCTTCGCGAATCCATGCACTGTCGGTCTCGCGATAGCGGCGCTTCATATTCGGGATCACGCCCTCAAAACTACGGGTGACCTGATAAACCCGCCCGCCTTCATCATAGCGGAACTGAATCTCCTCATCCCCCGATCCTCGCAGGAACACCTGTTGCACCTTCTTAGGTAAATCTTTCCAGGGGGTGTTCTTGTCGAACTCATAATGCCGTGCGATGGCCTCGATAGTTTGCAGAAAGTACGGAGACTTACCCTTGCGCCACGGGGCCAAGGCCCCATCATACAGTTTCAATGTCTGGTCCGGCACAACCAGCCGTTCGTCAAAAAACAGCTCCACCCCCAAGCCGTCACAATCCGGGCAAGCGCCAAACGGCGCGTTGAAGGAAAACAACCGGGGTTCGATCTCGGGGATAGTGAAGCCACTAACCGGGCAGGCAAAATTCTCGCTGAACGTGATACGCTCTGGGTCACCTTCACGCGGTGCCGTTTCCAGAACGGCAATGCCATCCGCCAGGTCCAAAGCAGTGCGCAGACTGTCAGCCAGCCGGGTCTCCATCCCTTTGCGGACCACCAGACGGTCGACCACCACGTCGATATCGTGACGGAATTTCTTGTCCAACGTGGGTGGTTCGTCCAGCTCGTAAAAGTCACCGTCGACCTTCACACGCTGGAACCCCTGCTTGCGCAGTTCAAGAAACTCTTTCTTATATTCGCCTTTCCGATCCCGCACGATGGGGGCCAGCAGGTACCCCCGCGTCCCCTCCTCCATCGTCATGATCCGGTCGACCATATCCTGCACCTGCTGAGCCTCGATTGGCAGGCCGGTTGCAGGGCTATAGGGCGTCCCTGCCCGTGCGAACAGCAGACGTAGATAGTCGTAAATCTCGGTCACGGTCCCCACGGTCGAACGTGGGTTTTTCGACGTGGTCTTCTGCTCAATCGAGATTGCTGGCGAAAGACCACTGATGTGGTCCACATCCGGCTTTTCCATCATATCCAGGAACTGACGCGCATAGGCGGACAGGCTTTCGACATACCGGCGCTGACCCTCGGCATAGATCGTATCAAAGGCCAGTGAGGACTTGCCCGAACCGGACAGGCCGGTGATCACCACCAGCTGATCCCGAGGGATATCGACGTCGATCCCCTTGAGGTTATGTTCGCGCGCACCGCGCACTTCGATGTTCTTCAGCTCAGCCATTCAGGCCCCCAACCACATAAGTGTCCTAGAAATAGGCGAGCGGCGCTGAGTCTCCAACAGAAAAGTTAGAACAAAGGTGGAACTTTTGGATTATTGCCGACACATCCTGACAGGATGCAATGCAAACGCGCAGGGCGCGGCCTGCGTTTTGATGACATGACATGATCGAAGGAAAATGGCGCGGTTGACGGGGCTCGAACCCGCGACCCCCGGCGTGACAGGCCGGTACTCTAACCAACTGAGCTACAACCGCGCATTTTGGGTCTATGTCCGATCCGTTTGCCCGGATCAAAGGCTGGCAGTGATGGCGCGGTTGACGGGGCTCGAACCCGCGACCCCCGGCGTGACAGGCCGGTACTCTAACCAACTGAGCTACAACCGCCCACTGCCCGTTCCCGATGGAACGTTGGGGTGTATTATGGCCCTGCCCCGACATCGTCAAGCGGCGTTTTGAAGTTTTTTGACAGAAGCCTGATTTTTCCAGGCCGCCAAAATCAAAGGCCCCATTTTCGTGTGTCACACAGCGTTTTCCGGGCCGCGCGGGCTTGCGCGGGCCATCAGGACACGATAACAGCACGCGCTATGGGTGATTAGCTCAGTGGTAGAGCGCTTCGTTCACATCGAAGATGTCAGGAGTTCAAATCTCTTATCACCCACCATCTTACCTTTGAAGACTTGTTTAAACCCCGCAGCGGATTTGCTCGCTAAACCGCTTCCAAAAAAACGAAAAAGGCGGACCTAATGGCCCGCCTCTTTGAATTCTGCTTGAAAGCTCAGTGCGCAGTCGCTGAAGGACCCGCACTTTCCGCAGCTTTGGCAGCGGCAGCGGCTGCTTCCTCAGCGGCCTCGTCCCAATCAATGGGTTCAGGATCACGCACCAGCGCCTGTTTCAGCACCTCCGAGACATGTTTGACCGGGATGATCTCCAGCCCGTCCTTCACATTGTCTGGGATGTCGGCCAGATCCTTTTCATTCTCTTCCGGGATCAGAACCGTTTTGATGCCACCACGCAGCGCTGCCAGCAGTTTTTCCTTCAAACCACCGATCGGCATCGCGTTCCCGCGCAGCGAGACCTCGCCCGTCATTGCGATGTCCTTGCGCACCGGAATACCGGTCAGGACCGAGACAATCGACGTGACCATCGCCAGACCCGCCGATGGGCCATCCTTGGGCGTTGCCCCATCCGGTACGTGGACGTGGATGTCCAGCTTATCGAATTGCGGTGGCCTCACCCCGATCTTCGGCGAGATCGACCGCACGTAAGACGACGCCGCGTCGATGGATTCCTTCATCACATCGCCCAGCTTACCGGTGGTTTTCATCCGCCCCTTGCCGGGCAGTTTCAACGCCTCGATATGCAGCAGGTCGCCCCCTACCGAGGTCCAAGCCAGACCGGTCACGACACCAATCTGATCGTCCTGTTCGGCCAGACCATAGCGGAACTTCGGCACACCTAGGAAATCATCCAGATTGTCTGGCGTCACCGTCACGGTATCTGCTTCTTTCTTGATGATCTTGGTCAGCGACTTTCGCGCCACTTTGGCGATCTCGCGTTCAAGGTTCCGCACACCCGCCTCGCGGGTGTAGGTGCGGATGATCGATTGCAGCGCCTCATCGGTCAGTTCAAACTCTTTGGCCTTGAGACCATGGTTTTTGACCTGCTTGCCAATCAGGTGCTGCTTGGCGATCTCGGATTTTTCCTCTTCGGTGTAACCGGCCAGTGGGATGATCTCCATCCGGTCCAGCAGAGGCCCAGGCATGTTGTAGCTGTTCGACGTGGTCAGGAACATCACGTTGGACAGGTCATATTCCACCTCAAGGTAGTGATCCATGAACGTGTTGTTCTGTTCCGGGTCCAAAACCTCAAGCATTGCCGAGGCCGGGTCGCCACGGAAGTCCTGCCCCATCTTGTCGATTTCATCGAGCAAGATCAGCGGGTTCGTGGTTTTGGCCTTTTTCAGCGCTTGGATGATCTTGCCGGGCATCGAGCCAATATATGTCCGACGGTGACCCCGAATCTCGGATTCGTCGCGCACGCCGCCCAGCGAGATACGAATGAACTCGCGCCCCGTGGCTTTGGCGACCGATTTACCCAGCGAGGTTTTACCCACTCCCGGAGGGCCAACAAGGCACAGGATCGGGCCTTTCAGCTTTTTCGAACGCTGCTGAACCGCCAGATACTCAACGATCCGTTCCTTGACCTTCTCAAGCCCGTAGTGATCAGCATCCAGAATGTCCTGCGCGCGGCCCAGATCCTTTTTGACGCGGGATTTGGTGCCCCACGGCAGCGACAGGATCCAGTCCAGGTAGTTGCGCACGACGGTGGCCTCAGCCGACATCGGGCTCATGTTGCGCAGCTTCTTCAGCTCGCCTTCGGCCTTTTCGCGCGCTTCTTTCGACAGCTTGGTCTCGGCGATTTTCTCTTCCAGCTCGGCAACTTCGTTCGAGCCGTCCTCGCCATCGCCAAGCTCCTTCTGAATGGCCTTCATCTGCTCATTCAGATAATACTCGCGCTGCGTCTTCTCCATCTGGGATTTGACGCGGGTCTTGATCTTTTTCTCGACCTGAAGCACCGACATTTCGCCCTGCATCAGACCATAGACCTTCTCAAGCCGCTCACTGACCGAGAGCGTCTCCAGCAGTTCTTGCTTTTGTTCAACCTCAATGCCCAGATGACCCGACACAAGGTCGGCAAGCTTGGCAGGCTCGGTGGTTTCACCGACTGCGGTCAGGGCCTCTTCAGGGATATTCTTGCGCACTTTTGCATAGCGCTCAAATTCATCCGCCACAGTGCGCAGCAGCGCCTGCGTGGTGGTCACATCGCCAGGAATCTCGGTCAGATACTCGGCACGGGCCTCGAAAAACTGATCGTTTTCAAGGAATTCCGTAATCTGCACGCGCGCCTGCCCTTCGACCAGCACCTTCACGGTGCCATCGGGCAGTTTCAGCAGCTGCAGCACATTGGCCAAAACACCGGCCTGATAGATGCCGTCCACTTCCGGATCATCGACACCGGGGTCGATCTGGCTGGACAACAGAATTTGCTTATCATCCTGCATCACCTCTTCCAGCGCGCGGACCGATTTGTCTCGGCCCACGAACAGCGGCACGATCATATGCGGGAACACCACAATATCGCGCAGCGGCAGGACGGGGTATGAGGAATTCAGAGGCTCTTGCATGCTCTATCCTTATCGTTGGCAAGACGGCTCTGGTCCCTGCTTGAGGCAACCGCTGGCCGTCTCCTGTCTTGGATGGTTAAAGGTGGGGCTGTATGGGCCCTATTTCAACCTCACCATCATGTCTCAGTTCTCAGCATGACCCGAGGCTTTCCGGACTGCAAGGCGCCCGACCGAGATATCCACCGAAATTAGAGCCCTACGCATGCAAAATACGCAGCCAAAATTCAGAACACACGCTGCACGGCGCGGGACAGGAAAAATCCGTGGCCGTCCTGATTGCGGCATTCCAGACCTTTCCGAGAGGAACTGCAGGTAAATCCACCAAACTGGCCCGTGACCCCATATTCCGCACGTTCAAACCCGTCGCGGTTTCGATTCAGCGGCTGGCACAGCATTTCCACAGGGCCGGTATTGAACATCAAGAAATCATGGCCCCAGTCGGATTGGCAGTCCGAAGGCCGCGGCAATGCGGGCTGGCCGGACTTTTCGATTATCGTGCACTGGATATCAGAAGACTCAGCGCCTTCGCCCACCGAACATTGAATATTTTCGGATGGGGTTTCAAAGGTCCAGACATCTGAAATAGCAGGTGTCGCGCAGAAAACGGCTGCACCGAGAAAAAGGCGAAACATAAAAACTCTCCGGGTCACGAACTAAAAATAGCGTTGCTTGAAGTGGTCTTAGACCACCTGAAAACCACGCTATTGTCACCCGAACGGGACGGCTATAGCGGCTCGATATCACCTTGCGCGCGCGTAGCATGAAACTCAGCCTGCCACGCGTCGAAAGTTCCGGCAGCGATCGCATCCCGCATGCCCTGCATGATGTCCTGGAAGTAATGCAAATTGTGCCAAGTCAGCAGCATGCCCGAAATCATCTCATTCGACCGGAACACATGATGCAAATAAGCGCGCGAATAGTTCGAACAGGCCGGGCACGAGCATTCCTCGTCCAGCGGGCGCGGATCATCAGCGTGGCGGGCGTTTTTGATGTTGACGACACCACGTCTCGTAAACGCCTGCCCTGTGCGCCCTGAGCGTGATGGCAATACGCAATCCATCATGTCGACGCCGCGCGCAACGGCACCCACGATATCGTCGGGCTTGCCCACGCCCATCAGATAGCGCGGCTTGTCCGTGGGCAGGAAGTCGGGCGCGTAGTTGAGGCAGTCGAACATCGCTTCCTGCCCCTCACCGACAGCCAAACCACCAATGGCGTAGCCTTCAAAACCAATCGCCTTCAGCGCCTCGGCGCTTTCTTCGCGCAGGTCCTGTTCCAACCCGCCCTGCATGATGCCGAACAGCGCATGGCCCGGGCGGTCGCCAAACGCTTCCCGAGACCGCTCGGCCCACCGCATCGACAGCCGCATCGACTCGGCGATCCGATCCCGATCAGCGGGCAGCGAAGGGCATTCGTCGAAACACATCACAATATCCGAGCCCAGCAGGCGTTGGATCTCCATCGACCGTTCCGGCGTTAGTTCGTGTTTCGACCCATCCACATGGGATTTGAAGGTCACGCCCTTCTCGGTCAGTTTGCGCAACCCGGCCAGAGACATAACCTGAAACCCGCCCGAATCCGTCAGAATGGGCCGGTCCCAGTTCATGAACTTGTGCAGACCACCTAGCCTATCGATCCGCTCAGCTGTGGGACGCAGCATCAGGTGATAGGTGTTTCCCAGCAGGATATCCGCCCCGGTTGCGCGCACGCTTTCCGGCATCATCGCCTTGACCGTCGCCGCCGTTCCGACCGGCATAAACGCTGGCGTGCGCACCTCACCACGGGGCGTGTTGATAACACCTGTGCGGGCCTTGCCATCGGTGGCTTTGAGGTCAAATGAAAACGGCTGGGTCATATCATCATCTCAGATCGCGGAACCGGGCAGGCTTTGCCCGATCCGCTGATGCATTGCAACCCGTCAGGGCAGCGAAGCGACGCGGGCCGTGAAGAGGTCAACCACCCCTGCCCCATCCACATCTCGACATACGGTCACGGGCGGGCGGCCATCCTGCGGTATTGTCGCGCCCAACGCATCTCCTTCGGTAGTCACCTGCACCCCTGTTTGAACCAAATCGAACATATGGTCATGGGTACAGGCGATCACAGCGGTCGAGTCATGCAGGCCACAGCCATCCAGGCCGCCGATCTCCTTGTAGAACTGCAAATAGAACTTGGAGATGTCGCGCAGGAACACCCCTATATCGGATGATTTCTGCGACAGCGCCTCAAAATCGGCGTTTTGATACAGCGTTTTCAGCGTTACATCCAAACCCACCAGAACCGTTTCGGGCGGCGCGGCAAAAACCGCATCGGCGGCCTGCGCATCGTGATAGATATTGGCTTCGGCATGCGGAGTGATGTTTCCGGGGCAATAGACCGCGCCGCCCATGATCACCAACCGCCCAAGATTCTTTGAAAACGCCGGGTCCAGTGCCATCGCATCGGCGATATTGGTGAGCGGACCGATGGCACAGATCACCAGTTCACCAGCATGTTCGTGCGCCATTTCGACCAGAAACTCAGCCGCTGTCAGGTCGTGGTTCTGCCCGATCTCGGGGATATCGGTCAGATCACCAAAGCCTTCTGGCCCGTGCACATGCTCGGATGGGCTGTGATCGTCTTTGCCATGAGCCGCACTCGCGCCTTGGGCAACGGGGATATGCAAACCCAATTTGTCGACCAGAAACCGGGCGTTCCGGCTGGATTGGTGGACATGTGTATTGCCAAAAACCGTTGTCAAACCGATCAGGTCAATCTCGGGTGCCGCAGCAGCGTAAGCGATGGCCATCGCGTCATCGATGCCGGGGTCTGTATCAATTATCAGTTTCATTCCGCCCCGATACCGCAGTCACATGCAGATGCAAAGCGATCACTGTCGTCTTCGCCCAGTCGCGACACTATTTGCATCCAACCGCATTCACGCCATACCTGAGTTGAAATCGGGCGACTCAATCCCCAAATGTATACTATAGTACACAATAAATGAGGACAGATATGACAGAAGAGCAGATCATCGGATTGCTTTCATCGAACATTATCTACCTGCTTGGCGCCGTTCTGGTCGTCATCGTTATTCTCAAGGGCATTAAAATCGTGCCGCAATCTGAGAAATACGTAGTCGAACGGTTCGGGCGTTTGCACTCGGTGCTGGGGCCCGGCATCAACTTTATTGTTCCGTTTCTGGATGTTGCACGCCACAAGATCTCGATCCTGGAACGTCAGCTGCCAAATGCAACGCAGGACGCGATTACCAAGGACAACGTGTTGGTGCAGATCGACACCTCGGTTTTCTACCGGATTCTGGAGCCTGAAAAGACTGTCTACCGTATCCGCGATGTGGACGGCGCGATTGCCACCACGGTTGCCGGTATCGTTCGCGCCGAGATCGGTAAAATGGATCTGGATGAGGTTCAATCGAACCGAGCCCAACTGATAAACCGCATTCAGGAAAGCGTTGAAACTGCCGTGGATGACTGGGGGATTGAGGTGACGCGTGCAGAAATTCTGGACGTGAACCTTGACCAAGCAACGCGGGACGCGATGTTGCAGCAGTTGAACGCCGAACGTGCGCGCCGTGCGCAGGTGACCGAGGCAGAAGGTCAGAAACGAGCAGTAGAGCTACAGGCAGATGCTGAACTTTATGCCGCCGAGCAATCGGCCAAAGCGCGCCGCATTCAGGCCGATGCCGAAGCCTATGCTACCGGTGTTGTAGCCAAGGCCATTCAGGACAACGGGATTGAGGCCGCCCAGTACCAAGTTGCCCTGAAACAGGTGGAATCGCTCAACGCATTGGGCAATGGTTCGGGCAAACAGACTATCGTTGTTCCGGCCAACGCCTTGGAAGCATTTGGAGATGCGTTTAAGATGCTGAAAGGAGCAAAGTAATGGCTGATCCCTTTTGGTTGACATGGTGGATCTGGTTGGCGGGCGCCCTGGCGCTCGGCATATTGGAACTGGTTCTGCCCGGGTTCATCTTTTTGGGCTTTGCGATCGGAGCCGCGATCACAGGTTTGATTCTGGTCATCCCCGGAGTCGCGCCTTCGCTGCCCATCCTGTTGCTGATTTTTGCGGTTCTGTCGCTGATTGCTTGGCTGATTTTGCGCCGCATGTTCGCACTGCCGCATGGCCAAGTGAAAACATTCCAGCACGATATCAATGACTGACACCATTCTGGCATTGCCCGGACGGCATGACTGGACGCTGGGCAGGCCATTCCCTATATAAAAAGTCAGGCAACTGACCCGAGGCAATGATGACCCATCCCAGCGAACAGTTTGAAGGTGCACCCTTGATTGCGCCCTCGACAATCGAACATCCTCTATACGATCAAGTGGTGGATGCGTGCCGAACGGTTTATGACCCTGAAATTCCAGTCAATATCTATGACCTGGGCCTGATCTACACAATCGACATCAAGGAAGATAATGCCGTCAAAGTCATCATGACCCTGACCGCCCCGGGATGCCCGGTTGCCGGGGAAATGCCAGGCTGGATTGTCGAAGCCATCGAACCCGTGGCTGGCGTGAAAGAGGTTGATGTCGAACTGACATGGGAACCCCCTTGGGGCATGGACATGATGTCCGACGAAGCGCGGCTTGAACTCGGCTTTATGTAATTCAGCCTGAACCGTCTGCGGAACGCGGATTGTCACAAAACATTAGGTTTTGCGTTACCTTGCTGTGTGTCGGTTGTCACATTGCTGCGGGACATATACGGCGCATCTACAATCGCACAGGTTGAACGCAGTGATGCACTTGGGCCGTGACCAATGCGCCGCCCCCCGTCGCCCGGCCCCGAATTTGGACCGCTCTTGCCCGAGAGCGGTCTTTTTCATTGTCTAACAAATACTTATGGTATGCCACAAGTCGATCTGATCTCGGCCGCGCGTGCATCAAGCTGTTTGATATAGTCGCCTGCTAACATCTTAAGATGTTTGTTCTCAGTTCCCGTCACCAGACCCAGCAGAGCGCCAGCGGGCAGAATCGAAACAACACTTTCGACCTGCTGATCTTCAGCATGTCGCTTCTCAGCTGCAATCGCGCGTAAATCACCGGGCGCAGTCGCGCAGTTAACTGGATGCCGCTTTGTGTCATCGGCAGCCATCGACGGTTGCGCAACAGCGAAGCAGAGCAAACCCATCAATATGCTTTTTCTAGCTATGTGTTGCACCGTCATCGCATCTGACCTCTTTCAAAACTATCTGCTCGCAGGCTAAAGCGACGCAGCCACCGATGACAACCCGCAGCAGAAACAGAAATTGAATGCGCGCTCTCTTGAGCCCGGCCCGTGTCGGGCCTAGATTAGAACAAACGCGTGACGACGGAGACACAGATGTTCGGCACTCCCGGCAAACAAGCCGTGACCATGACGCCCAAAGCTGCAGAGCAGATCACCCGCCTGATGACAACAGGTGGGCATGCCGGTTTGCGCATCGGCGTCAAAAAGGGCGGCTGCGCTGGCATGGAATACACCATGGACTATGTGGATGAGGCCGACCCCCATGATGAGGTCGTCGAGCAAGACGGCGCACGCGTGATGATCGCCCCTATGGCGCAGATGTTCCTGTTCGGCACCGAGATTGACTATGAGGTCTCGCTGCTAGAATCCGGTTTCAAGTTCAGAAACCCGAACGTGGTCGACGCCTGCGGATGCGGTGAGTCAATCAAATTTGACGAAAGCCTTTCTTCAGAGGCTTAGGCCGACTTTAGATGCACATAGGTTTCGTTGAAGCGTTTCGTTAAGTGCTCACCTGCCGAAATCACCTGATCTGACTCAGGCGGCGCAACATTCGTGTCGTAGGACGGGTTAAAAAACAACGGGACCGAAATCCGTTCATGAGCCCCGCCAACCACCCGGTGTTCGGTCGCCTTGACGCGGCCTGCGGTCCAGAACTCAAGCATTTCACCAAAGTTGATGACGAACGTGCCCGGCGCGGCCTCCACCTTTTCCCAGGTCCCGTCAGGCATACGAACTTCCAGGCCTGCGGTTCCGTCGGTCGCCAGCAGGGTCAGGCAGCCATAATCGGTATGGGCCCCAATACCGAAATCCTTCTCGCCCGCCCAGATAGGCCGCTGCGGATAATAATTCCCGCGCAGCAGAGCCATTGGTGTGTCAAAGGCCGTGTCGAAACTGTCAGCATCTCGACCCAGGGCCACGGCGATGGCGCGTAGTACCCGCATTGCTACACCACACGCATCCGCATAGTAGGCACGGATGGTCTGCTCGAAGCTTTCCGGTGCCTCGGGCCACTGGTTCGGCGCATAGACGCTTAGTTTGCGCGCGCGATACGGGCTCAGTTCAGGCAGTTCATAGCCGCAATCAAAGACCTCTTTGAAATCCGGGTTGGCGTTCGGATCCACCTGTTCGGATTTCGGCGCGCCCCACCCCCGGTTTGACCCGGTCGCAGCCATATCGACCAGTTTCTTATCCTGCTCAGGCAGCCGGAAGAAGTCGAAGTAAGTCGAAATCACCTGCTGCACCCGTTCAGCGCTCAGCCCGGTATTCCCGATGGTTAAAAAACCCACCTGCCCGATGGCTTGCTGAAGCCGGGCAAGTTCGTCCTTATCGCGGCTATCCAGTTTTTCGAGATCAAGATTATCAATCATGGCGCCCTCACCGAATCACGGCGGACCGTGCCGAGGTGCAGCCGGAACTGCAACCTGAATTGTAAGCTCCGATCAACGGTGCTATCCGAAAGGCAAATCGCGGATCTAGCAGGAGAAACGGATATGCGGCGCAAGCTGGCGGCGGGAAACTGGAAAATGAACGGAACCGGCGCGGCCCTTGCCGAGCTTGAAGCATTGGCAGCGCGCTATCCAACGCCCGAAGTCGATATCTTGATCTGCCCGCCAGCCACGTTGCTAGAGCGTGCTGCGACAACCGTCGAAAGTTCTGGTGTGGCCGTTGGTGGCCAGGATTGCCACGCGGAAAGCACGGGGGCACACACCGGCGACATCAGCGCCGAGATGCTGCGGGATGCGGGCGCCTCAGCGGTGATCCTGGGCCATTCGGAACGCCGTGTGGACCATGGCGAGCAAAATGAAGATATCCGCGCAAAGGCCCGTGCTGTCATGGACGCAGGGCTGCAAGCCGTCATCTGCGTCGGTGAAAGCTTGGAACAGCGCGAAGCGGCCAACACGCTGGACATCATTGGCGGTCAGATGTCAGGCTCGATCCCCGATCAATCCACTGGCGAGAACCTGATCATCGCCTATGAACCGATCTGGGCCATTGGCACCGGCAAAGTTCCAACGCTGGACGAGATTGGGGCCGTACACGATTTCATTCGTGCCCGTCTTGAACGCCGATTTGGCGAGGGTGTCGGCCGTTCAGTGCGCGTGCTTTACGGTGGCTCAGTCAAGCCGTCGAACGCAGCTGAGATATTTGGCGTTTCGAATGTGGATGGTGCGCTGGTGGGCGGCGCCAGTCTGAAAGCAGATGATTTCTCGGGTATTATCGACGCATTGTGTGCGACGTGAGACGGATGTTACTCAGCGATATCTTCCGCCCAAAGCTCGGGCTTCTCCGCGATAAACCGCTTCATCAAGGCGATACATTCTGGGTCTTCGGCTAAGACAACCTCAACGCCGCGTTCACGCAGAAACGCTTCATTACCGCCAAAGTTCTGAGTGTCCCCGATCACTACGCGTGGGATTCCGAATTGCACGATGGTGCCCGCACACATCATGCAGGGTGACAAAGAGGTATAGAGGACCGTATCGCGATAGGTCTTCTGTCGCCCCGCTTTGCGCAAGGCATCCATTTCGCCATGGGCGATCGGGTCACCACGCTGCACCCGTTGGTTGCGCCCTCTGGACACAACCTCTCCACCCCGGGCTAACACCGACCCGATGGGGCAGCCACCTTCGTCAAACCCCGCTTTCGCCTCATCATAGGCAATGCGCAGTAGGCGCATGTCGGTGTCTGTCATCATGTCGAGCAAACCTCCTCGGATCGGTGTTTTGTAAGCAGCGTGACGAATACAGATGCAGGCGTCAACGCCGCCATCACGCCAGCTTCATAGTTACGATCCCCGCAATGATGAGGGCCGCGGCCAACAAGCGCATAGGAGTCAGCGCTTCACCCAACACGGTGACGCCAACCACAAACGCGCCAATCGCACCAATACCGACCCAGATCGTGTAAGCGGTGCCTAGCGGCAGGTCTCGCATCGCCAGCGACAGTAGTCCAAACGAGCCGATCATAGAGACGCCCATGATCACGGTCGGCCACAGCCGTGTAAAACCAGCGGATTGCTTCATCGCACCCGCCCAAACAATTTCTAGTATTCCGGCAAAAACAAGCATGACCCATGCCATGAGGTGACCCCATATCAAAGCGAGTCGTCCCGCATGATCTGCCCGTGGTGGGGAGGTCGTCCTCTGAAACAGAGATATGTATCCCTGTCCCGACGTTCAAGTCTGGCCGGGCAACATCTGCTGCCCGGCCAGCCACACGCTAGTTCGTTATGATTTCAGGCCCCATGACCGAGTTCGGCAGGAAGGTCGAAATCCACGGGATATACGTCACCATGATTAGGAAGACGAACAGCACCGCCAGGAAGGGCAGCGCAGCCTTCACGACACCCATCATCGGCATGCCGGCAACGCCGGACGTCACGAACAGGTTCAGCCCAACCGGCGGTGTGATCATCCCAATCTCCATGTTCACCACCATGATGATGCCCAAATGGATCGGGTCGATGCCCAGTTCGATTGCAATCGGGAACACCAGAGGTGCAACGATCACCAACAGACCTGAAGGTTCCATGAACTGACCACCGATCAGCAGAATCACATTCACCACGATCAGGAAGGTTACAGGACCCAGCCCAGCAGACAACATCGCCTCGGCAATGTGCTGTGGCACCTGTTCGTCGGTCAAAACATGCTTCAGGATCAGCGCATTGGCGATGACGAACAGCAGCGTGACGGTCAGCTTACCAGCCTCGAACAGCGTGTGCTTGGTGTCAGGATGGAAGAACGCTGTGATCAGCGCGTGGGGTTTCTTGAACAGCGAGATATTCGCAGTCCCTTCTTCCGTGCTGAGCGGCCCCATATCCTTGTAGACAAAGCTGGCAATCAGGAAGGCGTAGACAGCGGCCACGGCTGCGGCCTCGGTTGGTGTGAAGATACCACCATAGATACCGCCCAGGATGATTACGATCAGGAACAGGCCCCAACCAGCCTCGCGCGCCGAGACGAAGATTTCGCCCCAGCCCTTCCAATCGCCCTTCGGCAGGTTCTTAACCTTGGCCATGACATAGATGGTGATCATCAGCATCAGACCGGCCATCAGGCCCGGAATAACACCCGCCAGGAACATCCGCCCGACCGAAACCTCGACGGCCGCGGCGTAGACCACCATCACAATCGACGGCGGGATCAGAATGCCCAGAGTGCCCGCGTTACAGATCACACCGGCGGCGAATTCCTTGGAATAACCCACCTGACGCATCCCGGCGATCACGATGGAGCCGATGGCCACAACGGTCGCCGGGGACGACCCGGACAGTGCTGCAAACAGCATACAGGCGAAAACACCCGCGATTGCCAGACCGCCCGGCAAATGCCCCACGCACGCAATCGAGAACCGGATGATCCGTCGCGCCACGCCACCCGTCGTCATGAAGGACGAGGCCAGAATGAAGAAGGGGATCGCAAGAAGGGTAAAGTGCCCCTCGAACGCCTCAAACAGTGTTCCTGCGACCGAAGCCAATGAACTGTCGGAATAGATCAGCAGGAACAGGGTCGAGCTGAGGCCCAAAGCCACGGCAATCGGAACACCGATCAGCAGGAGGCCAATGACCATTGAAAAGAGAAGTACGACGTCCATTAGTTGTGCTCTCCTTGCTGAGCCCGGACCTCTTCGATCTCGTCCTCGACCTCGTGACTGGCGACCAGGCGGTCGGTCTCACCACGCCAGATCTGAACGGCGACTTGCGCAAAGCGGATCACCAGCAGCAGCATCGAAAGGGGTAGGATGAAGTAAGGAACGACCTTGGGTAGTTTTTCGTAGTATTCGCCGTAGTTGATCAGGCCCTCCAGAAACCGCAGCGGAGCGATCATCGGGATATCGTCAACTTCGTAAAAGCTTTGACTGCGCGCATCAAAATTCAGACCCGTGGGAAACCAGCGGCCTGATGTGGGCGGCAAATCCGCGAACACTGCCCAGTAGTCATAGGCCCCTTTGAGCAGCAAAAGCGAGAAAACCAGACAACAGGCGACGGCAATCAGCGCCAATATGCGACGCGGTCCAGGGGCCAGCATGTTCAGGATCGCATCAACGCCCAGATGCGCGTGCTTTTTTACCGCATAAGAGGCGCCCAGCAGAACCAGCCAGCCGAACATGAACACTGTCAGCTCCAGCGCCCATAGAATGTTGGAATTAAAGAAGAACCGAGCGATCACATTGGCAAACGTCACGGCCGTCATCAGGCCCAGCAGCAATGCAATCAGGGTTTCTTCGATATGGTCGACCAGCCCGGTCGGGCCGGATTTCGCACCAGACATCTTTCTGTCCCCGCAATTTTTTGTGATGAGAGTAATAGCGGGCGGGCTTTCACAGCCCGCCCGGCCTGCGCGTCGAATACTCCCCAGTCCCCCGACGCGTGGCCCGATCCGGATCAGAACCCGGCGTTGATCGCCTGAGCAGCGTCGATCTTGTCCTGACCGACGTCACCAGCGAATTGATCCCAAACAGGCTTCATCGCATCGACCCAGGCTTGACGCTGTTCAGGTGTCAGATCGCGGATGATGCCGCCTGCGTCGGTGATCGAGGCTTTGGCCGCTTCGTTCACTGCGAAGGCTTCTTTGTTCCGCTGCTCGGTCACTTCAGCCAAAATTGTCGTGAATTGGTCACGCACTTCCGGGTCCAGGCTGTCCAGCCAGTCCACCGAGGTCACGACCAGATAGTCGATGATGCCGTGATTGGTCTCGGTGATGCCGTCCTGCACCTCAAAGAACTTCTTGCCGTAGATGTTGGACCAGGTGTTCTCCTGCCCGTCCACAACGCCCTGCTGCAGCGCGCCATAGACTTCCGAGAAGGCCATTTTCTGTGGGCTGCCACCAATGGCTTCCATCTGAGCAACCAGAACGTCCGAAGATTGTACGCGGAACTTCAGGCCATCTGCATCGGACGGATCAACCAAAGGCTTGTTGGCCGACATCTGCTTCATGCCATTGTGCCAGAAGGCCAGCCCCTGCAGGCCACGGCGCTGCATGCTGTCTTTCATCGCCTGACCATCTGCTGATGCCTGGAACGCATCCACAGCATCGATGTTCTTGAACATGAACGGCAGGTCAAACAGGCGGAACTGCTTGGTGAATTTCTCGAACTTCGACAGCGATGGCGCGGCCAATTGCACATCGCCCTGCAGCATCGCCTCAAGCACTTTGTCATCGTTGTAGAGGGTGGAGTTCGGATAGACCTCCATGCACATCACGCCCTGCATCTCGTCATTGACGCGCTGCTCCAGCAGCGAGGCAGCGATGCCCTTGGGGTGTTTGTCGGTGTTGGTCACATGCGCGAATTTGACGACAATCTCGCCGTCATCACAGGCCGCCATGCCTGCTGTAGCGGTTACCGTAAGCGCCATCGCCGTTGCGGCGGTTGCTAGAAATTTCATCTGTCTTCCTCCCTGACTTCAAAACAGTTCAATAGGTGCCACACGGGCACCGCATGCCCGGCAGTCAAACGAATCAACTCTAACGGCACAACGATTTGATCGATTATAGCCGGCCCTCTATTTTTACTATGGATAACAATGCTTTACACTTCACTCCAAACCACTTCTTTAGACACGGCAACTCGCTTGTGCGAAAATCCGCACATCAAAATTCTTGTATGTGCGGATTTTCGCACGGTATTCGAATCAAATGGTACGAATCGCGTTTGATCCCCAAACGCACCGACCGCAGCCCGCTCCAGCGGGCTGCCCGACCCAACAACTTGCCCGCATGATATGCGGGTTAAGCTGGCGGGAGTATCTGCTTATCTTCGGTAGTCTTCCGGTTTGATCTGGTACCGCGCGAGTTTGTCATAAAACGTCTTGCGTGGCAGTTTTAGTGCCTTTGCCGCGTCCGAGGCTTTGCCATTGTGCCGCCCTAACGCAGCGATCAGCAACGATCGTTCGACCCGCGCCATCTGATCGCTGAGCCCAAGCTCAGCCGCTTGCGCCACATCGTCCGGCATCCCCAGAACAAAACGCATCGCTGCCGACATCAGAGACCGCGCATTGCCCGGCCAATCACGCGCCATCAGCGAGGCAAGGTGTTCCGAGGTGATCTCTGGCTCGGGAATGCCTGCCTGTTCAGCCGCTTGCGCGACATAGTGGCGGAAGATGACAGGAATGTCCTCGGGCCGTTCTGCCAGTGACGGAATACGCACCCGCATCACATCCAACCGATAGAAGAGATCGGCGTTGAATTGACCCTGGTCTGAAAGCGCTGACAGATCAGCCGTTGTTCCCGCGATAATCCGCGTCTCAGTGCCCTGTTCCATCAGCTCAAGCGCGGCGTATTGGGTTGCCACCGGCAGCGCCGATATCTCGTCCAGAAACAACGACCCGCCGACAGCAGAAGCAGCACTTTGCGCCAGATCATCAGCGCTCAGCCCCGAGGCTGGGCGTTTCACAAACGATCCCTGGGCAACGGGCGACATCAGATGCACCACCTCCGCGACCTTGGATATGCCGCTACCCGGTGGACCGGTCACCAAAACCTCGGCGCCGGTCATTGCAACATTGCGAACCCGGTCACGCAAAGCCGCTGCCTGCGCGGACAAACCAAACAGCAGCCGTGCCGCTGGGTCGCCACGCTCCAACTCGGTTTTTAGCGCACGCTCACGCAGAACTTCACAGCGTGCCGAAAATGCGCGTTCGAGCACGGTCAGCAAATCAGCAGCGGCGCAGGGCTTCTCCAGAAAATCGAAAGCACCCTGCCCCATGGCTTTTACTGCCATCGGAATATCGCCTTCACCTGTCAGCAGGACAACCGGCAGGTCTGGGTCAATCTCATGCGCATAGGCCAACAGATGAAACCCATCCCGCCCCGGCATTCTAATATCTGACAGGATCACACCCGGAAAATCGGCGCGTATATGATCCTTGGCTGCCACAAACGATCCCACGGACAGAGGCTCACATTCTGCCAGCTCCAGCGTCTGTGACAACGCCTCGCGCACCGCCGCGTCATCGTCCACCAAAAGCACTTTGCGCGTCATGCCACCTTACCCTCTGCAAAATGCTCCAGTTCCACGCTGAATACAGCACCACCTTCCGCGTTCGCACCCCGGATATTGCCGCCAAAGCTTTGCACCAATCCGTAAGAGATCGACAGCCCAAGCCCCAAACCTTCGGACGAGCCTACAGATTTTGTAGTGTAAAAGGGTTCAAACAGCTTGTCCGGATCTTCGATCCCCGGGCCTGTATCGCGGATGAACACAACCAGACGATCCCCGTTATCGATCTGAATACTGATCCGTTTGTCCACCTGACCGTCCATGGCATCGATAGCGTTGTTGATCAGATTCACAAAAACCTGCGCCAGACGGACCTCTCCACCCCAGGCGTTCGCGGGATGTGAGGGAGGCGACCAGTCTAGTGTCACCTGCTCCTCTCGCAGGCGAGGCTCGGTCAGTTCGATTGCCGACTGGATGACCTGCACCAGATCGACCTTCCCCATAGGCTCGCTCTCATTACGAGCAAAAGCCCTGAGGTTCTTGATGATCCGCGCCATGCGTGCCGCCATTTCTGAGATACGCCCGAGGTTTTTCCCGGCTTTTTCGCCCTGCCCGCGCTCCATATAAGCCGCGCCATTGTCCGCAAATTGCTGGATTGCCATCAACGGTTGGTTCAACTCATGACTGATGCCTGCCGACATCTGACCCAAAGCGCTGAGCTTGCCGGCCTGAACCAAATCTGCCTGAGCCTTTTTCAGTGCCGCTTCGGCCTCCTGCCGCTCTGCCACTTCGCGCCGCAAAGCGGTATTGGCCGTGGTCAGGTCACGCGTTCGTTTCGCCACGCGGCCTTCCAGCACCGCATTTGCCTCGGCCAGCGTGCGCCGCCGCTCGGTTGCAAGAAACAGCAAGGCTCCAAAGGCCAGACAGATGGCTGCAACCGCCGCCGCCTGCAGCCCAGCCAAACGCCGCGCCGGGGCCACATCCACCAGCACCTCGGCCGTCATGTCGATCACCGGCAGATCAAGTGTCAGATGCAAAGCCCGCCGAGGCAGGTAACGACCCCAGTTCAACGACCACAACTCATGCCCATCCACCCAAGACGTGGCAAAATCAATCGGGGTCCCATCGGGCGGTGTGAGCCCCCGTTGCCCCTCGACACGTGACCAGAACAAAAGATCGGACCGGTTTGAGATAAAGACGACTCCGTCATTGTCCACAAAAAATACCGCCTCGGTACTGCCGCGCCAGGTCTGTTCCACATCCTGCACATCCGCGACAACCATCAGGGCGCCGACAACCTGCCCGGCGGGGCCAAAACTGGGCGCAGCATAGGAATAGATCCTGTTTCCGCTGTCCGGCTCAACCCCATGCGCGCTGCCCATGGCCCCCTGCAGGGCACGCTTGAAGGCTGGATGCTCGGCCATATTACGCGGCCCCACGGGCTTTGCGGATGCCAGAACCAGGCCAGACCGTTCCAGATAAATCATGTTGATTGCAGCCGTCTTGTCCGCCACATCCAGCAGCATCAGACGTGCCGCCAGTTCTTGCTCAGGGGTACTGAGCTCTTGCAGCGTCGGATGGTTCGCCATCAGGACAGCAAGCTCTTGATAGACCTGCATCTGCGTACTCAACCGGTCAGCCGCCAATTCAAGATCGGCCTCAGCCTTTTGACTCAGCTGCGACAGGGCCTGCCGATACCCATAAGACCACACAGCCGTCGATAGCAAACCAACCGCCAACAGGAATCCAGCAATTACCCAAAGCCTCTGCATGACATAGGGTCTTGCATTCACCACGCCCGATGGCAAGTCTGCGCGACATGAAGACCCTGTCACAATCCCCGACCGACGTCGCTTTTGTCCAAAACCCGTACCCGTTCTACGACACGGCCCGCGCCTGTGGCGATCTATTCTATTGGGAGGACTACCGGATTGTCGCGGCAGTCTCACACAAAGCTGTGCAGGCGCTGTTTCGTGACAGACGATTTGGCCGTGAAGTTCCACTCGAACACGCCCAACCCGCGCCAGATCATCTGGCCCCGTGGCTTGCGGTCGAAGCGCATTCGCTGCTCGAAACTGAACCGCCCCGCCACACGCGCCTGCGCGCTTTGGTTACCCGCGCCTTTACCTCTCGGGCTATTACCAGCCTTGCGCCTTCCATCGAAACGCTCTGCCATGAACTGATCGATCACTTTCCTGATACGCCGTTCGACCTGCTGCAGGCTTACTGCACCCAAGTTCCGGTCATCACAATCTGCCGCCTTCTCGGTGTACCCGAGGCAATGGCCCCAGATCTTCTGCGCTGGTCCCATGACATGGTCGCCATGTACCAGGCCAGCCGAACGATCGAAACAGAACATCGGGCGGCGCAATCCTCGCGCGAGTTTGCCAATTTCCTTCTGGGCTACATCGATCAACGACGCTCGGACCCGCGCGATGATCTGATCACCCGCCTGATTGCAGCTGAGGAGGAAGGAGAGAAACTCTCGACGGATGAACTGGTCTCGACCTGTATCCTGCTTTTGAACGCCGGGCATGAGGCAACGGTGCATTCGCTCGGCAATGGGGTAAAAACTCTACTACAAACTCAAACCGCCCCGACTGCGCTCGCATCTGATGCCATAGACTCCACGGTCGAAGAAATCCTGCGCTACGACCCGCCCCTACATATGTTCACACGCTACGCCTATGAAGACATCGAGGTCTTCGGTCACCCATTCAAACGCGGCGATCAGCTGGCATTGCTGCTCGGGGCGGCCAATCGAGACCCCGCGGTTTGGCCTGATCCAACCCTCTTCGATCCAACTCGGCCCGTCCAAACCAATTCCAGCTTTGGGGGCGGTCTTCACTTCTGCGTCGGCGCGCCGCTCGCCCGGCTTGAAATGCGCATCGCCTTGCCAATCTTGTTCGACAAATGCCCCGATTTGCAATTGACCGAACCTCCGCAATTTTCAAACAGCTACCATTTCCACGGCTTGGAAAAACTGATGGTTCAATACTGAATCGCGCGTGCCGCGCGATGCCTCCGGCGGGGATATTTTTTGGCCAGATGAACAGGGGATCCAGACTTCATCTGGCCCAAAGTATCCCGGGGGAGTCGCCCCGTTAGGGGCGGCGGGGGCAGAGCCCCCTAGCAGCTTAATCGACCGCCAATGCGTTCAAGGGAAGCATTGTTGTTGATTTTATCTCTTCCATCGACAACAGCGCAGTGACGTTGTGCACACGCACTTCAGCGATCAGGGATTGATAGAACTGATCATAGGCACGGGCATTTTTAACCCGAACCTTCAGGATGTAATCGATATCCCCAGCTAGGCGGTGCGCCTCTTGCACTTCGGGCTGATCCCGTAGCGCTTTCAGGAACTTGCGCTGCCAGTCTGCCTCATGCTCCGAGGTCCGGATCAGAACAAAGAATGTTGCCTCAAAACCCAACGCCTCAGCATCCAGCAAAACCGTTTGCTGGCCAATAATGCCAGCACTTTTTAGTTTACGGATTCGATTCCAAACAGGCGTCTTGGAACTGCCTACATTGGCCGCTATTTCATCCAGCGACTGACTGGCATCGCGCTGCAACTCTGCCAAAATTTTCCGATCTGTGCTGTCTATCCGCACCGTCATTCCGGTTTTCCTTCGAATCTAGAACCTACGTCCCGCCATTTTCAATCATTAGAACATTTGTCCTTATTTGATCACCAATATGGCGCTTTGATGGGAATATTTCCTATATTGAGGGGCAAGTCAAACCACGCTCTGGACGATCTGATGCAGTTCGAACGCACAACAGGATATGTTGAATTTGTCGGCGCCGGGCCCGGCGATCCGGACCTGCTGACGCAAAAGGCCCTCAAAGCCTTTATGCGCGCTGATGTTGTCCTGCATGACCGACTGATCAGCGCAGAGATTCTGGCGCTTGCCGGTCAGACGGCAACTCTCGTCGATGTTGGAAAAGCCGGGTTTGGACCCTCCTGGAAACAGGAAGATATCGACGCGCTTCTGGTCGACTATGCGCTGAAAGGCAACCGCGTCGTGCGCCTCAAATCCGGTGACCCCACAGTGTTCGGGCGGCTGGATGAAGAAATCGACGCCGTCAATGCTGCTGGCATCCGTTGGAGCATCGTTCCGGGCATCACAGCCGCGTCTGCCGCTGTTGCAGGAATTGGCCAAAGTCTTACCCGCCGCGGTCGTAATTCTTCGGTTCGCTTTCTGACCGGGCATGACATGAAAGGCTTTGCCGATCACGATTGGTCTGCGCTTGCCCGCAATGGCTCGGTTGCCGCGATCTATATGGGCAAAAAATCCGCGCGTTTCATTCAGGGCCGTCTGATCATGCATGGCGCGGATCGCGCGACCCCGATCACATTGGTCGAAAACGCCTCGCGCCCGGATCAGCGCGTTCTGACCACTAACCTGGATCAATTGCCCACCGACCTGAGCGCCGCCGAACTGGATGGCCCGGTGCTGACATTCTATGGCCTTGCCCCGCGTCAAGCAGCTGAGGCCCTGACCGAATTCAATAAGGAGCTTGCCTGATGGCCCGCGCTTTTACCCCCAAAGTTGTCACCGCCAATGACCTGTTGGAAGGCGATGTGATCTATCAGACCGAGGATGACCGCTGGTCGCGTGAGCTGTCAGAGGCCGAGCTGATCACCGATGAGGCCCACGCGCAGGTGCGTCTGCTGGATGCGGCGCGTCAGGCCAACAAGATTGTTGGCGCCTACCTGGCCGATGCGGTCGCAGGGGACAACGGCCCCGAACCCACCCATTTCCGTGAGGAGTTCCGCCGTACCGGACCTTCGAACTATGCCCATGGCAAGCAGGAAACTGAAACGCAGCCCCGGGCCTGATTTCCGGCCCTTCTCTCCCCCCTTCAAGGCCCCGGGTTTCGGGGCTGCAACTAAGGACAGCTAGATATGTATCGCTACTCCGAGTTCGACACAGCATTCCTGGCAGAGCGCAACAAACAGTTCCGCGCGCAGGTTGAGCGTCGTATTGACGGCTCGCTGACCGAAGATGAATTCAAACCCCTGCGCCTGATGAACGGCCTGTATCTGCAGCTGCACGCCTACATGCTGCGCGTCGCCATTCCCTATGGCACGCTGAACAGCGCGCAGATGCGCCAACTGGCTCTGCTGGCCGAGAAGTGGGACAAGGGCTATGGCCATTTCACCACCCGTCAGAACATCCAGTATAACTGGCCGAAACTGAACGACGTGCCCGATATGCTGGACGCGCTGGCCGAGGTTGGCATGCACGCCATCCAGACCTCGGGCAACACGATCCGCAACGTGACCGCCGACCATTTCGCCGGTGCCGCCGCGGATGAAATCGCCGACCCGCGCCCCTATGCAGAACTGCTGCGCCAGTGGTCCACCGACCACCCCGAGTTCCAGTTCATGCCGCGCAAGTTCAAGATCGCCATCACCGGCAGCGAAAATGATCGCGCCGTGATCAAAGCGCATGACATCGGCCTGCAACTGGTCGAGCGCGATGGCGTTTTGGGTGCCCGTGTCATCGTGGGTGGCGGCCTGGGCCGTACGCCGATGATCGGCAAGGAACTGTCCGAATTTGTCGCCTTTGACGACCTGCTGGCTTATCTTGAGGCCACCGTTTCCGTCTGGAACCAGATCGGCCGCCGCGACAACAAGTACAAAGCGCGCATCAAAATCACCGTGCATGAGCATGGCATCGACGCCATCCGCGCCAAAGTGAACGAGCGTTTCCTGCAGGTTCGCCCGCAGTTCAAGGGAGCCGACATGAACCTGCTGGAAGAGATCAAGGGTCACTTTGCAGCGCCTGATTTCCGTCAGGGCTCGGTTGCGTCGTTTGAAAGCGCCTATACCAACGATCCGGTCTTCCGCTCGTGGGTCGACACCAACATCGCGCCGCACAAGGATGCGAACCATGCGATCGTGACGATCTCGATTAAGAAGCACGGCCAGACGCCCGGCGATGCAACTGCCGAGCAGATGCGCGTGATGGCCGATCTGGCCGAGGAGTTCGCCTATGACGAACTGCGCATTAGCCATGAGCAGAACGTGATCCTGCCGCATGTCCACAAATCGGACCTGCCCGCGATCCATGCGAAGCTGAAGGAATACGACCTGGCCACAGCCAATATCGGCCTGATCAGCGACATCATCGCCTGCCCCGGCATGGATTACTGCGCGCTGGCGACGGCCCGCTCGATCCCGGTTGCGCAGGAAATCGCGACCCGGTTTGACGAGCTGAAGCTGGAGCATGATATCGGTCACCTGAAGATCAAGATCTCGGGCTGCATCAACGCATGTGGTCACCACCATGTGGGCCATATCGGCATTCTGGGTCTGGATCGCGCAGGCGTCGAAAACTACCAGATTACTCTGGGCGGTGACGCGACCGAAACAGCCGCCGTTGGCGACCGCACTGGTCCAGGCTTTGCCTATGACGAGATCGTGCCAGCCGTCGAACGCATCGTGGACACCTATCTGAACCAGCGTGAGAGCGCCGAAGAAACCTTCCTGGAAACATATCGCCGCGTCGGTATGGCTCCGTTCAAGGCGGCCCTCTACCCCGAGGTTCAGGCGAATGCCGCTTGACCTTATCCAGACGGAACTGGGTGCAGACAGGCGCGAACTGACCGACAAGGTTGACGCGCTGAACAACCGGTTCCGCCACCACAGCGCCCATGATGTCATGCATGGCGCAATCGAAGAGATCGACGAGCTTGCTCTGGTCTCAAGCTTTGGGGCGGAATCGGTGGTGTTGCTGCATATGGCGGCGGTGGTCGACAAGATGACCCCGGTGCTGTTTGTGGACACGCAGATGCTGTTCACCGAAACGCTGGAATACCAGCAGGAGGTCAGCGAGCGTCTGGGCCTGAAAAACGTTCATATCGTCCGCGCGGATGATCAGGACATTCAGCGGGAAGACCCCTATGGCGCGCTGCGCCTACGGGATACGGATGCGTGCTGCAACCTGCGCAAGACCTTCCCGCTGCAACAGGCATTGACCGGGTATTGCGGCTGGATTACCGGGCGCAAGAGATTCCAGTCCGGCACCCGCGCCGCGCTCGATTTCTTCGAGGTCGAAGACGGAACCGGCCGGATCAAGGTGAACCCCCTGGCCCATTGGGCGCCCGAAGACGTGCGGGCTTATATGGAAGAAAACAACCTGCCCCGGCATCCGCTGGTGGCCAAAGGATACCCTTCGATCGGCTGTGCGCCCTGCACCTCGCCGGTCAAAGAAGGCGAAGACCCCCGCGCCGGACGCTGGCGCGACCAGAGCAAGGAAGAATGCGGCATTCATTTTGTCGATGGCAAGATGGTGCGCGCCGGAGAGACAACATGAACGTAATCGTAAACGATGAGGGCTTTGCCCCCGATGACTGGACCGACGGGTTCGTCACACTGGAAGACGCCGCAAATGACGTTGTGGCGCTGGATGTGGCCTCGGACACCGACCCGGATGAGCTGATTGATCGCCTGGGCGGCGCCAAGATGGTACGCGTGGACTTTCCATCCTCGGCGGATGGGCGCGGCTTCACTATTGCTCGTGTTC
Source organism: Ruegeria sp. I1 (assembly GCF_056532675.1). Classification (NCBI taxonomy): domain Bacteria; kingdom Pseudomonadati; phylum Pseudomonadota; class Alphaproteobacteria; order Rhodobacterales; family Roseobacteraceae; genus Ruegeria; species Ruegeria sp. I1. Next base: position 5,608 of record NZ_JBQFNM010000005.1, on the reverse strand, counting down.
TGCGCCTGAAAGGCTTTACTGGTCGTTTGCGCGCAAAGGGTCATGTCCTTGCAGACCAGTACGCCATGGCGCGTCGCAGCGGCTTTGACGAGGTTGAAATCGACAACGCACTGGCTGCCCGACAACCTGAAGATCAATGGCTGGCGCGTGCCGATTGGCAAGACAACAACTATCAGGCCCGCCTGCGCGGCTAAACCCGCCATCACCGGCCAACCAGAACCGGGGGCAATCTGTCCCCTTTTCCTGACCTGGATCAAAGATTAAACGGAGATGTCGGTTTAACAAACCGGCAGTGAAACGATGACAGAGATGAAACCCGTGAGTGAAGCAACCGCCGTAAAGGCCCCCGTTCTGCCCGACGCGCAGACCGTGACCGATGTGAAGCATTGGACCGACAGCCTGTTCTCGTTCAAAGTGTCGCGCCCGGCAACGCTGCGGTTCCGCTCGGGCGAGTTCGTGATGATCGGCCTGATGGGCGACCCGGACCCCAAGACCGGTCGTCAGAAGCCTTTGTTGCGCGCCTATTCGATCGCTTCGCCTTCGTGGGATGAAGAACTGGAATTCTATTCGATCAAGGTACAGAACGGCCCGCTGACATCGAAGCTGCAGCACATCAAACCGGGTGACCAGATCATCCTGCGGCCCAAGCCTGTTGGCACATTGGTCCATGACGCCCTGCTGCCTGGCAAGCGCCTGTGGTTCTTTGCCACCGGCACCGGCTTTGCCCCCTTCGCCTCACTGCTGCGCGAGCCGCAGACCTATGAGGACTACGATGAGATCATCATCACCCATACCTGCCGCGAAGTGGCCGAGTTGGAATATGGTCGTCAGCTGATCGAAAGCATCCGTCAAGACGAATTGCTGGCCGAGCTGATCGGCGAAGGCTTTGCCGACAAGATCCGCTACTACCCAACCACCACGCGGGAACAGAGTCCTAAGATGGGCCGCATTACCGAATTGCTGAAAGATGGCACCGTGTTTGCCGATCTGGGAATCGAGGGTGGCATCAAGCCGGAAACCGACCGTGCGATGGTCTGCGGTTCATTGGCTTTTAACCTGGATATCAAGGAAATCCTGGAAGGGTTTGGCCTGCGCGAGGGCGCAAACTCTGAACCCAAGGAATTCGTGATCGAAAAGGCATTTGTCGGCTGATCGACACGGCTGGCCGGACCTTTCCTGACCCGACCAGCCGATTCCCGCGATAATTCACGGGAATTTCCGACTAACAGGCGTTTATGCTGCTTGAAGTGCGGCCCCTCCCGGTCTAAATTCCGGGCTCGAAATTCTGCAATCATCAAAGGAATGAACCCATAGCTCGCAGACCCCACAACGCGCCGCCGCAGAGAGATACTGGACCGCGCGTCAATGACAAGATCCGTGCCCCCGAAATTCGCCTGATTGGCGCTGAAGGCGAAAATGTCGGGGTGGTTCATCCCGCCAAAGCCATGCAACTTGCTGACGAAGCTGGTCTCGACCTGGTCGAGATTTCGCCAAATGCGAATCCGCCGGTTTGCAAGATCATGGACTTCGGCAAGTTCAAATATGAAACGCAAAAGCGCGAAGCCGAAGCCCGTAAGAAGCAAAAAGTCATCGAGGTGAAAGAGGTCAAATTCCGGCCCAACACCGACACCCATGACTATGACGTCAAGATGCGCAATGTTTTCAAGTTTCTGGAAAACGGCGACAAGGTCAAAGTCACACTGCGTTTCCGCGGTCGTGAGATGGCACACCAGAACCTGGGCCGTGAGCTTCTGGAACGGGTGGCAGAAGACGTTAAGGAAATCGGCAAGATCGAAAACATGCCGAAGATGGAAGGCCGTCAGATGATCATGATGATCGGTCCGCTTCCACAGAAATAAAACCGGTTGCAGAAGCCCCCTTGATGCCAAGGGGGCTTTTTTGCGCGCGTATTACTGGCTTTTGCGGTCTTTGTTCCACAAAATCGCGTCTCGCAGGTCAAAGCCCAGCGAAACAAGATCGATCACCAGCAGCACCAGCAAAAACTGCGCGTAGATCGGCAGAAGATCGGTATGCGTGTTCAGAACGTAGACGATGATCAAAACCATCGGCGTCCAGAACAGCAGATGCGGAAGCGCCATGGCGCGCGACATACCACGCTCTGCCATCATGATCGGCAGGTTCAATGCCATCCCCAGAATGGCCAGCCCCGCAATCAACATCCCATAGGGCTGATCCAGAAACGCCAGCGGCACCAGATTGGCCGGAACAAGAACCACCGACATCCAAATCTGAACCCAGGCCGGAAGGTTTTGGAAGCTGATCCAGATATCTCTGAGCATTTTCAAGAGCCTTACCGTCTTTAGTTCAGGTCGACCTTAAACGCGTCTTCACTGGCTGAAAGGCCCCTCACAGAATTGTCAGAAGGACGCGTCCAACGCCGCCGAAAGCTTGGTGACCAACTCTTCAATCTGGGCCTCTTCGATGATGAAAGGTGGTGCCAGCAGGATGTGATCACCGGTTTTACCATCGCGGGTACCCGACATCGGATAACAAATCAGACCCTGGGCCAGCGCCGCTTTCTTAACCTTCCCAGCTAGCCCCAAAGATGGGTCAAACGGGGTTTTGGTCGCGCGATCAGCCACCAGTTCCAGCCCCCAGAACAGGCCTCTCCCGCGTATATCCCCCACATGAGGATGCTGACCAATGGCCGCGTTCAGCGCGGATTCCAGCTTCTCGCCCATCGCACCGGCACGTGTAGGTAGGTCTTTGGAGGTCAATTCCTGAACCACAGCCAAGGCGGCTGCGGTGGCGACGGGATGGCCGATATAAGTGTGGCCATGCTGAAAAAAGCCTGAACCGTCCCGAATGGCATCATAGATTTTACCGGTACACAACATCGCACCGATCGGTTGATATCCGGCCCCCAACCCTTTGGCAATGCACAATATATCCGGGCTAACCTGATCATGATCGCAGGCGAACAGATGGCCGGTTCGCCCCATTCCGCACATGACCTCATCCAAAATCAAAAGCACGCCATATTGATCGCAAATCTCCCGAATCCGCTGGAAATACCCCTCAACGGCTGGAACCGCCCCCAAGGTCGCACCCACCACCGGCTCTGCCATGAACGCCATCACCGTATCCGGGCCAAGGCGCAAAATTTCGGCCTCAAGCTCATTGGCGACGCGCTGACCATAATCAAAGCTACTCTCATTGTCGGGTCTTTCAGCATATTCGTAACAGGCCGCGATATGGGACATACCGATCAACATGGGTGCAAACTGCGCCCGGCGCCATTCATTGCCCCCCGCCGACAAGGCGCCCAACGTGTTGCCGTGGTAGCTCTGCTTGCGGGCAATCACATGGCGGCGTTCGGGCTGCCCGATCTCTAGATAGTACTGCCGTGCCAGTTTGATCGCAGCTTCGGTGGCCTCGGACCCACCCGATACAAAGTAAACCCGCTCCAAATCACCCGGGGCGTGTTTGATCAGCAAATCCGCCAGCTTTTCAGCCGGTTCCGAAGTCATAAACCCGCTATGCGCAAAGGCGATCTGTTCCACTTGCTGCTGCACGGCCTTAATAACCGCCGGGTTGGAATGGCCTAAGCAGGACACGGCCGCATCCCCACAATCCAGATAGCGCTTGCCGTCTGCGTCGATCAGGTAACACCCGTCTCCAGCAACCGCGACGGGCAAGGTGGATTTTGTATGGCGTGGAAACACGTGGCTCATTGGGAAGTTCCTTTAAGCAAAGCGATGAGTGCTGTGACCGAGGCTGCATTATCAGGCCAGGGCTGGCCTTCCGAATTTGTCAGGCTGTTTTCAAATCCAACCCGTAGATCACCGCCCTGTCGTGCCGCCTCAGCCAGGCACGCATGCTCCAGCGGCCCAAATGCGCACACCATCCACGGCGAAGTATCCTGAGGGAAGGATGCGATATCTTCGGTTGAGGAGATTTGATTGACTGTGTACCGCCCCAGCACCAGCAGGCGATCCACCTGCCCGTCTCGCACAACGCCAGTCTTCTGCCATGTCTTCAGCAGCGCCGCGTCGTCGGCGTCATACAGAATATGTTGCACCCGTGTGCCCTGATCATGACACAGCCCATAGACGCGTTCGGCCAGATCCGGCTGCCGGGCGATTTCTCGTACCGAGATGGAGGCCCATTTCGGTTGCACACGGCGCAAACACTCAAACTGCGCCTCAACATCATAGAGACCAGCCGCCTCAGTCGTGATCTGAACATCCATCTTAGGGAGCTGCCTGTTCAGCTCTGCGACCGCCTCAAGATATCGCGCTGCATCCAGCGAATGACGCCCATCCGCGTCCCGAATGTGAAGGTGCAGACCATCCGCCCCCGTCATATGACATGCCCGTGCGGTCGCTATGGTTTGCTCCAACGTAACCGGCAGCTTGGCGTGATCCTCAGGTCCACGCCGGGCACCATTCGGCGCGACTAGAATATAAGGGGTTGTGGCCACCGGACCCTCCGCAATTGCCTCAGCTCGACCTACTCTGATCCAGCTTGTTTTCAATTGGCAATATCGAAAACATATGTTTTCTTTGTCCAATGACCGATACGTATAGCCATTTGATCAGAACACTCCGGCACGACATTGATCACATGCCGCCACAACTGCAGGCGGCTGCGAAATATGTGATCGATCATCCCGGCGATTTCGGCCTTGATCCGATCCGCACAACGGCCCGGAAGATCGGCGTCAGTTCTAACGTTCTTGTCCGCCTTGCTCAACGGATGGGCTATGACGGCTACGACGCATTCCGCCACCCGTTTCGGCAAGCCCTGGTCACGGATGGAGAGGATCGCCTGCACCAGGATTGGTTATCGCTTCAATCGTCCGATGGGCCGTTCAGCGCGGCCCAAGCCGATTTTGCCCGCAATGAGTTGAACGTGGTCGCCCGATCCCTACGCCTTGTAGAACCTGAACGGGTCAAGGCCGCAACAGATCTCATTCTGAACACGCAACGGTGCTTTGTCACAGCAACACGGGCCAGCTATGCTCTGGCCTATTACTTTCATTATGCAGGTCGCATGGCCCATCCCGGATTGCAGCTGGTTCCCCGGCATATGGGCTCTGCTGCAGATGATCTGCTGGATGCGGGCAGCGGCGATTGCCTGCTGGCCATTACGGTCAGGCCCTATTCAGCCGAAACCATCCGCACCATGCGCTTTGCCGCTGGCAAGGGCATCCGGATCATCCTGATTTCAGATAGTGATGTGATCGCACCGGGAGTGCGCCCCGATATCAGCTTGCAGATCAGCACACGCTCAATGCACCATTTCTCTAGCTTTTCTGGGGCCATGGCGGTGCTGGAATGCCTGCTGAGCCATTTGTTTGCAGCGGGTGGTCAAGATGCCCTTCATCGAGTCGAGGCCTATGAGAAAGCCCGTGAAGACTCAGGCGCTTATTGGCAGCCGAAAAAATTGCCCAGACTACGCCGCACATGAAAAAGCCCCGGTTTTCACCGGGGCTTTGCTGTGTCTATTGGTTTTCTACAAACAAGCTTGGACGGCGCGTTTTGTCATGACGGCGACCAGATGTGCGCGGTAGTCTTTGCTGCCATGCAGGTCGGCGATCATGTTCATCGGGTTGACCTTCAGCCCCATCAACGCGTCGGCGCGG
>NZ_JBQFNM010000004.1:0-386774 GCF_056532675.1 Ruegeria sp. I1 | reverse complement strand
CCAACGCAAAGTGTCGCGGGATGGAGCAGCCCGGTAGCTCGTCAGGCTCATAACCTGAAGGTCGCAGGTTCAAATCCTGCTCCCGCAACCAGCGTCAGAAAACCTCAGAACAGCCCGTTCAGACTACAATTGATCCCCAGGATCAATCGCTTAACGTCTTCACCTCGTCAGGCTCATAACCTGAATATATATATGGATAAAATGGTTAGATGGCGGAGACGAAGGGATTCGAACCCTCGAGACCCTTCCGGGCCTACTCCCTTAGCAGGGGAGCGCCTTCGACCACTCGGCCACGTCTCCGCCGACGGGTATATCCTTGCATGTCACGGAGTTACAAGGTCGATTCTGGTGCTAGAGTCATTTTTTATGACCTCAAGCCCGGTTCTGGAAACGAAGCAGGGCCCCGGCGGCAGTTATGCCGCCGCCGGGCATATGCGGGCTCTAACGGAACACGTCGACCAGATCTGAGACGCTGACGCCTTCCTTGATTTCTTTCAGGCGGGCAAAGATCATCGCGATTGCCACACCTGTCCAGCCATAGGCCAGCGCGTTCAGGACAGCCTCGGCTACGATCCACGTAAGGGTGGGTTCAAATCCGATGGCAGAGGTGTCGCCAAATCCAAACGCAAATACGAACCCCACTGCTGCAGACACCAGAAAGATGCACAGAATAAGCAGGACTAACGTGCCGACGATTGGCCAGCGATAGCCCTTTGTGAGCTGCGAGCTGCGATTGAGAGCTCCGAAACCGGATTTATCGATGACGATGGCCGGGACGATGACTGAGAATACCGCGTAGAGCCAAAGCCCGGGTACAAACACAAGCGCAAACCCGATCACAATCAGAATGCCGCTTACGATGGACAAAACCGCCAAGGCTGGCAGGTTGACCAAGGCGTTTTTGAAGTATTGGCCAATCTGGGCGGGCCGTCCGGATTTGGCGTCATAGGCCAGTTGGATGACCATGGCCGAGGTTAGTGAGATGGCGACGGATGAGATCAATAGGGCCACGACAAAGGTGGAACTGAAGGTCGCCCAGTCGAACTCAACCCCCGGAACGGCTTCGAAATCCGTATCCCAGGCATATGTATTCACAATGACGTCGATCAGAGCGGGGATGAAACCCAACAGGATCACGATGTGAATTTTCCGGAAGAAGATCGAAAATGTATCACTCAGAACCGCGCCCACTCCGAAGGGGGCGTGGAAGTCAGAAGTTGCAGTGTCAGCCATCTGTATATCCTAAACTAAACGATATGGTCTTGGCTCAGATAAAGCAGCGCACGGCCTTTCATCTGCAAGGGGAAACCGCGCGTTAAATCTCGCCCTTAGGCAAAACGGCAACAGCTTCTTATTGGAGGTCTCCGTTCTCGGCGGTGTGGTGCTTGTCCTTCCGTTTGTCTCCGAACAACTGACGTTGTTCGAGGAAGGCGCGCTGTGCCTTGTAGAAGGCTTCGAGGAAGGCCTGGTGGTCTGCGTTCGGAACCGGGTCGGCATACTCGATCTTGCGGCGCACTTGCGCAAAGACGGCGGCCAGCGTTTCTTTCTGTTGCTTGTAGGCGGCGGGGCCTTTGGCGCGATTGGCACCGCGCAGAACCCCTTCGAGGGTCTGCAATTCGAACGCACCATAATGTTCCAATTGATGCGACAGGAATTGATAAGAGGATTGCGTAGCTGTTAGTGGCCGGTTGTTTTCTGACATATCCGGCAGCAAAATGGGTTTCGGCAAATGGATCACGTATGTGCCTGCGATGATGTCCCCAAGCCGCTGCCGACGTTTATTGAACAAAGGGATCGCCAGAACGCTCAAGACCCAGGCCAACGAGATTAGGGATGGCACCAGAGCATCGGTTGTCAGCGTCAGCACCATCGTGCCGGGCAGGAAGATCTCGGCCTCTTTCATCAGGTTGCGCACGACCAGCGATTGCGTTGTCAGGGCCTGACCGTCTGCCGATACCACTTTGATCTTCATCAGCCGTTTACCAAGGGTTTGACCATTCCAGATCAGCTCGGAGGCGGCGTAGTAGGGGATGCGGATGACGAAGAAAAGCATCGCGCCAATTGCCGAAGCCGTGAACGGTTCGACCAGATCGAAGGAAACCGCTAGAAGGAACAGCGCAACCGCCACGGCCCCGGTGATCAGAATGTCGGTTAGCTGCGCGGCGGTTCGAACGCCGACACCGGCGACACGGAAGTAAAGCGGCACACCTTCAGGTGGCAGCAGGCGGTCCATTCCGGCAATGCTCATGACCGCCTCCTTCCGCCGAGAAGGAACCACAATAGCCAAAGCGCCCCGATGGTCCAGCCGATGGCAATGCGCGTGGAGCGATCCTGAACCAGTTGCCTGCCGAACCCTTCCAAAAGGGCCGCAACCACCAGCATCATCGCCGCGATCAGCGCCAGCTTGACCGCATCATGGCCCGCCGCGCGCAGGGCCGCTGCTCGGGTTTGAGGGCCGGGGAACAGGACAGCCAGACCCAGTTTCAGCCCCCCCGCGCCTGCGATGCAGATCGCCGACAGCTCGGTCACGCCGTGGATCGAGAGCCATCCGAACATGTCCCAGCCCAACCCGCGGTCGATATGCAGGGCGTAGAATACGCCAAGGATCAGTCCGTTATAGAACAGCAGCATGATCGTCGGCGCGCATAGGAACGCGCCGAGGCCAAAGACAAAAATCGCGATCCGGGTGTTGTGGGAGAACAGATAGGTCGCAAAGGCGCCAAGGCCCGTGGCGTCCTCTTCACCATAGATCGCTGACCGTAGGTAGTCGGTGCTGGCCTCAGGTCCGCGTCCTCCGGCGAGGTCGGATGGCATGAAGACGTAGAACCATTCGGTGTTGTCAAAATAGAAGAAATATCCGGCCAGCGCCCCGGCGGCCATGCAAAGAAACCCCAGCAGTGTGACGCGCCATGAGGATCGCATCGCCCGTGGCCCGCCGCTGGTCAGGAACCTGCGGATTGTGCCGCCCAACCGCTGCTGCGGGGCATAAACGCTCAGATAGGCACGGCTGGTCAGGGCTTCGAGATAGTCCAGCAAGCCGCGATCCAGCGAAATCTCGCGAGCGATGGACAGGGACGTGGTGGCCTGCCGATACAGATCGGCCAGATCGCGCGCCTCCTGAAAGCTCATGCGATGCAGGCCCTGACCCTCGGCCTTGTCGACCAGATCGGACAATCTGCGCCAGTCGCCTTCGCGTTCCTGCCGAAACCGGGCCGAGCGGATCAGGTCACGGTCAGACATCAGATCATCTCTCGCGCTTTGATTTCCAGATAGGTCGAGATCAGGCGGGCCGAGACCTCACCTGGCTCCGCATCAATCACAGTGACGCCCAGTTGGTGCAACCGTTCCAGCACAAGGCGGCGTTCACGCAGCAGTTGCCCGGTTGAAACCGTTTCTGCCACCCCATCCATATCTGATGGGGCTTCATTGACCTGTGCTTCCAAAATCGGGTCGCGCAGCGTGACAAAGACAATCAGATGCCGCTTTGCCAGAACGCTGACATTCTCGACCATCAATTCGGCAGTTGTGGTGTCCACGAAATCCGAGAACACGATGATCAGGCTGCGCTTTGGCGTGCGTCCGTTTAACTCGGTCATGGCCAGCGTATGATTGGTCTCGACGCTTTCATAGCTGAGTTCAGCTGTGCGGCTACGCAGCCGGTTGAAAGCGGCGCGCCCCGGTTCGGGGGGCAGGAACATGCGCGGTTTGGCATCATAGGCATAAAGCCCGACTTGATCGCCTCCGATGGCTGCGGCCCAGGCGGTGGCGAGTGCGGCGGTGATGGCGTGATCGATCTTTGGCAATCCCGCGACCTCTTCGCGCATCTGATAGCCGTTATCCAACGCGATGATCACATGATGGTTTCGCTCGGCCCGCACCTCTTTGGCCACAAGCGAGCGATACCGGGCCGAGCGTTTCCAATCAATCGAGCTGGCATCCATTCCGCGCACAAAATCGCGCAACTGGTGAAACTCGGTGCCTTCGCCAATGGCTCGGTTTTCCTTCACGCCAAACAGGCGCGACTGCACGGTTGTCGAAATCTCACCCGACATGACCCGGCGGATGTTTGGGACCACAGGGATCTTCAGACCAAAGGACAGTTTGGGGACGAACTCAAACAGCCTTAGCCGCGAAGACCATGACAACCACAGGTGAGACAGATCCCAGGTGCCCCTTTGTCCCGCGCGAAACGGGATTTGAACCGAGCCTTTCGACAGGTCAAAACCCGACGGGCCATCCAGCCCTGCAGGCCAGTCCATCTCGCCCAACATCCCCGGCGCGGTGGGGGAGACGGTCAAGTCGATCTGACCTGCCTCGCCCACAAAGACATCCGGCATCGGTTCAACCGTCACCGACCGCCGACGTGGCCAGGACAGCAGCAAATCGATAATTGCCAAACCGCACAGCACAACCCAGGGCAAGCCAGCGATGGGCCGGGTTGCATCCCCCAGAACAATCGCCAGCAGCGACAGGCACAGCGCCGCGCAGGCCGCGATCAGCAATATGCGGGATGGCCGGATCAGCGGGGGGCCTCGATCTGATTGAGGATGTTTTCCAGCACTTGCCGCGGGCCGCGCCCTTCGATCTCGGCCGAGGGGGACAGCACGATGCGGTGTTGAAGCGCATGGATGATCAGGGTTTTGACGTCATCGGGGATCGCAAAGTCACGTCCGTTCAGGGCCGCCGTTGCGCGGGTGGCCCCGGCAATGGCATCCGCAGCTCGGGTCGAGGCGCCAAAGGCGATGTCCGCGCTTTCGCGCGTGGCGCGAACCAGCCGCAGGATATAGGCCAGAATGTCATCATCCAGCACGATCCCGTCGATCAGTCGTCGCGCGGCCAACATGGTCGGCGCATCCAGCAGCGGCTGCACGGTTTGCGTGGCGCTCAGGAAATCCAGCGGCTCATTCGCATGCTGGCGCAGGATCGACAGTTCCACATCTTCGGGTGGGAAGGTCAGGTTCACCTTGAACAGGAACCGGTCCAGCTGCGCCTCGGGCAAGGGGTAGGTGCCTTGCTGTTCAATCGGGTTCTGGGTGGCGACGACGATGAATTCCGACCCCAGCATGTGGTCGGTGCCGTCAATCGTCACCATCCGCTCATTCATCGCTTGCAGCAGCGCGGCTTGGGTCTTGGGCGGGGCGCGGTTGATCTCATCCGCCAGCAGAATCTGGCTGAAGACCGGGCCTTTGGTCAGAACAAACTCGCTGGTTTGAAAGTTGTAGATCGAGGTGCCCAACACGTCGCCCGGCATCAGGTCGGGGGTAAATTGGATACGTCCGAATTGCAGGTTCAACGCCCCGGCAAAGCTGCGGGCCAGCAGGGTTTTTGCCGTGCCCGGAGGGCCTTCGAGCAGCACGTGCCCGCGCGCGAACAAGGCGGTCAGCAGCAGGTCAACAGCCTCTTGCTGGCCTTGCACAACTTTGCCGATCTCGGCGCGCAACGCCTCGGCCCGGGCGAACAGTTCTTCAAGCGTCATTGGCAAGGTGCTCCAGTATCAGTTCGAATTGGTCAATGTAGGAAATCGCGTCATCTGCACCCAGATGCGGGGGCAGGGCGCTTATGGTTTGGATCAGCGTGTCCAGCTGGGCGGCCAGATCAGGCTTTCTGGCGCGGACGTATTTCAGATACGCCTCTTCAGGTGTGCCGACTGTCATTTGCGTATTGCCAAACAGCGCGGCGGCACGGGCGCGCAACCGTGTGTCGACATAGTCCGATAGCATCGCGCCATCCTGATCCGTCAGGCGCATAAGCCGTGCGCGTGCCCGATTGGCTGTACGTTTGCCAGTGCCCAGCGTCGGGACAAAGCCCACCACGGGCCCGCTGCGCAAACCGCCACGCCAGATCGAAAGCGCCAGTAAAAGACCCGCCCCGATCCACAAAACCCGAAACGGAGGTTCGAACAGGCGTTTCAAATCATCCCATGTACGTTCACGGGCGACTACGTTTTCCGGTGCGGTCAGCCAGTTCTGGTCGCTGTAATCGATGATGATCCGCTGACCCCCTGCAATCTGAGGCAAGACCCGCGCCGCAATCCAGGCATTGTCACCCAGGGTCAGGCCGTGATTGTTCAACAGATCCGCGTCGGACAGGATGTAGACTTGTTGCTCGCCCTCAGACCCCGGCAGCGGGCATAGGCCCAGCAGCATCTCACCTGGTTGTCCGACGATGGGATCGCACCCGTTTCCGGCAAAGGTCTGGGCCGCATAAATTCGGGCTTTCAGCTGTGGGTCTGCGACCAGTTCATAGTCCAGAAACGGTCTGCGCGCGAAGTGCAGGACTCCGACCTCGGGCCCGACAAGCCCGTGCAGGATCGTTTCAAGATCGGTCCTTTGCGCGATCAGAAAGGGATGTCCAAACCCGGTCAGGCGCATGCCGCTGCGCCATTTCGGCAGAATGATCAGGCTGGGAACCGATTGCGCCTTGTCACGAATGACGTCGATGTCCTGATCGAACTCATCGGGTTGAAACAACAACTCTTCTTTGGTCTTCGCAGCGGTTCGATCCGTATCGAGGCGCGTGTCGTAAAGCGGCTGAACCAGAAGGCCCACGGTGCTGCGATCCAAAGGCCAGCCGCCCGTAAAGCTTTGTGTGGTATGCGATTGGCTGTTCAGCCAGCGATCCAGCCCGTCAAACCCGCTGGCCGACTCGCGCAATGCATATTGGCGGCCCGCCATGACATAGAGGAATATGCCGACGCATATCGCAATCACCACGCCGACGATGATCCAGTCCAAACGGATACGATCTGTCGGTGGGAACCCTGTTGTCTCGCTCATGCCCGCACCTCGCGCAGGACGGGCCGGATACGTGAGAGCAGTGCGTCAAAATCGCCCTTGCTGATCGAGTGATGACCGAAATTCACGCGCTCGCTTTCCAGAACCAGCGCGCGCAGATCAGGGATGTACCACAGGTTCTGCGGCATGCTGCTTAGGGCCTCGCGGTGGGTCCAGCTGCGTTTGAACAGCACCTCATTGGCGGCCAGACAGCGGCTCAGTGCCAGCTGGGCCAACCCGGTGACGGCCAGATCACGATCCTTAAGCCTGAGTAGCGCGTCCAGATCAGGCATTTCCTCGCCGTTTATCGCCGCCGCAGGGTCGCCATGCCGACCCTTGCGCCTGGCATTGTCCGAGGATCTGCGGAAAGAAACAGATGTTTTACTCGCACTGTTATAGATGAAAAGCGCCAGGAAAATCAGGGCAATCGCAGAGACCAGACCCACGATCCAGCGACTATCTGCAGACAGTTGAACCGGTTGGTTCTCAGCCTGAGGCGTGAAATCCGTGTCCAGTGGCGGCGCGGGTTTGGTGGGATCGAAATACAGCACATCTGTGTCGATCCCGCGGTATCTGACTGCTTTCAGATAGTCCTGCCCCGAGGCGCTAAGGTCCGGTCGGGATAGCGTCGCCTCCTGCGCGTGGGCAGGGGGTAAAGCGCACAGAAAACACGCAGAAAAACAGGCCAAAACAAATCTCATCGCGGTATCGATAGATCACTGGCGAATGGCAGGCAACAACCTAGACGCGTTTGTCAGGATCATCGTCCACAACCTGTTGCTATGGGCCACATCGAGGATGTGAAACCGGGCGATGATAGAGCCGCATAGTAGGTCTATTCAGGCTCTGCCGCATACAGGCCCAACTGATGCCTGCGCTGGTGAAACCGTTCGACACGTTCCACGATTTCATCGCTGGAAACCGAGATGACGAAGGACAACAGCGTTTCCAAAAGGGCGATGGTCGATACTGAGGAGGGAAAAAACTGCGGCGTATCCGCGGCCACGACAAACCCGTGTTGTGCGTTCAGGATCACGGGGCTGGCGGGGCTGTCCGAGATGCCAACAACTGTCATCCCCTGCCGCCGGGCCAGTTTGATCGCATCAATCACTTCGGTCCGGTAGGGGTGGCAGGTGATGGCGATCAGGACATCTTGTTCATCCGCCCAGGCCAGATCATCCACCGGGGTCGAACCTGACCGGGGGATGGCGTGAAACTGCTTCATCCCTGTCGAGGCCAGATAGGTAAAGTTGCGCGCGTTCGAGTTGTTCACACCAACGCCCAGCGTGAAAATCTGGCGACAGTTCCAGATATCTTCGGCGGCTGCGCGCAGTCGTTCGACATCGATGCCGGCAAATGTCTCTTCAATATTGCGGATGGCCGCGCCGATCATATCCGCATAAAGGCCCCCCATCTCTCCTGATTTGCCGATTTCCTGTAACCAGCGGGCGCGGTCGGGAAATGAAGCCGAACCTTTGCGGATCGCTTCACGGAAGGGCGCGCGGAAATCTTCGTAGCCTTCGAACCCGACCTGCCGCGCCATGCGGACAAAGGTGTTGGGTTTGACATTGGCCGCCTCGGCAATCTCGCGCACGGTGGATACGCCCACATCCGTGGGGTTTTCCAGCACATACCGTGCGGCCTTTTGGGCTTCGGGCGTTAGCACGTCCCATTCCTCGGACAGGCGATCCAGAACGATTGATGATACATTTGTGTCATTCATGATTGACGATGGTACAGTTGTGAAATTAGCCTGTCGAGCAGAATCGCAGGCCATGAAACGCGCATCGATCTGTGGCCCATCAGGAGACTAGAGCATGACCCTGCCCAATACAATGAAGGCCATGGTGACCATGGGGCACGGCGGCCTTGAGCAAATGGTGCTGCACAACAACTGGCCGCGTCCCGATCCTGCGCCGGGTGAGGTGTTGATCCGCGTCGCCGCCTGCGGGCTGAACAATACGGATGTGAACACGCGATCTGGCTGGTATTCGAAGACCGTGACTGACGCCACGACCGGCGGCGCGTTCGAGGAAGTGGGCGAGGATGATCCCACCTGGGGCGGTGCCCCCATCACTTTTCCTCGCATTCAAGGCGCTGATATCTGTGGCCATATCGTTGCGGTTGGCGATGGGGTCGATCCAATACGTGTCGGAGAGCGGGTGATCACCGACGGCTGGCTGCGCGATCCTAACGATCCTGAGAATATGGATAAGACGGGTTACTGTGGGTCCGAACGGGATGGCGGCTTTGCTGAATACGCGACGACATTGGCGGTGAATGCCGTGCCGATTACATCGGAGCTGACGGATGCGGAGCTTGCGACCTTCTCCTGTTCGTATTCGACTGCCGAAGGGATGCTGACCCGCGCCAATGTGACCGGCGCGGATACGGTTCTGGTACCGGGCGCATCGGGTGGTGTTGGCGGTGCTTTGGTGCAGTTGGCCAGGCGCAGGGGTGCCCGTGTGATCGCGATGGCTTCTGAGGCAAAGCACGAAGACGTGGCCAAGCTTGGCCCAGATAGAATCTTGCCCCGTGCGCCTGAAAATCTGCGCGCAGCGCTTGGGGCTGAGAAAATCACAGTTGTGGCAGATGTGGTGGGTGGTCCTTATTGGCCGCACCTGATTGACGTATTGGAACGCGGCGGTCGGTATACATGTTCGGGTGCCATTGCCGGGCCTATGGTCGAGTTCGACCTGCGCACGTTCTATCTGCGCGATCTGACCTTCACCGGTTCCACCGTGATTGACCCTCAGGTCATGCAGAACCTCGTCAAATACATCGAAGCGGGTGAGATTAAACCGGCCCTTGCCGCAACCTACCCGCTTGAAGAATTGCGAGAGGCCCAGGCCGCGTTCATCGCAAAACAACATACCGGCAACATCGTGGTGATCCCATGACGCTGTATGATGTCCTAGAAGCTGCTCGGCAGGTGCATCAGGCACATCCTGAGCTGTCCGCGTTTGGCGCGTGGCCTTCGGACCTGTCAGTTATGCACGCCCACCCCAGTCACATCGCAGCGGCAGACCAAGTGCGGGAATTTGAGGTCAAGGGCAGCGAATTGACCCAAAGGTTGGTGGCCGCGGTGCAAGGGACGACGCATCTGGCCCATTGGAAACAGACCTATACCGAAGACGAGGTCGGTGCGGATTTTCTGGCCCGCTATGGATATTATGAACTGTTTGGCCCAACCGGCCATTTCTACTCGACCCAGCTGCGCGGCTACATCGCCTATTGGGGGCCGGGGCTGAACTATGACTGGCACAGCCATCAGGCTGAGGAGCTTTATTTGACCTTGGCGGGCGGCGCTGTGTTCAAGAGCGCCGAGGATGCGGCATTCGTTGGGCCAGATCAAACCCGAATGCACTCCAGTTGGGAAAGCCATGCCATGGTTACAACCGATCAACCCATCCTGACATTTGTTCTGTGGCGCGGCGCGGGTATGGGCGATCTGCCAAGAATGGACGCGGCATGAAGATCACACGCATCCGCATCTATCAGACCGGATTGCCCTATGTTGGGGGCGCTTATGTTTGGGGTGCGGGAAACGCGATTGAAACCGCCATTGCATCGGTCGTGGTGATCGACACGGATGCTGGCCTGCAGGGCTGTGGTGAGTTTACGCCCTGTGGCGAGAATTACATGGTTGCCCATTCCGAAGGGGTCGCGGCGCTGGCGCGGTTGGTTGCATCCTCACTGTTGGGTCAAGACCCGCGACAAGTGAGTCAGATCGAACAGATCATGGATCATCTTGTACAAGGCCACGGCTACGCCAAGGCCCCGTTCGATGCCGCGTGCTGGGATATTCTGGGGCAGGCCTGCGATCAACCCGTCTGGATGCTGTTGGGGGGCAAGCTGACCGACGGTGCGCCGATGTATCGGGTTGCACCACAGAAAGACACTGACGAAACAATTGCCGAGATGAACCGGTATCGCGATCAGGGCTACCGCCAGTTCCAGATCAAGGTGGGTGGTGACTGGGCCAGTGACATTGACCGCATTCGCAGCACAGTGCCCTTTCTGGAACCCGGCGAAAAGGCGATGGCAGATGCAAATCAGGGCTGGAGGGTTGACAATGCGATCCGGGTGGCCCGTGCCACGCGCGATCTGGATTTCATCCTCGAACAGCCCTGCCGGACGTATGAGGAATGCCAGCAAGTCAGACGTGTTGCTGAGCAGCCGATGAAGCTGGACGAATGCCTGACCAGCATGCACGTGGCGCAGCGGATTGTTGCAGATCGCGGGGCCGAGATTTGCTGTCTGAAGATCTCGAACCTCGGCGGTCTCAGCAAAGCGCGGCGGGTGAGGGACTATCTGGTCGAAAACCGGATACCCGTGGTCAGCGAGGATACATGGGGCGGTGAGATCACATCTTCTGTTGTCGCCCATTTCGCGGCCTCGACCCCGTCGGAGTATCTGCAGAACACAACCGATTTGATGAACTACAACACCCGATCCACCGGCATCGGCGGCCCGATTGCCCGTGATGGCAAGCTATACGCGACTGACACACCCGGCCTGGGTGTCAAACCAGACTTTGAAAGCCTCGGCGCACCAGTGGCGGAGTATGCCTTATGAAGCCTCAAGCCATCGCTACCCAGATGATCGACGACGCGCGCGTGCGCGTCACACGTTTTGACTTTGCCCCCGGTGCAGAAACCGGGTGGCACCGGCACCAGATGGATTACGTCATCGCGGCCATCACTGATTGTCACATGCGTCTTGAGCTGCCGGATGGTTCCGTCAACGAGGTCACTGTGCCGGCCGGAACAGCCTATCGCCGCGACGAAGGCGTCGAGCATAACGTGATTAACGCGGGCGACGAACCGATGTCTTTTGTCGAGGTGGAACTGAAATGAAGATCACACGCCTTTCGGTCTATCACGTCGATCTACCGCTTGAGCACCCTTATTGGCTGTCTGGTGGGCGGCTGAAATTCGAAGTTTTGGACGCGACGCTGGTGAAAGTAGAAACCGATACGGGTCTGATCGGTTGGGGTGAGGGCACGCCATGGGGTCACACCTATGTGCCCGCACATGGGCCGGGTATTCGGGCTGGGATCGAGACCATGGCACCGTTCATTCTGGGCCTCGATCCGCGAAGGGTGCTGGATGTGGAACGGGCGATGGATCTGGCCTTGCCCGGCCATCTTTATGCCAAAAGCCCGATTGATATGGCCTGCTGGGATATTGCCGGACAGGCGGCGGGGCTGCCGATTGCCGATCTGATGGGCGGCGGATCCCGTACACCGCGCCCGATTGCCTCGTCCGTTGGGGCGAAGACAGTCGAAGAAACCCGCGAGGTGATCGAACGCTACCGCAGCCGGGGCTATGTGGCCCATTCGGTGAAGATCGGTGGCGATGTGGAACGTGACATCGCCCGTGTCCGCGACGTTGAAAGCATCCGGCGACCGGGTGAGATAGTCCTGTATGACGTCAATCGGGGCTGGATGCGGCAACAGGCCCTACAGGTGATGAGCGCCTGTGAAGACCTGAACGTGATGTTCGAACAGCCCGGCGAGTCACTCGACGATATCGCCGCCCTCTCTGGCCGTCATGCCTCACCCGTGTCGGTGGATGAAAGTCTGGTGACGTTGCAAGATGCCGCCCGCATCGCCCGCGAAGGGATCGCCGAGGTCTTTGGGATCAAGTTGAACCGGGTCGGTGGTCTGACCAAGGCCGCGCGGCTACGTGATATCGCACTGGCCCATGGGATCGACATGTTCGTGATGGCGACCGGCGGAACGGTTCTGGCCGATACCGAGGCCCTGCATCTGGCTGCGACCATCCCGGATCACAACTGTCACGCCGTCTGGGCCTGTCAGGATATGATCACCGTCGACGTTGCCGGTGGTCGCGGCCCCCGCAATATCAACGGTCACTTGCATTTGCCCGAGGCTCCGGGCCTTGGCGTGCACCCCGATGAAGACGCGCTGGGCGACCCGGTCGCGATTTATGAATAGTCACTGAGTTTATTACGATGGAGATCGCGTGACATGCTGAAGATCAACACTCAAGCCGAATGGATCGACCGCGCGAATGCTGCTTTGCCAGCGGGCGGGTTTGGCAATTTCGATCCGGGGATCATTATCTCTCGTGGTGAGGGCAGCCGTGTCTGGGATGAGGATGGCAACGAATACATCGACTATCTGATCGGATCAGGGCCGATGTTGCTGGGCCACGGTCATCCCGAGGTGATGGAGGCCGTGCTGGAGCAACTGCCCAAGGGTATGACCTTTTTCGCCAACAACGCCAAGGGCATCGAACTGGCCGAAGCGATCATTGAGGCGGTGCCCTGTTGCGAACAGGTCCGTTTTGTTGCTTCGGGGGGTGAGGCGGATATGTATGCCATCCGTCTGGCGCGGGCCTATACCGGGCGCGATAAAATCCTGAAATTCGAAGGTGGCTATCACGGGATGAGCGCCGAGGCACAGATGAGCCTGGCCCCTAGCCGACAGGTCAATTTCCCACAGGCTGTACCGGACAGCGCCGGCATCCCACAGGGGGTCGCGGATCAGATGCTGATCGCACCGTTTAATGATCTGGACGCGGTTGAGGCCCTGCTGAACGAACATGGCGATATCGCCGCGATAATGGTCGAACCTCTGCAGCGGATCATCCCGCCCATGCCCGGCTATCTGCAGGGCCTACGCGATCTGTGTGACAAGCATGATGTCTTGCTGATCTTTGATGAAATCGTCACTGGTTTCCGCCTGGCCTATGGAGGCGCGCAGGAGCGCTATGGCGTGACACCCGACATCTGTACGATGGGCAAGATCACTGGTGGTGGCTTCCCGCTGGCCGCTTTGGGCGCAAGTGCCGATATCATGAAGCATTTCGACAAATCGCAAGTGGGCGAGGGTGGATGGCTGATGCAGCTTGGCACCTTGTCAGGCAACCCCGTTGCCTCGGTCGCCGGGCTGAAAACGATGGAGATTCTGCGCCGCGACGGCACTTATGATCGCCTGCGCGACATTGGTGCGCGCTTGCAAAATATGCTGACCGATACATTGAATGAGGCCGGGATCGCGCACCAGATTTGCGGTGACGTGACCCTGTTTGACGTCTACTTCACCAGTAGCGACTGTCGGGACTATCGCAGCGCCAAGCATGACGATCCGAAGCACAACGTCCTGTTCAATGACGTGTTGCGCGCGCATGGTATCTTCAAATCGCCAGGTAAGCTCTATCCGTCCTTGGCGATCACCGAGGCGGATCTGGAACAGACACAATATGCCATTCAGCAAGCTGTCAGCGCCATAAGCTGAAGATACGTCATGATCCAAAAAAGTCGGGCCGCTGTTGACCCCCAACAGCGACCCTGGACCTTTTGAATGTCGGGGTCAGCCTCGCCCCCTCGAACACTGATTAAAACACTAACAACTTGAAACTTTTCGATACTTTCGAGACTGTCCCGATTTTCCAACCGGTATGAACACACTATCAGCTGAATTCCGGCCCTGCGCTGTGAAAAAGTTCACATTGGTTAAAATTTTTCGATTTTTTTCCAATCAAAGAATCCGGGGCCTGCATTTTTGAGCAGGATATCAGCTACGGCACGGCCCATTTCAGCGCCGTCTTCGATGGCTCCGGTGGTGTCTTCACCAATCGCTTCGGACCCGTCGGGGCGCAGAACCTCGCCGCGCAGCCTTAGCTGACCATTGTTGATCTCGGCCAGACCAGCGATTGGGGTTTCGCATGAACCATCCAGCGCCGCCAGCAAGGATCGCTCGGCTGTCAGTCGGTTGCTGGTCTCCACATGGTGAATTGCTTCAAGCAGTTCGGCGGCGCGGCTGTCATCTTCGCGACGCTCTATTCCGATAGCGCCTTGTGCAATGGCGGGCAGCATCTCGTCGGGCGAGATCGGGCTGGCTGGAACATCCGCCATGTCCAGGCGCCGGATGCCCGCCATGGCCAGAAACGTGCATTCGGCCACGCCATCTGCCAGTTTCTTTAGGCGCGTCTGAACATTACCCCGGAATTCGACAACACTCAGATCAGGCCGGCGATTGAGCAATTGCGCCTTGCGCCGCAGCGACGAGGTGCCAACCACTGCATCCTGAGGCAGGTCGTGGATGGCCTGAAACTGCGGAGAGATGAAGGCATCCCGAACGTCTTCACGCGGCAGGAACGCGTCCAGCACCAGACCTTCGGGCTGTGCAACCGGCATGTCTTTGGTCGAATGCACGGCGATGTCGATAGCGCCGCGCAGCATCGCCTCTTCGATCTCTTTGGTGAACAGGCCCTTGTTGCCGATTTCTTTCAGCGGTCGGTCCGCGTCGATCATGGCGCGGTTGTCGCCGGTGGTTTTGATCACCACGATGTCAAACGCGTTCTCGGGCAAATCGAACGCATCACGTAACCGTTGGCGCGTTTCAAAGGCCTGCGCCAGAGCAAGCGGCGAGCCTCGGGTGCCGATCTTCAGCGGCGATGCGGGGGTGGGCAGGGTCAGTGTCATGGGCACAGCTTTAGTCGCGTCACATTGCCCTGACAATGGGGGCTGCGCTTGACAAATTGCCGCCAAAGGATGACCCCGTGGACCAATTAGAACACTTGGGGGCAAAGATGGCCGAGACGAAAAAGTTGTTGCGGACCCTGGCGGGTGAAGTCCAAGACGTGCCGCCGATCTGGATGATGCGTCAGGCTGGCCGGTATCTGCCCGAATATCGTGCAACGCGGGCACAGGCCGGAGATTTCCTGTCGCTTTGCTATAATCCGGAGCTGGCTGCCGAGGTCACGTTGCAGCCGATCCGTCGATACGGGTTCGATGCGGCGATTCTGTTTGCTGATATTCTATTGGTGCCGCAGGCATTGGGGGCTGATCTGTGGTTTGTGACCGGTGAGGGCCCGCGTTTGTCGACGGTCACGCGGCAATCGGACTTTGATGTTTTGAAGCCGGTTGAGGATATTCATGAAACACTGTCTCCGATCTATGAAACCGTGCGGATTCTGTCGCGCGAGTTGCCATCCGAGACTACATTGATCGGCTTTGCCGGCGCGCCCTGGACGGTGGCGACCTATATGATCGCCGGGCGCGGCACGCCGGATCAGGGTCCTGCGCATGCGCTGCGCGAGGGGAACACTGCGCTGTTTGAAGCTTTGCTGGACCGGATCACGCTGGCAACGATCGAATACCTCTCGGCTCAGATCGTGGCGGGCGCGGAAGTGGTCAAAATTTTTGACAGCTGGGCTGGTTCTTTGAAGGGTGAAGCGTTCCGGAAGTACGCGGTCGAGCCTTGCCGAGTGATCACCCAAGCCATCAAGGCGCGCCATCCCGATATCCCGGTCATTGGTTTTCCGCGAGAAGCCGGCGATGGTTATATTGGCTTTGCCAAAGAAACCGGCGTGGATTGCGTAGCTTTGGACAATTCGGTCGCGCCCGATTGGGCGGCTGCCCATGTGCAGGTAGACGGCTGTGTTCAGGGCAATCTTGCGTCCTCGCACATGGTCACAGGCGGTCAAACGCTGGTTGATGAAACCCGGCGCATTGTCGAGGCGTTCTCAAAAGGCCCCCACATCTTCAATCTGGGCCACGGGATCACGCCGGATGCGGACCCGGAGAATGTGCAGTTGATGATCGACACTGTGCGGGGGCGGTAAGGGGGAAAGGGGGCCAGCCCCCTTCTTGGTCTGCGGCCAATTCATCCCCCGGGATATATTTAGCCAGATGAAGGGTTGGATCGGCGCAAGCTGTCGAGTTCGGCTTTGATCTCGGCGCTGTGTTGGCCTCGGGTTGGGCTGGGCTGCGGGGTCCAGCAGCGGTTCGAGAAGCGGGGCGCGGCTGCTGCCTGAAGGGTGCCGTCGACGCTCTGCCATGTTTGACGCATATCGTTCGTGGGATGGGTGAGGGCTTCGTCCGGGCTGAGAACCGGAGCGACACAGGCGTCTGAGCCTTGGAACAAGGTTGCCCAGTGGTCCCGCGGATGTTTGCAGAATAGCTGCGCCAAGCGACGGGTCTGCTCGGGCCAGAGCGTCGGCTTGTATTGAGGTTCAAAGGTGTCGTCTTTAGACAGCCCCATGATCTTCAGGAATTCGGCGTAGAATTTGGGTTCTAGACATTGAACGGTGATGTAACGTTCGTCCGAACAGGTGTACGTGCGGCTCCAATGCGGGCCGTCCAGCAGGCTTTGACCGCGTGCCTCTTGCAGGTTGCCAGTTTGGCGCATGGTCATCAGCAGGTTCATCATATGGGCCGAGCCGTCATAGATGGCGGCGTCGACCACCGTGCCTTCTCCAGTGCTTTGGGCGTTGATGAGGCCTGCGAGCAACCCTGCGACCAGATACATCGCACCGCCGCCGATATCGCCCACCAGTGTGGCTGGGGTTTGTGGAACCGCATCCGATGCTGATGCGTACCAAAGCGCACCGGAAAGAGAGATGTAGTTCAGATCATGGCCTGCAGTCTGGGCCAAGGGGCTGTTCTGCCCCCAACCAGTCATGCGCCCATAGACCAGTTTTGGATTGCTTCGCAGGCATTCATCTGGCCCGAGGCCCAGCTTTTCCATCACGCCGGGGCGAAACCCTTCGATTAGCGCATCGGCGGTGTCGATCAACTGCTTTGCGGTTTCCAGATCGTCAGCGTCTTTCAGATCCAGCGCAATCGATCGTTTGCCCCGGTCCAGGATTGCGCGATCCGGCATTCCAGGCGGTGGCGTGCCTGTTTTGCGATGGATCGTGACCACATCCGCGCCCAGATCGGCCAACAGCATGGCGGCAAAGGGCGCGGGGCCAAGCCCTTCAACCTCGATGATGCGTAATCCGTTCAGCATATGACGCCTCCTGTTTTGGCCAAAGTTTCCGGCGGATTGGTAAGATTGCAAGGGTGGCGATTGATCTTTCCACAAAAATGCGGAGAACACTGTGCGGAACTGACCTGTCGCATGCTGGCAAGTCGCGATATGGTTCCGACCAGAAACGAGGGCCAGCCATGACTGCTATTTTGTCCATCAAGGATTTGCGCAAATCCTATGCCGACGGGTTTGAGGCGCTGAAAGGCGTTTCGCTGGACATTGAAGAAGGTGAGATTCTGGCGCTGCTCGGGCCGAACGGGGCGGGCAAGACCACCCTGATCTCGACCGTCTGTGGGATCACCACGCCCAGTTCCGGATCAGTCACCGTTGGCGGCCATGACATTCAGGCCGAGTTTCGCGCCGCCCGCAGGATGATCGGTCTGGTGCCGCAGGAAATCGCGTTGGAGCCGTTTGAGAAAGTGTACAACACCGTGCGGTTTTCGCGCGGTCTGTTCGGGTATGGGCGCGACGATAGCCGGATCGAGGAAATATTGCGGAAGCTATCGCTGTGGGACAAGCGCAGCAATGCGATCAAAGAGTTATCGGGGGGCATGAAGCGGCGGGTTCTGATTGCCAAAGCACTGGCGCATGAGCCCCGTATTCTGTTTCTGGATGAGCCCACGGCCGGGGTCGACGTCGAACTGCGTAAGGACATGTGGGAGATTGTGGCCGAGTTGAAACAGGCCGGTGTCACCATCATTCTGACGACGCACTACATCGAGGAGGCCGAGGCGATTGCGGATCGGGTCGGGGTAATCGACAAGGGTGAGCTGCTGCTGGTGCAGGACAAGGACACGCTGATGGCGCAGATGGGCAAAAAGCAGATCGAAGTGATGCTGGCGGCTCCGATATCAGAGATACCGGATAGTCTGGCTGCTCATAACTTGGCCTTGAATGGCAATGGCGACGCGCTGGTTTATACATATGACACCAATGCCGATCGAACCGGGATCACCACGCTTTTGAATGATGTGGCGCAGGCCGGATTGGTCTTGCGGGACGTTCAGACCCGGCAATCCAGTCTGGAAGAGATATTTGTTAATCTGGTATCGGGAGAGCCCGCATGAACTGGTCTGCTGTCGCTGCGATCTACCGATTTGAAATGACCCGTTTCTTCAGGACTTTGGCGCAAAGCTTTCTGTCACCGGTTCTGTCGACCTCGCTGTACTTTGTGGTCTTTGGCACCGCCATCGGCAGCCGCATTCAAGAGGTCGAGGGCGTGTCTTATGGTGCCTTCATCGTGCCCGGGTTGATCATGTTGTCGATTGTGACGCTGTCGATTTCAAACGCGTCTTTCGGCATCTATTTCCCTAAGTTTCTAGGCACAATTTACGAGCTGCTCTCGGCCCCGGTGAACTTTATTGAGATTGTTATCGGTTATGTTGGTGCGGCCGCGACCAAGGCTCTGTTCGTTGGTCTGGTGATCCTGATGACGGCCACATTCTTTGTAGATATCCGAATAGAACACCCGTTTGCGATGGCGGCGTTCTTAATCCTGTCTTGCCTCAGCTTTTCGTTGCTTGGTTTCATCATTGGTATCTGGGCCAGCAACTTTGAACAGATGTCGCTGGTGCCGCAGCTTGTGGTGACGCCGCTGATCTTTCTGGGTGGCACTTTCTACTCCATTTCGATGCTGCCCCCCTTGTGGCAGACTATCACCTTATTCAATCCGGTCGTGTACCTGATATCGGGTTTCCGCTGGTCGTTTTACGGGCTGGCGGACGTACCAGTTGTGTTCAGCTTGCTGGCCATCGTGGCGTTCACGCTGATCTGCCTTGCGGTGATCGGTTGGATATTCAAAACCGGATGGCGTATCCGCAGCTAGGCGTTGCATTTTTGCCCGTCGACTGTGTGAATTTGGTTCACGTCGCGTTTAAGGCCGGATGAGTCCCTTGTTTACGGGTTGGGGGCACTCTACATCGGCACCCATGAAACTCCGCCTGCCGTTTGTCAAAAAACATCCCGTCGTCGCCGTCATACGCCTGTCCGGGGCTATTGGAATGGCCGGGCGCGGAGCGTTAAACGATACCTCGCTCGCCCCTGTTTTGGAAAAGGCGTTTCGTAAGGGAAAGCCAGTTGCCGTCGCGCTAGAGGTCAACTCTCCGGGTGGCTCACCGGTTCAAAGCTCGCTGATTGGGTCACGTATTCGGCGATTGTCTGATGAGCTCGACATCCCGGTGATTGCCTTTGTCGAGGACGTCGCGGCCTCGGGCGGCTATTGGTTGGCAGCGGCAGCTGATGAAATCTGGGCCGATGAAAGCTCGGTCTTGGGTTCGATCGGAGTGATTTCTGCCAGCTTTGGAGCGCATGAATTTCTGGCAAAGCAGGGGTTCGAGCGGCGCGTGCATACGGCTGGCAAGTCGAAATCGATGCTCGACCCGTTCCGGCCGGAAAAGAAGGAAGACGTCAAGCGTCTGCAGGGCCTGTTGGGCGACATCCATGAAAACTTCATTGCGCATGTCAAAGCCCGCCGTGGGGACAAGCTGGACGAAAGTGCCGATCTTTTTACGGGCGAAGTCTGGCTTGGAAAACGCGCGCAGGAGTTGGGGTTGATCGAAGGCATCGCCCATCTCAAACCCAAGATGCAGGAGCGTTTCGGCGAGAAGGTTAAATTTCGGCGCTACGGCGTGCGCAAACCAATTTGGTCGCGCTTCGGGGCTTCGCTGGTGCAAGACGCCATTGCCGGGCTAGAGGAGCGGGCGGCCTACGCGCGTTTCGGTCTGTGACGTGATCATCAAAATTGTCACCTTGTTTCTGGTTGCCATGGGTGTTTTGGCGATGTTCGGCAAGCTGCGGTTTCCCGGGCAAAAACGTTTGAGCTCGGCCAAATGTCCGCGCTGTGGCAGATTCCAGATCGGCAAGGGGCCTTGTGCCTGTGAAAAAGGAGGCCGGACATGACGGCATGGCTGCTCTCCGGCCTGGGTTTGGTGATCCTGCTGTTGGCAGGCGATGCGCTGGTACGCGGAGCAGTGAACCTGAGCCTACGATTGGGGGTACCTGCCCTGATCGTCAGCCTGACCATCGTGGCCTTTGGCACCTCGGCGCCTGAATTGTTGATCGCCATCAGCGCGATTGACGAAGGTGCGCCTGGTCTTGCGCTGGGCAATGTCGTTGGGTCCAATACGGCCAACATCCTGTTGGTACTGGGTGTGCCCGCATTGCTAGCGACCCTGCACACAAGCGAATGCGACAGCCGCAAAAGCTATGTCTTTATGTTGCTGGCGAGTGTTCTGTTCATTGGCCTGGCCTTTTGTGGTGTCTTCAACCTGTTCAGCGGCGCAATCCTGTTGGCCGCACTTGGGCTGGTTCTGTGGAACGCGTTTCGAGATGCAAAAGCACATCGCAAAGCCTGCGCGGCTGATGATGAGTTGGATGGTCTGGAAGAGGCTGATCCAGACATGCCGTATTGGAAGATTTCGATCTACTTGATCCTGGGCCTGATCGGCCTGCCCATGGGCGCGCACCTTCTGGTGGACAACGCCACAATTATCGCACGTATGTATGGCATCAGCGAAACCGTGATCGGCCTCACGCTGGTCGCGATTGGGACGTCTCTGCCTGAACTGGCGACAACGGTTATGGCCGCGCTGAGGCGACAGGCGGACGTAGCGCTGGGCAACGTGATAGGGTCGAACATGTTCAACCTTCTGGCCATTGTCGGCATTGCCACCTGGTTCGGCAACATCCCCGTCGACCCGGAATTCCTGCGCTTTGACCTGTGGGTGATGCTGGGGGCATCGCTGCTGCTGATCCCGTTTGTGTTTTTCAAACAGGATATCTCTCGCATCTGGGGTCTGGTCTTGACGTTTCTTTATGCGCTTTATCTCACCGCATTGCTGATGTGATCTGACAAAGAGAGGTAGCCCATGTCCCGAGCCTTAGTAACCGGAGCCGGAATCCGTTTGGGGCGGGCAATGGCGCTGTATCTGGCCGGGCGCGGGTATGATGTGGCCGTTCATTTTGCGACCTCGGAACAGCCTGCGTCAGAGACGGTTGCACAGATCGAAGCCCTGGGCCGCAAGGCGGTCCCGCTGCAGGCTGATCTGTTGGATGAGGCTCAGGTCGCGGCCTTGCTTCCACGCGCGGCTGAGGCGCTGGGCGGGCCGATCACCTGTCTGGTGAACAATGCCTCTATCTTTGAATATGACAACATCCACACGGCCACGCGCCAAAGCTGGGACCGGCACATCGATAGCAACCTGCGGGCACCCTTCGTGCTGACGCAGGCCATGGCAGAACAGGGCCTGCAGCCCGAAACTGATGCGCAGGGTGAACCGGTGGCGACCGGGCTGATCGTCAACATGGTGGACATGCGGGTGCGCAAACTGACGCCGGAATTCATGACCTACACCATTGCCAAGATGGGGCTTTGGGCACTGACCCGAACGGCGGCGCAGGCGCTGACACCTGCGATCCGAGTCAACGCCATTGGGCCCGGCCCGACCATGCAAGGACATCGACAATCTGAGGAGCACTTTCAGGCCCAACGCGCGAACACGGTGCTGGAACGCGGTGCGAATCCCTCGGATATCACGGCGGCACTTGGCTATTTTCTCGATGCTCATGCGGTCACAGGGCAGCTTTTGTGCGTTGATGGCGGGCAGCATCTGGGGTGGCAAACCCCCGATGTTCTGGGCGTAGAATAGGTAAATCCGCTGTAAGTTTTACACCGCTCGCTTTCCTGTTACATGCGCGTTACAAAAATGTCTTTTTTTTCATGTACTTGCCGGCGCCTCAAAAAAATAGCATTATAAAACAAAGCATTAGGAGAGCGCCTAATTTTTGTGCAAATCGGCGAACTGGCAATGAAACAAGGAAGATTCCCAGATCAGGGAAACTTATCTGCATACTTATCCACAGAAACCGTGGATTTGTTTTCTCTTGAACTGTGGTCCACAAGATTGCAGCCAATGCCAGAGAATCATATCTCAGAGCTATGACCGGCCCAAGCGAATCGACCTCGGACACTCAGCCAACCGGCTACGCCTGCATTCAGCGCTATCTGAAGACGCTGGACAGTTCGCCTGGCGTCTACCGGATGTTGGATGCCGATAGTCGGGTTTTGTACGTGGGCAAAGCGCGAAACCTGAAGGCGCGGGTGTCGAACTATACGCGCCCGGGGCATTCCGGTCGGATCGAGAAGATGATTGCCGCGACCGCATCGATGATGTTCCTGACCACACGGACCGAGACCGAGGCGCTGCTGCTGGAACAAAACCTGATCAAGCAGCTTAAGCCTAAGTACAACGTGCTTCTGCGGGACGATAAGAGCTTTCCGAACATACTGGTCGCCAAAGATCATGCCTTTCCGCAGATCAAAAAGCATCGTGGGGCGAAGAAGGAAAAAGGCACGTATTTCGGGCCCTTCGCCAGTGCGGGGGCGGTGAACCGGACGCTGAACCAGTTGCAAAAGGCATTCCTGCTGCGCAATTGCTCGGATTCCATGTTCGACAGCCGGACGCGGCCCTGTCTGCTGTATCAGATCAAAAGGTGTTCGGGACCGTGTGTTGGCCTGATTTCCGAGGGCGACTACCGCGAAAGTGTCAAAGATGCGGAACGGTTCCTATCGGGGCGATCCACCAAGGTGCAGGAAGATCTGGCCGACCAAATGATGGCCGCGTCCGAAGCGATGGAGTTCGAACGCGCCGCAGGATTGCGTGATCGCATCCGGGCGTTGACGCAGGTGCAGACCAGCCAGGGCATCAATCCGCGCGGTGTGACCGAGGCGGACGTGATCGGCCTTTATATGGACAGCGGACAGGCTTGCGTGCAGGTGTTTTTCATCCGGGCCAACCAGAACTGGGGGAACAAGGATTTCTATCCCCGGGTTGGGGCCGATGTGTCTCCGGCTGAGGTGATGGAGGCCTTCCTAGGTCAATTCTACGACAACAAGGAACCGCCACGCCAGTTGATCCTGTCAGACGGGGTCGAGAATGCTGATCTGATGCAAGAGGCGCTGACTGAAAAGGCAGGTCGCAAGGTTGAAATCCTTGTGCCTCAACGCGGTGAAAAACAAGAGCTGGTCGCCGGTGCCCTGCGCAATGCGCGCGAGTCGCTGGCGCGCCGCATGTCGGAAAGTGCCACGCAAGCCAAGCTGCTGCGCGGTGTGGCCGAAGCGTTTGATCTGGATGCGCCTCCGGCACGAATTGAGGTTTACGACAACTCTCATATCCAGGGCACCAATGCGGTGGGTGGCATGATCGTGGCAGGGCCCGAAGGCTACATGAAAAACGCCTATCGCAAGTTCAACATTCGCGGCGATGACCTGACCCCGGGCGATGACTTTGGAATGATGAAAGAGGTTCTGACCCGTCGCTTTACCCGCCTGCAAAAGGAAGACCCCGACCGCGACAAAGGCATGTGGCCCGATCTGCTGCTGATCGATGGCGGGGCCGGGCAGGTGAGCGCAGTGCAAGAGATCATGGAACAGTATGGCTTTGAAGACATCCCGATGGTGGGTGTCGCCAAGGGCGTCGACCGGGACCACGGTAAGGAAGAATTCCACCGCATCGGTCAGCGCCCCTTTGCCCTGAAACGCAACGACCCTGTATTGTATTTTATTCAGCGCCTCAGGGATGAGGCTCACCGCTTTGCCATCGGCACCCATCGCGCGAAACGCGCCAAGGCGGTTGGGGCGACGCCTCTGGACGAAATCCCCGGCGTGGGTGCAGCGCGCAAACGTGCTTTGCTGACCCATTTCGGCAGCGCCAAGGCGGTCAGCCGCGCCAATCTGGCAGATCTGAAAGCGGTCGAGGGGATCTCAGCCGGGTTGGCGCAAAAAGTCTACGATTTCTTCCATGACAAGGGCTAGGCCCGCCGTCCGCGCCACAGGATGTAAAGCCCAGATGCCACGATCAGCGCGCTGCCGATCCACATTGTCTGATCCAGATGCTCGCCAAAGAAGATTACGCCCAACGCAACCCCAAACAGCAGGCGGGAGTAACGGAAGGGCGTCACAGCCGACACTTCTCCGGTCCGCATGGCCTTCATCAGCGACGCGTAGGCAATGGTTCCGAGGATCACGGCGCCGGCCATATGCAGGCTTGTATCGAGGGGCAGCGATACAATGGGTGCTTGTTCCCAGAAGCTATAGGAGAACCCCGCGATGATCACACAGGCGAAGCCATAAAACCCCAGAACCTCGATGCCCAAACTGGCCGGTGCCGCACGGCTGGCCAGATCACGCCCTGCAAACCCCAACATCCCGAACACGGCAAGCAAAGACAGGACGCTAAAGCTGTCGCCTGTTGGTTGGATGATGATCACGACGCCGATCAGACCCACAAGAATGGCGCTCCACCGTCGCCATCCAACGGTTTCGCCAAACAGCAGCGCCGCACAGGCGACAACCACCAGCGGCGTGGCTTGCAGGATCACAGTGGCCGAGGATAGCGGAGTCAATGTGAAGGCCAGAATGTAGAACAGGCGCCCTAGAATCTCAAAAACTGCACGGATTTTCATTGCAGGCGACAAGACGTCGGGCTGCCACAAACGTGTGCCACGCGCCTTGGCGACACTGGCAAAGATCAGCGACCCACCCAGCCCGAACAGGACGAGTGTTTGCCAGATGGGCAAGGCCAGGGCGGTGGCTTTCAGCAGTGCATCTTCAAGCGCGAAACACGCCATTGCGCCGATCATCCAGGCGCTGCCAACCAAATTGGCGCGCGCATCGGTTTCGATATGTGGGGTCATGCTGTGCCCTTGGCAAATTCATCGGCAATCTGACGCCATTCCGGCCCGGGGCCAAGTGCGAAAAAGGGTACATCGGGTCGGCTGTGCCACTTTGACCAAGCCTCTGGGATTGGCGCGGTTTTTTAACCCTTTGTCTTTTCTGTCCTGACCCGGCGATGTAGGGTCTGCTCATGAAGTGGAACCTGCCGAATATTCTGACACTGCTGCGCCTGCTGGCAGCCCCCGGTCTGGCCGTAATGTTTTTGTATTTCACCCGCCCCTATGCGGATTGGTTTGCGCTGATCCTGTTCCTGTCGGCAGCGATCACCGACTGGTTCGATGGCTATCTGGCCCGCGCGTGGAAGCAGGAGACCAAGATCGGGGCCATGCTGGACCCGATTGCAGATAAGGCCATGGTGGTTGTCGCGCTGATGATCCTTGTCGGTTATTCGACCGAGCATTGGACCCCCTGGTTGGTCCTGCCCGCCACCGTGATCCTGTTTCGCGAGGTCTTCGTCTCAGGCCTGCGCGAGTATCTGGGCGATGTCGCAGGAACGCTCAAGGTCACCAAGCTCGCCAAGTGGAAGACCACCGCGCAAATGGTGGCGATCGCAATCCTGTTTTCGCAGGGCATCTTCGAGCACTATTTTGTGATGGCCACGTTTGGCATGGACCCGACCACCATTGATCAGGTTTTGACCGGCCAAATAGAGGATGTGAACAACATAGGCTGGACGCTTGAGGGTATGTACTGGTCAGGCCAGATCGGCCTATGGCTGCTGTGGATCGCTGCGGCGCTGACATTGATCACCGGCTATGACTACCTACGTAAAGCCATGCCTCATCTGAAGGAGAGCTAACCGATGAACGTGCTGTATTTCGCCTGGGTGCGCGAGCGGATCGGTCTGCCGAAAGAGAAGGTCGAGACAGATGCAGCGACCGTGTCGGAACTGGTTGCAGAACTCAGCGCACGTGAAGACCGCTATGCTGCTGCATTTGCCGATATCTCGGCCCTGCGCGTGGCGCTGGATCAGGAACTATCGGATTTCGATGCGCCCTTGGATGGTGTGCGCGAAGTGGCGTTTTTTCCACCCATGACCGGCGGCTGACATGCGTATCGTCGTTCAGGAACAGCCGTTCGATCTGGGGGCCGAGGCTAATGCCTTTGCCGCCGGGGGCGACGCCAATGGCGCCATCGTGACCTTTACCGGCGTGGTGCGCGATCTGGTCTCGGGTGATCTGGACGTGATGGAGATCGAACACTATCCGGGCATGACCGAACGCGCCCTCACCAAGATCGCCGAAGAGGCGCAGATGCGATGGTCATTGGGGGATGTGCTGGTCATTCATCGCTATGGGCGGTTGTCCCCAGGGGACCGGATCATGATGGTGGCCACGGCCGCCCCGCATCGCAAGGATGCGTTCGAGGCGGCCGAGTACCTTATGGACTACCTCAAATCCCGCGCGCCGTTTTGGAAGAAAGAGATCACGCGCTCAGGCGCGGAATGGGTTGCCGCAAAGGATGAGGACGAAGACGCGCTGGGGCGTTGGTAGTAAATCATTAACCCTGCCTAAGCTACTCTGTGAGAACTACGAACCAGATTCCCGAAGACGCACTATAAGGAAAGTAACATCTGTGCAGCTCTCCGATCCGGAAAACCGACTTCTATTGGCATGTTTCGAAGCAAGTCGCGCATGGTTCCAAAGCGGGAAAAAACACGAAAGCGAAAAAGCGCATAGCGACAGAATTCGATACAACGTTAGAATTACCGAGCAGCAACTCAAACGTTTTTTGATAACTTGGAAAGTTGCTAGAAATGCAAACAAGAACAAAAGGCGGGAACTGTGTGAAGCGCTTACAAAAATTGCTGATCGATACCAAAATTTGTGCGCTATCAGCAGCCCTGGTTTTGTTCTGGACTTAGAAGATCTGAATAAGACGAGAACTGCCTACGGAAGGCCCGTCTCTCTGGTTTCTAAGTATCTCTTCTGCAGAATGCCAGAAGTGTTTTCGCCCTATGATCAGTATGCCCGCCGTGCGTTGATAGCACTCGGAGCAGAAATTGAAGTTGCAAACTACGTCCAATTCATGAGATCCTTCGAGCTGTTCCACGCCAAAGTTGCCCAGAGCCTGATTGAGCGCGGGTTGACAAGCGAATTTTTCGCCTTTGGGGGCGCAGAGCCCATGCATGAAAAACTGTTTTCCCGACGTGTTGCGGACAAGTATCTTATGTTGATTGGCGGTTACGGAGATCAAAAGTTCATTGAGTCAATTCAGACCAACCTAAATTCATTTTCTGGCGATGCACGACAAACATTTGAAGCGAGCACAACCTGCGAATGAAGGCTGACAGTTTCTGTTGGCATTGATCTTTGGTTGAACTCAATCCGCGTTGTTGATCCGTCCGCGCAACTCCTCAGCCTCCTGCCTTGCCGCGCGCAGCCCGTCCATGGCGGCGGCCAGCTCGGCCTCAGTCTGGGTTAGTTGGTTGGTCAGCTCCGCCTCGCGCTGTTGCAAGTAGGTGATCGCCTGATCGCGGGTTTCTTCGGCTTCGTGAAGTTCCTGGCTCATGCGGTCCAGATCGGCCACGTCGCTTTGACGGACGCGCGACAGGCGATGTGCCAGCCAGTTGGCGAACCAGCCCATGCAGAACGCCGCGAACAAGATGATGGCTGTGGCGATGATGAATTCGATTCTGTTCAACTTACTGGTCCTCTGCATCCGCCTCGGGTTCCGATGCGGTCGTGTCGGTCTGTTCTGCCGCGCCTGTCTCGGACTCAAGCGCTTCCAGCCCTGTCTCGGTGTTCTCGGTGGGCGCGGGGCGGATCAGACGAAACTCAATTCTGCGGTTTTCTTCGCGGCCCTCTTCGCTCTCATTGTCGGCTATGGGTTGCGTTTCACCATAGCCAACGGCTGTGTAGCTTGAGGTTGGAATCCGCCTTCCGCGCAACTCGTTTAATATGGATTGCGCGCGCGCCTGACTGAGTTGTTGGTTCATCTCTTCGCGGCCCTGACTGTCGGTATGACCCTGAATCTCCATCCGGATTGGACCACAGTCGCGCAGGATGTCGGCGATCTGATTAACTGTATTGCGCGAGTCGCTTGCAATCGTGGCAGAGCCGGGCTCGAACGCGATTTTGCTGGCGGACTGTATCTGGACGATCTGTTCTTCGCATTGCTCTGGGTCGGGCAGGGCATCCTCGGGCTCGGGCGGCTCCACGTAGGTGATCGACAGGCTAAATTCTTGCGCGTCGCCCAGTTTCTCGGACAACAGGCGAGCGATCCGGGCTTTTGCCTCCTGATCATGGCTGATGCCATGCAGGTCGACCGTCTCCGTCGTAACGGTCAGCGCGCCATTGTGAAGCTGAGACAGCGCCTCAAGCCCGGCCAAAACGCGCACGGGCCAGTCCCCTGGAAGTTCGGGGACAATACGGGTGGCGGTGTACACCTGTTCCGAACCGAAGGTTGCGCGGGCATAGCTGTCGACCATGTCGCGCAGTGTTTCATCGCTGACCCGACCGCGCAGTTGCACAAGGCCCTCGGGGCTGCGGGTAGCTGAGAATTCGGTGGGCTCATTTGCCCCCTCTGCCTCTGGTTTTGGCAGAACGGCGTGCAGGGCGAAGACCTCGGGCAGTGCGTTTTCCAACTCGCCCACCACACGATCAAACACGTTCGGATTTGTGCCCTGCGCGGCGATCAGGGTCATATCTGCGTCAGATATAGTCAATGATCCCTGGCCGATTTCCGCCAATGCCTTGATTCCCAGCGAAGCCGCCTCGGGCCAGCGCGGCGTAGGGACGCCCAGGCCAATCGTACAGCTGAACGGGGCAGTCAAACCTGCGGACTGAGCCGCCGCCATGATCTGGTCGCGGGCATCCTCATCCTGGGCCGAGCAGGCATCGAACCGTCCGCCATCGTCGCCGATCAGATAGCGCAGCGTGAAGGGTGTGATCACCGGGCGCGGGGCCGAGATCGACAGGCCGATCCGCAAGCTGGGCGGGGCAGCGCGGGTCAGCGCCTGCTCCAGCCTTTCTTTCTGGGCCTGACTGTCGGCAATCGCCGTCACCCGAACCAGCCCTGGGCTGGCCGATATTTTGGCACGGGGGAGTCGTGAAAGCGCGCTGATGGCAAAGGTAATGGCATCGTCCCAGCCCTCGGGCTTGGGATAGTCCGCGGTCTCCATCAGATCCGACACTGCCACGGTCGGGTCCAGATCGTTTAACCTGTCGACAAGTTCCTCCCGATCCTCACTGGCCGGGATCAGGCCGATGATCGAGATACCGCTGTCGTTGCGCAGAATCTCAGTCGAAAAGCGGGGCGCGGCCAGAGCGGTGGTTAGGGTGACACCCATCTCGTCGATGACGCGCGAAGTATCGACCTCGGTGCCTGCGGCAGTCAGGGCATTAAAGCGCTTGGCTTCATCCGGTGCAGTCCCGGTCAGAACAACGCGCAGCCCGTCGGATTGCACTTCGGCCCAATCGTGGCCGTTCAGGTCCAGCGCGCGGCGCACGGCAAATTCCGACGTTTCTTCGATCTTTGTGACGGCAAAACTGGCCGCCAACAGTGAGAGCCCCGCAGACACAGCAAAGATCAGGGAAACAGACAGAACATAGGGCAGACGCATGTGCGGGCTTTGAACTCCTCGGGCGTTTGGCGAACTCTTACAGACCCCGGCCAGAAGGTGCAATCAGAGCAACAGTGCAACGCAGAGGAAGATCAGCGGAATAAGGCCGGTGTCCCGGTTGGAATGGAACAATTGCAGCAGCTTGCTATTGTCTTCGATGTCCAGCCCGCGCAACTGCCACATCATGTGCCAGCCCATGGCCCAGGGGCCGCCAAGCGCAATGACCAGCGCCATAATGGATGCATGGGGAACCATGGCGTCGACAATCGACAGCCCCATCAGGGCCACCGTGGCCACCAGAAAATATTTGAGCCAATTGGCGGTATCGGTGCCAAACAGGCGTGCGGTGGATTTGATACCGACAAGCTCGTCATCTTCCGCATCCTGATGCGCGTAGATGGTGTCATAAAACAACGTCCACGCAATCCCCGCCAGATAGAGCGTGATTGCGGGCCATCCCAAACTGCCCGTGTGGGCTGCCCAAGCCAGCAAAGCGCCCCAGTTGAAAGCAAGGCCCAGAAACACCTGAGGCCACCATGTGAACCGTTTGGCAAAGGGATAGATCGTCACGGGCAACAGCGACAGAACGCCCATCGCAATTGCCGCTTGGTTGAAGCTGAGCAGGATGCCCAGAGCCAGCACACATTGTAG
Source organism: Ruegeria sp. I1 (assembly GCF_056532675.1). Classification (NCBI taxonomy): domain Bacteria; kingdom Pseudomonadati; phylum Pseudomonadota; class Alphaproteobacteria; order Rhodobacterales; family Roseobacteraceae; genus Ruegeria; species Ruegeria sp. I1. The sequence goes on along the minus strand of NZ_JBQFNM010000004.1, from coordinate 356,265 downwards.
GATCATCCAGATCACAGCTCGCCGAACGGTGACCTGCCCGGATGGCAGAGGGCGCGACCGCGTGCGTTCCACTTGCGCGTCGAACTCGCGATCTGTGATGTCATTCCAGGTGCAACCCGCACCGCGCATCAGGAAGGCACCCAGTGCACAACCGATGGCGATCCACAAATCTTCGAGCCTGGGTTGCCCGTCATGCAAAATTGCGAGCGCCAAACCCCACCAACAGGGAATCAGCAGCAGCCATGTGCCGATAGGTCGGTCCGCGCGGCTGAGGCGCAGATACGGGCGGGTGAAGTTCGGGGCATATGTGTCTACCCAGTTCCCGCTTACGGCATCAGCGACCTGACCATCTGGTGTTGGGGCATTGCCTTGCATATGTAAGGCCTCATGAGTGCGAAGATCAGACTGTATGTAGATCAGCCTTTGGGTCAGGGGCAATCCGTTGAATTGACGCGCGAGCAGGCCCATTACCTGTTCGGTGTCATGCGCCTGTCGGTGGGTGGGTCTGTGGCCCTGTTCAATGGCGAGGATGGCGAGTGGCTGGCCGAGGTGGCCGAGGCCGGAAAACGCGGCGGTGTTCTGAGCTGTGTGGAGCAGACCAAACCGCTGCAGTTGCCCCCTGATTTGTGGCTTCTTTTTGCACCGATCAAAAAGGCGCGCACGGATTTCATTGTGGAAAAAGCAACCGAGATGGGGGCTGCGCGGGTTCTGCCGGTGCAGACAGAATTCACCAATTCCGAACGTATTCGGCAAGATCGCCTGCAAGCCCATGCGGTTGAGGCTGCCGAGCAATGTGGCGGAACCTTCGTACCCGAGGTCGCCGAGTTGAAGCGGTTGGACCGGGTGCTGGACACATGGCCTGAGGGGCGGAACCTGATGTTTTGTGATGAGGCCGAGGCTGGCTCGGCCCTTCGATTGGCCGCCAATGAGAAAGGCCAGCCATGGGCTATTCTCATCGGTCCCGAGGGCGGGTTTTCTGACAAAGAGCGCGCGCGTTTGGCGGCATTGCCCTATGCGCATGTTGTCAGCCTCGGGCCCCGTATCCTGCGCGCCGATACAGCAGCGGTCGCCTCGCTGACCATGTGGCAACAGGCATTGGGGGATTGGTCATGATCCGGGAAGCCAACCCATCTGATGCCCCGGCGATTGAGGTGTTTCTGGCCGACTATCCCGATACATCCATGTTCCTGCGCAGTAATCTAGCAGCGCATGGCGTAGGGTTCACAGAATCTGAGCATTCGACTCGATTCTTTGTCTGGGGAAAAAACCAGATCGAAGGCGTGTTCGGCCTGACGAAAAAAGGGTATCTGATGGCGCAGCTGCCGGACAGTACGCCAGAGGCTGCGCAAGGTTTCGCAGACATGATCAAGGATCAGACGGTGTTGGGTATGACCGGCGTTGCCCCGCAGGTTCAGGCTATTCTGAAAGCGCTGGGCATTGGGGAGGCAGCGTATCGCCTGCACCATGATGAGCCGCTTTATCGCCTTGATCTACAGAAGCTCCCGACAGCTCCGATGCCATATCGCGCCCCTACCGACGCGGACCGCCCGATCCTGCTAAATTGGTTTGCAGACTACTTCGAGGACACTGGTCAGGCCAGCGGTCAAGAAGCGCGCGATATGGCTGACGGTCGCGCCACGATGGATGTCCAATCCGGCCGCGTCATCGTTTTGCTGGATGAGGGCTCCCCGGTGGCCATGGCAGCGATCAATGCGGCGGTTGCGGGTCATATTCAGGTCGGCGGAGTTTTCGTGCCACGTGAGAACAGAAACCGGGGGCTTGGCCGCAAGGTCACTACCGCGCTTTTGCAACAGGCAAAGGACCAGGGTGCAGACACCGCCATTCTATTTGCCAACAATCCACCTGCTGCACGGGCTTACGAGGCGCTCGGGTTCCAGCAGGTTGGCTGGTATCGCATCGCGCTTTTACAAAACCCACAAAAGGTGCTGTCATGAGCTTTATCCGACCCGAAGCAAAGCTGGCCCTATGGCGCTGGCGCGAAGTGCTGATCGCTGTGTTTGTTCTGATCCTCGGCCTCAGTTGGATCAACGGACCGGGTGGTTTGCTGGGATGGCTTGGATGGGTGCTGGTTGTGGTCGCCAGTGCCTTGGCTGTGATCGGGGTTCAACGTGCCCGGTTTCGTACGGGATCGGGCGGGCAGGGCATTGTGACGGTGGACGAGGGCCAGATTACCTATTTCGGACCGCTGGACGGTGGCATGGTTGCCACGCGTGAGATTGAACGGCTGGCGCTTGATCCCACCTCGGCCCCGGCGCATTGGGTTTTGGACCAACCAGGGCAGCCGGCGCTTCACATTCCTGTGAATGCGGAAGGGGCCGAGGCGCTGTTCGATGTTTTCTCGGCCCTGCCGGGGTTGAAAACCGAGCAAATGCTGACGGAATTGAACGGCCGCTCGGCGCATCCGGTGGTGATTTGGGAGCGCACGCCCTCACGTCCCGCGCATCTTCGGTTGCATTGACACTGGCGCCAATTGCGCCCACGACTGACCGTCAAGACAGACACATCAGGATCGGAGCACAGGTCTCATGTCTATCCCTCAGTCCGGCGGCGGTCCCATCGAACGCCACGAACAACTGGCCGAATATCTGGAATCGGGTTGCAAGCCCAAGGAAGATTGGCGCATCGGGACCGAGCACGAGAAGTTCGGCTATTGCAAAGACACCCTTAAGCCGCTGCCGTTTGAAGGCAAACGCTCGATCGTGGCGGTGTTGGAGGGGCTGCGGGATCGCCATGGCTGGGGCGAGGTACGTGAAGGCGGCAAGCTGATCGGTTTGGAAAAAGACGGGGCCAATGTCAGCCTGGAACCCGGCGGTGCGCTGGAACTATCAGGCGCTCCGCTCGAGACGATCCACGAGACCTGCGATGAGGTGAATACTCACCTGCGTGAGGTGAAGGACATCGCCGACGAGATCGGTGTGGGTTTCATTGGTCTGGGCGCGGCTCCGATCTGGACCCATGAGGAGATGCCGTTGATGCCCAAGGGGCGCTATCGGCTGATGAACGATTACATGGAAGAAGTCGGCACCATGGGACGAGCCATGATGCGCCGCACCTGTACGGTTCAGGTCAATATCGATTTTGGCTCCGAGGCCGACATGGTTCAGAAGCTGCGCGTCGCGCTGGCCCTGCAGCCGGTGGCGACGGCGCTGTTCGCCAATTCGCCGTTCTTCGAAGGCAAACCCAATGGCCAGAAAAGCTGGCGCAGCCATATCTGGCGGCATCTGGATGATGCGCGTACCGGTATGTTGCCCTTTGTGTTCGAAGATGGGTTCGGTTTTGAACGCTATGTGCAATACGCGCTGGATGTGCCGATGTATTTTGTCTACCGCAACGGCGAATACATCAACGCCTTGGGGCAATCCTTCCGGGATTTCCTGAAAGGCGAATTGCCCGCTTTGCCCGGTGAAACACCAACCTTGTCGGATTGGGCCGATCATCTGACCACCGCCTTCCCAGAAGCGCGGATCAAGAAATTCATGGAAATGCGCGGGGCCGATGGTGGCCCGTGGCGCAGGCTGTGTGCATTGCCTGCGTTCTGGGTTGGCCTGACCTACGACCAAGGCGCGCTGGATGCCGCCTGGGATCTGGTCAAGCGCTGGGATGCTGAAACGCGCGAGGAATTGCGGGTGCAAGCCGCCGTCAAAGGCCTGCAAGCGCAAGTTGGCGACATCAAGATGCACGATCTGGCGCGCGAGGTTGTGGCGATCTCAGAAGCCGGGCTCAAATCCCGCGCCCGTCCGGGTGCCGGGGGTCTTGTGCCAGATGAGACGCATTTCCTGAATGCGCTGAAGGAAAGCATCGAAACCGGCAAGGTGCCTGCTGATGAGTTGCTGGAACACTACAATGGTGACTGGAACGGCGATCTGACGCGGATTTATCCCGAATACAGCTACTGAATAGGCCATTTTCCGGTTAACATTCGGTTTGCCAGTGTCTTCCTCTCGGATTGAATACGGTCTGGGATGACGGATATTGTCGCGTGTCTGTATCGGAGGGTGATGTTTGGCCCGTATCAGCGAACTCCACTATTCCAACGCCTATGCCGCAAGCTCGGGCGTCAGCGAATTTTTGGAAGTGTCGATTGGTGCCTCCGAAGACCCTGCCAATTTCACTGTGTCCTTTTATCAGGCCAATGGTCAGGTCGGGATTGAAATCCCGCTCACCAGTGTTCCAACGGCGCAAGTGACCGTCGACACCGACAACAATGAGGTTGTCTATGTAATCTCAGCGGATGACTTCCCGATCCTGCTCACTGATCCAAACGGTGGCGGCTCGACAAACTACGAAGCGTACGCCCTAACCAACACAGCCACAGGAGAGGTGATCGACTTTTACGATATTGGTGGCGGCACGACGAATATCGTTGCTCAGAATGGGCTTGCAGCGGGGGAAACCTCGGTCAATCTGCCCGTGCTGGTCGGCCCGAACCAAACCACGACATCGCTGCAGTTCAATCGACCAGACACCAATACGCTGGTGTATGCTCCCGTAAGCCCCGGGGACAGCGGCGCCGCCTGCTTCACCGCCGGGACGATGGTGGATACATCGGATGGGGCGCGACGGATCGAAACGCTGCAACCGGGCGACTCTGTCAGCACGTTGGACAATGGCCTGCAACCGGTGCGTTGGGTTGGCCAGCGTACCGTGCCCGGGCGTGGTCGGTTCGCGCCGATCCAGATTTGCGCAGGCACGCTGGGGGCAAAAACTGATGTGCTGGTCTCGCCGCAGCACCGCATTTTGATATCCGGCTGGCAGGCAGAACTGATGTTCGGTGAAGCCGAGATACTGGTGCCCGCCATATCGCTGGTCAACGGAACCACCGTGATCCAGGCGCCGAGCGACAGCGTCACCTATGTTCACCTGCTGTTTGATCACCACCAGTTACTCAGCACGGCTGGTCTTGTATCAGAGAGCTTTTTCCCTGGCCGTCAGGGTCTGGCTGGGCTGGCACCGGAAACGGCCGAAGAACTGTTTACCTTGTTCCCGGAACTCCGGCGCTCACCTGCATCTTACGGCAAGGTTACCCGACCTGTTTGGCAAGGCAAAGCCGTGGCATTGTTGCGCTCGGTCTGATTGCGCCACGCGCCCCCTCTTGCTTTCGCGGGCTGCTGTGATAGCAGGTCTTCAACAGCAATCAGGGCCAAGTTCGGGAAGCGTCATGGACGATCTAAAGACAAAATATCTGGGTCAGATCGCCGAGGCGGGCGACGAAAACGCGCTTGAGGCGATCCGTGTCGCTGCCGTGGGTAAAAAGGGCGAGGTCGCGTTGAAGATGCGCGAGCTGGGCAAGATGACACCCGAGGAACGTCAGGTCGCAGGCCCGGCGCTCAATGCCCTGAAGGATGAGATCAACTCGGCGCTTGCCGCCAAAAAGGCTGCGCTGGCAGATGCGGCACTGGACGAGCGTCTGCGCACCGAATGGCTGGACGTCACCCTGCCGACCCGAGCGCGCCGTCAGGGCTCGATCCACCCGGTCAGCCAGGCAACCGAGGAACTGACCGCGATCTTTGCCGAACTGGGCTTTTCGGTGGCCGAAGGGCCGCGGATCGAGACCGACTGGCACAATTTCGACGCGCTGAATATTCCCGGCCACCACCCCGCGCGCGCCGAGATGGACACGTTTTACATGCACCGTGCTGAGGGCGAAAATCGCCCGCCGCATGTGCTGCGGACGCATACGTCTCCGGTACAGATCCGCTCGATGGAGCTGCAGGGCGCGCCGATCCGCGTGATCTGTCCGGGCGGTGTCTACCGCGCTGACTATGACCAGACCCACACTCCGATGTTCCATCAGGTTGAAGGGTTGGCCATCGACAAAGACATCTCGATGGCGAACCTGAAATGGGTTTTGGAAGAGTTCGTGAAGGCCTTCTTCGAAGTCGAAGATGTCGAACTGCGCTTCCGCGCCTCGCACTTCCCCTTCACCGAACCGTCGGCCGAAGTCGATATCCGCTGTTCCTGGGATAACGGTCAGCTGAAGATCGGCGAGGGCGATGACTGGATGGAGATTCTGGGCTCGGGCATGGTCCACCCCAAGGTGATCGCTGCGGGCAACATCGACCCCGAGGTCTATCAGGGCTTTGCCTTTGGCATCGGCATCGACCGTCTGGCGATGCTGAAATACGGCATTCCGGATTTGCGGGCGTTCTTTGATAGCGACCTGCGCTGGCTGCGGCACTATGGGTTTGCGGCGTTGGATATGCCGAACCTGCATGGTGGTTTGTCGCGATAGAGGTAGCTTTGAACGACTGGCTCACAGCATATCGGGATTGGTGGAAGCGTAGAGTTTCCAACTATCCTTTGTTATGGCTGTTGTGTTTGTTTCTCGCGGTATTTGTGCTGCCAACGCTCGCATCGTGGGTCTGGGAAAGAGACTCATCGACCGTGTTGATCGCTTTTCTTTTATCCGCGCTTCTGTTCCTGCCGGGCGTTCTAGTTGCGGCGCTGGAGTTTTTGCGAACAGGAGGTTTCTATCTGCGCGACAGGTTTCAAAGAGAGAAAACCCAAGACCTGATCAATAGACGGAGCAGCAGTTTTTGGAAGTGGTGGTAGATAATGTATCTACTAGGAGTATATCTTTCGAAATTCTATGATTGGAGTTTTGTGTTTTCTTCCCGCAATGGTCGTTGGGTGGGGAATGTAGTCCTCTTTGGTTGGTTCGTTCTCTTTTGTGCTCTTGCGAGTTTTCTGCCTGGATGGGTGAGCGCACTAATTTTGCTTATATCCGCACCATTCCCTCTCCTTTTTATGATGGCAAATCAGAAGGTTTGGGAAAAACGAGAACGAGCGGCGCGAGACAAAGAGGCTCAATTGTGGAAAACCAAGAAGCTTATTGATCGTTATAAGAAATAGGCGCGGAGCAAAGACCGATAGGTCACCGCGCCATCGCCAGACCGCCCGCACGGGCTGGCGATTTGTCTCCCCCCGCGTACCGCTCGGAAAGCGCGCGGATTTGGCCAGTATAAACTGCCCACCACAAACAAAGGATCGCCACCCCACGGTCTGGCGGTGACGCGGCTTGTTACATTGCCCCACGGGCTTGTGACGTGACTCGGCGCTCAGGCTGGGTACGGTCAGGCGCATGATCTATCGACTGCTTTTCCTTCTGATGACAGCCACACCGGCCTTTGCCATGGGGCCGTGGAACACCGAATGCCACGGCGATACCGCCTGTCAGGTTGGCGACCGCTCGTACCACGTGCTGGAGCCAGAGGGGTGGGACGGCGAGACGCCTCTGCCGGTGCTTCTGCATTTCCACGGTTGGGCGCGGCAGGGGACCGTGGTGGTGAACCACGAACGCATTGCCGGGGCGACCAAGCTACGGGGCGTGCTGCTGGTCGCCCCCAACGGGTTGGGCAAAACCTGGAACTTCTGGTCGGCGGATACGCGGGACGTGCCCTTTGCCGACCGGGTGCTGGAGGATGTGGCCAAACACTATCCGATTGACCGCGACCGCATCTATGTCTCGGGCTATTCCTATGGCGGCGCGATGGCGTGGCGCTATGTGTGCCAGTCGGGCGATGACATCGCCGCCTTGCTGGCCGTGGCCGGTTCAATTCAGCAGACCGAAACCTGCCCAGAGGCCCCGGTCGAGGCGCGCCATGTGCATGGCCTGCGCGATAAAGTGATGGATTTTCCCTATGGCGCAAACGGCGACACGACCTATCCGGTGGCCCTGTGGCGCGCGGCTTATGATTGCCATGATGCAACCCCGCGCGGGGATTGGAGTGTCGAGCCGTTCCTGACGCTTAGCCGCATGGAATGGACCGATTGCGCGCAGGGGCAGGTGGTGCTGGACACCCATCCCGGCGGGCATTTCATCCCCCACGGTTGGATCGGGCGGCAATTGGACGAGCTTTTGGGACGCACCCCGACCTATCCATGACGCGCAGCGCTTGCACCCCGGCCCATTCTTTGCCATTGCCTGTGCCAAACGGATGTTTGCCCAAGAAGGCCGCTTGCAATGAAATTCACTCTGTCCTGGTTGAAAGACCACCTCGATACGGATGCGTCGGTTGATGAGATCGCCGAGGCGCTGACCGATCTTGGCCTTGAGGTCGAAGAGATCGTGAACCCGGCGGACCGGTTGAAGGGCTTTACGCTGGGCCATGTGAAACATGCCGAAAAACACCCTGACGCCGACAAGCTGCGCGTTTGCAAGGTCGACACCGACGAAGGCGAGCTGCAGATCATCTGTGGCGCCCCTAACGCGCGCGAAGGCATCACTGTCGTGGTCTGCAAACCGGGCATGTATATCCCCGGTCTGGATATCACCATCAGTGTTGGCAAGATCCGCGGTGTCGAAAGCTTTGGCATGATGGCCTCGGAACGCGAGCTGGAGCTGTCGGATGAACATGACGGTATCATCGAGCTGCCCTCGGGCGAGGTTGGTGATCAGTTCGTTGACTGGCTGGCCGAGAATGCCCCGTCAAAGATCGACCCGATGATCGAGATTGCGATCACCCCGAACCGTCCCGATGCGCTGGGCGTTGCGGGCATTGCGCGTGATCTGGCAGCGCGCGGTCTGGGGACTTTGAAGATACGCGACTACGTTCCGGTGCCCGGTGATTTTGAAAGCCCGATCAAGGTGACCATTGATGAGGACACGCTGGACGGTGCGCCGCATTTCACGGGACGACTGATCAAAGGTGTGAGGAACGGCCCAAGCCCGCAATGGCTGCAGGATCAACTGAAGGCGATTGGCCTGCGTCCGATCTCGGCCCTGGTGGATATCACCAACTACATGACCTTCGACCACAACCGCCCGCTGCATGTGTTCGATGCGGACAAGGTACAGGGAAACCTGCGCGTCCATCGCGCCAAGGGTGGCGAGACACTGGTCGCGCTGGATGAGAAGGAATACACGCTGCACCCCGGCATGATGGTAATCTCGGACGACAACGGCCCCGAATCGATTGCTGGTATCATGGGCGGGGAAGAGACTGGCTGTACCGAAGACACAGTGAATGTCTTTCTTGAAAGCGCTTTCTGGGATCACGTGCAGATCGCCCTTACGGGTCGTGCGCTCAAGATTAACTCGGATGCACGGTATCGGTTCGAACGCGGCGTTGATCCGGAATACACGTTGGAAGGGCTGGAACATGCGACCCAGATGATCCTAGATATCTGTGGTGGTGAAGCGTCCAAGGTGGTTGAGGCTGGCAAAGCGCCGAACCATGCGCGTGCCTACAAGCTGGATTCGGAACGTGTGAAGTCTCTGGTTGGCATGGATATTCCTGAAAGCGATCAGCGCCAGACCCTGACGCGCCTGGGCTTCCGCCTCGAAGGTGAAATGGCCCATGTGCCCAGCTGGCGCCCTGATGTCATGGGTGAGGCTGACCTGGTGGAGGAGGTCGCACGGATTGCTTCGCTGACCAAGTTGCAGGGCAAACCATTGCCACGCGTGACCGATGGCATCCCGAAGCCGGTGATGACCCCGACACAGCGCCGCCAATCGATGGCGCGGCGCACCTGCGCTGCACTGGGTTACAATGAATGTGTTACCTACACTTTCATTGATCAGGATGCAGCGGCTTTGTTCGGAGGCGGGGATGCGGCGACCCAGCTTGAGAACCCCATCTCGTCCGAGATGAGCCACATGCGCCCGGATCTACTGCCCGGATTGCTTCAGGCCGCGGCCCGCAATCAGGCGCGCGGCTATACGGATGTGGCCCTGTTTGAGGTTGGTCCGGTGTTCCATGACGGCGAGCCAGGGGAACAGCAAACGCAGATCACCGGCCTTCTGGTTGGCCGTTCGGGTCCAAAGGACGTACATGGCGCGTCCCGACCGGTTGATCTATTTGATGTCAAAGCGGATGCTGAGGCTGTTCTGGCAGCCATCGGCGCGCCTGCTAAGGTTCAGATCCTGCGTGATGGGGATGCCTGGTGGCATCCGGGCCGTCACGGCAAGATTTGCCTGGGTCCGAAAAAGGTGCTGGGCGTGTTTGGTGAATTGCATCCACGCATCCTGCAGTCGATGGATATCAAGGGCCCGGCGATGGCCTTTACCATTTGGCCGGATCAGGTGCCTCTGCCCCGTAAATCCGGCGCGACCCGCGCGGCTTTGGAGCTGCGTGATTTGCAGGCGGTCGAGCGTGACTTTGCCTTTGTCGTCGATGAAGGTGTCGAGGCGCTGACGCTGGTCAACGCCGCTGCGGGAGCCGACAAAGCGTTGATCGAGGATGTGCGCGTCTTTGACGAATTTATCGGGGGTAGCTTGGGAGAGGGCAAGAAATCCTTGGCCATCACCGTGCGCCTGCAACCAACCGATGCGACGCTTAAAGAAAAAGATATCGAGGCGGTGGCCGAGAAGATCATCGCCAAGGTTTCCAAAGCGACGGGCGGTGTCCTACGCGGGTAGTCGCAGCAATATACACTTTGCAGAGCGCGCCTTTTGGCGCGCTTTTCAGTTTGAGAAGAACTTGGTCAGCACATCAAAGACCAACCGGATGCGCCGACTGGTGTGCAGCTCGCGATGCGCGACCAACCAGATTGGAAATTCAAAGGGGTCCATATCTGGCAGAACCCGCTCCATCTCCGTAGCCGCATCCCCAACATTCTGCGACATGGGGGCGATGCCGAAGCCATGTTTGGCATATTCCCAAGCAACAACGCCATTTTGTGAACCGAGCCTGAAATTATCTTCCGTCAGGTGAATGCCAAGTGGCGCCAGATAAGCGATCATCTGATGGGCGTCGCCGAAGCTAATGAAGTCGTGGTTGGGCAAATCGCTTTTGGATTCAGGGTGCCCCATGCGGTTCAAATACGCGGAAGACGCATAAAAGTGGCCGGGCGCTTGCTGCACCAGTTTGGCGATAAGATCTGGTTGTTCAGGTCGCACATGGCGGATTGCGATATCGGCTTCGCGCCGCATCAGGTCGCTCACATCGTTCGAAGCGATCACTTCTATGCGCAGACGTGGAGCTTGTGCCTGAACCTCGCGTAGCAAATCCGGCAGAATGTGCGCTGACATGACATCGCTCGCGGTGATCCGAACACGCCCCTCGATCGATTGCGCTTGACCAGATGCCGTCAAGGCGATCCGATTGGCAGCTTCGCCCATGGCGCGCGTGTGTTCCAGAATCTCCAAACCAGCCTGCGTGATTTCTAACGCGCGGCCCACGCGCTCGAACAGCAAAACGCCCAAATCGGCCTCAAGCGCAGCGATCTGGCGGCTAAGGGTTGGTTGACTCTGTCCCAGTTGCCGCGCCGCTGCTGAAAGCGATCCAGTATCTGCGGTCGCCAGAAAGGCGCGCATGTGGTTCCAATCAAATTCATCGATGCTGGCCATACAAATATGTATAAGTGTTCTGCGATCTTCCGCAATTCCTATTCAATATCCGCATGAGTAGATAGGTCGCAAAGGAGATTTACCATGAAGACTGGTGCAAAGTTTTGGGATGGCATTGCGGCGAAATACGCGCGTAGCCCAATCCGTGACATGGAGTCGTATGAATACACTCTGGGACGGACCCGGTCCTATCTGACCCAACAGCACAACGTTCTTGAGCTTGGCTGCGGAACCGGCTCAACCGCGCTGCTGCTTGCATCGTCAGTCGCGCATATCACGGCCAGCGATTTCTCTGACGCGATGCTGGATATTGGCCGGGATAAGGCGAAAAAAGAAGGGGTCGACAATATCTCGTTCACGCCTATCGACATCACCTTGCCAGACGATGAACAGTCCTTTGATGTCATTCTTGGCTTCAACGTGTTTCATCTTGTGCCGGATATTGAAAAGGCCTTTGCGGACATCTATGAACGTCTGCCCTCGGGCGGGTTGTTCATATCCAAAACACCTTGCCTTACCGAGGGAAGTTTGGGTTTTAAATTCGGACTGATGAAACTCATGCTGCCTGTGATGCAGCTGTTTGGCAAAGCGCCCTATGTGAACCTGTTCGACGTAAAAACGCTTGAAGCTGCGATCACAGATGCTGGCTTTGAAATTGTCGAAAGCGGGAACTATCCGGCAAAGCCCCCGTCTCGGTATCTGGTGGCGCAAAAGAAATAGCAATCCTGGGCGGTTTCTTCGGCTTACGCATTGGGCTTTGCGTGATTGCCGCTTAAGTAGGGTCCAAACTGTTTTGGAGGAAACCATGGGCCTGAACGTCTATCTATCTGGGGAAATTCACACCGATTGGCGCGAACAAATCATCGATGGTGCACAGGGGCTGGATGTTTCATTCAACAGCCCGGTCACCGATCATGCCGCCAGTGACGATTGCGGCGTTGCCATTCTGGGTGCTGAGCCGAACAAGTATTGGCATGACCATAAGGGTGCGATGGTCAACGCGATCCGCACACGTAAGGGTATCGCTGACGCCGATGTAGTGGTTGTGCGATTTGGCGACAAATACAAACAGTGGAATGCAGCGTTTGACGCCGGATACGCAGCTGCATTGGGCAAATCGTTGATCGTGCTGCACGGGCCGGATCATCAGCACGCGCTGAAAGAGGTCGACGCCGCCGCACTTGCTGTAGCTGAGGAACCCGCTCAGGTGGTCGAAGTTCTGCGCTATGTGCTGACCGGTAAGCTGCCTGGCTAAGAAGATGGGCTTGTGACCGGTTCTTGGCCGCAAGCCCGATATCGGCAACGGGTACGGTGGGCCCTAGTCTCGCGCGGGTGTCACCAAGCCTTTTTGAACCGCAGGCCGTTCAAGGAAACGATCCAGATAGGCCACGACATTGGCGTGATCGTCCCAGTCGACCAAATCCTTCGCTTCGTAAAAGTCCAATCCGCGCAGCCAGGGGGCGATGGCCATGTCAGCGATCGAGTAGTCTCCGGCAACCCAATCCTGACCTTCAAGCTGCGTGTTCAGGACGTTCAGCAGGCGTTTGGCCTCGGCCACATAGCGTTCACGGGGACGGGGGTCTTCGATCTCGCGGCCTGCGAACTTGTGGAAAAAACCAAGCTGGCCAAACATCGGCCCAATGCCACCCATCTGAAACATCAGCCATTGGGTAATATGGTGTTTGTCGGATGCACTCTGCCCGATGAACTTGCCGGTCTTTTCGGCCAGATACAGCAGGATCGCGCCGCTTTCGAACAGGCCGATAGGTTCACCATCCGGACCGTTGGGATCAATGATCGCCGGAATCTTGTTGTTGGGGTTCAGTGACAGAAACTCGGGGCTTTTGACGTCGGCATCGGCCAGTGTGACCTTATGTGCCTCATAAGGAAGACCGGTTTCTTCCAACATGATCGATGCTTTGACCCCATTAGGGGTTGGGAAGGAATAGAGCTGAATGACCGATGGATCTTTGGCGGGCCATTTTTGGGTCACGGCGAAGGGGGCTAAAGCGGACATGGGCTCTCCTGAATGATCTGATTGGGGAAAAATAGGCATGCTTTCCCATAAAAAAATATGTTTTAGGGTGCAATTAGCGCACAATTAATCTGCGCCTATGCGCGAACAGAGGCGAAAAACGCTAACAACAGGAAAGAGGGAACACATGATCCAGGAATTCAAAACATTCATTGCCAAGGGCAATGTCATGGACATGGCTGTGGGTATCATTATCGGTGCTGCATTCACCGCAATCGTGACATCATTGGTCGGGGACCTGATCAATCCACTGATTGGTCTGTTCACAGGCGGGATTGATTTTACCAATAACTATGCCGTGCTTGCAGGTGACGTTGCCGAAGGGGCGAGCCTGGAGGCCGCGCGTGAAACAGGCGCTTCGGTGTTTGCCTATGGTGCGTTCATCATGGCGGTCATAAACTTTCTGATCATCGCATGGGTTGTCTTCATGCTGGTACGGTCCGTGAACCGCGTTAAGGATGCAGCCGCTAAAGAAGAGGAAGCAGCCGAAGAAGCCCCCGCTGGCCCAAGCGAGCTGGATATCCTCATGGAAATCCGGGACGCCTTGAAGAAGTAAATCCGGAAGTTGGCAAGCAAACGGGGCTCCGCATCGTTGTTGGTGCCCCTTCTAATTTGATCGAGAAGGAAACCTGACATGGATCAGACAGTCGATATGGCAAATCAAGCTGTAGATTTAGCGAGTGGCTATTTGCCGATACTGTTGAGTGCGGGTAAGGCGTTGATTGTCCTGATCATCGGTTGGATCGTGGCCGGGATGGTGTCGGGCGTAGTGCGGCGTCGCATCAACAAAACGCCTCAGATCGATCCCACGCTCGGCAATTTTGCGGCCAGCGTTGTCAAATGGGTGATCTTGGCGATCGTCCTCGTGGCCGTTCTGGGGATTTTCGGGATCGAGGCCACAAGTATCGTTGCCATTCTGGGTGCTGCCTCGCTGGCGATTGGTCTTGCGCTGCAAGGGACGCTCAGCGATCTGGCGGCGGGCGTGATGCTGGTTGTGTTCCGCCCCTATAAGCTGGGTCAGTATGTGGATATCGGCGGAACGGCAGGAACGGTCAAAGACCTGAACCTGTTCACCACTGAGCTGGTGACGCCAGACAACGTACAGATCATAGTCCCGAACGGGCAGGCTTGGGGGTCGGTGATCACCAACTATTCCGCACATGAAACGCGGCGTGTCGATCTGGTGTTCGGAATTGACTACGGCGACAGCGCGGATGAGGCCATGAAGATCATTTTGGATGTCGCCAATGCGGATGCGCGCATCCACAAGGATCCAGAGCCTTGGGTGAGGGTCACAAATCTGGGTGACAGCTCGGTCGATCTAACTGCGCGTTTGTGGTGTGCTGCGGCGGACTACTGGGATGTGAAATTCGAGCTGACCAAGACCATCAAGGAAGCCTTCGACGCCAAGGGTGTCTCGATTCCTTATCCGCATTCGGTCGAAATTCAGAAGCAGGGCTAAAGGCTCCCGCCCGTCGAACGGGCATTCAAAATGCCCTTCTCCGGTTGGGCCCGGCGCCGCACTATCGTGCGGCGCGGTTTCGTTTTCTCAACGCGTAGTGTTTAAAGCACCCGCGCCGCGCCTGTGGCGCGGCGCCCAAGGCTTAAAGCACCTTTTTCAAAAGGCGCTTTCAGGGGCGGGAGGATTACGCCTTTATCACCACGTTGGGTGAGACGACGTCGATCCCAAGCGCCTTGCCAACTGCGTAGTAGGTCAGTTGTCCGGCATGGACGTTCAGACCGGCCAGCAGATGCGGATCGTCCTGACAGGCCTGTTTCCAGCCTTTATCTGCCAAAGACAGCATGAACGGCATCGTTGCGTTGCCCAGCGCAATGGTCGAGGTGCGCGCTACAGCGCCCGGCATGTTGGCCACGCAGTAGTGCATCACCCCATCGACCTCATAGATCGGATCAGCATGGGTGGTCGCGCGAGAGGTTTCGAAACAACCGCCCTGATCGATGGCCACATCCACCAGCACCGCACCGGGTTTCATTGTCGACAGCTGCGCGCGTGAGACCAGCTTGGGGGCTGCTGCGCCGGGGATCAGAACCGCGCCGATGACCATATCGGCATCGCGGATCAACTCGGCAGTTGCACCGGCCGTTGAATACTGGTTCTTGAACTGGCCGCCAAACACATCGTCCAGATAGCGCAGGCGAGGCAGGGACCGGTCCAGAACGGTTACATCTGCTCCCATGCCAGCGGCGATCTTCGCCGCATGGGTGCCAACCACGCCACCGCCGATCACGACGACCTTGGCCGGGCCAACCCCAGGCACGCCACCCATCAGCACACCGCGCCCGCCATTGGCCTTTTGCAAGGTCCATGACCCGACCTGAGGGGCCAGGCGCCCGGCCACCTCGGACATCGGGGCTAGCAGAGGCAGGCCCCCATTGGCATCGGTTACGGTTTCATAGGCAATCGCCGTACAGCCCGATTCCAGCAGATCATGGGTCTGATCCGGATCGGGTGCCAGATGCAGGTAGGTGAACAGCAACTGACCTTCGCGCAACATCTTGCGCTCTCCGGCCTGGGGTTCTTTGACCTTCACGATCATGTCGGCGGTGGCAAACACCTCTTCTGCCGTGTCCAGAATGCGCGCACCAGCCGCGATATAGGCGTCATTGTCGAACCCCGCACCGATCCCGGCACCGGTTTCGATAAGCACCTCATGTCCACGCGACACCGCTTCCTGAGCTGCATTCGGTGTCATGCCAACGCGGAATTCCTGTGGTTTTATTTCTTTTGGGCACCCGATTTTCATGTGACCCTCCTCCGTTCATAAGCTGCCTAAATTATGTGCATTACGTGGCGCAATTTCTGTGAAACAATGCCTGCTATTGGGCTTTCTTTTGAAAGAATCCAGCGAAAGATACTGAATCAACGCAATGGATATGCGCAAATGAGCTTGGATACGACTGATCGTAAGATTCTGGCCGCCCTGCAAAAGAATGGTCGGGTTTCGAATGCGGACCTGTCCGAAAAGGTGAACCTTTCACCCTCGGCCTGCCATCGCCGGGTCCAACGGCTAGAGTTGGAGGGCTATATTCGAAACTACGTGGCCTTGCTGGACGCGCGGAAG
This sequence comes from Ruegeria sp. I1, assembly GCF_056532675.1. Classification (NCBI taxonomy): domain Bacteria; kingdom Pseudomonadati; phylum Pseudomonadota; class Alphaproteobacteria; order Rhodobacterales; family Roseobacteraceae; genus Ruegeria; species Ruegeria sp. I1. The sequence continues at coordinate 339,836 of NZ_JBQFNM010000004.1, read as the reverse complement.
ATGAATGTTCCCACAACCGTGTTTGTTGAGATCACCTTGCAAGGTCAAGCCGAAGAGGTTCTGGATGCATTCGAGAAGGCGGTGGCCCGCATTCCGGATGTGTTGGAATGCCACCTGATGGCGGGGACGGCAGATTACCTTCTGAAAGTCGTGGCCGAAAACACCGAAGATTTCGCCCGCATTCACCGCCAATATCTCTCGCGCCTGCCGGGCGTGGCGCAGATGCAAAGCTCGTTTGCCTTGCGGACGGTGTTCAAGACCACGGCCTTGCCGGTCTGATCAGGCCGGCACGGGATAGGTGAAATAGACAAGGTGGACAAAGTTAAAGGCAAAGTGCATCGCAATCGGCACCCAAAGCCGCCCGGTCGCGGCATAGGCCAGCCCCAGACCCAAGCCCAGCACCGTGGCAAAGATCACGAGTGCTGGACCACCGCCGAAATGCGCCAAACCGAACAACAGGCTGGCTGCGACAACGCCACCAATAGGGTCAAGTTTCGAACTGAACAGAGATTGTAGGTAGCCGCGAAAAAAAGCCTCTTCCGCGAAACAGGTCAGAAACAAGTTTGAAACTGCAAAAACCAACCACCAAGGGGGAAGTTTAACTTCTGGCCGCAGCGCCCCGATTGAAACAGCTGCAAGAAAGATCAGTGGCAGTAGAGCAAGCCCGATGACGAGCCACGTGGCATTGGTTTTCTGACGCGCAAACAGCATGCTGGGCCAAGCCAATAGGACCGCAAAGAACACCATTGGTTTGTCGAGGTTCAGATACATCGTAAACGCGGCGCTGTTTTCACCGGCATGGACCTGATCCAAGACAAGCAGATTGTTGAACCCAGGAACCAGATGCGCGCCCAAGGTGAAACACCACAGGATCAGAAGCGTATGCCCGGCAACTGCCATCGCGCCGCTCAGGCGTGGCAGGGTCGCGGCCCCTAGCAACCCGATCGCAATCACTGCAATCGCCCATGGCGTGATCAGATTGGCAACTGAGCTGACGCTGATGAAAAGAACCAGCAGCGCCAATGCCACGCCCATCCGTCCGCTCAGCGCGGTAATCTGGGCCGCGATCAGTATCAGCCAGGGCCAGATCATCGGAAGAAGGGTCAGCACATACGCCACGGTGGCCTCGACAGTTCGACTGGCTTAGTCATGGCGCGCAGCTTTCCCTGGTGCAAGCCTTTCCAGTTGCGGCAATTCTTACGGTTGTATCCCCCGCGCGAGCGGTTCAGAATTACACGTAATGTCTTTACTTAGCAGCGGTCACCTCATCGGCGCCTGTAGTAAGATCAACTTATCCGATGACATCAGGCGGTTACACAGGCGCATTACTGTCCGCACCCGGTGAATGAAGAAGGAACAGACTTTGGCGTATGAAAACAACGACTCTCCCAAAGACTGGCTAGAGGCCGAGCTGGAAGACACGCTGGACGAAGATTTTGAGATCGAGTTCAGCGAACCCATGCTGTCGATGGAAGTGCGCAAGATCTACAAGGATCAGCATCCCGAAATGCTAGATCGCAAGGTCTATTTCCGCAACCTGCTGCGCCTGCAGGCCGAGCTGATCAAGGTTCAGGATTGGGTGCAGCATACCGGGGCCAAAGTGTGCATCCTGTTCGAAGGTCGCGACAGTGCGGGCAAGGGGGGCGTGATCAAACGGATCACCCAACGCCTGAACCCTCGGGTCGCGCGTGTGGTGGCGCTGCCTGCACCCAGCCGCCGGGAACAGAGCCAATGGTATTTCCAGCGCTATGTCCCGCATTTGCCTGCGGCGGGTGAAATCGTGTTCTTCGACCGGTCCTGGTACAACCGGGCAGGGGTTGAACGCGTCATGGGCTTTGCGACCGAGGATCAGGTCGAACAGTTCTTTCAGGACGTTCCCGAATTTGAACGGATGTTGGTTCGGTCCGGGATCATCTTGCTGAAATACTGGTTCTCGATCACCGATGAAGAACAACAGCTGCGATTCCTCATGCGGATTCATGATCCGATGAAACAGTGGAAACTGTCTCCGATGGATCTGGAATCCCGTATTCGCTGGGAATCCTACACCAAGGCCAAAGAGGACATGTTATTCCGAACGAATATCTCTGAGGCGCCGTGGTACATTGTCGAGGGCAATGACAAAAAGCGCGAACGCTTGAACTGTATCGAGCATCTGTTGACCAAGATCCCCTATACGGACGTGCCGCAGGAGCGGGTCGATCTGCCTGATCGTAGGTATAACCCTGATTACGAACGTCGTATTCTGCCCGACGAGCTGTACGTTCCGAAAATCTACTAGGCGGAACTGGATTCGAGCTGGAAAAAGCGAGGCGCGAATTATCGCGCCTCGCCAGAATACGAGTTGTTAAACGACGTCCACCATGCATTCTCCACCCATTGGGGAGAAGATCAGCATATCGTCATCGTCGGTGAAGCCCGCGTTGGGTTCTTCTGTCGGCGGCGTTCCACCATCGCCTGCTTCCGAGATCAGGATCAGACCGTCATCCATTGGTACATCACCGCCGGGTTGCGCGCCGGGTAGTTCGATGTCGATCCAGTCGAAATCATCGACCAGTGCCAGCACCTCGTTCAGGAATTCTTCCAGCGCCGCAACAAAGGCTTCGATATCAAAACCATTCTCAGCCGTTGGTTCAGGCGTTTCTGGCTCTTCAGGCGCCTCTGGTTCTTCCGGAGTCTCAGGTTCCACAGGTTCTTCGGGTTCCTCTGGCGTTTCGGGTTCCATGGGAGTCTCTGGTTCCTCCGGCGCTTCCGGCTCCGCAGGCGTTTCCGGTTCTTCTGGCGTCTCAGGCTCTTCGGGCGTTTCCGGTTCTTCCGGAGTTCCAGGTTCAGTTGGTGTCTCTGGTTCTTCTGGAACTTCCGGCGTCTGAGGTTCTTCGGGTGTCTCAGGCTCTTCCGGTGTTTCGGGCTCTTCGAGCATCGGCGTAGGGGTTGGGGTGGTGCCTGTATCCAGGTCCACCGTACCACCGGTTGCACCAAAGTTCTGCGTGACCATCACGGCATCAAAACCCTGCATATCGCCTGTTTCGATCCCGATCCCGATATAGTCGAAGTTCGGATTCAGGATATTGGCGCGGTGGCCCGGGCTGTTCATCAGGTTCTGATGCAGCTGAGCGACGTCGTCGCTGATGCCCGGCGCGCCGCGCTCAGATTGCCAGGCGATGTTTTCGCCCGTGCGCCAGCTGCCCGATAGATCAAACCCCGCAGCCTGCATCCGTTGCGTTGCGCTGGACCCGCCTGCGCCTGTATGGCTGAAAATATCGCGGTCCAGCATCCAGGTGCTGTGATCTTCAGAAGATTCGTTCAGGTTGGTTTCCAATTGCAGTGGGTTCAGCCCGCGGGATGTTCGCTCTTCATTGATAAGTGCGAGCATTTCGCGCTCGATTGTGCTTGCAGTCGACATAGTAGCCTCCGTTATTGATTTGGTGTCTGAGTAGACGAGAGGCTGATACAAAGACCTTTCCTGTGACGGATAGGTGGGCTGACCTGTCAGGAGAATTTGAGCATCGCAGTGCTACCGATGCGGGATTCGCTGCGCTGCAAAATGCCGGGCAAAATTCTGCCGGGGCCGAAATGGCAGCTTGCCGCACAGCATCACGCACGAGTCGGCAAGATCAAACCGGTCTTAGAAACGACAAACCCCCGGGCGGGGCCTCGGGGGTCGTCAAATAGTGTCATCCAAAGCTGGACGAGACGGGTTGCTGCTTAGAGCATACCTTCGCGCTGGGCTTTCTTGCGTGCCAGTTTACGGGCACGGCGGATCGCTTCAGCTTTCTCGCGCGCTTTTTTCTCGGACGGTTTCTCGAAATGTTGCTTCAGCTTCATTTCACGGAACACGCCTTCGCGCTGCAGCTTTTTCTTCAGGGCACGAAGCGCCTGATCGACGTTATTGTCGCGAACACTAACCTGCATGTGGTTGTCACCACCTTTCTAGATAGAGTTGCAAGGAAATTGCAGGAATTGGCCGTATAGCAAAGCCGTTCTATCTTGTCTAGTACTGGCCCCGAACACCGGAGAACCGCCATGACAGTGACCTATGAAGACGCAAAACAGCAGATGCTGGACGCGATGCTTGCCCATGTTCCGTTTGACGGATGGTCCGAAACCAGCTTTCGCGCCGCCGTTGCAGAATGCGAACTGGATGACGGTCTTGCCCGGGCGATTTGCCCGCGCGGCGCGGTTGATCTGGCGCTGGCCTATCATGCGCGTGGGGACCAGATGATGCTGGACCGGATCAAGTCTGAAGACCTCAGCGCGCTTAAGTTCCGCGAAAAGGTAGCCGCTGCTGTTCGGTTCCGGCTTGAGGCGGTCGAAGACAAGGAACTGGTCCGCCGGGGCATGACTTTGTTTGCCCTGCCAATGCATGCAGGTGACGGGGCCAAGGCTGTTTGGGGTACCTGCGATCTGATTTGGGATGCATTGGGTGACACGTCGGATGACGTAAACTGGTACACCAAGCGGGCGACGCTGTCGGGCGTCTATTCCTCGACCCTTTTGTTCTGGCTGGGGGACGATTCGCCTGATCACCAGAAGACGTGGGAGTTTCTGGACAGGCGCATTGGCGACGTGATGCAGTTTGAGAAGCTGAAGGCGCAGGTGAACAGCAACCCGTTGTTCAAACCGTTTCTGGCCGTTCCGAATTGGCTGGCGGGTCAGGTCAAGGCTCCGATGAAAATGCGAGCAGATTTGCCGGGCCTGCTGAACCCGCGCAAGTAGTCAAAGCTTGGCCTTTGCTCAGATGACAGCTAGGCATTGGGCAAAGGAGATTTGCCCATGACCCAGATGATGCGCGCTGTCGAAATCACGCAGCCCGGTGGTCCCGATGTTCTTAAGCTGACCGAACGACCGATGCCGACGGCGGAGGCCGGGCAGGTTGTTCTGAAAGTGGCCTATGCCGGTGTGAACCGCCCGGATGCGTTGCAGCGCGCAGGGGCCTATGATCCCCCGCCGGGAGCCAGCGATCTGCCGGGGCTGGAAGCCTCGGGCGAGGTAGTTGCCGTGGGCGCAGGGGTCGAGGGCTTGGCGCTGGGCGATAAGGTCTGCGCCCTGTTGCCCGGTGGCGGTTACGCCGAATACGTCGCCACACCCGCTGCGCATTGCCTGCCAGTGCCGGACGGGATGGACATGAAGCAAGCGGCTTGTCTGCCAGAGACGTTCTTTACCGTCTGGTCCAACGTGTTCACGCGCGGCGGTCTGAAACCAGGCGAGCGCTTCCTTGTTCATGGTGGGTCCAGCGGCATCGGAACCACTGCGATCCAGCTGGCCAATGCCTTTGGTGCGCGGGTCTTTGCAACTGCTGGCTCGGATGAGAAATGTGCCGCCTGCCTGAAACTTGGTGCTGAGAAGGCAATCAACTACCGCGACGAAGATTTCGTGGGTGTTGTGCGCGCTGAAGGCGGGGCGAACCTGATCCTCGATATGGTGGGCGGAGACTATATCCCGCGCAACGTGAAGGCATTGGCCGAGGATGGGCGTCTGGTTCAGATCGCGTTTCTACAGGGCCCGGTGGCTGAGTTGAATTTTGCCCTGATGATGGTGAAACGCCTGACTTTGACGGGCAGTACCTTGCGCCCGCAAAGCGATCTGGCCAAAGCCAAGATCGCACAGGACCTGCGTGAGGCCGTCTGGCCTTTGCTGGCCGCCGGTAAGGTTGCCCCGGTTATGGACAGCGAATTCCCCCTGGCCGATGCTGCGGCAGCGCATGCCCATATGGAAAGCTCGACCCATATTGGCAAGATCGTTTTGAACGTGGCGGGCTAGTGGCGATGCGCGGGGTTTGATCCGTGCGCAAACTCGCCGCAGCACAAGCTCCTGATTGCCCTGTCACGCAAGCATGCTAGCTTGGGATCAGGCACGAGGAGGTTCAGAATGCAGAATATTGCGCGCACAGTCGTTATCCACGAATTCGGCGGCCCCGAGGCCTTGCAGATCGAAGATCGGCCCCTGGGTGATCCCGGTCCGGGTGAGGTTCGTATCCGCCATCATGCCTGCGGCCTGAACTTTATCGACGTTTATCAGCGCACCGGTCTCTATCCGCTGGAACTACCACATGCGCTTGGGATGGAAGCATCGGGCGTGATCGAAGCGGTTGGCGACGGGGTCACTCATCTGACACCAGGTCAGCGCGCCGCCTATGCTGCCGCACCGTCGGGCGCCTATTGCGAAGCGCGGGTGATGCCGGCGGCTCAGCTCTGCCCGTTGCCAGACGGCATTTCATTCGAAGCGGCGGCAGCGATGATGCTGAAGGGCATGACCGTTGAATATCTGTTCCACCGCACCACGCCTTTGCGTCGTGGAGATACGGTGTTGTTCCATGCTGCGGCCGGGGGTGTGGGCCTGATCGCCTGCCAATGGGCGAAATCCGAAGGTATCACTCTGATCGGTACTGCCGGTACGGATGAGAAATGCGCGCTGGCCCAGTTCAATGGCGCAGCGCATTGCATCAACTACCGCACCGAGAACTTCGTCGAACGCGTGGCCGAGATCACCAATGGGCATGGCGTCGACGTGGTGATGGACTCGGTCGGCGCCGACACGTTCGAAGGGTCGCTTGACTGTCTGAAACCGCTTGGGATGATGATCTCATTCGGCAATGCTTCGGGGCCGGTTCCGCCCGTGAATATCGGGATCTTGGGGCAGAAAGGATCGCTCAAGATCACCCGCCCGACCTTGTTTACGCATATCGGCGATCATACGGTCTGTCAGGCGATGGCACGGAGGCTGTTTGGCAAAGTTTCAGGCGGCGAGGTCAAGATACATATCGATCAGCGCTTCCCACTAGATCAGATCGCCGACGCGCATCGCGCGCTTGAGGCGCGTCAGACTACGGGCAGCACAATCTTGGATATCTGAATAACAAAACCCGGCGAAACGCGCCGGGTTTTGCTCAATCTGCCGGGTTCCAAAGGGTATTCCGTTCAGAGTGGGATTTGAGCGCGGCAGGAGCATTTCTGCTCCCACCGCAAAAGTTGCCGAATATGGGTTATTGCTGCAGTTCGGCCGGAGCCTTGTCAGCGATGTTTTCCCAGTTTGCGCTGGCCTGTTCGATGAAGCCCGGAATGTCGCCTTCCCAGCGTTCCTGGATGTCTTGCGACAGGTTCAGGTACAGTGTGTTGTCAACGATCTTCCAGTGGTTCGGGTCACCATCAAACTTGAAGCCCATGGCTGCACCGAAGGCGCAGTAGCCGCCATAGGCGGGCAGATAAGCTTCGGGGTTCGCTTCAAACGCGGCTTTGTTTTCCTCGGATGAGAAGCGGTACATTGCGTCATCATGCAGCGTGGTGATCCGGTAGTCGCCCTTGGTGGCTTCACCTTCGGTAAAATACGCAACCGGGTCATAGCCCTGCATCGCCAGCCCGGTCGAGCTGGCATTGATTTCAACGCCAGCGGCCAGGGTTGAAGTTGCCAGGGCAACAGACAGCGCAACGCCACCGATCAGAGATTTAAACGTGTTCATAGCTTCACCTTTCGTGAAAGAGGATGCGCGTGGTCGCCGTAATTGCGATTTGCGATCCCGGGTTTTGTCCTGTGCGACCGGTAATTGGCCGTCACAGAAACTCAGGTGGGAAGCCGGATGTTCACGTTCAAAGCAATCAATTGTGATTGTGCAGAAGCGCAGAGATGCTGTTCAAAAATGTGGCTGGGTTAGCCTTCGGGTGTGAGCGCCAGAACAAAGTCGACGACCTTTTGAGCAGGCATTTCGCAAGGGCGCAGCAATGCTCCGCTGTTGCGGGTTTGGTAGAGGTTCAGGCTGATATAGTCCTCGCCACCGAGTTCATACGCCACAAGCTTATGGGACTTTTTTCCTGCCATGACCTGACGTGAGACGACATAGCGCCGATCATGGGCGCGGCCAGTGAATGTGCCCAAGGGCAATGCGAAAAAGGCGCGGGTGAACGCGTCGGTCGCGTTCACGGCTTTCCGATTTTGGGCTCAGTCCCCGCCTTGATGCGGGCTACATTGGCGTTGTGGCGCCAGTAGACCAGCAAGGTAAGCGCAATACCCAAAACGAAGGTGGAGCCATCTGTCAACACCACGACCCAGGTGGTCGACAATGCAGCCGCCGCCAGTGCGCCAATCGAGGATATCCGCCATATCGCAGCCGCAACCAACCATGTCAGACAGCAGGCAACACCGACCCGCCAATCCAGCGCCAGCCAAAGGCCAAGGAAAGTGGCCACACCCTTACCGCCCTTGAAGTTTAGCCAAACGGGATAGCAATGGCCCAGAAACGCCATGAGCGCGGCAAACTGGGCTGCATCCTCACCGGCAAAGGCGCGCGCCAGCAGAACCGCAACAGCGCCTTTTGCGGCGTCAAACAGCAGGGTCAGGGCGGCAGCGGCCTTGTTGCCGGTCCGCAGCACATTGGTGGCCCCGATGTTGCCCGACCCGATCTGGCGCAGATTGCCCAGCCCCATAAGCTTGGCCAGGATCAGGCCAAAGGGAATTGACCCCAAAAGGTAGCCCATGGCCGCCCACAGCAGCAATTCGGATTGTGTACTGTCAATCAAGGGCATCAAGTTCTCCGGTAGACTTCTTTGCCGGCCACGTAGGTCGCAATGACCTTACCCTGCATCCGCTGCCCGTCAAATGGCGTGTTTTGTGATTTGGATCGGAGTGTAAAACGGTCCAGCACAAAAGGAATATCAGGATCAAACAATACCAGATCGGCTGGCGCATCTGTGGACAAACGACCACTGTTCAAACCCAGGCGTTTGGCCGGGTTCAGGGTCATGGCACGGAACAGGGTTGGCAAATCCAACTGACCCGAATGATACAGGCGCAGCGCTGCAGGCAGCAATGTCTCCAAAGCAACCGCGCCCGAGGCAGCCTCTTCAAACGGCAGGCGTTTGCTTTCCTCGTCCTGTGGAGTGTGCATCGAACTGATCGTGTCGATCAGGCCCGTTCGCACCGCCTCAATCACCGCCTGCCGGTCATCCTCTGACCGAAGCGGCGGTTTGACTTTGAAGAAGGTGCGATAGTCGGCCACGTCCAACTCATTCAGCGTCAGATGGTGGATCGAGGTTCCGGCGGTGATGTCCAAACCATTGCGCTTGGCGCGTTCCAATGCGGGCAAGGCGCGAGCCGTCGTGATCTGATCTGCGTGATAGGCCGCGCCAGTCATTTCCAGCAGGGCGATGTCGCGGTCCAGCCCCATCCGTTCCGCCCGGGCTGACACTGCGGGCAGGCCGCGCAACGCGGCGAATTTACCGCTGGTCGCAGCAGCCCCGGCGCTGAGCCCCGGTTCCTGCGGATGCGCTATCACCAACGCCCCGCAGGACCGCGCATAGGTCAGCGCGCGCGCGAATACCTTGGTGTTGGTCACCACATGATCGCAATCCGTAAAGGCGACTGCACCGGCATCCATCAGAAACCCGATCTCGGTCATCTCGCGCCCCTCACGCCTTTTGGTTAGAGCGGCCATTGGCAGAACGTTCACAGGCGTATCAGCCTGGGCGCGGCGTGTTGCAAATTCCAGCGTTTCCGGCGTGTCGATGGCAGGTGTGGTATCGGGGCGCGTGACCAACGTGGTCACCCCACCCGCCGCTGCCGCGAGACCTGCGGATTTATAGCTTTCCTTGTGCCGCTCGCCCGGTTCACACACTTTAACGCCGATATCGACAATGCCGGGTGCCAGGCATTTGCCATCGCAGTCCACGACCTGCCCGTCCACCGCAGGGGCATCGCCTTCGCCGTTTGCCACGATCCGCCCGTCCGCGACTTGCAGCCATCCGGTCGCATCCGTCCCGTTCTCAGGGTCGATCAGGCGCGCGTTGGTAAACAAAACGGTGCTCATGGCAAGGCCCTTTCGATAGCGGCTTTGGTTGCGACGGGATCCGCTTGGTATTTGATCAGGTGCTTGTCGCCGCTCTTGGTCACAAGCTGGACGAAACTGCCCATGGTGTTCACGGTTTCGATCTGGGTCAGCGCGACCTTGCGCGGGCCCGGGCCTGTCAGCAAAGTATCGGTCATTTCCCATTTGGCGGTCAGTTCTTCCGAAGCCAGATACCATGCGCGCAGGCCGATGGCTGCAAGTCCAGCAGGCGCACCGGTCCAGACATAGGGGTTTCCGACCAACCAGAGCACGACCATTGCCCCGGCCATTGCAGCAGCGGCCAGCCAGGCATTGGTGCGAATATATGCCCCCTTGTCGGGGGTGAAGATCACAGGATCAGCCACAGGACACCTCCGATCACCATTAATATGAACAAGGCCAATACAGCCGAGCCCATTTGGCGCGGCCTGTCGTCTTGCGGCGGCGGCTGCGGCGCTGAAAATGGCTTGGCACTTTCGGTTTCGATCCGACCGCCAGTCCAGTTTGTGGCCTCTTCCGTGAACAAACCAATTAACTGAACGCGCGGATCCGGGGTAAGCACCGCAGACTGTCCTTTGAACGCAGCGCTGCGCAGAGCCATGACCCAGCCTTCAACAGCGTCCAGCGCCGCGCGATCCAATTGGTTTTCGGAGACGCCGCCCCCTTCGTTCAGATAGCCCCAAAGGCCCAGGTCTTCGAGGTCGGACACAGGAAAGATGTCGATCTGTTCAAGGTCCAGATTGGCAACCCCCAAAACCTGATCAGCAGCACCCGGTTCGCGCAGAAACTTGGCCTCTTCCGGGCGCATGTTCAGCGCAAACAGGCGAATGACACCGCGTTCGTGGGGAAGGACGGTCAGGTCGCTCATGCGGCCTCGCGCAGGTTGCGGGCCAGCAGTTCCATGGCGGCCATGCGGACGGCGACGCCCATCTCGACCTGTTCCTGAATGACAGAACGGTTGATGTCATCCGCTAGCGTGCCGTCGATCTCGACCCCTCGGTTCATTGGACCCGGGTGCATGACGATGGCGTCGGGTTTGGCTTGCGCAAGCTTGACGGCGTCAAGGCCATAGCGGTGATAGTACTCGCGCTCTGACGGAATGAACCCGCCATCCATCCGCTCTTTCTGAAGGCGCAGCATCATGACGACATCCACATCCCGCAGACCTTCGGTCATATCGTCATAAATCTCGGCCCCGAACTCTGCGAATTGCGCAGGCACCAGCGTGGGGGGGCCGATCAGACGGATGCGGTTCTCCATCTTGCCCAGCAGGATCAAGTTCGAACGCGCCACGCGGGAATGGGCCACATCGCCGCAAATGGCGATGTTCAGGCGATGCAAGCGCCCCTTGGCGCGGCGGATGGTCAATGCATCCAGCAGCGCTTGGGTCGGATGTTCGTGCCGCCCGTCGCCTGCATTCAGCACGGCGCAATTCACTTTCTGCGCCAGCAGATCGACTGCACCAGATTGTGGATGGCGCACCACCAGCAGGTCGGGATGCATCGCGTTTAATGTCATTGCTGTATCAATCAGGGTTTCGCCCTTTTTGATCGAACTGGCCTGCATCGCCATATTCATCACATCCGCGCCCAGACGCTTACCCGCGATCTCAAAGCTCGCTTGCGTGCGGGTCGAGTTTTCAAAGAACATGTTGATCTGGGTCAGCCCGGACAGCACGTCCGAGTGTTTGGTCGACTGACGGTTCATATCGACATAGGTCTCGGCCAGGTCAAGAATGGCGGTGATATCGGATTGCGACAGATGCTCGATGCCAAGAAGGTGACGATGGGCGAAACGCATGGGCGGGCTCCTGTCTGACAATCGGACCGCTTATAGAAAGCCGCGCGAGGCAAGGCAACCTAAGGTTCTGTGCTGTCGGGCAGTTTCTGGCATCCCCCCTGCGGCAGGCATTGTTCGCCCGGTTTGCACCATTTGCCATATCCGCAATCGATGGCTTTGACAGGGACACAGCCCTGATTTCTGGAGCATTTGAAACCTTGGCGACACTGCGATCCGGTTTTTTCGCACAAGTACCATCCGGGGCGAGAGCATCCGCCTTGCGGCAGGCAGTAAGATCCGCGCACGCAGATCCGGCCATCAGCGCAGGGCTGCGGTAGGTTTAGTTCGATATCGGGGCGGATCAGCTCGCATTTGCGACGGCCATTGCAGCGGCTCCCGCTGGGGCAATCGAGGCTCGAATTGCAGGCATTTGCACCTTGTGGTGCACATCGCGTGCCACCCGCGACACAGCGCTCGAATGGGCCACAGCTGCGCCCGCCACCGCAATAGGTGCCACCCAGAGGGATGCAGTGTCCATCAAAGCTGCATCTTTGCCCGCCCGAACAACACCGGCTGCCGCAGGCGAATTGACCCCCGCGGCATTGGTCATTGCCGATGGAAAGCTGCGCGTGTAGCGGGCTGGCCGGGGCACTCAGAAGCAGAGCAATCAGAAGGAATCGCAAGATCGATGGCATAACAGGATCATGGTCGGTGTGACCCAGCGCCGTGGCAAGGTCTATTCGCTTTCCATCGGTCAAAAGCCGGTTAGATTGTGGGGTATGGAATCGGGCATGGATTATCACACCGCACGGGCGCTGTTGGACTGGCAGATCGAACTGGGCGTGACCGAGGCGATTGGCGACGCGCCAATCGACCGGTATGCGCTGCCCGATACCGCGCCCAAGCCCAAGAAACAGGCCAGCCCCGAGGCCGCGACCGAGAAACCAGAGCAGGTTGACCCGGTTGCCATCGCAAAATCTGCAGCGCAAAGCGCCGGATCACTGGATGAATTGCGCGCGGCGATGGAGACATTTGAACATTGTGAGCTGAAACGCGGTGCGCGGCAGTTGGTTTTTGCCGATGGTACTCCGGGCGCGCGCGTGATGATCATTGGTGAAGCGCCGGGGCGGGATGAAGATCGCGAAGGTAAGCCCTTTGTCGGACGCGCGGGTCAGCTGCTGAATCGGATGCTGGCGGCGATTGATCTGGATCGCGCGCAGAATGTGTATATCACCAATGTGTTGCCCTGGCGCCCCCCACAGAACCGCGATCCGAAGCCGGAAGAGATCGGCATGATGAAGCCGTTTCTGGAACGCCATGTGGCGCTGGCCAAGCCCGAGGTTCTCGTGGTGATGGGCAATATCAGTTGTCAGGCTGTTCTGGGTAAACGCGGCATCACGCGCTTACGCGGTACTTGGGAACACGCGCTGGATTTGCCGGTGATCCCGATGTTCCACCCCGCTTACCTACTGCGCCAACCGCAGATGAAACGAGAGGCCTGGGCCGATCTGTTGGAGTTGAAAGCACGGCTGGGGGCAGGATGATGCGAATTCTGGCCTTCTCGGACCTGCATATGGCGCGCAACCGGGCGGCTGATCTGGTGGAGGCCAGCGCGCAGGCCGATCTGGTGATTGGGGCCGGGGACTACTGCAATATGCGCCAGGGATTGGGCGAGGCCATGCAGATGCTGTCGGGTATCTCGGCCCCGCTGGTGCTGGCGCCCGGAAATGCGGAAAGCGCGGATGAGCTGAGCGATGCCGCGCCGGATGGCGCCCATGTTCTGCATGGCACCGGAATGACGGTCGATGGAATTCACCTGTTCGGGCTGGGCTACGGAGTACCCGCCACGCCATTTGGCGATTGGTCCTGTGATCTGTCCGAGCCAGAGGCTTCGGAACTGCTGGATCGCTGCGACGCTGCGGATATCCTGATCGTGCATTCTCCGCCTAAAGGGTATGGAGATGTGACATCGCAAGGTGTCTCGGTCGGTTCGGTGGCTGTGCGCGATGCTGTGGAACGGCTTCAGCCCAAGCTGGTTTTCTGTGGCCATATCCACGACAGCTGGGGCTATCGCGGAACGCTGGGCCGGGCTCAAATCGCCAATCTGGGGCCCAAGGTGAATTGGTTCGAGGTGTCGTGATGATCGATCAGGAAAAAGACTTTATTGCGGTTCGTATTGCGGTCCTGACGGTTTCGGACACGCGGTCGCTTGAAGAAGATCGATCCGGTCGAACGCTGGTCGATCGGATCGAAGCGGCGGGTCACGCCGTTGCAGATCGGCAAATCCTGCCCGATGAGCGTGCGCAGATCGCTGATCAGCTGCGTGCATGGATCGAAGACCCGCAGATCGATGTTGTGATCTCAACCGGAGGCACGGGCCTGACCGGGCGCGATGTCACGGTCGAAGCGCATCGCGATGTCTATGAGAAAGAGATTGATGCTTTTGGAACCGTCTTCACCATTCTGTCGATGGAGAAGATCGGAACCTCTGCCGTGCAATCCCGCGCGACTGGCGGTGTTGCTGGCGGCACCTATCTGTTTGCCCTGCCGGGCAGCCCGGGTGCGTGCAAGGATGCATGGGACGGTATTTTGGAAAAACAATTCGACTACCGCCATCGCCCCTGCAACTTTGTGGAAATAATGCCGCGATTGGACGAACATCTGCGACGGAAGTAGACTGTTCCTACGTTTAACACCTTATAACCGCATTGTGGCTTGGCATATTTCACCGTCCAGCTACATTTTGCGAAAGGTAGCCCATCGCAACCGGGGTAAGTGAAAATGCGTTTTCTAAGGCAAAGTCTTGTCGGTGTCTTTCTGGCGTCGCTGACGTTGGCTTTGCTGTTTGTCGCAGCCCAAATGATCACGGGCGCGGTGCAAGATGTGATCGCGCGCGACACTGCAAAACCCGCGGCGCGTGAGCGTGTTTTCACAGTGTCCGTCAGAACAGCTGAGTTACAGACTGTAACGCCTTATTTGGAAGCCTTTGGTGAAGTGCAAAGCCGCCGTCGGCTTGAACTGCGCGCAGCGCTGGGTGGTCGCGTGATCTCACTCGCCGATGACTTCGAGGATGGCGGGACGGTCACGGCGGGTGAAGTTTTGGTCGAGCTGGACCCTGCGGATACGCAATCTGCCTTGGACCGGGCCAAATCCGATCTGCTGGATGCCCAGTTCGAGGAACGCGATGCGGAACGGTCCCTGCTGTTGGCACAAGATGAGTTGAAATCGGCAGAAGCGCAGGCTGAGCTGCGCGAACGTGCCCTGCAACGGCAACGCGATCTGGAATCCCGCGGTGTGGGCGCGACTGCGAGCGTGGAGGAGGCCGAATTGTCTGCCACCTCGGCTCAGCAATCTGTTCTGGCACGTAGGATTGCACTGGCACAGGCTGAATCGCGTGTGGATCAGGCCACCACACTGTTGGCGCGCGCGCGGATTGCCCTTGAAGCGGCAGAACGCGATCTGGATGATATGACCATTCGGGCCGGATTCGGCGGCACACTGACCGATGTCACATTGGTCGAAGGCCGACTGGTTGCCGCCAACGAAAAACTTGCCGAGCTGGTAGACCCTGATGCGTTGGAAGTCGCCTTCCGGGTTTCGACGGCCCAATTTGTTCGCTTGCTGGATGAAGATGGTAACCTACTAAACGCTGCCGTGACCGTATCGCTTGAGGTCACGGGGGCCGACCTGACCGCAACGGGACGGATCAGCCGCGACAGCGGATCAGCGGGCGAGGGGCAGACAGGTCGTCTGATCTTTGCAGGGTTGGACTCCGCCGCGGGCTTCAAACCCGGAGATTTTGTGACAGTCACCGTTCAGGAACAGGCGGTAGACGCTGTGGTGCGTTTGCCCTCATCCGTTCTTGATGCGGCAGGGACGGTTCTGGTGCTGGGCGCGGATGACCGTCTGGAAACCTTGCCGGTGCAATTGATCCGGCGGCAGGGTGACGAGGTTTTGCTGCGCGGCAACGGCCTGGAAGGACGCGAAGTGGTTATTGGCCGCACGCCGTTGCTGGGATCGGGCGTGCGAGTGCGTCCTCTACGGGTCGAGGAAAGCGCCGACGCGGATATGGTCGAGTTGACGGATACGCAGCGCGCACAGCTTGTCGCACAGGTTGAGGCCAGCGAAGGTATGCCTCAGGATGTCAAAACCCGAATGCTGGGTCAGTTGGAAGCGGCGCAAGTGCCCGCCTCGCTGGTTCGTCGTATTGAAAACCGGGCCGGGGGCTAAGCGCTATGATGCGTGAAATCCCAAGCGCGGCGGGCGGCATCCTGAGCTATTTTACCCGGCACCGGACGGTCGCCAATCTTCTGTTGCTGGTTATGCTCGTTCTCGGGGCGGCCGCGATCCCGAACATGCGCGCGCAGTTCTTTCCCGATGTCATTCTGGAACGGGTCGATGTCAGCGTCGAGTGGGAGGGCGCAGGCCCCGAAGATGTTGATAACGGTATCGTTCAACTGCTGGAGCCCGAACTGCTGGCGGTCGAGGGTGTAGCCAGTACCACAGCTACTTCACGAGAAGGGTCCGCGAACATCCGGCTTGAGTTCGAAGCCAACTGGGATATGTCCCGCGCCGTCGAAGATGTTCGGACCGCCGTTGATAGTGTCACGACCTTGCCTGAAGACGCCGAAGAACCCTCGATCCGGCGGGGGGCGTGGCGCGATCGTGTAACGGATGTTGTGATCACCGGCCCGGTGGCACCTGACCAGCTGGCAAAGTTTACCGATGAACTGATCAACAGGCTGTTCGCTGCGGGTGTTACACGCACCACGATCCGAGGTTTGGCTGCACCGCGCGTGGTGGTCGAGGTTCCAACGGCGCAATTGATCGCCAACGACATTGCCTTGTCTGACATTTCCTCGGCCATTGCGGCCGAGGTTAACGCCAGCCCCGCCGGGGACGTCACGGGCGCCAATGCCCGTATCCGAACAGGTTCGGAGAAGCGCACCCCGGAAGAGATCGAAGGCATCGCACTGCGCAATTTTGCAGATGGTTCCAAACTGTTCGTGGGCGATGTCGCGCAGATCCGGATTGAAGGGGTCGACCGCAATCGAAGCTATTTCGTGGGCGAAGATCCAGCCATGTCCATCCGGGTGGATCGTTCTAATCTGGGCGATGCCATCGGCATTCAACATCAGGTCGAAGACGTGGTGGCCGAGATGCAGGCCAGCCTGCCTGAAGGCGTCACCGTCGAGTTGATCCGGACGCGAGCGCAGTCCATCACAGACCGGCTGGACATTCTGATCGACAACGGCCTTGTCGGGCTTGGGCTGGTTGTATGCCTGCTTTTTCTGTTCCTCAATGCGCGGATTGCTTTCTGGGTGGCCGCTGGCATTCCCGTCGCGATGTCAGCCGCCATTGCGCTGATGTACCTAGGCGGACTGTCGATCAACATGGTCTCTTTGTTCGGCCTGATCATCACCCTAGGCATTGTGGTGGACGACGCGATCGTCGTGGGCGAACACGCTGATTTTCGTGCCCGTCGTCTGGGCGAACCGCCCATGGTTGCGGCTGAACGCGCCGCCCGGCGGATGGCCATGCCGGTATTCGCGGCGACTTTGACTACCGTGATCGCATTCTTCGGCCTGACCCTTGTCGGTGGTCGGTTCGGAGAGCTGATCCGGGATATCCCATTCACCGTGATCGCTGTACTTGCGGCCTCGCTGATCGAGTGTTTCTTGATCCTGCCCAACCACATGGCCCATGCCATCGCCCATTCGGCGAAAGAGCATTGGTACGACCTGCCCAATCGGATCGTCAACCGCGGGTTCCGCTGGGTGCGGGATCGCCGGTTCCGGCCCTTCATCGCCTGGGTGGTCTGGGCACGCTATGTGGTCGTTGCCTTGATGGTTGTCATTCTGGCCAGCCAGATTGCCCTGTTTATCCGGGGAGATGTGAATTGGCGGTTCTTTAACGCGCCCGAGCGCGGTTCGGTTACCGGCAACTTTATCATGGCCGAAGGGGCGACCCGTTCCGATACGTTTGAGATGATGCGCCAGTTGCAGCAAGCCGCCGAAGAACTGGGCGCAATTTACGAAGAACGCCATGGTCGCAACCCCATTGACTATGTTCTGGCTGAAGTTGGCGGCAGCGCCGGGTTTGGCCTGTCTGCCGCCGAAGGCAAGGATGATGATCTGCTGGGCGGTATCTCGATCGAACTGATTGATGCCGACCTGCGCCCCTATTCCAGCTTTGAATTTGTGGGCGAGCTGCAGGATTTCGTGCCCCGCCATCCCAAGGTCGAGCTGATCAGCTTCCGAGGCTGGCGGTCAGGCCCAGGTGGCGATGCCATCGACGTGCAGTTCTACGGTTCCGATGTGAACACGCTCAAGGCTGCGTCTGAAGACCTTCAGACCGAACTGTCAAAGTACCCCGAAGTTTCGGCGTTGGAAGACAATCTGGCCTATGACAAAGAAGAATACATTCTTGACCTGACCGCGCAGGGGCAAGCCTTGGGTTTCCGCATCGAAACTCTGGGGCGCGTATTGCGCAACAGGTTGAACGGGATCGAGGCCGCGACCTTCCCGGACGGGCCACGCAGCGCCGAGATCCGGGTGGAACTGCCCGAAGGCGAGCTGACGGCTGACTTCCTGGAACGCACCCTGATGCGCACACCCGACGGGGTGTATGTGCCGCTGGCCGATATTGTCTCGGTCGAGCGGAAATCCGGCTTCTCAACTGTGCGGCGCGAGAATGGGCTGCGGGTGATCTCGGTGAATGGCGACATTTCCGAGGATGATCCGGCCCGCGCGGCAGAGATTGAACGCGCACTGAACGAAGAGATTCTGCCCAATATCGCTGCTGAACGACAGGTCGAATGGCGCATGGCAGGGCTGAGCGAGCAGGAAAACGAGTTCCTCTCCGAGGCGCGCACGGGTCTGATCCTGTGTTTGACCGGGATTTATCTGGTGCTGGCCTGGGTCTTTGCCAGTTGGTCCAGACCTCTGGTGGTGATGGCCATTATCCCGTTTGGCTTGGTGGGTGCGATCTGGGGGCATTATATTTGGGATGTGCCGCTGAGCATGTTCACGGTTGTTGGTCTGCTGGGCATGACCGGTATCATCATCAACGATTCAATCGTTTTGGTGACAACCATAGATGGCTATCAGCAGGAACGCGGTCTGGTCCCGTCGATTGTCGAAGGCACGGCTGACCGGTTGCGCCCGGTGATGCTGACGACGCTGACGACAGTGCTGGGTCTGACACCGTTGCTGTATGAAGGTTCTCAGCAAGCACAATTTTTGAAGCCGACCGTTATCACTCTGGTCTACGGCTTGGGTTTCGGCATGTTGCTGGTTTTGGTCCTGGTTCCTGCCTTGCTGGCTATTCTGAATGACGTCTCCCGTCCGATGACAGCCATGCGCCGGGCCATGCGCGCACCGGATCGGGTGATGCAGAGCGCTGTTGCGGCCACCGGGGTCGTGCTGATGCTGTGGTTTGCAGTGACGATGGTGTGGCCTGCAGTTGCTGGTGCACCGATGGGCATTCTCTCTGCGCTCTACCCGGATGAGGGCGGCGCGGGTGTCTTGGATATGGGGCTGGGTGCGTTTTTGGCCGGAGCTCTCCCGATACTGGCGCTCAGCTTTGCAGCGTCCGGATTGCTTTATGTGCGGTTGAAAGGCCGGGTTGGCACTTAGCCCACGCGCAGGGCCCGTTCCAAAAGCTGGGGTACGCGCGCGCTCATCTGTAAATCGCCCTGACGTATCCGTTCAATCGGAAACCAGCGTGCGTCCAGCGCGTCATCGCCGGCTTTGGGTTCGCCTGACTGATAGCGGCAGGCCACGCCGACGAGTAAGTAGTGTGAGATGACTTCTCCTGCCTCATCCCGTCGCAGCAGATCCAGATTGTCCAGATAGTGCAGCGGTTCCGCGGTGACCGAGGTTTCTTCGAACAGCTCCCGCTGCGCTGCCTCAAGAACGGTTTCGCCCCATTCCACATGGCCGCCCGGAAAGCCCCAAAGCCCACGGTCGGGCTGTTTGCTGCGTTGCACCAGCAGGACCTGACCCTGATGCAGAACAACGGCCAGCGCACCGATTTTTGGGGTTTGGCTCATGTGATCAACCCGCAGTGCAACCCTGAATGTCGACCGCGTGGTTTGCGCCCAGAACCGTGATTCGAATTTCGGACCGATCCAGCGCGAAGGGCGCGCCCGAGGCGTTGATAACTTCCGCCGTTGCAATCAGCGTGCCGCCCTGACGCACTGTTTCAGGCTGCGAGGCCCAAAGCACCGGATTGCCCGGTTCGATCACTGCTATTTCCTGCCCGCCAGCCGAGGGCATGGTCACGCGCGCTTCGATCTGCATGCCGTCTACCGTAGGTGTCAGGCTGCATCGTGCGGCTGAAACATTGGCTTCGCCTGCGGAAAACGGGCGTTGAGCAAGGGCCGCAGCGATAGCCGGGTTGCGGTCGGCCTTGGCGTCCAGCGTGTGGTCAAAATCCAGTCTTTCTGGGATGCAGACATCCTTGCAGACGCCCAAATCCATCTCGCCGCGCAGGCGAACAGGCTTGGCAGGGTTTTTCGGCGTGATCTCGACCGGCAAAACCAATTGATCCTCGTACCCGATGGATTGCAGCCCATTTTGGTCAAACACATCCGGGGCAGGCCATGTGATCGACACATCGCCAACATTACGCGACCCGGTCCAGTCAAATTGCGGCGGAATCCCCGCATCCCCCGGCGCGCGCCAATAGGTTTTCCAGCCATCCTGCAAGGTCAGGCGCAATGCCCCCAGATAGGTGCCGTTGGTGGTCCGACCCCCATCCAGAACGTCCAGTTGGACGACACCATCCAGTTGCTGCGCCGGGGCAGGCGAGACGGCACACAGGCAAGCCGCAACAGCGGCCGTGACGGGTTTCTTGAACGCGATCATGACCTATACATGCGTGGTATGCGGATGAAATCCAAGTCACGTTCGGGTCACCGGACTGAAATCTGCCAAAAACCTCAGTGCCATCTTGCCAATCCCTGTGCCGCGAGGCCATTGTTGAGGTGCCATTTGAAAGAGACCCCGCCCCATGGACCTGACCGGAAAACTGTTGATTGCGATGCCCGGCATGGGTGATCCGCGCTTCGACCATTCGGTTGTTTATATGTGCAGTCATGGTGATGACGGCGCGATGGGCTTGATCGTGAATAAACCCTCAGACCTGCGGATCAAAGCCTTGCTAGGCCAACTGAACATAGCCTGTCGTATTCCGGTGGTGGGGGAACGGTTGGTGCATTTCGGTGGCCCGGTCGAGATGTCGCGCGGCTTTGTCCTGCACAGCGCCGACTACGATGCCAATCTGCATTCGCTGCAAATCTCAGAGTCTTTCAGCATGACCGCAACGCTGGATGTGCTTGAGGATTTGGCCTCTGGCCGGGGCCCACTGAATTCAATGGTCACGCTGGGATACGCAGGTTGGGGTCCCGGTCAGCTGGAGGATGAGATCGCCATGAATGGCTGGCTGACGGCTGAGGCGAGCCCGCAACTGGTGTTCGATGTCCCCGATGACGACAAGTGGGAGGCCGCGCTGGCCACGCTGGGTGTCGATCCACTGACCCTGTCGGCCAGCGCCGGGCGTGCGTAGTCAGCTGTCGCGCGGTGCCGCAGCACGGCGCAGGCGGTCATTGATAGCCGCCCCAAGCTCGTGATCGGGTATCGGGGACACAGCAATAGGTCGGCCCGTTTCATTCAACCTGTGCAAAGCAGCAAACAGATTGGCGGCGGCTTCGATCAGGTTTCCACTCTCAGAAAGGTTCAGGTCGCAATCTACCGGACCAAAGCCCAGCAAAACCTCCTCGCCCCGCTTCGACAAAGCGTTCAGGCGGACGGGGGCGTCAGGGGCGTAGTGGGATTGCAGTTGTCCCGGTGCCGTCAGGTTATCCCCGACTTGGTGCAGGTGCAGGCGTGTGTTGAGAGCGGTTTCGATATCCTCTAGCGCGATACCACCGGGGCGCAACAAGGTAGGTTCCCCGGCCAAACCAACAATGGTCGATTCCAGCCCGACCCCACAGGGTCCGTCATCCAGAATGGCAGAAATCCGGCCGCCAAGCCCTGCGCGCACATGATCAGCGGTGGTGGGGCTGATCAGGCCGGATGGATTGGCAGATGGGGCGGCCACTGGGCCGTCAAAGGCAGCCAGCAGGTCCCGGGCGGTTTGGTGGGCGGGGACGCGCACAGCCAGTGTTTCCAACCCTGCCGTGACCAGCGGAGAGATACTGTGACCATCACGCAAGGGCAGAACCAGCGTCAGCGGTCCGGGCCAGAACGCATTGGCAAGCGTTTCTGCATGGTCTGACCAGTCGACAAATCGTCGGGCTGCCTCGACCGAGGCGACATGAGCGATCAGCGGGTTAAAGCTGGGTCGTCCCTTGGCCTCATAGATCGCAGCGACCGCCTCGCCGTTCCGGGCGTCGCCACCAAGCCCATAAACTGTCTCGGTCGCAAAGGCGACCAGCAAGCCCTGCCGCAAAAGGTCTGCGGCCCGTGCGATGCCGCCTGGGTCCGCTGTCAGATCGAGAGTCGTTGGGATCATGTCTGGTGACGCCGCGTTTCGGTTGCTCGGAACATAGGGAACGTTAGGTAATGCTTCCAAGCCTTGATGCATACCGGTGCAGTGTCGGAAATCCAAGCCCGCCTGCAAACAGCCGATCAGACAGCTCCTGAGGGAAAAAATGCCATACCGCGCGCCGCTTTCAGATTATCAGTTCCTGTTCGAAAACGTTGTGGGGTTCGATCAGATCGCCGCGACAGATCGCTTTGCGGATGCCAGCCCCGATGTGGTCAGCGCGATCCTGTCTGAGGCGGGCAAGATGTGCGAAGAGGTTCTGGCCCCGCTTCAGCGGCCCGGTGATCTGACGCCCGCACGTCTGGAAAACGGTGTTCTGCGCAGCTCGCCCGGGTATGCCGATGGCTGGACCGCGATTGCCGAAGGCGGTTGGATTGGCATCAGTGGCGATCCGGAATATGGCGGCATGGGCCTGCCGATGACCGTTACCACCGCAGTGAACGAGATGATGAGTGCGGCCTGCCTGTCGCTGCAACTGGCCCCGCTGATGACACAGGGCCAAATCGAGGCGTTGGAACATCATGCCAGCGATGACCTCAAAACATTGTACCTGCCCAAGATGATGGCAGGTGAATGGTCTGGCACAATGAACCTTACGGAACCGCAGGCCGGGTCCGATGTTGGCGCGCTGACCTCGAAAGCTGAACCCAACGGGGACGGCACCTACGCAATCACGGGGCAGAAAATCTATATCTCATGGGGTGACAACGACTTTGCGGGGAATGTCTGCCATTTGGTTTTGGCGCGTCTCCCGGATGGGGTTCCCGGCACCAAAGGGATCTCGCTGTTTCTGGTGCCCAAGTTCATTCCGGATGCCGAGGGCAACCCGGCCGTTGCCAATGATCTGAAGGTCGTCTCGCTTGAACACAAGCTTGGCCTGCACGGCTCGCCGACCTGTGTGATGCAGTATGACGGGGCGACCGGCTGGCTTGTGGGCAAAGAGCATGGCGGTATGGCGGCTATGTTCACAATGATGAACAACGCGCGTTTGGGCGTTGGCGGGCAGGGCGTGGGCGTGGCCGAGGCTGCATATCAACACGCGCTGGCCTATGCGATGGATCGCAAACAGGGCAAAACGCCCTCGGGCACCATCATAGATCATGCTGATGTACGCCGGATGTTGGCAGAGATGCGCGCCGACACCTTTGCCGCGCGTGCGGTCATGCTGGCGAATGCGGTGGCCATTGATATGGCGCAGGCCAATGGGGATGCCGATTGGGCTGCGCGTGCCGCGCTGTTGACCCCCATTTGCAAAGCCTTTGGATCACAGACCGGGATGCGCGTCTCGGAAACAGGTGTTCAGGTGCATGGTGGCATGGGTGTGATCGAAGAAACCGGGGCGGCTCAATACTACCGCGATGTCCGCGTGGCGGCGATATATGAGGGCACGAATGGCATTCAGGCCATGGACCTTGTCGCCCGAAAGATGATGGATGGGGGCGAGGCTGCCTCGCGCCTGCTGGATGAGATCGAAGACCATGCCGAACAGGCCCGTGCCACGCTGCCCGATCTTGCAGGTCCGGTCTGGGAAGCAACCGAATCCCTGCGTGAAGCAACCGAATGGATGGTCAGCCAAGGGGATATGAACAACCGATTTGCCGGGGCGCATGCCTATCTGAGTGCTTTTGCCCGCGTTCTGGGCGGGCACTACCACCTCAAGGCGGCATTGGCCGATCCGCGAGGCGCGCGGTGCAAGCTGGCGCGGTTCTACATCAACGGGTTGCTGCCGCAGTATTCCGGTCTTTTGGCGCAGGCGCAAAACGGGGCCGAGGACCTTTTCGCGCTCAGTGCAGATGATCTGGCGGCTTAAAAGCTGAATGGCGGTGTCGATGATCGAATATCCCTGGCCCGAACCGCCCGCACCGGGTGAGGCGATTGAGATTGCCGAAGGTGTCTTGTGGATGCGCTTGCCGCTGCCCATGGCGCTGGATCACGTCAATGTCTATGCGCTGGACGATGGGGATGGCTGGACCTTTGTGGATACCGGGATTTCATCCGGGAAAACACGCGCGATCTGGCAGCAGTTGATGTCCGGTCCGCTTGCGGGCAAACCCGTCCGCCGCGTGCTGGCGACCCATCATCATCCTGATCATGTCGGGAATGTGGGTTGGTTTCAGTCTGAACATGGCGCCGAACTTCTGACCAGCCGAACCGCCTGGTTGTTTGCGCGTATGCTGACATTGGATGTTCAGGAAAGCTGGCCCCAGGAAACGCTGGACTTCTACCAAAGCGCGGGCATGTCTGCCGAGGTTCTGAACAAGCGCAAGGCTGACCGGCCCTTCAACTTCGCCGACACGGTATATCCGATGCCATTGGGGTTCACGCGGGTGAAACAGGGCGATGTTCTGCGCGCAGGTGGGCGCGATTGGGATGTGCATATGGGCAACGGCCACGCGCCGGAACATGTCACACTCTGGAGCCGAGATGACAATCTGGTGCTAAGCGGCGATCAGATCCTCAGCTCGATCAGTCCAAATCTGGGTGTCTATGCTACCGAACCCATAGCTGATCCAGTCTCAGGTTGGTTAGAGGCGTGTGAACGGCTGGAAGGGCTTGCGCGGGCCGATCATCTGGTTCTGGGGGGGCATAAGCTGCCCTTTACCGGTTTGCCCCTGCGCATGCGGCAGCTGATCGACAACCATCACGGAGCACTAAAGCGCCTGCTGGATGATCTGGATACACCCAAAGCTGCGGCGGATTGCTTTGCGCCGCTGTTCAAACGGACCATTCGTGAGGGGGAATATGGCCTCGCGCTGGTCGAAGCGGTTGCACATATGAACCATCTTTACCACATTGGGTCCGTCACCCGGACGCGCCGCGCAGACGGAGCCTGGGTCTACCAACGCAAAGGGTAAAGAATGCAGGACGAGATCGAGACCTCAGCCGAGGCAGCCGAAGCGGCGGCGCTGCCGCGCTGCTATGAGGTGCACGCCAATTCCGAAGCCGAGTCTGGGTCGAAGCCTTTGCCGGAACCATTGCAGAAACCGGTTGAAACCAAAAGCCCGGCGCAATGGGCTTATGAACGACTGATCCTATACATCCAGAACTTCGAAAAGACACTGGATGGCGATCATGAGGTCGCGATGGGCTTCACTGGCGGAGACGCGGGTGTGCTGCGGATCGAAGGCATGGGCTATTTTGATCCTGATATCATCACCTTCTACGGCTCGGACGGGGCCGGTGGCCGTACCCAGCTGGTGCAGCATGTCAGCCAACTGAATGTGATGTTGCGCGCCTTGCCGAAATCGGTCGAAGACAAACCAGCCAATCGTATCGGGTTCCGGCTGGCCGCCGATCTGGAAGAAAGCTGACTTGCAATTCACGGCTACGCGGCCTTGAATGATCCCATCATTCAGGAGGCCACGACGTGTCATATGTCTCAGTCATAGTTCGGGCCTATTCTGGTGCCTTTGCCCGGCGGCAGACCTTTGTTCCCATCTACATTGCAGTGCGCCTGCTGCTGATCGCACTCATTGCGCCGGCTATCGCCGCAGCGATCAATCTGGCAGTTTCTCTGTCTGATCAGTCGGCGTTGACGGATCAGGATATCGCCACCTTCATCCTATCGCCCGCAGGGTTCATCGCGGCCCTGGTCGTGCTGAGCCTGTTTCTGATGGCTGAGGTTTTCGTCTTTGCCGTAATGGCAGGCTCTCTACGCATGGATGAACCTAACCCGTGGCGGGCGGGCAGTTCCGCCATCCGGCTGGTGGTGTCGCGCCTGCCAGCCCTGTTTGGGTTTGCTTGGCGTTTTATTCTGCGCGTTCTGATTCTGGCACTGCCCTTTCTGGCCATCTCGGGCCTGATCGCGTGGTGGGCGCTGACGGAATACGACATCAACTACTACCTGACCTTGCACCCGCCCGCCTTTTGGATTGCCGTTCTGCTGATTGGCGCGGTTGCATTGGTGATGGCTTGGGTTCTGATCCGCAGATTGTCGGCATGGGCGCTGTCGCTGCATCTTGTGCTGTTCGAAAATGTCCACCCGGCGCATGTGTTTGGGGTCAGCGCGATAAGGATGGAAGGGCGGCAAGGACGGTTGAAGTTGTCTTTGGTTGCCTGGCTCGGCCTGCGCCTTGTGATCGCAGCGGCGATTGCGGCGATTGCCGGGCTACTGTTTGCGCTGGTTCCATTGCAAGGCAGCGATCATCTGCGGTTGGCGCTGATCTATAGCCTGGTGATCGCGGGGCTTTGGTCACTATCGGGGTTGGTTCTGGCGGCAATGGCGCTGGGCGCGCTTGCGTTGCTGTTGGATGGGTTCTTTGAACCTCAGGTCGCGGATATCCCGCATCCCGAACCGCGTCGTCTGCGCCTGTCGCTGATCGGTGCGGTGGGCCTTTCGGTGATTGCGTTGCTGGTCGGCAGCTGGTTTGGCCATCGCCTTCTGGAGCAGGTACAGGCGCCCGATCGGGCCGAGGTGATCGGTCATCGTGGCGCGGCAGCGTTGAGGCCCGAAAACACGATGTCCTCGGTTCTAAAGGCGATCGAGGATGGCGCGGATTGGGTTGAGATCGATGTGCAGGAAACCGCGGATAATGAGGTGATTGTTGCGCATGACAGTGACTTCATGAAATTGGCGCAGGTCGATCTGAAGGTCTGGGATGCCACGATGGAGGACGTGGCAGAGATCGACATCGGCAGTTGGTTCGGCCCTGAATACGCGGATCAGCGCACCCCAACGCTGCGCGAAGTTCTAGAAGCTGTAAAGGGCAAAGCCAAGGTTATCATCGAACTGAAATACTATGGCCACGATATCGATCTGGAAAACCGGGTGGTTGCGCTGGTCGAAGAGTTCGGGATGCAGGATCAGATCGCCACGATGTCTCTGAAGTATCCTGCGGTACAAAAGATGAAATCTTTGCGTCCCAATTGGCGCGCGGGTGTTTTGGCCGCAACGGCAGTGGGGGATTTGTCTGGCCTTGAAGGCGACTTTGTCGCCGTGAATGCGGCGTCGGTCTCTCCGGGGTTGATCCGTTCCCTGCACGACGCGGGCAAAGATATCTATGTCTGGACAGTGAACGATCCGCTGCAGATGTCTGCCATGGCGTCGATGGGCGTTGACGGGTTGATCACCGATCGCCCGGCAATGGCGCGAGAGGTTCTACGGATCCGGGCCGAGATGGGCCCGGCTGAACGCCTTCTGCTGTGGCTCGCCACCACCTTTGGTATGCAGGTCGACACGCAGGCGATGCGCGATGCAAGCCCGTAAGGTAGCGGTGCTGCTGGTCTGCCTATCCGGCGCTGCGGCGACTCAGGATTTGATGCGCAGCGTCGAGATGCCTGCACATCGCGCTTTGATTGCGCAACGGGGCACTGTGCCTTTGACACCGTTTGAAACAGATGGCTGTTCAGGCGGTCTGTCGACCAGTTGGCGCTGGGTGGCCGATACATTTCCGCAGATCGGAGACTTATACGAGGCCCACCCCCCGTGGGAGGAATGCTGCGTGATCCACGACCGGGCCTATCACAATGCGGGCGCAGCCTTGCTGCCCGAGGACAGCTACGACGCGCGACTGTCCGCAGATCAGACCCTGCGCGCCTGCGTCAAGGATCATGGGGACACATATGCCGAGGATTATGCACAGCGTTATGACATGACGCCGGATCAAGTGCGCAACGTTCATGCGCTGACGGCAGATGCAATGTATGGTGCCGTTCGGTTCGGCGGCGGACCTTGCAGCGGGCTGCCGTGGCGCTGGGGGTTTGGGTATCCGGGGTGTTCTGTTTTCGGGGATCGCACCCCTGCGCGCGAATGACGTCGTGACAGCCACTGCCTTTTCGATTATCCAACAGGAAAACACGCGAATTGGGATTCTGAGACTCATGGCTGACCACAAGCACGGCGAAATGGACATCACCGTTCAAACCAAAACCTTCAACGGCTTTATCAAAGCCACAACCTGGTGTGTGATTGCTATCGCCTTCCTCTGCCTGTTCCTGGCGGTTTTCGCAGCGTAACGCGTAGCGAGGGCTGCCCCGTGTTCCGGATTTTGATTGCCTGCCTACTGGCAGCAACCGTTGCAGGCTGCGCAGGCTCTCAGCGCCCTCAAGCTGATCCGTCAGAGATCGTATCCCGGTCTTACCGTGATCCGGGGCCGTCAACGCTGACGCTCTATACAATGATCAACACGCGCACTGGGTCCGGGGCGCATACGTCGCTGATGATCGGTGGCAGTGAACGGGTGATTTTTGATCCAGCGGGGTCTTTCCGGGCCGATGTCGTGCCGGTCAAGGACGATGTTCTCTATGGCATTACCCCGGCAGTCGAGCAGGCCTATCGCAGCTCGCATGCCCGCGAGTCGCATTATGCGCGTGTTCAGACCATTCAAGTCTCACCCCAGCAGGCGGAAATTGCCTTGCAGTTGGCCAAACAGAGCGGCCCGGTCGCGGGTGCGTTCTGTGCGAACTCAACAGCGCGATTGCTGCAACAGGTGCCCGGATTCGAGCAGATCGATGTGACCTTCTATCCTGTGAAACTCTCGGATCAATTTGGTCAATTGCCCGGTGTGGTGACTGAAGACTATCGTGAAAACGATGATGCCGATCTGCAAAAAGGTCTGGCGGCGAACAATGCGCGTCTCAATCAGTTGGACGCGGCCCTAGCCGAGTAGATAGAGCAAACCATAAAGCGTCGCAGCCCCCGAAAAGATCGCGGCGAGGACGTTTTTGGTAAGCACCCCGACGCCCAGTGCCATTGCTGCCGCCGCCATACGTGCAATATCGGGCTGGCCTTCGGTGGCCGCGGGCCAGACAACCAGCGGCGCGATCAACGCGGGTAGGATCGCCACAGCCGTATAACGCAGATGGCGCAGCAGCCATGGCGGCATCGGGCGGTCTCCGACCAGACCGATAAAGGTAAAGCGCAGGGCAAAACTGCCAATCGCCAGCCCGATTATGACAGTCCACATGGTAACAGGATCAATCTGGGTCATGTCTTCCTCCGCTCCAGCATCACTTCGGACTGTGCACCTGCGATCATTCCCGCCGTTCCTGCGATCAACAGGCCCAGGTTGAACGGGACAGAGACGGTCAGGAGGGCGACGATGATTGCGACAAAGGCTGCGATCACATGGGGAAGCGTGCGCATCATCGGCCCGATCATGGCCAGAAAGGTGATCGGAAGCGCAAAATCCAGCGCCCAGCTTTCTGGAATGCGCGCACCTAGCACGGCGCCCAGATAAGTGGCCAAAATCCAAAGCGGCGTGATCGGTGTGACCGAACCAAAGAAATACGCCATCCTCTGTGGTAGCGTCATCTTCGGTTCTTTTTCGAACTGCACAATGCTGCAGGCATAGGATTGGTCGACCGTTAGATACGCCGCGAAAGCCCTCTGCCACATCGGGGCCGCGCCCAGAAACGGTGTCAGAGACGCCGAATACATCGCCACCCGCAGGTTCACCGCCAATGCCGAGGCCAGCACGATTACCGTTGGTGCGTTTTCCTGCATCAGCTGCAACGCGGTGAATTGCGCCGCGCCAGCGAAGACCGTGGCGGAAAAGGCGACCACCTGCACAACGTTCAAACCCGCCTCGGTCGCAAAGACGCCGAACAGGGTGCCAAACGGAATGGCAACAAATATGAACGGCGTCCCGTCGCGAAAACCCTTCCAGAAGTATGACTTGGATGTGGCGTCTGCCATGGCGAAATCCTATGGTGATCGCAGCAGCAGTAGCGATCTTGAGAGAGGGTTGCAATTGGCCACGAAACCGAACGTCTCGGACTACATCATCGCACCTGATCCGGGTGCGCCCCGGTTGACCCGTGCCGTCGAAGGTGTGGATCAGAATGGTGAGGTCAGCCAGATCTCGGTGGTCGAAGAACGCCCGCTGACGATTTTTCTGAATTCACAGGAAATCGTGACGGCGATGACGATTGGCGACTATCCAGAATACCTGGCGCTGGGCTTTCTGCGCAATCAGGGGATGTTGCTGCCTGATGATCAGATCACACGTGTCGAATATGATGATGATCTGGAAACGGTTGTGGTCCGCACGGCGCGTGAGACTTCCTATGAGGACAAGCTGAAGAAGAAGACCCGCACCAGCGGCTGCGCTGTGGGCACTGTTTTTGGTGACATGATGGACGGGTTGGAGGATGTGCGCCTGCCTCAGGTCTCGGTGCGCACCTCGTGGCTGTATGATCTGGCTGCCAAGATCAATCGCACACCGTCTTTGTACCTTGAGGCAGGCGCGATCCACGGAACGGTCCTGTGCCGCCAGAACCGGCCGCTGGTCTATATGGAAGACGTGGGCCGCCATAACGCGGTCGACAAGATCGCAGGCTGGATGCTGTCTGAAGGTGAGGCCGCCGATGACAAGATCCTCTACACCACAGGCCGCCTGACATCCGAGATGGTAATCAAAACGGCGATGATGGGCATCCCGGTTTTGGCCTCGCGATCGGGGTTCACTGCTTGGGGCGTCGAGATCGCACGCGAGGTTGGATTGACCCTGATTGGCCGGATGCGGGGTCAGCGGTTTGTATGTTTGTCGGGCGAGGATCGGTTGCTGCGTGACATTGATCCGGCGAGTGTGGCGGTTGAGGACAAGAAGCATAGACGGAAAAGTGCGGGATGAACGAGACACCCCTCGGCATCATCCTCGCAGGCGGGCTTGCGACCCGAATGGGAGGCGGCGACAAGGGCCTCTTGCAGATTGGCGGGCAGAGCCTATTGAACCACGTGATCGACCGTTTGTCCCCACAGGTGAGTGGTCTGGCTCTGAACGCAAATGGTGATCCGGAACGGTTCGCCGACATGAACCTGCCCGTCATACCGGATACAATCGAAGGGTTCGCGGGTCCTTTGGCGGGTGTTTTGGCAGGGCTCGACTGGGCGGCAGAGCAAGGGGTGGACAGCATCGTTACGGCAGCGGCGGATACGCCGTTCTTGCCACGTGATCTGGTCGACCGCTTGACCGCCGCA
Source organism: Ruegeria sp. I1 (assembly GCF_056532675.1). Taxonomy (NCBI): domain Bacteria; kingdom Pseudomonadati; phylum Pseudomonadota; class Alphaproteobacteria; order Rhodobacterales; family Roseobacteraceae; genus Ruegeria; species Ruegeria sp. I1. The sequence goes on along the minus strand of NZ_JBQFNM010000004.1, from coordinate 308,772 downwards.
GCCGAAGGTCAGACCCATCCGCTGGTTCTGGCGACCACTCCGCGCACCGGGGATGAGGCGTTGAAATCAGGCGGCAGCAAACGGGTCAATCGGCATCCGACGTTTGGCCTCTGGCCCGTTACGCTGCGCAATGATCTGCGGGCTGCGCTGAACGACGGACTGCGCAAGGTGGTGCTGTGGACCGATCAGCATGACGGTCGTGAGGCCCTATTCCCGGCTGAGCCGTTTGATCCTTTTTTTAACGTCAACACGCCGGATGATCTGGCGTTGGCCGAAAAGCTGTTGGGGCAGGCATGAAGGTCTACGGCGTGACCGGCTGGAAAAACGCGGGCAAAACCGGGTTGATGGAGCGGTTGGTGGCCGAGATCACCGGGCGGGGATTCTCGGTCTCGACCATCAAACACGCGCATCACTCTTTCGATGTTGATCAGCCGGGGCGGGACAGCCATCGCCACCGAATGGCGGGCGCCCGTGAGGTTCTGCTGGCCTCGGGCCAGCGTGTGGCGCTGATGCAGGAATTGCGGGGGGCCCCGGAACCCGCGCTTGGCGATTTGCTGGCCCGCCTGTCACCGGTCGATTTGGTGCTGATCGAGGGGTATAAGCGCGAACCTCACCCCAAGATCGAAGCGTTTCGTGCCGAGCCGTGCAATGAATTGATCGCCAAAGGCGACCCCACGATCCGGGCGGTTGCCAGTGACATTCCGTTGACGCTGGATCGTCCCGTTTTCGATCTGAACGACACCGAGGCGATAGCGGATTTCATTCTGTCCGAGGTCGGTTTGTGAGCTTGTTTGACAGCTTTGCGATGGTGGATTGGTCAGGCGGTAATGATACCGGGCCGACCCCGCGCAAAGATGCGATCTGGGCTTGTGTTGTGCGTGATGGCAAAGTGCAGGCGCTTGACTATCTGCGCAACCGTGTGGTGGCTGAAACCTGTCTGCGTGAACTGATCGAGACCGAATTGGCGGCGGGTCGACGCCTGTTTCTGGGGTTCGATTTCCCGTTTGGCTACCCTCAAGGATTTGCCGAAGCCATGACAGGCTACGGTGATCCGTTGGCGTTGTGGGATTGGCTAGAGGCACAAGTCGAGGATTCACCCAACGCCAATAATCGCTTCGATCTGGCGGGGCTGATCAATAGCCGGTTTGGTGGCAAGGGCCCGTTCTGGATGAATGCGCTGCGCCGCGATATCGACGGGTTGCCGCGCACGAAAAAGGACTATCACAACCCGTTCCCCGACCGCCGTGCAGTCGAATTGTTGGCGAAGGGTAGCTTTACCTGCTGGCAAATGGCCGGGGCCGGGTCTGTCGGGGGGCAGGTGATGATGGGCCTGCCGGTGCTCAGCCGATTGCGGCATGCCTTCGACGGAAAGGTCGCCGTCTGGCCGTTTCAGCCGCTGGACAAACCGGTCGCGTTTGTCGAGATCTGGCCCTCGCTCAATCTAGGGTCCGCCCCGCCGGATCGGATCAAGGATGCCTGGCAGATGGAACAGGTCGCCTTGACTTTGTCCCGGCTTAGCGATCAGGAATTGACAGAACAGTTGGATGTTTCAGCCCCCGAGGAGGGGTGGATTTTGGGTGTACCTCAAGACAGACCGAACATAGCGCTGCCGCGATTGCGAAACGATTGTTTTGCCTTGCCTGCGGGAGTGAACTGGACGCCGGTGGATGAGGCCTTGGCTTTGCTTCAGAGCCGGTTACATCCCGTGACCGGGATTGAAACTGTTCCGTTGACGCGATCCGTGGGCCGGGTTTTGGCCGAAGACGTGGTGGCAAAACGCTCGAACCCGCCGCAACCCAACACGGCGGTTGATGGCTATGGCTTTGCAGGCCCTGCCGCAGATGGTGCACAGGTGATGCCTTTGACTGAAGGTCGTGCAGCGGCGGGCATTCCATTTGATGGCCAGGTCCCGCCCGGCCATGCGCTGCGCATCCTGACCGGGGCGACCCTGCCCAAGGGCGTGGATACGGTGATCCTTGAAGAGGATGTGACGCTGAAGGATGGTCACATCGCGTTCCGAGGGCCGTTGAAAAAAAGTGCAAACACGCGCCGCGCGGGTGAGGATGTGGTTGAGGGTGACACAGCCCTTGCAGCCGGGCGCAGGCTAACGCCCGCGGATATGGCTTTATTGTCCGCCGTCGGTGTTGCTGAGGTTCCGGTGCGTCAGACCTTACGCGTGGCGGTTCTGTCTACCGGGGATGAACTTGTCGAGCCGGGCGAGGCGGCGGGTGCAGGGCAAATCTTCGATGCCAATCGTCCAATGTTGCTTTCTCTGATTGAGCGGATGGGATTTGTGCCTGTTGATATGGGCCGAGTCGAGGACGACCGGGATGTGCTGCGCAAACGGCTGGATGAGGCCGCCGCGCAGGCGGATGTCATCCTGACCAGCGGCGGGGCCTCGGCAGGGGATGAGGATCATGTCTCAGCCCTTTTGCGTGACGCGGGTGCGATGCAGGAGTGGCGGATTGCGCTGAAACCCGGGCGACCTTTGGCGCTGGGCATTTGGTCGGACACGCCTGTCTTTGGGCTGCCCGGCAACCCCGTCGCGGCTATGGTGTGCACCCTGATCTTCGCACGACCTGCTCTTTGCCTGATGTCAGGAGAAGGATGGGTTGAACCGCAGGGATTCGAGGTGCCTGCCGCGTTTGAGAAGCGCAAGAAACCTGGGCGCCGCGAATACCTGCGCGCGCGTCTGCGCGATGGCATAGCCGAGGTGTTTCATTCGGAAGGGTCAGGCCGGATCAGCGGGCTGAGCTGGGCCGAGGGGCTGGTCGAAATCGACGATGGTGCCCGGCATATTCAACCGGGCGATCCGGTACGGTTCATTCCTTACGGCAGTTTCGGGCTATGAGTGTCACCGTCTCGAAAGGGTTTAGTCCAGATGAACGGCCGATGGCTGCTGCACTGTTTTGGCAGGCCTTCGCAGCGAAATTGCACAAAGTGATGGGCCCGGAAGAACGGGGTTTGGCCTTTTTCGAGCAGGCTCTTAATCCCAATTTCGCATTGGTTGCACACGACTCGTCCGGACAAATACTGGGGCTTGCCGGTTTCAAGACCAACGAGGGTGGTCTGGCCGGAGGCAGCCTGTCTGACCTTGCGCGGGTCTATGGATGGTTCGGGGCACTGTGGCGCGGCACGGTGCTGAGCGTGTTGGAGCGAGACCTGAAACCCGGTGTGTTCCAAATGGATGGTATCTTTGTCGCAGCTGAGGCGCGCGGGAAGGGCGTCGGGACGACATTGCTGAGCGCGATCAAGGATGAGGCGCGCAGCCGTGGCATGACCGAAGTGCAATTGGATGTGATCGATACAAACCCGCGCGCGCAGGCTTTGTATGAACGCGAAGGATTCAAACCGGTAGGTTATGAAGAGACGGGGCCATTCGGGTATGTGTTTGGGTTCAGCAGTGCAACCAAGATGAGTTGGGCCGTTACACCCGTCTAATCGAACGTCCCGGCAACACGTCCCACCAGCATAAAGGCGCGCGCCGTTCTGGTGTCACCCAGCGCAGCCAGTTCGGCATCGCTGGCGTCAGGTTCAAATTCAACAATCATGTTGTCGAACCGTCGCAGGAAATGATGCGCCGCATCCCGGAAAATTGGGTCTTGCTTCATCCGCGCCGCCGTCAGCGCCAGTGACGATCGATCCCGAATTCCACCCAAAGCCGCCACGGCACGCCCACGAGCACCTTGAGCGAATTGCCGCCAGATCTCAGGCCGTGCCATGTCGGGGCGTAGGTCATCCATATAGATGCCTTCCTGGCTGAGCAGGGTCAGCACATCCTGCGAAGCCTGTACCAGCTTGGCGACCTTTCGGTCCTTCAGTGCCATCCGCAGCGCATTGAAGCCTTCGGTATCTTTATCGGTCTCGGGAAAATTCAGGGCGCGGATGAAGATATCGGTTGTCAGTGGTGGCGTGATCTCTTCGGCCGTGGTGCCCAGTGCCAGCGAGGTTTGATCTCCGGCAACCGGGGCTGACTGAAGGGTCTGAACAGGCTCGCGGCGTTTGGTCGAGAATGTGGCCAAGGCATCCTCGGCCTTTTTGGTTGCTGCGGCGATCTCGTCCAGCTTTTTGCTCACCGTCGGTTCGTAAGAGCTGGCAGCGCGCTGCTGTTGCACGACATAGGCCTGACGGATCGCATCGATGGCCGTCTGGAGCCGGGCACTTTCCTCTCGCATTATGCGGCTGGCACGCATGGCGGTGGCCGCGACCCAGATCATCGCGACCGGCATGAACACCGCAAGAAAGGTCACAATGATCCCACTACCTTCGGCCTGATCGGGCAGCACAAGAAACACGACCGATATCACCAGCCAGACGACACTCAGCACAGCGGCGGCGATTTCGATCGAGGTTACAGGTGTCCGGTCCGGGCGATCATAGATCCCCAGCGAGGTCGGCCGTTCGGTTTCTTGGTCAGGTTCGTTCCCCGACATGTCAGATGCTCCGGTCAGGCGTATTCGATGCTCAGAACTTCATAGGATCGCACACCGCCGGGTGTGCGCACTTCGACGCTGTCGCCTTCATCCTTGCCGATCAAAGCACGGGCCATGGGCGATTTGATGTTCAGCAGGCCGTTTTCGATATTGGCCTCATACTCTCCGACGATCTGCCAGGTCTTTTCCTCGTCGGTATCCTCATCGACCAATGTGACCTTTGCGCCGAATTTGATCGCGCCAGACAGTTTGGCGGGATCGATCACATCGGCCAGAGACAGGATGCCTTCCAGTTCCTTGATGCGGCCTTCGATAAAGCCCTGCTTTTCGCGGGCAGAATGATATTCGGCGTTTTCCTTCAAATCACCCAGTTCTCGGGCCGTTGCGATCGCTTCGATGATCGCTGGGCGCTCGACGGATTTGAGGTTTTTCAGCTCTGCTGCCAGCGCGGCATTGCCCGCAGGCGTCATTGGAATCTTTTCCATAGTCTTGTTGTCCACGCATAAATTGAGCCGCCCCGCCGCAGGGAAAGCGTCGGGGCGAATGATGGGTCGTTCAGTACCTGACCTAAATGGGGCGTGAATTGCAAGAGGCCAAGGGGCAGCCCGCGTTCAATTCGCGGCTTAGCGCCGTTCGGACGGGACAGGCGCGCGCCTGTGGCGGTGATCGGGGGGCTTGTCCCGGCGCCAGCGGCGCGAATGGGTGCATAGCCACAGCATCTCAATCATATTGGACCACTTCGAATTCTATGCCGTTGTCATCGTCGAAATAGAACCTTTTGCCTGGTTCGTAATCCGCATGGTTATGGGGTGTGAAACCGGCGTCGCGTACTTTGGCTTCGGTGGCGTCGATATCTTCGACCAGAACGCCAACATGGTTCAAGCCGCCGACGATGTCATAGCTGCTTTCACCTGCGGGTTTGGGATCACTGGGCGCATAAAGCGCCAGGTAGGTATGCGCGCTGCCCACATGCACAGTGTAGCCACCCGCAATGGCCGGGCCTTCCCAGCGGGTCTTCCAGCCAAAGACCTTTTGCATCCACGCCGCCGAGGCCTGCGGGTCGCGAACGGTGAAATTGGTGTGTTCAAGCGTCGCCATCATGGGATCTCCTTTACGAATTGAGGCTTGTCACGACTCACCGTAATTTCTAAACCTAACTTTAGGTCAAGGTATTTTTTACGAGGGTCTAATGGCTGCATCTGAAGGGCTGGCAATCGGCGCACTGGCCCGGCGCACCGGTTTGGCGGTATCGGCCATTCGGTATTATGAGGCTCAGGGCCTGATTTCGCCGTGGCGCAACGCGGGCGGGCAGCGGCGGTATCAGCGGGCCGATATCCGACGGCTGAGCTTTGTGATGATCGCACAGCAGTTCGGCTTGACCCTGCCGGAAATCCGCGAGGTTCTGTCGGGCCTTCCGGGCAACCGCACCCCGACACCGCAAGATTGGAAGGATATCAGTGTAACGCTGCGGGCGCATTTAGATCAGCGAATCGACACATTGGTACGGCTACGCGACAATCTGGATGGCTGCATTGGCTGTGGGTGCTTAAGCCTGCCGAAATGTGCACTGTACAATCCAGATGATCGCGCCAAATCAAATGGGAGCGGTCCCAGATACCTGATGGGCGACTCTCCAGAGGCTTAACTGCCGCATTGCAGCAATGTTACGCCGTGTTTTGATTGACCAAGGTCTTTCCGACCATGTAATCAGCCGTGAAACAAAATTGCGCCGACTGCACGAGAAAAGCGCCAATTCGGAAAGTTAGCTAAGGAGCCCGCGATGGCCGATATTGAACGCGAAGCGATGGAATATGACGTGGTGATCGTGGGCGCAGGTCCTGCGGGCCTGTCGGCGGCCATCCGTCTAAAACAGCTGGATGCGGATCTGAACGTTGTGGTTCTGGAAAAGGGGTCCGAAGTCGGCGCGCATATCCTGTCAGGCGCGGTGCTTGATCCCTGTGGTCTGGATGCGCTGATCCCCGATTGGAAGGAAAAAGGCGCGCCGCTGAACACACCGGTCAACGAAGACAACTTCTATATGCTGGGAGAGGCGGGTCAGATCCGTATCCCCAACTTCCCAATGCCGCCGCTGATGAACAACCACGGCAACTACATTGTCTCGATGGGCAATGTCTGCCGCTGGATGGCCGAGCAGGCTGAAGAGCTGGGCGTGGAAGTCTTCCCTGGCATGGCATGTTCGGAGCTTGTCTATGGCGAGAACGGCGAAGTCAAAGGCGTGGTCGCAGGTGTCTTTGGCCTGGAAGCCGATGGCTCTTACGGTCCAAACACCGAGCCTGGCATGGAATTGCACGGCAAATATGTCTTCCTGTCGGAAGGTGTGCGCGGGTCGCTGTCCAAAGAAATCATTGCCAAATACGACCTGTCTGCTGGCAAAGAGCCGCAGAAATACGGCGTTGGCATGAAGGAGATTTGGGAGGTCGATCCTTCCAAGCACAAGGAAGGAAGTGTCACGCACACCATGGGCTGGCCGCTGGGTAGCAACGCGGGCGGTGGATCGTTCATCTATCACCTTGAAAACAATCAGGTCTATGTCGGCTTTGTGGTTCACCTGAACTATAAAAACCCGCATCTGTACCCCTACATGGAATTCCAGCGCTTCAAACATCACCCGGTCGTTGCTGACCTGCTGAAAGGCGGCAAGCGCGTGGCATATGGCGCACGGGCAATCACTGAAGGCGGGTTCCAGTCGATGCCGAAGCTGGTCGCGCCGGGTGTGGCGCTTCTGGGCTGCTCGGCAGGCATGGTCAACGTGCCGCGCATCAAGGGCAACCATAACGCCATGCTGTCGGGTAAGGCCGCAGCCGAGGCTGCCTATGAAGCCATCAAGGCCGAGCGGTCTGGTGATGAGCTGACAGATTATGAGACCGAAGTGCGCAGCGGCCCCATCGGCAGCGACCTCAAGAAGGTTCGCAACGTCAAGCCGATCTGGTCGAAATGGGGCCTGACCGCCTCTCTGATGCTGGGTGGTTTGGACATGTGGACCAATACGCTGGGCTTTTCCCTGTTCGGCACCATCGGTCACGGTAAAAACGATGCTGAGGCGACCGAGGATGCCAGCAAGCACGAGCCGATTGACTATCCCAAACCCGACGGTGTGCTGTCTTTTGATCGTCTGACCAACGTGTCATTCGCGATGACCAACCACGAGGAAAGTCAACCCTGCCATTTGCACCTGTCTGATCCAGAGGTTCCGGTAAAGGTCAACCTGCCTCAGTTCGACGAACCGGCGCAGCGCTACTGCCCGGCAGGTGTGTATGAGGTGGTCGAAGACGAAAACGGCCCGCGATTCGTGATCAACTTTCAGAACTGCGTCCACTGCAAAACCTGTGATATCAAGGACCCCAGCCAGAACATCACCTGGACCACACCGCAGGGTGGGGATGGCCCGAACTATCCCAATATGTAGGCGAAAACCGGTGCACTGGCAGGGTCGTGAAGGCTCTGCCATTGCCTCTTGCCAGCCAAGGCCCTAGCTTATCGGTCAGTCTATGTTAGCAGGGCAGGATTTAGGTGATTTCCCTTGTGCATCGCGCGGTATTGGCCGCGCTGCTTTTTTCGACGGTCAGTGTGCCAGTGTCTGCGGATACAGGGGCAGGGGCCTATCTGGCTGGTCGTCAGGCGATTTATGAAAGCGACTATACAGCAGCCGAGCAATACTATGCGCAGGCGCTGAAGTTTGACCCTCAGAACGCACTTTTGTTGGAAAGTGTTGTGGTGGCACGACTGGCGCTGGGAGAGATCGAGCGCGCCTTGCCCATCGCGCAAACGATTGAAGAGGCTGAACTACCCAGCCAGGCCGCCAGAATGGTGGTCGCCGCCAATCTGATTGCGAATGACAAACTGGCAGAGCTTTTGGCGCGCGACCCCGAAACAAAGGGTGTTGGCCCGCTGGTAGACGGGCTGATGATCGCCTGGGCCCATCTTGGTCAGGGTGAATTGACCAAAGCGATCGAGCAGTTCGACACTGTATCCACCCAGGATGGGCTGCGCGAATTTGCGCTGTATCACAAGGCAATGGCACTGGCCTCGATCGGTGACTTTGAGGGGGCCGAGGCGATCTTTGCGGAAAATGATGGTGCGATTGCCCAATTCTCGCGCCGCGCAGCGATGGCGCGGACTGAGGTTCTGTCGCAGCTTGACCGAAACGCCGATGCGCTGGCGTTCTTGGAAACCGTCTTTGCGGCGGGCAGTGACCCTTCGATTGAAGATTATGTCAGCCAGTTGAATGCTGGTGAAACACTGCCCTTTACCCATGTTCGATCCGCTCAGGATGGCATGGCCGAGATCTTTTTCTCGGTCGCTGCGGTGCTGAACACCGAAGCGACGCCTGACTATGTACTGCTGTACACTCGCGTCGCAAGCTTCCTGCGCCCCGATCATGTAGATGCAATCTTGCTGAGCGCAGAGCTTCTGGATGAATTGAAGCAATATGATCTGGCCGTCGATACCTATCGAAAGGTTCCAGCTGACAGCAATGATCACCATGCCGCTGAGCTGGGTCGGGCCGAGGTGCTCAGCCGGTCAGGCAAAACAGATGCCGCCATCGAAGTGCTACAGAATCTTTCGGCAAAAAAACCCAATCTGCCCAGCGTTCACGTGGCACTTGCGGATATCCAGCGGCAACAGGAAAACTATGCGGCCGCAGTAGCGTCCTATGACAGTGCAATCGCCCTGACAGACGCCGCGTCAAGCGGGAACTGGTTCCTGCATTACGCGCGCGGCATCTCGCATGAGCGGTTGAAGAACTGGGATCAGGCCGAAGCGGATTTTCGGCGGGCGCTGGAGTTGAACCCGGATCAGCCGCAAGTTCTGAATTATCTGGGCTATTCGCTTGTCGAACGCCGCGAAAAACTGGATGAGGCGTTGGATATGATCGAACGCGCCGTCGCCGCGCGCCCGGACAGCGGTTACATTGTCGACAGCCTGGGTTGGGTCCTGTTCCGCCTTGGGCGCTATGACGAAGCCGTGGATCATATGGAACGCGCTGTTGCGCTGATGCCGGTTGATCCGGTGGTCAATGACCATCTGGGCGATGTCTATTGGGCCGTTGGCCGGGATCGTGAGGCTGAGTTCCAGTGGAAACGCGCATTGTCCTTTATTGACCCGGAAGAGATTGATGGCGAAGCTGACCCTGAGCGCATCCGCCGCAAGCTCGAGGTGGGTCTGGATGCAGTATTGGCCGAGGAAGGCTCCGATCCTTTGAAGGTTGCCAATGGCAACTAAGGGCTTCGCACCCGCCAAGATAAACCTCACACTGCATGTTACCGGCCAACGGGAGGACGGGTATCACCTGTTGGATTCGCTCGTGGCGTTTGCAGATGTCGGGGATCAACTGGAGTTTGCGCCGGGGCCCGATCTGTCGATTTCCGTTAGCGGAGAGCACGCGGCTGGCGTTCCCTCAGATGCGCGCAACCTTGTCTGGAAGGCGGCGGAAGCCACTGGTTGGACCGGACATATCGATCTGAACAAGGCACTACCACACGGTGCTGGCATTGGCGGCGGATCGTCTGATGCTGCTGCGATGTTACGCCATTCGCAAGATCAGGACATTGATATTCCACCCGATCTCCCCGTCTCTCTGGGGGCGGACATCCCGGTTTGCATAATGGCCAAGGCTGCGCGGATGCGAGGGATTGGTGAGCAGGTGACTGCGATGACCTTGCCTGAGTTGCCTGCCCTTTTGGTAAATCCCGGCGTTGAAGTGCCCACAGGGGCTGTGTTCAAAGTCATGGAATCGCGTCAAAACCCACAGATGCCAGATGATATTCCGATTTTTGAGGGCGTTGCTGACTGTGCCTTCTGGTTGTCCAATCAGCGAAACGACCTGCAAAGCCCTGCTATTAGCATCGCCCCAATGATTGGGCGTGTTCTGGACGAATTGACCGGGACTCGGGAGGTGTTACTGGCGCGTATGTCCGGCTCGGGCTCAACCTGCTTTGCGCTCTATCCATCCCTGAAAGCGGCCCATTTTGCAGCCTATGAGATTGGTGCAGCCCACCCTGATTGGTGGTGCCGCGCCACTCAGCTTAGTTGAGCCGAGACACCACGTAGTCCGCCAGGTCGCGCAGCAGGGTCCGTAGCTCATGATCTGGCAGCAACTCCAGTGCCGCCTTGGCTTTGTTGGCCCATCCCAACGCATCCTGACGTGTGGCTTCAAGCGTCTGATACTTGGCCATCAAGCTCAGTGCATGATCCAGGTCGCCATCTTGCTGCCGGCCTTTCTCGATCGTGCGCTCCCAGAACACGCGCTCATCGGGTGTGGCCTGCGCCACTGCCTTGATTACCGGCAGGGTCAGCTTCCGTTCGCGGAAATCGTCGCCAATGTTCTTGCCGGTCGCTTTGCTATCGCCCTGATAATCCAGCAGATCGTCGGCAATCTGGAAGGCAATACCCAGCGCATCGCCATAATCGAACAGGGCCTCGACCTGTGGTTCTGTCGCACCGGCGATCACACCGCCCACTTCGGTCGCTGCCGAGAACAACGCCGCTGTCTTGCCGCGCACGACTTGCAAGTAAACGGCCTCATCCGTGCCCAGATCGGTGGCGGCGGTCATTTGCAGCACTTCGCCTTCGGCAATGGTGGCCGAAGCATTGGCCAGAATATCCAGAACACGGAGCGATCCGGTTTCTACCATCAACTGAAAACTGCGTGAAAACAGATAGTCGCCCACCAGCACGCTGGATTTGTTGTCCCACAAAAGGTTCGCTGTGGGCCGCCCACGCCGCTGGGCGCTTTCGTCGACCACGTCGTCATGCAGCAGGGTCGCAGTGTGAATAAATTCAACCGTCGCGGCCAGACGCACATGATGCTCGCCCGTGTAGCCAAACAGACGCGCTGCCGCCAATGTCAGCATCGGGCGCAGACGTTTGCCACCCGCTTCGACCAGATGTGCGGTCACTTCAGGGATGCGCGGTGCGTGCTCAGATGCCATCCGGGTCCGGATCAGCGTATTCACCGCCTCCATTTCGCCGGTCAGAATTTCAGCGAGCCGCTCATGCGGTTTCGAGATTGTGCTGACGTCCATCACACTCCTGATACAAGGCTCGACTTCTGCCATGCCTTGCCCTTACATCCATCCCCATGAAAGAACTATTGCGCAGCACCGATCCGACAATCCTGGCCTTTGCATCCGCTCTTCTTGAGGGCGAGGATATAGACTGCTTTCAGATGGACGTAAATATGAGCATCCTCGAAGGCGGCATTGGAATCTTCCCTCGTCGCCTGATGGTTCGGGCGGATGATCTGACCCGTGCCGAACGCGTGATGCGCGATAATGACATCCCGCTGGGACGATGACCCGTTTCGAGGATAAAGACCTAAGCCAAAATGCGTTTTTGGGCGGCAAGCTGCACTTGTGGCAGCCTGTCAAAGGGTATCGCGCCGGGGTCGATCCGGTTTTACTTGCCGCGTCGGTTCCGGCCACCAGCGGCCAATCAGTGCTCGAGCTTGGATGCGGGGCCGGGGCGGCCATTCTTTGTCTTGCTGCACGGGTTCCGGGTTTGCAAATGTGCGGCGTTGAGCTGCAACCACCCTATGCGGGTTTGGCGCGTCGCAACGCCGCCGACAATTCCATTACGCTGGAGGTTGCAACCGCTGATCTAGGCGCACTTCCGACAGAGCTAAAACAACGTCAGTTTGATCATGTGATCGCAAACCCGCCCTACTACCGTGCTGGTGCCCATAGTCCGGCCCATGATTCAGGGCGCAGTGTTGCCTTGGGCGAACAGACCCCATTGGCCAATTGGATCGATGTGGCCACCAAACGCCTTGCGCCGCGCGGGTATTTACACATGATCCAAAAAGCGGACCGCCTGCCGGATATGCTGATGGCCTGCCAGGGCCAGCTGGGCTCGGTCGAAGTGCTGCCCTTGGCGGCGCGATCAGGGCGTGAAGCCGAACTGGTCATTTTGCGTGCCCGTAAGGGCGGGCGCGCTGCATTCCGTTTGCACGCCCCGCTGATTCTGCATCAAGGGGATCGGCACGAACAGGATGGCGAAAGCTATAGCCCTGAGATTTCAGCCGTGCTGAGGGATGGTGCAGCCATGGGGCCGTTTCATACCTCTCGGCGATGACCAGCCGAATTTGTCGGATTTATTACAGATTCTGTGCGCCTGCAGCGTGACAGGGTGGAAACGATGTGCTCAACTTCTTACGTGACTTTTAGACACGTAACCAAGGAGGATCGCCATGAGCGTAAGCGCACATCTGACGGAACTGAAGAAGAAGCACGAATCTCTCGGTCTAGAAGTGGAACAAGCCCAACGCTCGCCAGGCATCGATGATCTCCATATCGCCCAGCTGAAAAAGCAGAAACTTAAGCTCAAGGAAGAGATCGAACGCCTGTCAGCTTAGCCAGTCAGGCTGGCGCGCGCCGCAATTACAGCGCCGCCGGTGATCAGTACCGCCGCGATCGCCAATGTCCATGTCGGCATGGCGATCCCGGCACCAACCAGCACAACAGTAGACAGCAAAGGTGCGGCGTAAGAGCTGGTTCCCAGCATCTGTATGTCGCCCTGTTTGACCCCGATATCCCAAACATAAAACGCCAGCCCTACAGGCCCCAGACCCAAGGCAAAGGTTGAGGCCCAACTGAGGGCGGTATCGGGCCAGACGGTGGTTTCGAGTGCGAAATGCAGCACCCACGAGGCGATGGCAGTCAGCACGCAGAACACAGCAACAGTGCTTGTGGGCGTTTCACCCAGTTTACGGGACAGCACCGAATACCCCGACCATGTCAGAGCACAGAGGAAGGCCAGCGCGTATCCCGGCAGGTGGTCAATCTGAAAGCCTGCGCTGCCACCGCCAGTGATGATCAGCGCGGCACCGGCAAAGCCGAGGCAGGCCCCGAATAGATGGCCCGGTCTCAGGTGCTCGCCGGGTAGAAGTCCTGAAAACAGGACAATCAGGAGGGGCCAGAGATAGGCAATCAGCCCAGCCTCTGCCGCAGGGGCCATGCGCAGAGCCGAGAAATAGAGCGCGTGGTATCCGAACAGACCAACAGTGCCGAATGCATAGATTTTCCAACTGATGCTGCGCAGTTTGGAAAACCCACCGGATTGCCATGTCCAGATCAAACCCAGAGAACCGCCGATACTGAAACATATGGCATTGAGCAAAAGGGGCGGTGTCGGGGCCGAGCCGACGGTGAATAGCGCCAGCAAGGCCCACAGCAGAACAGCGATGAATCCGGTGGCAGTGGCGCGGTTTCTAGTCATTTGGCTAAGACGTCTTCTACGGGAATGATAGTGAACTCATCCGAGATATGGGCGGTCTTTTCAATCTCGGTCGCGAACCAATCGCGGAACGCGGCGACCTGTGGCCGGTTTTCCGCACCGGGCAGGCACAGAAACCGAAACCGCCCCTTGGTTTCGATGGCGGTTTTGAACGGGGCGATCAATCGCCCCTCGGTCATGTCTTTGATGATCATCGCGCGCCGCCCCAAGGCGACACCAACCCCGGCCACCGCAGCATCAATCGCGTGATCCGCGTTCGAGAAATGCGCGCCATGTGTTGGCGTGAACTCCATCCCAACGGCCTTGAACCAGGTCGGCCAATCGGCTGGTGGTTTGAGAAACGCGATTGAATCATCATGGATCAAGGGCGCATCACGCAAGCTTTCGGGGGTGGAAAACTGCTCTGCCAGCTCGGGTGTCATGACCGGCGTCAGCCATTCCTTGCGCACCGGCAGGCTATACATCCCCTCGTCCTGACCAGATCCAAAGCGGATCGCAACATCCACATCATCCTGTTCCAAATCCATATTGCGCAGGGTGGCCGAAAACCGCAGATCGATTTCTGGATGTGCGCGCGCAAAATCATATAGGCGCGGGGCAAGCCATTTTGCCGTTAGCGCCGGTCCGGCTGTAACGGTGAGCGTTGTATTGTCCTGCAATCTGCGGGTCGCGGTCCATGCGGATTTGAGCGTGGTAAACCCCTCGGCCGTTCCTGGGGCAAGTGCTTTGCCCGCTTCGGTCAATTCCACTGCGCGGTTTAAACGTCGGAATAGGGGGTAGCCCAGATGCTCCTCCAGCGATTTGATCTGAAAGGACAGCGCAGCGGGCGTTACGTTCAGCTCATCAGCCGCTTTCGCAAATGACATATGGCGCGCGGCGGCATCAAAGGCGCGCAAAGCGGTCAGAGGAGGCAGTCGGTCGGACATTTCACTTAAGATTTACTTACCTGAGCTGTCGAAAACTCTCGTTTGTACGTTTTGAAATCAAGCGCCATGTTGAGAGCAAGTCAAGTTCATCTTTAGCCAGGAGGATATGCCATGATCGAGATGACGACCAACCCGTCTGTTCAAGATGCGATCCGTCGCGCCCATGAAGAACGCAGCAAAGTCATTCACCAACTTTGGGCGTGGTTAACCGGTTCCCGCTGATCACAGCGCGCGTGATCTTACGGGATAAAGAAGGGCCGGTCCAAAAGGACCGGCCCGTTTTTGTTGCTACTGAGTCTGATCAGACGAAGAACTGAGCACCGTTGGCCGAGATGGTCGAGCCATTGATGAACTGAGAATCGTCCGAGGCCAGGAATGCGACACAGCGTGCGATTTCCTCTGGCTCACCCAAGCGGCCTGCCGGGATCTGGCCGATGATGGATTCACGGACTTTCTCTGGCACTGCCATAACCATTTCGGTGGCAATGTAGCCGGGGCAGATCGCGTTGGCGGTGATACCAGCGCGTGCGCCTTCTTGGGCTAAAGACTTCACGATGCCCAGATCGCCCGCCTTGGTTGCAGCATAGTTCACCTGCGCAAACTGACCCTTCTGACCGTTGATCGAGCTGATGACAATGATACGACCGAACTTGCGCTCGCGCATACCAGGCCAAACCGGGTGGACCGTGTTGAATACACCGGTCAGGTTGGTATCGATCACTTGATGCCACTGCTCGGGCGTCATTTTGTGGAACGGCGCGTCGCGGGTGATACCCGCGTTTGCCACAACGATATCGATGGGGCCGACTTCGGCCTCGACCTTTTCGATGCCCGCTTTGGACTCGTCATAGTCGGCCACGTTCCACTTGTAGGTGGCGATACCGGTTTCTTCGGTGAATTTTGCTGCGGCTTCATCGTTTCCTGCGTAGGTCGCTGCAACATTGCACCCTTCGGCCTTAAGCGCCTTGGAAATTGCTGCGCCGATGCCGCGGGAACCGCCGGTAACGAGTGCTGTACGTGCCATTTAGGAATCCTCCAAATTTAGTCGTCTTGGTAATTCTGTTACTCTGAGAGATAGTGTTGCGCAATATCGTTTCGTAGCAGTTTGGGCTTTCTGTCTGGCGATATTGTCGCATCTAGCGGATAAGCTTCGATTGTAACAAAAAAGGGCGCCGGTGGGACGCCCTTTTCTATTTGGCTGTCAAAGCACTTAGTCGCGCTCCACACACAGGGCGACACCCATGCCGCCACCGATGCACAGGGTCGCCAGACCCTTCTTGGCATCGCGACGTTTCATTTCGAACAGTAACGTGTTCAGAACGCGGCAGCCCGAGGCACCGATCGGGTGGCCGATGGCGATCGCACCGCCATTGACGTTCACAATGGACGGGTCCCAACCCATGTCCTTGTTCACAGCACAGGCCTGCGCGGCAAAGGCTTCGTTAGCTTCAACCAGATCCAGATCGTCAACCGACCAGCCAGCTTTTTCCAGCGCTTTGCGCGAGGCGTAGATCGGGCCAACGCCCATGATCGACGGGTCCAGACCGGCGGTTGCGTAGGATGCGATCCGCGCCAGAGGCTCAATCCCGCGCTTTTCGGCGTTCTCGGCCGACATCAGCAGAGTCGCCGCCGCGCCGTCATTCAGGCCCGAGGCGTTGGCGGCGGTGACCGAACCGTCTTTGGTGAAAGCTGGGCGCAGTTTTGCCATCGCTTCCATGGTGGCGCCGTGGCGGATGTACTCATCCTTATCCATCACGATGTCACCCTTGCGGGTCTTGATAGTGAAGGGCACGATCTCATCCGAGAACTTGCCTGCTTTCTGCGCAGCTTCGGCTTTGTTCTGGCTGGCAACGGCGAATTCGTCCTGTTGATCGCGGCTGATCTGCCATTTCTCGGCGACGTTCTCGGCGGTTTGACCCATATGGTAGCCGTTGAAAGCATCCCACAAGCCGTCGCGGATCATCGTGTCGATATATTTCATGTCGCCCATCTTGTGACCGGCGCGCAGGGCGGCGGCGTGGGGCGACAGGGTCATGTTTTCCTGGCCACCGGCGGCGACGATGTCCGCATCACCCAGTTGGATATGCTGCGCACCCAGAGCCACAGCGCGCAAGCCCGAGCCGCAGACCTGGTTGATGCCCCAAGCTGCGCTTTCCTGCGGCAAGCCGGCATTGATATGCGCTTGGCGGGCTGGGTTCTGGCCCTGTGCGGCGGTCAGAACCTGACCCATGATGGTTTCGCTTACTTCGCCCTTTTCTACTCCGGCGCGTTCCACGACCGCTTCCAAAACGGCAGCGCCCAGATCATGTGCAGGGGTGTTCGCAAACGAACCGCTAAAGCTGCCCACGCCCGTGCGTGCGGCGGATGCGATTACTACGTTGGTCATATAGTCAGTCCTTTACCGTCAAGGTCCTTTGGGAAATCTGACGGCGCAGGTGGCAGAGAGGTCTCTGACAAAACAAGAGCGCCCCAAGTTCCCCGCTCCAGCGCTTTATGGCATATCGCAATGCTGCATATGCAGCAACGGGCAGCTTGTCTCAGCAGTTTGAGTGATTGAAACGACTGGGCCGATTTTTGCTTAAGAGCCTGTTTTGGATTTGTTTTCCTGCTTCCAAGGAGGGGCGACTGTGGGCGCTCCGAACAGAAAACCTTGCAAACAGTCGACCCCGCTATTGCGCAGAAACTCGGCGTCAGCCTGATTTTCAACCGATTCGGCAGTCACCAGTATCTCGAATTCCTGTGCGACTAGGATCAACGCGCGCACCAGTGCCTGATTGTCGGGCTGTTCACTTATGCCTCGAATGAACTGGCCATCGATCTTTGCGGCGTCGAACAGAAACTCACGAAAATGGCGCAGACCAAAATCGCTGGCGCCAAAGTCGTCTAACGCAAAGGCAATGCCGCGTTCCTGCAGGCGATCCATCAGGTCGATCACAAGTTCCGGCACTTGCATGGCGGATTGTTCCGAAATCTCCAGGATCAGCCGCTCACCAACGCTCTCGTCCCGTTTCAGAAACCGATCCAGTACCTTTGCCCAGCGCGAAAACCCGATTGAGCGCGCGGACATGTTAATCGACAAGCGTATGTCGGGGTTTCGCACCAATGTTTGCAACCCAAGTTCCAGCGCGATGCAATCAATCTCGCGCCCCAGAGGCGTGTTTTCCACCTGCGGCATGAATTCTCGCGCCGGGATCACACGCCCGGTTTCGTCCAGCACGCGGATAAAGCCTTCGTAAAAGGCAATGCCACCAGGCGATTGCGCCTGCACAACCGGCTGAAAGGCCAGCTTGCACTGTTTGTGCTTCACCGCTTCGGTCGCCATTTTCACCACGGATCGATCCCGCGCCGAGATGGCCGAGTTTAACGGGTTGTCCGATCCTTCAGGTAAATCTGCAAGTTTCTTGTCCCGCATAAGCGCCAGTTCCCTGAACATGTCCGAATAGAGTTTCGGTCCCAATGTCAGGGCAAACAGGTGAATCTGCGGTTAAAGCGGGTGAATTTTCAGCGGGCAGAGTGTTGGGCGCGCGCCAAAGAGGATGCGGCCCCGATCACTGCTCCGGTAAAGCCCAAAAGCATCATCAGAAAGCCCAACGCGATCAAACCGGCCAAAGCGCTGGCAATCGCAGCGACCATAGCCAACATCAGACCCAGCAAACCGACCAATGTCGAAAGGGTAGTCAAGCGGGTCATGTGCGGGTCTCCGGTCACTCGTTATCTCAAACCATGGACCCCATATGGCACCCGTAACCGATATTTCAAGCTGAGACAGGCATGATCACGCGCAGTTCAGAATTGTTTTGCCTTCAGATTGGGCAATTCATCGCCAAGATGCTGGAAACCGGGCGTTCCGCGATCTTCGGGGTGCCGTGCCAGATGCTTTTGTTTGATCTGCTCTGAGCTGTCGCGGCTGCCATCATGACTGTAGCCGGGTGGTGCAAAACAATAGGCCAGCCTTTGGCGCAAAGTCAGGCCGGGTTGTGTGGCGTCGCGCCAGATGCCAACCCATTCATGAAAGGCCACGCGCAACGGGTTGAAGGTTCCGATGTTGTGGACCAGCCCGTAGTCGACCCGCTCATCCTCTTGTTCGGGTACAAAGGTGCCGAACATCTTGTCCCAGATGATGAAAACACCTGCATAGTTGCAATCCAGATAGCGCGCGTTGCGGCCGTGATGGGCCCGGTGGTGACTGGGGGTGTTCATCACAGCCTCGAACCAGCGGGGCATTTTGCCGATGGCTTCGGTATGGATCCAGAACTGGTAGATCAGGTTCAACCCGCCGACAAACAGGACCATGGCCGGGTGAAAGCCGAGCAGGATCAGAGGTGCGCGGACCACCATCATGAAGGTGAACGTATAGGTCCAAGTTTGCCGCAAAGCGGTGGTCAGGTTGTAGTGCTGTGAGCTGTGATGGTTCACATGGCTGGCCCAGACCCAGCGAATGCGATGACCGAACCGGTGCACCCAGTAGTACCGCAGGTCATCCAGCACAAAGCACAGGACGATCACAGGGATCGAGGTGCCCAGATCAAGTGGCGTGATCTGCCACAGCCACATAAAGAACGCATAGGCGATGAACCCCAGCAGAAAGCCCGAAGCGATGTTTCCGGCCCCCATGATCAATGAGGTCACCGCATCGCGAGTCTCATACCGGCCACCCCGGCCTTTGACAGCGATCCACAAGAACTCGGCCAGAATCGCGGCGATGAAAAAGGGAACTGCCCATTGGACGGCGTCGGGAAAGGTAATCTGGTCGGTCATGTGGGTTCCATCAGGTTACGCCAATGGCTGCGTTCGAATTCGTCCAGACGAACAAGGCATCTGGGTGTGGCAAAGTCGTGAAACTGGATTTCGAACCCGTCGGGATGGTCCAGCAGGTCATAATCCAGTAGGTGCCGCGCGACGGTATCCGTGCCAAAGGACCAGATCAGACCAGGGCTGTTTGTGGTTCGGATCAGGGCAGTGTGGCCATCATGGGCGATTGTCAGATCGATCACGTCATCGTCCGGGAAATGGCGCAGCCATTCCTGAAGCGTGTTGTCCTGTGTCAGCGCGCGCAATTGCGATCGGCCTGTCAGGTGCAGCAACAGCGTGACACCAGCGATTCCTCCGACCACCAGCACCAGAAGAATTTCCAGCGGCATTTGGTCCTCCCGCGGCCAGAGTGCAGCCGGCCTTTGCAGCTGTCAAAGGTGGCGTGGCGTAAGGCGGAATGGCAAAGGGGCGCAGCCGCAGTGGTTGCGCCCCTCGAGAACTCGATCGGGTCAAAATTATATCAGTTGCTGATCGTGTAAGTCCCGCCAGAGTCACCCTTGCCTTTGTTGCGGGTGAACGTCACCTGATTGCCGTCCAGCGAAACGGTCTGGCAATCTTGCGGCAACGTATCGCTTCCAACCACCAGATTGCGGCACCAGAACCGTTTGTTCCAAACCCAGGCCCCGGCAACGTTTCGACCGTCGTCCAGTTTACCAGACAGTTTTCCGTCGGCCGAAATGACCAGGGTCGCCCCGTTCCCAGTCAGCGTTTTGCCAGCAACTGCATCAAGGAATTGCTTCTGCTTTTTGATGTCCTTGGCGTCGGCTGCCACCGCCGCCGCCAGTGCAATAAAGGTAGCAGCGGCAAGTGTTACGATACTCTTCATAAAATACTCTCCTGATTAAACGGCAAGAGAGTATCATGATTCTAACGGTTTAGAGCAGAATTTCTCAGCTTTCAGCGTTGACGAGAGCCGAGATAATCGCCTTCGCGCTATCCGAGTTCCATTCGGCATCACCAATCAGTCGCGCGATCTCATTGCCGTCCGGATCAAGTATCACGGTGATCGGCAGGCCAATCACGCCCATCTCACGCGCCACGGCCTGTTTGGGGTCCTGATGGCGAGGCAGGTTGTCGATCCCGTTCTCGTCAAAGAACTTTTTGATCCCGGCGGGTGAGTTGCGCCCGGTGGCCAACGTCAGCACCTCGAACCTGTCGCCGCCGAACTCTTCTTGAAGTTCAGCGATCTGGGGCATCTCCTTGCGGCACGGGGCACACCAGGTGGCCCAGAAGTTCAGGAGGATGTATTTGCCCTTATAGTCCTCCAGAGACGCCGTGCCGCCATCATCTTCCAACTCAAATTCAACCGCTTCAACCGGTTTGGGCTCTTTATGCAGGATCAGTCGCTTCAGGCTGTCCTCGCGCAGCGGCCCCAATGTCTCGGCATCGGTTGCCAAAGCGGCGTTTGCACCCAGCGCTAGGGCCATATAAAGGGGGATCAGACGTAACAGGCGCATATTAACTCCGGGTTTTCTTTCATGACCGATCAATCCTCGAACCAGATGTGGGGCGGCCGCTTCGCCGCCGGTCCAGACGCGATCATGGAGGCAATCAATGCCTCGATCGGGTTCGATCAGCGGATGGCAGCCCAGGACATCGCAGGCTCGCGCGCCCATGCCGCCATGTTGGCCGCCACAGGCGTTATTAGTGATAGTGACGCGCAGGCTATTCGGGAAGGGCTGCTCACCGTTTTGTCAGAAATCCAAAACGGAGACTTTCAGTTCTCGACCGCGCTGGAAGACATCCACATGAATGTCGAAGCGCGCCTGAAAGAGGTGATCGGTGAACCCGCAGGCCGTCTGCACACGGGTCGGTCGCGCAATGATCAGGTGGCGACCGATTTCAAACTCTGGGTCCGCGATCAGTTGGATGCGGCAGAAACCGGCATTCTGGCTCTGATCCGCGCGCTTTTGGCGCAGGCCGAGGCCGGGGCGGATTGGGTCATGCCGGGCTTTACCCATTTGCAAACCGCGCAGCCGGTAACATGGGGCCACCACATGATGGCCTATGTCGAGATGTTTGGTCGCGACCTGTCCCGCGTGCGTGACGCGCGCGCCCGGATGAACGAATCCCCGCTGGGGGCCGCTGCGCTGGCTGGGACATCTTTCCCAATCGACCGGTACATGACGGCCGAAGCGCTAGGCTTTGACCGCCCTGCCGCGAACTCGCTGGATGCCGTCAGTGACCGCGACTTCGCGCTAGAGTTCCTGTCCACTGCCTCGATCTGCGCCGTTCACCTGTCGCGCTTTGCCGAAGAACTGGTGATCTGGTCCTCGGCCCAATTCCGGTTTGTGACGCTGTCCGACCGGTTCTCGACCGGCTCGTCGATCATGCCGCAGAAGAAAAACCCCGACGCGGCGGAGCTGATCCGCGCCAAAGTTGGCCGCATCTTTGGTGCGAACACTGCGCTGATGATGGTGATGAAGGGCCTGCCGCTGGCCTATTCCAAGGATATGCAGGAAGACAAGGAACAGGTCTTTGACGCCGCCGACAACTGGATGCTGGCGCTGGCCGCGATGGAAGGCATGGTCAAGGATATGACCGCCAACCGCGATAGCCTTGCTGCCGCTGCGGGGTCTGGTTTTTCGACCGCGACCGATCTAGCCGACTGGCTGGTCCGGGTGCTGGGCCTGCCGTTCCGCGATGCGCATCATGTGACCGGGTCGCTGGTTGCCATGGCCGAAAGCAAGGGCAGCGACCTGCCGGATCTGTCGTTGGAAGACATGCAATCGGTCCACGATGATATCACCGATGACGTCTATTCTGTCCTCACCGTTAAAAACTCGGTAAACTCGCGCCAATCTTATGGAGGGACTGCGCCTGATCAGGTGCGGGCTCAGATCAAACGATGGAAGGCGTTGGTATGATGCGTATGTTTCGGGTCATTCTGCTGATCTTGACCGGTTTTGCCTTGGCAGCCTGTGGTGCCGATGGCGAACCTGTTCAGCCGACCGCCAGCCTGGGTGTTGGCGTCGGATCCAGTGGGACACATGTTGGCGGAGGCGTTGGCCTACGCAAAGGCGGCCTCGGCCTTTATCTGGGTGTCTGATCCGAAACCCAACACCGTTAGCACCGAGCCTGAGGAGAACGGCATATGCGAACCATCGGCCTAGTTCTAACGCTTGCCGTTTTGGCGGCGTGCGAATCCACATCTGCGTCGCGCCCTGATCCTAAGCCAGAGCCAAAACAGTCCGGCATTTCTGTATCCGGCTATGCACGTGCCGGGGTCTCGACCGAGTTCTAAATAGCTGCGTGGGGCTCTTAAGCGCCCGAATCCATTGAACCGGGGGGCCGTTTTGGTCTAAGCGCGCAGATATGGATCACTTTCTCTACCGCGACGGCGCGCTTTTCGCCGAGGATGTCCCAATCTCCGAAATCGCTGCCGCGGTCGGAACCCCGTTCTATGTCTACTCAACAGCCACCTTGCTGCGTCATTTCAAGCTGTTTGATGATGCGCTTGAGGGAACCGATCACCTTGTTTGCTACGCGATGAAAGCGGCCAGCAATCAGGCCATCCTGAAGACATTGGCACAGGCAGGCGCTGGGATGGATGTTGTTTCAGGCGGAGAATACCTGCGGGCCAAGGCTGCAGGCGTTCCGGGCGATAAGATCGTGTTTTCAGGCGTCGGCAAAACGGCAGATGAGATCCGGACTGCCCTGACCGGCGGCATCCGCCAGTTCAACGTGGAATCCGAACCCGAGATGCAGGTGATCAGCGCGGTTGCGGCAGAGCTGGCGATGGTTGCGCCGATCACAATCCGGGTGAACCCGGATGTGGATGCGAAGACTCATGCCAAGATTGCGACAGGTAAGTCCGAAAACAAATTTGGCATTCCGATCTCGCGCGCATCCGAGGTTTATGCGCTGGCCGCCAGCCTACCGGGGCTCGAGGTGATTGGGATTGACGTTCATATCGGGTCACAATTGACCGAGCTGGAGCCGTTTGAGCTTGCCTATACCAAGGTCGCCGAGCTGACCGAACAATTAAGGGGCGAAGGGCACAATATCCGCCGCCTCGATTTGGGGGGCGGTTTGGGCATTCCATATGCGCGCTCGAACGATGCGCCACCGCTGCCTGTCGAATATGGCGCGCTGATCAAGAAGACGCTGGGACATTTGGATTGTGAAATCGAGATCGAACCTGGACGTCTGATCGCAGGCAATGCCGGGCTGATGGTCAGCAAAGTGATCTATGTGAAATCCGGCGAGGGTCGGGATTTTCTGATCCTTGATGGCGCAATGAACGATCTTATCCGCCCGGCAATGTACGAGGCGTATCACGACATTATTGCTGTTCAGGAACCCGCTGCCGGGGTTGAACAGCAGCCCTATGACATCGTGGGCCCGGTCTGCGAAAGCGGCGATACTTTTGCCAAACAGCGCAACATGCCGCCGCTTGAAGCGGGTGATCTGGTGGCGTTTCGCAGTGCCGGTGCGTATGGCGCGGTGATGTCTAGTGAATACAACACGCGGCCGTTGATCCCCGAGGTTCTGGTGCATGAGGATCAATTTGCAGTTATTCGTGAACGCCCAAGCTTTGACGAAATCATAAACCGCGATACCATACCTACGTGGCTTTGACGCAATCAGCGTAAGGGCCCGATCAGGAGGCCCGCATTGCGCGATAAAATGAAACTGCCGATACCAAAACGTTCGCTCTGGCTGACCCATGCAGGAATGCTGGCCGAGCAGGTTTTGCGCGCATTCTGGCCGTTTTTCTCGATTTTGATGGCTGTTCTGGCTGCTTTGATGTTGGGCCTTCAGGATCAAGTGCGCGTTGAATTTGTCTGGGCCGCAGGTGCAGTCAGCCTGATCGCGCTGAGCGTGGCTGCGGCTGTTGGGATTCGGCGATTCCATCGGCCGACGCGCTCTGAGGCGCTTGTCCGCTTGGACGAGGCATTGCCCGGACGCCCTATTCAGGCGTTGATCGATGACCAGGCCATTGGGGAGACGGATGCGGATTCAGTTGCTTTGTGGCATGCGCACAAGGCACGGATGGCGCAGCGCGTCTCTCAGGCCGAGGCAGTGAAACCTGATCTGCGCCTTGCTTCGCGCGATCCGTACGCCCTGCGCTATGCCGCTCTATTGGCATTGGTTGTTGCCATGCTGTTCGGATCGCTATGGCGCATTGGCTCCGTCGCCGAGATGACGCCGGGAACAGCGGTCGCGGGGCAGGGACCAACCTGGGAGGGCTGGGTTGAGCCACCGCGCTATACCGGCCTGCCAACACTCTATCTTGCCGATCAATCGGGGCCCGCTCTGTCCGTGCCTGCAGGCAGTAGTGTGACCTTGAGGTTTTATGGTGAGGTTGGTGCGCACAGCCTGACCGAAACAAGTTCGGTCACTGGAACCGAAGCTGCCACTGAACCAGAACAGGATTTTGTTGTCACTCAATCGGGGCAATTGCGGATCGAAGGACCTGCAGGCCGGGATTGGGTTGTTGACGTGATTGGCGATGCCCCTCCGACCATTGACGTGGCAGGTCGGGCCGAGGCCGAAGCGGGCGGGCAGATGAAGCTGCCGTTTCAATCCAGTGACGACTATGGCGTTGTCTCTGGCTCTGCCCTGATCGAACTTGATCTGGACGCCGTAGATCGCCGGTATGGTTTGACCACCGAACCTGAGCCGCGCGAGGTGATCGAGATTGAATTGCCCATGCCCATCACCGGCGACCGGGCTGATTTTACCGAAGACTTGATTGAAGACTTCTCGCAGCATCCATGGGCGCATCTGCCGGTGCGGATAACGCTGATGGCGCGCGATGCGGCGGATCAGCAATCGGAATCGCAACCCTATCTGACCCTCTTGCCTGCGCGCCGGTTCTTTGATCCGCTTGCGGCTGCTGTGATCGAACAACGGCGCGATCTGCTTTGGTCGCGCGAGAACGGCGCACGGGTCGCTCAGGTGTTGCGGGCAGTTTCGCATCAGCCCGAGGGTCTGTTCCGCTCGGATACGGCCTATCTGCGACTGCGCGTGTTATTACGTCGGTTGGAGACCTTTAATCAGTACGGGTTGAAGCAGCCTCAGCAGGAAGAAATCGCGCAAGCCCTGTGGGATCTGGCGGTGCTGATCGAAGACGGCACTCTGGCCGATGCACTTGAGCGGATGCGCCGCGCGCAGGAACGCCTAAGCGAGGCGATGCAAAATGGCGCGAGCGATGAAGAGATTGCAGAGTTGATGCAGGAGCTGCGCGAGGCGACGCAGGACTACCTCCAACAGTTGCAGCGTCTGGCGCAACAGAATGGCGAAGATGGTGAACGTCAGTCTGGGCAAAATGGCGAGTCGCTGCAGATGTCGCAGGATGATCTGCAGGCCATGATGGACCGCATTCAAGAACTGATGGAACAGGGCCGCATGGCCGAAGCCCAGCAGGCGCTGGAAGAGTTTCAGCAGATGATGGAAAACATGCGTGTCACCCAAGGTCAGGGTCAAGGTGGCCAGTCCGAGGGGCAACAGGCCATGGAAGGTCTAGCCGAGACATTGCGCGAACAACAAGGTCTGAGCGATCAGGCCTTCCGCGATTTGCAGGAACAATTCAACCCGGGCGGGCAGGCCGGTGAAAGCCAGGGCAACGAAGGTCGCAATGGTGGTCAGGGTCGGGGTCAAAGCCACGAAGGACAGGGCGGTCAGGGGCAGGATTCGGATCAGGCTGGTGAAGGTCAATCCGGTCAGGGCAGTCTGGCGGATCGTCAACAGGCGCTGCGCGATGAGTTGCGGCGTCAGGAACAGGGCCTGCCGGGTGCCGGCACGCAGGAAGGCGAAGCCGCCCGCGATGCGCTGGGCCGTGCGGGTCGGGCCATGGATGAGGCCGAACAAGCCCTGCGCGGCGATGATTTGGCCGAGGCGATAGATCGTCAATCCGAAGCGATGGAAGCCCTGCGCGAAGGCATGCGCTCACTTGGTGAGGCGTTGGCCGAGAACCAGCAAAACCAATCCGGTCAAGGTGCGCAGGAAGGCGAGGCCCAAGCGAATAACCGTGATCCACTGGGTCGAAACCCCGGCGCTGCGGGGTCCATCTCGACGGATGACAATCTGTTGCAAGGCGAAGATGTTTACCGCCGCGCGCGTGAGCTGCTGGATGAAATCCGCCGCCGGACCGGAGAAACCGACCGGCCTACGATTGAGTTGGAATACCTGAAACGGCTGCTGGAACGGTTCTGAGGCCGTCAGTTCTGTGATGCGCCTGATCCGGCCTGTGCCTCAAGCCAGATACGCGCCTGATCGATCAGCGATACGTAGGGTTTCAGCACTGGATCCGCCTGTGGGACGACTTCGCTGATTTGCTGCGCATTGCCGTAGATCAGATACAGGATCACCGCGATGATCAGAACCAATGCAAACCCGCGTACAAAGCCACCGGATTTGCGTGCTGGTTGCGCGGCATCCGGGTCTTCGGCCAACATGCTGGAGTTGATGGTCTCAACATCCGGCAACGCCTCTTTCTGACCGGCATCTTCGGATGTTTCTGACGCGGTTGGCGTTTTGGGTTCGACCTTTGGAATTGGTGCGACATCCAATGCGAGATCAGGCTGCGTTTCAAGGCTGCTGCCTTCCTGCGCCCTGAGTTCGGATTCTCGTGCGGCCTCTTCCTGAAGAATATCGGCGACAGAGGGGTCGATATTTCCGGACGTCTTGGTTTCAGTCTTGGCCACTTCCGTCTCCTGGTCGGAAAAGGCTTCCTCGACCGGAGATCTGTCACTGCCTGTGTCGTCTTCTTCCTCAGGTGTCGACGTCTCGAGCTCAGAGAGCTTGGCCTTCAGTTCGGTGGTTTCCACCCCAGCTGCTTCAGGTGTTTCATCGGCGGGGTATTTCGCCTGAAACCATGTCTGATCACAGGCGGAACATTGCACATCGCGGCCTTCTTCGGGGATGACCTCGTCTGGCACCTCATATTGGGCACTGCAATTCGGACATGTAAGACGCATGCTGCCTCCCCGGCCGGCAATTCGGCGGATAATAGTTTTTTCAGGCATATTATTCCGTTAAGACCCAACAGCAAAGCGCGATTTCGGTTTCAGGGTCCAAGTGTCACCAATTGGACTCGGTACAGGCATTGAAACCACATTCGCGCTCGGGCAAGAAGAGCAGCATAATAAAGGGGACACGTGTGATCGAGCTGGAGAATGTCAGCTACACCTATGGTGGCGGCGAATTGCTGAGTGACGTCTCGGTGCAATTGCAGCCGGGCTCGTTTCATTTTCTGACGGGTCCATCGGGGGCGGGCAAAACCACTTTTCTAAAGCTGTGTTATGGCGCGTTGTTGCCAACGTCGGGGCGTCTGAGCGCCTTTGAGCAGGATGTTTCAGCCTTAGACCGTGATGAGATGGCGTTGCTGCGCCGCCGGATCGGTGTTGTACATCAGGATTGTCAGTTCCTTGATCACATGACCCTGGCAGAAAACGTGGCTTTGCCGCTAATGGTTTCGGGCCGCGCCGAGGCCGAGGAAAAAAGCAATTTGTCAGAATTGCTTGGATGGGTCGGGTTAGGTTCGCGGCTTGAAGCACATCCGCCCGAATTGTCTGGAGGTGAACGCCAACGTGCCGCACTGGCGCGTGCCCTGATCCTGTCACCCGATGTTGTATTGGCGGACGAACCCACGGGAAACGTGGATTGGGAGATGTCGCAGCGTCTGTTGCGCTTGCTGGTCGAGTTGAACAAAATGGGCAAAACCGTCCTGATCGCCACCCATGATCTAAGCCTGATCCGCGCCGCGAAAAGCCAGGTCCAGGCCCGCGTGCTGCGTATTTCGCAACGCCGGTTGCAGCTGGCGGGGGCCGATCTATGAGCAAGGGTGACATCCGAAACCTGCTGCGCCGCGACAGCCGCGCCGATCGGGTGGTGCCACCCACCGGTTATACCGCTCATCTGACGTTGTTTGTTTCTGGCGCGATGGCCTTTCTGACGGTTTTTGCGTTGGCCTTGTGTCTGGCCTCGGGCCGGATCGCGGATCGCTGGGCCTCGGAACTGGCCGGGGCGGCAACGCTGCGGATCAACGCCCCTGCTGAACAACTGGCCGCCCAGACCGAGGCCGCTCTGACCGTTCTGAACCAGACACCGGGTGTGGCATCAGCCCGTGCCCTGACTGTTGAAGAACAGGCGGCGTTGCTGTCGCCCTGGTTTGGGCCGGACCTGCCACTGGACACGCTACCCATCCCGCAGCTGATCGAGATTGTCGAAGGCGAGCCTGGGCTGGATGTTGCTGGCTTGCGCCTGCGCCTGGGGGCTGAAGTGCCGGGTGCCGTACTGGACGACCACACACGATGGCGCGAACCTTTGGTGGACGCGGCCATGTCCCTGCGGCGGCTTGGGTGGATTTCGATCCTGCTGATCGGAGGCGCAACAGCTGCCATGATCACGTTAGCGGCCAATGCCTCGCTGGCGGCGAATGCGCAGATCATCGAAGTGTTGCGTCAGGTCGGTGCGCGCGACCGATTCATCGCGGGCGCCTTTGTGCGTCGGTTCACCTATCGCGCGCTGTTCGGTGCGGCGGTCGGCACAATGCTGGGCATGATCGGTGTTCTGCTATTGCCCGAAGCCTCGGATGCCGGAGGGTTCTTGTCCGGCGTCGGATTTCAGGGGACGGATTGGGCGCTGCCGGTGGTGATCCCAATTCTGGGTGCCATTGTCGCTTTCTTCGCGACCTGGACCGCTGCGCGCCGCAAGTTGAAGGAGCTTTCCTGATGTCCAAGGCTGTTCAATGGGTCCGCTCGTTGGTCTTTATGTTCGTGATCTACTTTTGGATGCTGATCCTCGGCATCGTATTTTTGCCCTATGCGATTTTTTCAAAACAGGGGGCATCAAGGGCCTGCAAAACCTATGCGCGCAGCACATTGTGGCTGGCGCGCTGGATGGTGGGTATTCGCAGCGAAGTACGCGGAACACCGCCGACAGGTGAGGTTGTAATCGGTGCCAAGCATCAATCCTTTCTCGATATCATTATGATCTTCAACGCTATCCCGCATGGCAAGTTCATCATGAAGCGAGAGCTGTTGTGGACCCCGATCATCGGGATGTATGCGCGCCGTTTGGGCTGTATTCCCGTGAACCGGGGCAAGAAGGGCGCCGCAGTGGCCAAGATGGTCAAGGACGTCGCTAAAGAATTCACCGAACCCGGTCAGCTGGTCATCTATCCGCAAGGCACCCGCGTCGCACCGGGGGCCAAGAAACCTTACAAAGTTGGCACTGCCGTTTTGTACGAAGGGTTGGGTTTTCCCTGTGTCCCTGTGGCGACAAATGCGGGCGTGTTTTGGCCGCGTACGGGTCTCATGCGCAAGCCGGGCCTTGCGATTGTAGACTTCCTTGAACCCATTGAGCCCGGTGTAGAACGCGAAGAATTTCTGGAACGTCTAGAAAACGTAATCGAAACACGTTCTGACGCGCTGATGCAAGAAGTGGGGTTTGATCCGGATGCAGTTCATTGACGATCTAAGCACGTTAGAAGGGCTCTACGGCACACCGGGCGCGCCATCTTTGCGTAAGGTGGTGCGACAGCTTACGCCGCTTTATCGTAAGTGGATTATGGCGTCCCGACTATGCGTTCTGAGTACGGTTGGCCCGGAAGGCGTAGATGGCAGCCCGCGCGGTGACGATGGCCCGGTGGTTCTGGAACTGGATCCCGCTACGCTGGCCCTGCCGGATTGGCGAGGAAACAACCGTTTGGATTCGCTGCGCAATATCGTGCGTGACCCGCGCGTGTCGTTGATGTTTTTTGTGCCGGGTTCGAACAATGTGGTGCGTTTGAACGGGTCGGCACGGCTGACGGCTGATGACGATTTGCGCGCGCGCTTCGAAAAGCACGGAAAACGCCCAGCGACCGTTATCGTGATTGACATCCAGGAAGTCTACACGCAATGCGCCCGTGCGCTGATGCGGGCTAAAACCTGGTCAAGCGAAGATGAATCCCAAGGTCTCCCAACGGTGGGAGAGATCCTTGCCGAAGCGTCGGACGATGAGGAAGGCGGCGCACATTATGATCAGGAATGGGCTCCGCGCGCCGCCAAAACGATGTGGTAGGCATCGCGATCAAACCGCCGCCGCCCCGATTTTTTCAACCTTCGAAATCCAGCGCTCGACGCTGCCGGCTTTTGGATAGCTGGCACCTGCGAAGTATGTGAACTTCGTTGGTTTGAAGCCGACAAACCCCAATATCTGATCACGCACCTGACGGATAAGCGCTTGGCGATAGATCAAGCGCATGAACCAGCCGGGCGTATCCGAGGTCAGGATTACGCGCGCAGTACGCCCGGTCAGCATCGGGGCTGGAAAACCGAGTTTCGTCGTGTTGCGCGTGTCGAAAGTGCGCCCCGGGATGAACATCCGGTCGATCAGCCCTTTTAGTTTCGCAGGCAATCCACCCCACCACATAGGCGCAGTCAGGACCAGATGATTGCTCCACTCAATATCTTGCAGAACCTGTTCCAGTTCGGGTTCGAGGGGTTTGAAATCATGGTAATTGCCCTGACCGAAATCCAGGTCAAACTGAAGATCGCTTAGGTGAACGACGCGCACGTCATGACCATTCTGGCGTGCCGCGTCGCCATATGTCTGCGCAAAGGTGCGTGACAGGCTGTTTTTACCAGGGTGCCCGTCCAGGATCAGAATTTTCTTCGGTTGCATTGGGTTTCTCCTAAAAAATGACCGCGGTCATCTTATAGAATCAAAAAATGACCACGGTCAATAATAAATTTGACCGCGGTCAAAAAATATGCAATCTGGGCTCATGCAAAAGACAGTTCAGAAACGCACACTGAAAACCCGCGCCCGCCTGATGGCAGCATCGGAAGAGTTGATTCAGAAAAACGGATACGAGGCCTTAAGGGTCGAGGAGGTGGTGCAACTGGCTGGCGTTGCCAAAGGCACTTTCTTCGCCCATTTCCGCGACAAAGATGCGTTGATGGAGATCATGATCGCGGACAAATTGAATGCCTGTCTGGATCAGGCTGACAACGGGCCAAAGCCAGGAACCGTCGCCGAGATCATCACCGCCCTTGAACCGGTTCACAGTTTCATGACGTCCGAGAGGTATGTCTTCGATCTTTTGATCCGATATTCAGGTGCAACCGCTATCGCTGAAATCGGGCCCATCGCCTATTGCTTTGAGCGGTATTTCCGCGTGGTGATGATGTGGCTTGATGCCACCGAGATGCGCAAGGATGTGCCATCAGAGCTATTGGCCGAGGGCGTGCAGGCTTTTGCGATTCAGGCCATGTCTCTGAGATTCTGCGCGCTGCATTCTGCGACGACATTTACAGATCGGCTGGAAACATATCTGGAGGCGTGGCTGACCCCAGCGCGCTGATCGCGGCCGGGGTCATGAGCGTTAGCTGTGGATTGGTCCGTCACCGCAGGCCAGTGCAGCCTCGCGCACGGCTTCGGAATAGGTCGGGTGGGCGTGGCAGGTCAGGGCGAGGTCCTCGGCAGAGGCACCAAACTCCATCGCCACGCAGACCTCATGGATCAGATCACCTGCGGCCGGGCCGATGATATGTGCGCCGAGAATACGATCAGTTTCCTTATCGGCCAGAATCTTGACGAACCCATCGGCGGCAAAGTTCGCCTTGGCGCGACCGTTGCCCATGAACATGAACTTGCCAACTTTGTAGGCACGGCCCTGTTCTTTCAGCGTCTCTTCGGTCTCGCCAACATTGGCGACCTCGGGCCAGGTGTAGATCACACCCGGAATGACGCCATAGTTGACATGACCATGCTTGCCCGCGACCTGTTCGGCTGCGGCCATGCCTTCATCCTCGGCCTTATGCGCCAGCATTGGGCCTTCGGTCACGTCGCCGATGGCATAAATACCGGGCACGTTGGTCTGCCAGTCGGCACCGACCTTTATCTGACCACGCGGTGTCATTTCGACGCCCAGAGCATCCAGCCCCAGACCGTCTGAGAACGGCTTGCGCCCGGTGGCAACCAGCACGGCGTCTGCGTCGATCACATGTTCGCTGTCATCTTTACGCAGTTTGTACGTGACTTTGGCTTTTGTCTTAGTGGCCTCGGTTTTCTGAACTGCGGCCCCCATCACGAATTTCAGACCCTGCTTCTTCAGGATACGTTGGAAGGTTTTCTGCACCTCGGGGTCCATGCCCGGAGTGATCACATCGAGGAATTCAATTACCGTGACCTCAGCCCCCAAACGCTGATAGACCGAGCCCAGTTCCAGGCCGATTACACCCGCGCCGATCACGACCATTTTCTTGGGGATTTTGCCCAAAGACAGCGCACCGGTCGAGGTCACAACAACCTTTTCATCCACTTCGACGCCAGGCAGCGAAGCCGGTTCCGAGCCCGAAGCGATAATGATATTCTTGGCTTCGTGCAATTCGTCACCCACCTTAACCTGGCCGGCAGCCGGGATCGAGCCCCAGCCTTTTAGCCAGTCGATCTTGTTCTTCTTAAACAGGAACTCGATGCCCTTGGTATTGCCTTCAATTGTCTCTTCTTTGTAGGCCTGCATCTGCTTCCAATCGACCGAGGGGCTTTTGCCTTTCAGACCCATCTTGGCAAAGTTATGTTCGGCCTCGTGCAATTGATGACTGGCATGCAGAAGCGCTTTGGATGGGATGCAGCCCACGTTCAGGCAGGTGCCACCCAGCGTCTCACGTCCTTCGACCACGGCGGTTTTCAGGCCCAACTGGGCGCAGCGGATGGCGCAGACATAGCCGCCGGGGCCTGCTCCGATTACGATGACGTCATAGTTTGCCATGAGGGATCTCCTTGAGAAGTCGGGCTGTCACAGGGTTTGGGCCTATGAACAATTTGTACAACAGCGGGGTCACAATAACACCGCCAAAAGCATGAGGGTTGTGGCCAGAAATCCGACCAACCAGATCAGTGTGCGCCAGGGTCTGAGGCCATAGTAATACGCTGGCACATACAGGACGCGCGCAGTCAGATAGATATACGCGCAGGTGGTCGTGAAGCCACCGGTTGATCCGCTGAGTGTGACGACGACACAGGCGATAGCGAACAGGATCAGCCCTTCGAAGTGATTGTTCAACGCGCGGTACAGACGCGCTGTTTTTTCCGAAAGCTGATCTTCTAACCCGCCGCCCAACCGGCTTCGGTCGCGAGCAGACGTGGTCTTGCCGGGTCCGAGTTCCAAATTTGCGGGGACTGCCATCACCACATACTGAACAACCTGCAAAAGTGCGGCCAATGTCAGGGCTGTGAGTTCAGGGGTCACGCTTGAGAAACTTTTGTTGTGTTGCCCGGCGTCGTCGTGCCCGGGCCATACTTGGGGTCTATGTCCAGTGGCAGTCGCATTCAAACGGGTGTCAGTATCTTGACCTGAATATGGGCCACGCCGCCGCGTTCGTGATGCATGGCCAATTCTTCGGACTCGATGAAACTCTGTGCGCGTTCAAGGTCGGTGACTTCAAACAAGGCCACCGCATGATCTTTCAAATTGGGGTCACGCCAGATGTGGAGGTCGCGGATACCCGCGGCCTCTCTCATTTTTTGATCCTCGCGGAACACCTTTAGCCAGACATCGAAATCTGCGACATCGGCCTGCCAGAGAATATGCGTTGCCATGGTTACAGATCCATAAGCAGGCGGCGGGGGTCTTCAAGCGCTTCTTTCACGCGAACCAAGAAGGTTACCGCGCCTTTGCCGTCGACGATCCGGTGGTCATAGGACAGCGCCAGATACATCATCGGGCGGATCACCACTTGACCGTTGATCGCCATCGGGCGGTCCTGAATCTTGTGCATGCCAAGTATGCCCGATTGCGGCGGGTTCAGGATCGGCGAGGACATCAACGAGCCGTAGACACCGCCGTTTGAGATGGTGAAGGTGCCGCCTTGCATCTCTTCCATGCTCAGCTTGCCGTCACGGGCGCGTTTACCTTTTTCGGCAATCGCCTTTTCGATCGCGGCAAAGGACATGCTGTCGGCATCGCGGATAACCGGAACCACCAGTCCTGTCGGTGTACCAGCGGCTACACCCATATGGACGAAGTTCTTGTAGACGATGTCGGTACCGTCGATCTCGGCATTCACCTCGGGCACTTCTTTCAACGCGTGGCAGCAGGCCTTGGTGAAGAAGGACATAAAGCCCAAACGGACGCCATGTTTCTTTTCGAACTGGTCCTTGTACTGGCTGCGCAGGGCCATCACCTCGGTCATGTCGACCTCGTTATAGGTGGTCAGCATCGCTGCGGTGTTCTGGCTGTCTTTCAGGCGCTTTGCGATGGTCTGACGCAAGCGGGTCATTTTGACCCGTTCCTCGCGCGCAGCGTCGCTGGCCGCAACCGGAGCGCGCGGGGCCGGAGCAGGCGCTGCCGCAGGTGCGGGGGCCGGGGCAGCAGCGGTTGCAACGGCACGTGCCACATCGTCTTTCATAATCCGGCCATCACGACCAGTCCCGGTGACCTGATCAGCGGACATGCCTGCCTCGGCCATGGCTTTCTCAGCAGAGGGGGCATTGGCCACGTCTTTGCCTGTGCTGGCTGCTGTGGGGGCCGTTGCTGCTGCGGCAGCCGCCGGAGCCGCACCAGCCGCCGCACCCGATATCACCGCCAGTTTCGCTGAGGCATCTACAGTTGTACCTTCGGGAGCTGCAATTTCTGCCAGAACACCCGCTGCGGGGGCAGGTACCTCGACCGAGACTTTATCGGTTTCCAACTCGCATAGCATTTCGTCCTGAGCGACGCTGTCGCCAACCTGTTTGAACCAAGTTGACACGGTTGCCTCGGTCACGGACTCGCCCAGTGTTGGCACCATCACGTCGACACTGCCCGCTGACGCCGCGGGCGCTGCTGCAGGGGCCGGCGCCGCGGCCGCAGGGGCAGCCGCTGCGCTGTCACCATCTGCGATGGTCGCCAGCAACGCATCGACGCCAACCGTCTGGCCTTCGGCCGCAACGATCTCACCCATCACGCCCGCAGCCGGGGCAGGCACTTCTACGGTGACCTTGTCTGTTTCAAGCTCACAGAGCATCTCATCCACAGCGACCGCGTCGCCTGGTTTCTTAAACCATGTCGCAACTGTGGCTTCTGTTACCGACTCGCCAAGCGTGGGAACACGAACTTCAATCGTCATCGTTTACTTTCCTTCAATGCTCAGCGCTTCGTTCACCAGCGCTTGTTGTTGGGCTTTGTGTTGGCTGGCCAGGCCCGTCGCGGGCGAAGCCGAAGTGGCGCGGCCGACATAGCGAGGCCGTGTATGTTTCGCTTTGATGCGGGACAGGACCCATTCGATGTTGGGCTCGATAAAGGTCCAGGCACCCTGGTTTTTGGGTTCTTCCTGACACCAGATCATTTCGGCGCCTTTAAAACGCTCAAGCTCATTGATCAGAGAATGCGCAGGGAACGGATAGAATTGTTCAATTCGCATCAGGTAGACATCGTCGATCCCACGCGCGTCACGCTCCTCCAAAAGGTCATAGTAAACCTTGCCCGAGCACATCACGACCCGCTTGATCTTGCTGTCGGCAACCAGCTTGGTATCCGAATTGCCATGTTGCGCATCGTCCCACAACACGCGGTGGAAGCTGGAGCCTGTGGTGAATTCCTCAGCGGTGCTAACCGCCAGCTTGTGACGCAGAAGCGACTTGGGTGTTACAAGGATCAGCGGCTTGCGGAAGGTCCTGTGCAGTTGACGGCGCAGGATGTGGAAATAGTTCGCGGGCGTCGTACAGTTCGCCACGATCCAGTTGTCCTGGCCGCACATCTGCAGGAACCGTTCCAGTCGCGCCGAGCTGTGTTCCGGGCCCTGACCTTCAAAGCCATGCGGAAGCAAACAAACCAAACCAGACATGCGCAGCCATTTACTTTCGCCCGAGCTGATGAACTGGTCGAACATGATTTGCGCGCCGTTGGCGAAGTCGCCGAACTGCGCCTCCCAGAGGGTCAACGCGTTGGGTTCGGCCAGTGAATAGCCGTATTCAAAACCCAGAACCGCATATTCCGACAGCATCGAGTCGATCACTTCATAGTGTGACTGACCGGGCCGGATATTGTTGAGCGGATAATACCGTTCCTCATTCTCCTGGTTGATGAAACCCGAATGGCGCTGGCTGAACGTCCCGCGTGTGGCGTCCTGACCGGACAGGCGCACCGGATAGCCTTCGGTCAGCAGCGAGCCGAATGCCAGAGCTTCACCCGTCGCCCAATCGAATCCTTTACCAGACTCAAACATTTGCTTTTTGTGTTCCAGCAGGCGACCAACGGTCTTATGCATGGCAAAACCGTCCGGTGTGCGCGAGAGCGCGGCACCGATCTCGGCTAAAGTATCTGGCGAAATGGCGGTCTCACCGCGCATGTATTCGTCTTTGTTCTTGTCGAGGTGCGACCACCGCCCGTCCAGCCAATCGGCCTTGTTGGGTTTATAGTCCTTTCCGGCCTCGAACTCATCGTTCAGACGGGCCTGAAAGGCGGTTTTCATATCCTCAATCTCGCCTTCGGGGATCAGCCCATCCTTGACCAGACGTTCCGTGTAGAGCGACAGCGTGGTCTTATGCGTCTTGATCTTCTTGTACATGATCGGGTTGGTGAACATGGGCTCGTCGCCCTCGTTGTGGCCAAACCGGCGGTAGCAGAAGATATCGATCACCACGTCCTTGTGGAACTTCTGGCGGAATTCGGTTGCCACTTTGGCAGCATGTACAACCGCCTCGGGATCGTCGCCGTTCACGTGGAAGATCGGAGCCTCGACCATCAGCGCGATATCCGTTGGATACGGGCTGGAGCGGCTGAAGTGCGGCGCGGTGGTGAAACCGATCTGGTTGTTCACCACGATATGCATGGTGCCGCCGGTCTTGTGCCCACGCAGACCGGACAGGCCGAACCCTTCGGCGACCACACCCTGACCAGCAAAGGCCGCATCGCCGTGCAGCAGAATGCCCATCACCTTGGTCCGGTCGGTATCCTTCAGTTGATCCTGCTTGGCCCGAACCTTGCCCAGCACAACCGGGTTCACCGCTTCAAGGTGGCTGGGGTTTGCGGTCAGCGACAGGTGCACGCTATTGCCATCAAACTCACGGTCGCTGGAGGCGCCGAGGTGGTACTTCACATCGCCCGAGCCATCCACGTCTTCGGGCTTGAAGCTGCCGCCCTGGAATTCGTTGAAAATCGCACGGTAGGGTTTGCCCATCACATTGGCGAGGATGTTCAGACGCCCGCGGTGCGGCATGCCGATGACAATGTCCTGAACGCCCAAGGCTCCGCCACGCTTGATGATCTGCTCCATCGCGGGGATCAGGCTTTCGCCACCGTCCAAACCAAAGCGCTTGGTGCCCATGTATTTGACATGCAGGAATTTCTCGAAACCTTCGGCCTCAACCATCTTGTTCAGGATCGCCTTGCGGCCTTCCTTGGTGAACTGGATTTCCTTGCCGTAGCCTTCGATGCGTTCTTTCAGCCAGGCGGCTTCTTCCGGGTTCGAGATATGCATGTACTGCAGCGCGAAAGTGCCGCAATAGGTGCGCTTTACGATCTCGACGATCTGGCGCATGCTGGCCATCTGCAGGCCCAGAACATTGTCGATAAAGATCGGGCGATCCATGTCGGCGTCTGTGAAGCCATATGTTTTCGGGTCCAGCTCTGGATGGGTGCTGGCCGCGCGCATTCCCAGCGGGTCCAGATCAGCCGCCAGATGGCCCCGGATCCGATAGGCCCGGATCAGCATCAGGGCGCGCAGGCTGTCCAACACGGCGCGCTTGATCTGGTCTTCGCTGACCTGAACACCGGTGTCAGCAGCCTTCTCCTGAATCTTCTTGCCTGCGGCTTTGGCATCAATCTCAGCCCATTCGCCGGTCAGCGCCCCGGTCAGATCATCTGTTGGCATGGGCGGCCAATCGGTGCGTGCCCAAGAGGGACCTTCGGCCTCTTTCTGAACATCCGGTGTAGCGTCACCCATCTGCCGGAAGAACTCGACCCATGCCGCATCTATTGCGTTCGGGTCTTTTGTGTACTGGGCATATAGCTGCTCTAGATACTCGGCATTGTGCCCTTGCATGAAGCTAGAGGCATGAAAGGCAGTGTTGGGCGTATGTTCGGTCATTGGGCTACCTCATATGGGTTGGGACCGTATTGGTTGGTGCCTGGCTGACTGGGGCGGGACAACCACCACAGCACCAGGAGGGGCGACACAAACAGGATCAGAAGTGTCGGAATGACGATCAGCAGAGTGGCACGGGTGAACAGGATATCCAGATTGCCGCCATGCTGGAAACTGGAGGCCAGCCCGATGCCAAAGAACAGGGTCGCAAACGCGCCTAGGATTAGAAGGAGTGGCAGTAAAGCGTAGAGGCCACTGCGCCCGGTATCATGCATCCGCCGCCATGCGACGGCCAGATGCGGAAAGAAGACGATTAGGCTGACGATGCTTTGCACAGGTTGTGAGGACGTAGCTGCGACGGATTTGGATGTTTCGGCTTCGGTCACTGCAACTTGCGTGAAGAACTGCGCATCGATGATCCCGGCAATGATGCTCCAGATCACGATGAACAGGAAAAAGAACCAGTACTCGGGCCGCGAGGCGCGACCCGAGAAGGTGAAGAACTTGGAGAAACAAGTGCGGATGGCGTCAGAGAAGGTCATGGCTTTTGCCTTATTGTGCGACGTCTTATGTCCAGAGTTAAGGCGGTATGAGGCGTTCTTCCGAAGGCCTCATTGAACTCTACTTCGTCAAATCTCCAAAAACTAATTTTTGCGGGGCCGGCACCCAGATCGGGCTCTCGAAGTGGGCGATTTATCAGTTCGACGGGCTCCCTGTCCAAATCCTGCGCGTTTATGTTGGTTTGGCCAGATGGGTATCCCCAAGTTGTCGCCGAAAGGTACCTAGACGGTCCATACCCACGTTCGCGAGTTTCGCCTAGGTCCTTGATATTAAATGCCAAGATTGCATCTCTAATTTTTGTAGAGTCATCGGTCGAAGTACTGGAATAGTTACAACCCAAACTTTCGCTGGAAGCAGTGCCGCCTTTGCGGTCAGACAGCAACAAAAATGCGATAGTGTCTTGGTCCGTCCACAACACTTCATAGTAGCCTAATTCTGCCCCTTCAGAAATTGCGTTTACGTGATCGAGAATGCCGATAGACACTCCAGTTTCTAGATCCAACTCGAGCGGGTTGTGATCCTTGTAGGTAAATGCAGGCAGTAAATATCCATCCGCGACAATACTCAGCATTTCGTCAGTGAAGGGTGCTCGGAAAGGCTTCCACCCTCTTGCATAAAACTCTTTCGCAACAGTTGCGCTATCCTCGGTCGACCAAGTGCAAAGTTCGATTACGTCCTTTGTTGGCTTGGAGAAGTCAGGCGACGCGTTCGCACTAGCTATTGAGGCGGAGTGCAGGCCACCAAGAACAAAGGCCAAAACATGCCGAAAGCGAGGGAACTTCTTCCCCCGCTCTGCAAAGCCTATGCTATGGTGCGCCATTGCGCTTACCCAATCGCTTCCAGCACAGCCTCACCCAGCTGCGCCGGGCTTTCGGCCACGACGATTCCGGCCGAGCGCATGGCTTCGATCTTGTCCTCGGCACCGCCTTTGCCGCCGGCGACAATCGCACCCGCGTGGCCCATGCGGCGGCCCGGAGGGGCTGTGCGGCCCGCGATGAAACCGGCGGTCGGTTTTTTGCGGCCCTTCTTGGCCTCATCCGCCAGGAACTGCGCGGCTTCTTCCTCGGCCGAGCCACCGATCTCACCGATCATGATAATCGACTCGGTCTCGTCATCGGCCAGGAACCATTCCAGCACGTCGATATGCTCGGTGCCTTTGATCGGGTCGCCGCCGATGCCCACGCAGGTGGACTGGCCCAGGCCCACATCGGTGGTCTGCTTGACGGCCTCATAGGTCAGCGTACCCGAACGCGACACAACACCGACCGATCCGCGCTTGTGGATGTGGCCGGGCATGATGCCGATCTTGCAGGCATCCGGCGTGATGACACCGGGGCAGTTCGGGCCGATCAGGCGCGAGCTTGAGCCTTCCAGCGCGCGCTTCACCTTCATCATGTCCAGAACCGGGATACCTTCGGTTATGCAGACGATCACTTCCATCTCGGCATCAATCGCTTCGAGGATCGAGTCAGCCGCGAAGGGCGGCGGGACATAGATCACCGAGGCATTGGCTTCGGTCACATGCTTGGCTTCGTGGACCGAGTTGAACACGGGCAGGTCAAGGTGGGTC
This sequence comes from Ruegeria sp. I1, assembly GCF_056532675.1. Taxonomy (NCBI): domain Bacteria; kingdom Pseudomonadati; phylum Pseudomonadota; class Alphaproteobacteria; order Rhodobacterales; family Roseobacteraceae; genus Ruegeria; species Ruegeria sp. I1. Next base: position 268,211 of record NZ_JBQFNM010000004.1, on the reverse strand, counting down.
ATCCCGCCTTTGCCTGGGGTCACGCCGCCAACCATCTTGGTGCCATAGGCAATGGCCTGTTCGCTGTGGAATGTGCCCTGCGAGCCGGTAAAGCCCTGACAGATCACTTTGGTATTTTCGTCGATGAGGACTGCCATCTGGCGTTCTCCTTTGTAGGGCGGGCTTCAGCCCGCCGAAATCTTGGGAAAGGTGGGCCAAAGCCCACCCTACGGGATGGCAATCAGCCTTTGACAGCTTTCACGATCTTCTCGGCACCGTCTTTCAGGTTGTCCGCCGCGATCACGTCAAGGCCAGAGGTGTTGATGATCTCTTTGCCTTTCTCGACATTGGTGCCTTCCAGGCGCACGACCAGCGGAACCTGCAGGCCGACCTCTTTCACCGCAGCGACAACGCCTTCGGCGATGACGTCACAGCGCATGATGCCGCCGAAGATGTTGACCAGAATGCCTTTGACGTTCGGATCCGAGGTGATGATCTTGAACGCCTCGGTCACTTTCTCTTTGGTCGCGCCACCGCCCACATCGAGGAAGTTGGCAGGCTCGGCCCCATACAGTTTGATGATGTCCATGGTTGCCATCGCCAGACCGGCACCGTTCACCATGCACCCGATCTCACCATCCAGCGCGATGTAGTTCAAGTCGTATTTCGAGGCTTCCAGTTCCTTGGGGTCTTCCTCGGTCGTGTCGCGCAGTTCGGCGATGTCGGGGTGGCGGTAGACCGCGTTGCCGTCGAAACCGACCTTGGCGTCCAGCACTTTCAGGTCGCCGCTGTCCGAGACGATCAGCGGGTTGATCTCCAGCATCTCCATATCCTTCTCGACGAAGGCGTTATAGAGCTGGTTCATCAGCTTGACGCATTGCTTGACCTGCGCGCCTTCCAGACCCAGCGAGAAAGCAATACGGCGGCCGTGATAAGCCTGATAGCCAGTGGCCGGGTCGACCGAGAAGGACAGGATTTTCTCAGGAGTGGCAGCGGCGACTTCCTCGATATCCATGCCGCCTTCGGTCGAGCAGACGAATGAGATGCGGCTGGTCTGGCGGTCCACCAGCAGGGCCAGGTACAGTTCACGTTCGATGCCCGATCCGGCTTCGATATAGATGCGGTTGACCTGCTTGCCTGCGGGGCCGGTTTGGTGCGTGACCAGCGTGCGACCCAGCATCTTCTTGGCCTCTTCAGCGGCTTCTTCGACCGATTTGGTCAGACGGACGCCGCCTTTTTCACCGGCATCCGCTTCTTTGAAGCTGCCTTTGCCACGTCCACCTGCGTGGATCTGTGCTTTGACAACCCACAGGGGGCCATCCAGTTCACCGGCTGCGGTTTTGGCTTCCTCGGCGCGCAAAACCGCGCGACCGTCGGAGACCGGAGCGCCATAGCTGCGAAGAAGCGCTTTGGCCTGATATTCGTGAATGTTCATCGAAACTGTCCCGTCTGACTACGATTAAACCGTTATAGGGGTGTCTAGCGGGCAAGTTTAAAGGGTTTTTTGACAGCAAAGAGGTTTTTCACGAAGATTTTCACTATTTGTGATCACGCTTTTTTGGCGTGTGATCACAAATTGATAGGCCCTTGGTTTTGATTCGAATCTCACAATGCACATGCGGAAAACATATTCAAAAAAGGGGGTTTGCGACGGTTGCGCAAACATTTGAGATACGACGGACGGGCTTGGCACAAAAAAACCGGCCCTGCTGAGGGCCGGTTCTCGGAAGCTTTCAGTAAGCCTATGCCAGCGAACCGTCGATGCCTTTGCATGCGTCGATCAGGCCCTTCACGGCGTTGACCGAGTTGTCGAAACCGGCCTGCTCGTCTTCGTTGAGCTTGATGTCGACGATACGCTCAACACCACCAGCACCGATCACGGTTGGAACGCCGACATAAAGCCCGTCAACACCCAGCTCGCCATTGCAGTAGGCGGCACAAGGCAGAACGCGCTTCTGGTCTTTCAGGTAGGCTTCGGCCATTTCGATTGCCGAAGTAGCCGGTGCGTAATACGCCGAACCGGTTTTCAGCAAACCAACGATTTCAGCGCCACCGTCACGGGTACGCTGTACGATGGCGTCTAGCTTTTCCTGTGTCGTCCAGCCCATTTCGACCAGATCAGGCAGCGGGATACCGGCAACGGTCGAATACCGTACCGAAGGTACCATCGTGTCGCCATGGCCGCCCAGAACGAAGGCGGTGACGTCGCGCATTGAGACGTTGAATTCTTCCGACAGGAAATGCGCGAAACGGGCCGAATCCAGCACGCCCGCCATGCCGCAGACCTTGTTGTGCGGCAGGCCCGAGAATTCACGCAGGGCCCAGACCATCGCGTCCAGTGGGTTGGTGATACAGATTACGAACGCGTCGGGTGCATGTTTGGCGATACCTTCACCGACCGACTTCATCACTTTGAGGTTGATGCCCAGCAGGTCATCGCGGCTCATGCCCGGCTTGCGGGCGACACCAGCGGTGACGATGCAGACGTCCGCGCCTGCGATATCGGCATAGTCGCTGCTGCCGGACATCGACGCGTCAAACCCTTCGGACGGGCCGGATTCGGCGATGTCGAGCGCTTTGCCTTGGGGCAGCCCGTCAGCGATGTCAAACAGGACTACGTCACCCAGTTCTTTGACAGCTGCAAGATGCGCAAGCGTGCCGCCGATGTTCCCCGCGCCGATCAGCGCAATCTTGGGTCTGGCCATTTGGAATATCTCCGGTCGGTTTTGAAATCGCGGTTGTGCTAGTCCTTTAAACGCCGCAACGCAAGGCCTCTGCGGCGCGGCATGCAACCGCATACCGTTTGCCTTGCCCTTGGTGGTTGCGCTAAACGGCTAGTGAGACAAGCCAATTCGCAGGCTGCCACATGTTCGAATTGAATTTGATGTTTTTTGCCGTGGCGATCCCTGCGGTCATCTTCGCGGGTATTTCCAAGGGCGGGTTCGGGTCGGGCGCGGCCTTCGCGTCGGCATCGATTCTGGCCATCATCCTGAGCCCAGGGCAGGCGCTGGCGCTGATGCTGCCGATCCTGATGATCATCGATCTTGCGACGTTGAAGCCCTACTGGAAGCGCTGGGATTGGCCAAGTGCACGCCTGCTGATACTGGGGGCAATACCCGGCGTGATTTTGGGGACGGTTCTGTATCGCGCGACCAATGACGATGTCTTACGCCTTTTGATCGGTGCGATTTCGATCGGGTTTGTGATCTGGCATGTGGCGCGTGCAAAGGGCTGGATTGGCGGCTTCGCAAGGCAGTTGCCGCCATCGGCAGGTTTGTTCGCCGGATTGGTGGCGGGCTTCACAAGCTTTGTCAGCCACGCTGGCGGCCCGCCCGCAGCCGTTTATTTGCTATCGCAGCGTCTGACAAAGACCCAGTTTCAGGCCTCGACCGTACTGGTCTTTTGGGTCGTCAACATCGTGAAGTTTGTGCCTTACGCCTATCTGGGCCTTTTCACGTGGCACACCGCTTGGGCGAACATTCTGCTGTCGCCTTTCGCACTATTAGGTGCGTGGCTTGGGGTTCGGGCGCATTTCATGCTGTCCGAACAGGTGTTTTTTCGGATCACCTATGTTTTGCTAACACTAACCGGCAGCAAACTCATCTGGGATGCTTTGGCTTAGGCATTTGGCGGCAAGGCTTCGGCCAAAGTCTCATAGGACTGCCCCGAGGCGACAAGGCAGGTTGTGCCATCCGGCAGCGTGACGGTTATGGTCCAGCTACCTGTTTCATCAGAGGCGAACAATTCCATCACCGCGCCCTGGCCAGCGATCCCGATCCCTTTACGTGTTTCGCCATACCCTTCCGACAAGCGTTTGATTACGTCCGCGCGCGGGGCGCAGTTGCGGCTCTGCGCGTTCACTTGCTGTGCGGCCAGCACCATAATCCCCAGCCCGATCGTCATGTTCAAAAGCGATTTCTTCATCTATGGCCCCTTCTGTCTGATCTGAGGACCAGCTTGCGAACAAGGGCAGGAGATTTGATTAAACCAAAGTGCGTTGCGTCACGAATAGGCGCTTATGCTGCGATGCGGCAAATTTGGCCTTGAAGTTTCTCGAAAAAAATGCCCCATTCCGCGCAACATTATTGCTTAGGGAGAGGTCAATGGACCCGCGTCAACGCCCGTATCGTTCGGTTTTGTATATTCCAGGCTCGAAAGAGCGGGCGCTGGAAAAGGCGCGCACTCTGCCAGTGGATGCGATCATCTTCGATCTTGAGGATGCAGTCGCCGCTGACGAAAAGCCCAACGCCCGCGAAACGCTGAAGGCGGCGCTGGCGGCCGGTGGCTATGGCGCGCGGGTCAAGATCGTTCGGATCAACGGGTTGGACACCGAATGGGGCCGTGCGGATGCTGAGGCCCTGCGCGACATGGACGCGGATGTGGTGCTGCTGCCAAAGGTGAATTCCGCCGCGGATGTGGATGCGCTTGCCGCAATCACCGGTGATCTGCCGATCTGGGCGATGATGGAAACGCCACGCGGTATGCTAAACGCAGCGGAGATTGCCGCCCACCCTCTGATGACCGGGTTTGTGATGGGTACCAACGATCTGGCCAAAGAGCTTCAGACCCGCTTCCGCCCTGATCGCCTTCCATTGATGACATCACTGGGCCTGTGCCTGCTGGCTGCAAAGGCTGAGGGCCTAATTATCGTGGATGGGGTCTATAATACGTTCAAAGATACCGAGGGTCTGGCCGATGAATGCGCGCAGGGTCGGGATATGGGCTTTGACGGGAAGACACTGATCCATCCGGCGCAGGTTGAGGTGACCAATGAGGCGTTCGCCCCGTCTGAGGCCGAGATTGACTTGGCGCGCCGTCAGATCGCCGCCTTTGAAGAGACCGAGGCTCAGGGTCAGGGCGTCGCCGTCGTTGATGGCAAGATTGTTGAGAACCTCCATGTTGTAACTGCCCGCGAAATTCTGGCAAAAGCAGAGGCGATTTCAGCTTTGCAAGCGGGGTAAGCCAGCATGGGCTTTGTTCTTCTGATTTTGGGCGTGGCACTATGGTGGGCCGCGCATCTTTTCAAACGCGTGGTGCCCGAACAGCGGGCAGCAATGGGCGATGCAGGCAAAGGCGTGGTGGCGCTGGCGCTGGTTGCCTCGATCCTAATGATGATCTTCGGCTATCGCATGACCGATTTCATCTATGTCTGGGCCCCGCCGACTTTCCTGATCCACGTCAACAACCTGTTGGTTCTGATCGCGATCTTTATGATGAGCCCGGCTGGCCAGAAAGGCCGTCTGCTGAACAAGATGCGCCATCCGATGCTGGGCGGGTTCAAGCTTTGGGCGTTTGCGCATCTGCTGGTGAATGGCGATCTGGCCTCGATTGTCTTGTTCGGCGGTCTTTTGGCCTGGGCCGTGGTTGAAGTCATTGTGATCAACAAATCCGAACCTGATTGGAAGCCGGGTGAACCCGGTACATATGGTAAGGACGCGATGTTCTTTGTCGCCTCAATCGTTTTGCTGGGCATCATCGGATATATTCACGGGCTGGTTGGCCCATCCCCGTTCGGTGGATAGGGGGAACCAGACATGGCAAAGCTCTATCGATTGCTGACCGAGGAAGACACCTCCGCGTTCTGCCACAAAGTATCAGATGCGCTGGCCAAAGGGTGGGACCTGTATGGCGACCCATCCTACGCGTTTGACGCGGAAAACGGTGTCATGCGTTGTGCGCAGGCCGTGACCAAAGAGGTCGAGGTCGATTATTCACCTGACATGAAACTGGGACAGCAATAATGGCAAAAACCAATCCGGGCAGATTTTTCGAGGACTATTCCGTTGGGCAGGTCTTGCCCCATGCGGTGCCCCGTACCGTGACGGATGGGGAGCGGGCGCTGTATCACGCGCTCTATCCGGCGCGCCACGCGCTCTATTCCTCGGACGAGTTCGCGCGGTCCTGTGGTCTACAAGAAAGCCCGCTGGATGATTTGGCGGCGTTTCATGTGGTGTTCGGTAAGACTGTTCCGGATATCTCGCTGAACGCAGTGGCCAATCTGGGCTATGCCGAGGGGCGTTGGATAAAACCGGTCTATCCCGGTGACACTATAAGGTCGGTCTCTGAGGTGATCGGGGTCAAGCAGAATTCCAACGGCAAAACCGGGGTGGTCTGGGTGCGCACCCGTGGTCTGAACCAGCTGGACGAGGTTGTGATCGACTATGTGCGCTGGGTCATGGTTCGAAAGTCGAGCCCGGATGCGCCCGCACCGGAAACCGTTGTGCCCGACCTGAAAAAGGTTTTGGCACCGGAAGATCTGGTGATCCCCGAGGGTCTGGACTTCTCGAACTACGATTTCACTCTGGCGGGCGAGCCCCATCGCTGGGGTGATTACGCGATCGGTGAGACAATCGACCATGTGGATGGTGTGACCATCGAAGAGGCCGAGCATATGCTGGCTACCCGCCTGTGGCAGAACACGGCCAAGGTTCATTTCGATCTGACCTTCCGACCCGAGGGGCGATTGATCTATGGCGGTCACGTGATCTCGATGGCCCGGGCTTTGTCGTTCAACGGGTTGGCCAATGCGCAGATGATCGTTGGCCTGAACGGTGGTGCCCATGCGAATCCCTGTTTTGCGGGTGATACCATCAAGGCCTGGTCCGAGGTTTTGGACAAGGCCGAAACCAGCGTTCCCGGCGTTGGGGCTATTCGCTTGCGATTGGTTGCCACCAAAGGCGGTGCGCCGTTTGAGTTGCGCAATGAAGACGGCAAGTACCAGCCGCAGGTTCTGTTGGATCTGGACTACTGGGCGCTCATGCCAATGTGAATTCGTGCAGACCCTGCGATACATGCTAGGGTACTGCTATGATCCTGTTTCGCGCCTTGATCGCTTGCCTGTGTTTAACACCACCCGCTTGGTCTTGCGATTTGGCATTGGCTTTGGCTGTCGATGTTTCGGGGTCGGTCGACAGTGATGAATATCGCGTCCAGATGGATGGGCTGGCGGCGGGGTTGCGCGACCCGATTGTATCCGAAGCACTGGTGCGTGGGCAGGCGCGGTTGATGCTCGTGCAATGGACCGGTGCATCGCGTCAGCGGGTAACTATTCCCTGGACTCGGATCGACAGTTTCGACGCATTGGATGGGTTTGCCAGCAAAGTCGCACAAGATCCGCGCATCTGGCGAAACTTCTCAACGGCTATAGGCGAAGCGTTAGAGATGACGCTGGCCAGCTTTGATGCTGTGAACGATTGCAAACGTTTGTTGATCGATATTTCTGGCGATGGGGTCTCGAACGAAGGGGTCGAGCCTAATCAGATCCATCGCCTGCTTCGTGCCCGTGGCGTAACCGTGAATGCGATTGCCATCGAAGAATCCGAGCCCGATCTGACTGCCTATTTCTTTGAGAATGTCATCGTGGGCGAGGGTGCTTTTGTTGTGTCTGCCGCCGGGTTTGCTGATTACCCTGAACGTATTCGAAAAAAGCTGCTGCGCGAGGTAACACAGCAATCCGCCGACTTGAAATAAGCAAGGCAGATTCGTGATCACATTGCTTTCCTACTGAAATCGCTAACATAGGCAGTGCTGAATGCAATTTGTGATCACAGCTTTTATTTGCGTGATCACATATTGAAGAAATCACCCGTTTTGCGGTAATTTTACCTGTTTTTGCGGGTGCAGCACGTGACAGACCACCAAAAACCGGTAAAACGACAAGTAGCCAAAGTAAGAGGAGCCGCCATGGCCGATGTCAATCGGGGCAACCGCCCGCTCTCGCCACACATTATGATCTACCGTCCGCAGATGACCTCGATATCGTCGATCATGGTTCGACTGTCCGGTCTTGCGGCGTTCGCAATCGCGGCACTTGTTGTTTGGTGGTTGCTTGCTGCTGCCACGTCTGAGGCCGCATTTGCTGGCATCGACGGCTTTCTGCGCAGCTGGTTTGGTCAGCTTATCCTGACGGGTGGGGTCTGGGCACTGTGGTACCACACGTTGGGGCGCCTGCGCCACGTGATTTGGGATTTCGGCTATTGCCTGGATGTTTCGGTTTCCGAAAAGATGGGCATTGGCATGTTTGTCGGGGCGACCGTTCTGACCATCATCACCATGGCTTTGGTGTAAGGAGGATCGCGATGCAATACCTTACCGATCGCAAACGCGCGCAAGGCTTGGGCGCTGGGAACTCCGGAACGCAAACCCATTGGCGCACCATGGTTCGCGCGATGATACTAACCGTTCTGGTGCCCTTGTTCGTCTTCACTTTTGGTTACGGCATCGGCGGGACTTACGAAGAGGTTCTGGCCTATTTCGCCCGACCCTTCCCGGCCATCGTCACCGCCCTGACATTGGTCGTTGGCCTGCAACAGCTTATGTATGAGGCGCAAGAAACCATCGAGGATTACGTGCACGGGATCGCGGAAAAGATCACACTCGTTGCGATGTGGGCTTTTGGCTACACGCTGATGGCTGCGGGGCTTTTTGCCCTCGTCAAGCTGGCCCTGTGAAGACGCGCGGTAAGGATCAGAGATAATGACAGCAGCATATGAATATGAAACCCACGAATATGACGTCGTGGTTGTCGGAGCCGGCGGAGCCGGTCTGCGCGCAACGCTGGGTATGGCAGAGCAAGGCCTGCGTACAGCCTGTGTAACCAAAGTCTTCCCAACGCGCTCGCACACGGTTGCAGCGCAAGGCGGGATCGCCGCGTCGCTGTCCAACATGGGCCCGGACCATTGGCAGTGGCACATGTATGACACCGTCAAGGGCTCGGACTGGCTGGGTGATACCGACGCAATGGAATACCTGGCGCGTGAAGCGCCCAAAGCTGTATATGAGCTGGAACATTACGGCGTGCCGTTCAGCCGGACCGAAGAAGGCAAGATTTATCAGCGCCCGTTCGGTGGCCACACGACCGAGTTTGGCGAAGGCCCCGCCGTACAGCGGACCTGTGCCGCTGCGGACCGGACCGGCCACGCGATCCTGCACACGCTCTATGGTCAGTCGCTGAAGAACAATGCCGAGTTCTACATCGAGTATTTCGCCATCGATCTGATCATGTCCGAAGACGGGCAGTGTCAGGGCGTCGTCTGCTGGAAGTTGGACGACGGCACGATGCATGTCTTCAACGCCAAGATGGTGGTGCTGGCAACCGGCGGCTATGGCCGGGCGTATTTCAGCGCGACCTCGGCCCATACCTGCACCGGTGACGGTGGCGGTATGGTGGCGCGTGCGGGTCTCGCCTTGCAGGACATGGAATTCGTGCAGTTCCACCCGACCGGCATCTACGGCTCGGGCTGCCTGATCACCGAAGGTGCGCGTGGCGAGGGCGGGTATCTGACCAACTCGGAAGGCGAGCGGTTCATGGAGCGCTATGCGCCCCAGTACAAGGATTTGGCACCGCGGGACTATGTCTCGCGCTCGATGACCATGGAAATCCGCGAGGGCCGTGGGGTCGGTGGCGAAGGGGATCACATCCACTTGAACCTGTCACACCTGCCTGCCGAAGCTTTGGCCGAGCGTCTGCCGGGCATTTCGGAAAGCGCCAAGATTTTTGCCGGTGTCGACGTGACCAAAGAACCGATCCCGGTTCTGCCGACCGTGCATTACAACATGGGCGGTATTCCGACCAACTATTGGGGTGAGGTTCTTAACCCAACCGCTAAAGACCCGACTGCCGTAGTGCCGGGCCTGATGGCCGTGGGTGAGGCCGGTTGTGCCTCGGTCCATGGTGCGAACAGACTGGGTTCGAACTCGCTGATCGACCTTGTGGTCTTTGGTCGTGCCTCTGCGATCCGCGCCGGTAAGGTTGTGGATGCCGAGGCTCCGAACCCGGTTCTGAATCAGGCGTCGGTCGACAAGGCGTTTGACCGGTTCGACACGGTCCGCAACGCCAGCGGTGCAATCCCGACCGCTGATCTGCGACTTGAGATGCAGAAAACCATGCAGGCTGACGCGGCTGTTTTCCGGACCGCCAAAACCATGGCCGAAGGGGTCGAAAAGATGACCGCGATTGCCGCCAAGATGGACGATCTGCAGGTCACCGACCGCTCGCTGGTCTGGAACAGCGACCTGATGGAGACGCTGGAGCTGACCAACCTGATGCCAAACGCTTTGACGACGATCGTTGGAGCCGAGGCGCGCAAGGAATCCCGTGGCGCTCACGCCCATGAGGATTTCAGCGAACGGGATGACAAAAACTGGCGTGTTCATACGGTCAGCCGAGTCGATGGCAATAAGGTTGACCTCAGCTATCGCCCGGTGATCGTCGATCCGCTGACCAACGAGGATGAAGGCGGCATCAGCCTCAAGAAAATCGCGCCCAAGGCGCGAACCTTCTAAGGAGTGAATTGATCAGGCAATGGTGTGCGAACGCCACATACCCAAGGACAACGCCCTGACCTTTGGCCGTTTGTCACCGTTTAGTGCCCGGAGGCGGTCATGACGGTCGAGGTGCTGCACTCGGTTCAAACCGATCCGAAAATCATTCTGATCGGTTTGAACCGCTGCGCGACGACCTCGTTCCACAGGCTGTTTCAGGACAGTGGTATTCCGTCGGTGCATTGGGTGGATGAGCGGGGCGATAAGCTGGCGCATCGTATGATGACAAACATCGCCATGGGCCGCAAACCGCTGGATGGGTTTGGTGCTGTTCGGGCGTTTACAGATATCTCTTTTGTGAACGCGCGCTTCATGCTGGATGGCACTCGGTTTTTCCGCGAATTGCACGCCGCATATCCAGACGCCTATTTCCTGCTGAACACGCGCAATGTGGACGATTGGATCGCCTCACGCGCGCGTCACAGCAATGGCGGATATCTGGAACGGTGCTGCAAGGCAAACGGCCAGACCGCTGACGACGTCAAGCAAGGCTGGCGCCGTATGTATGACGTGCACCATGTCGAGGTGCAGGAGTATTTCGCTGGAAACCCCCGGTTTCTGCGCTTTGATATCGACCGGGACACCCCGCAGGCCATTGCCGACTGGCTATCCCCGGATTTTGACGTGAACATTGCCCATTGGGGGCATCATAATCGCGGCGCATCTGATCGCGCCCGGACAGGCTGAATGGAGAATTGACATGGTTCAACTGACCCTGCCCAAGAATTCCCGGATGACAACCGGCAAGACCTGGCCCAAACCGGAGGGCGCGAAAAACCTGCGCAAGTTCCAGATTTACCGCTGGAACCCGGATGACGGCCAGAACCCGCGTGTCGACACATATTTCGTCGATATGGATACCTGCGGTCCGATGATTCTGGACGCGCTGATCAAGATCAAGAACGAGATTGATCCGACCCTGACCTTCCGCCGGTCGTGCCGCGAAGGGATCTGTGGCTCTTGCGCGATGAATATCGACGGGATCAACACGCTGGCCTGTATCTATGGCATGGATGAGATCAAGGGCGACGTGAAAATCTATCCGCTGCCGCATATGCCCGTGGTTAAGGACTTGATCCCCGATTTGACCCATTTCTACGCTCAGCACGCATCCATCATGCCTTGGCTGGAAACCAAAACCAACCGTCCCGCGAAGGAATGGAAGCAGTCGATCGAAGACCGCAAGAAGCTGGATGGCTTGTATGAATGTGTGATGTGCGCCAGCTGCTCGACCTCGTGCCCGAGCTACTGGTGGAACGGCGACCGCTATCTTGGCCCCGCAGCATTGCTGCATGCATATCGCTGGATCATCGACAGCCGCGATGAAGCCACAGGTGAGCGTCTGGATGAGCTTGAGGATCCCTTCAAGCTGTACCGCTGCCACACGATCATGAACTGCGCTAAGACCTGCCCCAAGGGATTGAACCCGGCGGCGGCAATTGCGCAGATCAAGAAGATGATGGTTGAACGTTCGGTTTGACCCAAAAATCGCGCTTGCCGAGTTGCGGCAAGCGCATGTCCCTGTTGCGAAATCAACCGATGTCGACGGGCGCAAAACACCCTAGATTTGCGATAGGGAGGAGTGATGGGATCAACTCAGGATCACTCCGATGAAAACAACACCACAAACCCCAAAACCGACCGCCAAGGAAGCATTGGAAATGCTTGAACAGGCATGGGCCTACTACACGCCCGAGCCGTCGACTGTTCAGTCGCGTGAGCCCGAGTTTTTTGAGTACGCAAACGCAGCCTGAGGGCTTGCCATCGATGGATAGAATGGGCGAAACAGATTCATGCCCATACTATTGCTTCTTCTGGCCGCTGGGGTTTTTGCCTACTTTCTATGGCGCTCCCGCACGTCCTCACTGACGCGAGAATGCCGATGGCGGCAACATTGCGACGAAGGCCTGTGGGTTTGCGCCTATTGTGGCGCGAAGGTGGAAAGCGTGGATAGCCCAACGCAATGCTTGCGGCAGACATCGGGGAAATAGAAATCGGGCAGAAGCGAACTCTGCCCGTTCAGGTCTAGCCTGCGTCCGGAAAAGCGGCGTGAAGTGCAATTTCGACCATATCGCCAAAGCTACTTTCGCGATCGGATGAGGGCAGTGCCTCACCGGTTAGCAGATGATCAGAAACGGTCAGAACGGCCAGAGCCCGGCATTTGTGCCTTGCGGCAAGAATATACAGCTCAGCGGCTTCCATCTCGACGCCCAACACACCATGGCGCACCATCTGCTCGTTTAGATCAGGGCGTTCATCGTAGAACACATCCGACGAGTAGATCCCACCGACATGGGTTGGCGTTCCTTTTGCCTTCGCCGCGTTGGCCGCCGCCTGCAGCAAGCCCCAATCTGCGCAGGGGGCAAAGTTCAGCTCTTTCATGATACCACGTGATGGCGTGCTGAGCGTCGTTGACGTCATCGCCAGAATAACGTCCCGAATATTAACGCTGTCCTGCATCCCTCCGCATGATCCGATCCGGATCAGCGTTTTGGCACCATAGTCCCGGATCAACTCATTCACGTAGATCGACAGGGATGGCATGCCCATGCCGCTGCCTTGAATCGTTACCGGATGGCCATTCCAGCTGCCAGTAAAGCCCAGCATACCCCGAACATTGTTGACTTGTTTTACGTCGGTCAGAAACGTTTCAGCCGCCCATTTTGCACGATACGGATCACCAGGCAAAAGAACGGTTTCTGCGATTTCGCCTTGTTCCGCGCCAATATGAATTGTCATTTCGGCACCTATCTTGCTTAGATTTCCAGATCGGAAATAACTGCGCCAGATTTCAGCGCATCATGAATCCATTGCGGTTTCCGACCGCGACCTGTCCAGGTTTGCGCCGGATCGGCCGGGTTGCGATATTTTGCTTTTGCCTTGGTGCCTTTAGCGGTGCGTGGTGCGTCATCAGACAATTCAGACAGCGAGAAGCCAAATTCTGCCGCGGCTTTTTCTGCCGCTTTCAGCGCTTCTTTACGTTCACGCTTTTCAGCGTTGGCCAACGCTTTTTCGACGTTGTCGCGCAAAGACAACAGCTCTTTCCGTGACATTTCTTCGAGATTGATCCCCATTGCTATTCTCCGTCCAGTATTTTGGTGCTGTACGCAAAGACGAGTGCGCATTCACGCAACGCGATACCCTACCCCCAAAGAATTGGGAATAGAAACGGGGAATTTATTGGATTAAATGTCCGTTATTCTGCGGCCAGGTTTTTCGGATCCACCAATTCAACAATATCCCCCATGATCGAATTCAATTCGAAATTCTTGGGGGTATAGACTTTGGCGACACCCATGGCTTTGAGCTTTTCCGCATCTTCATCCGGAATAATACCGCCAACAACGACTGGTATGTGATCCAGACCGGCGTGACGCAAGCGGGACAGGACGTCTTCGACCAAGGGCAAGTGGCTGCCAGACAGAATAGACAGGCCGATGACATGCGCGTCATCTTCGGCAGCGGCGGTGACGATCTCTTCGGGGGTCAGGCGGATACCCTCATAGCTGATATCCATACCACAATCCCGTGCGCGGAAGGCGATTTGTTCAGCCCCGTTCGAATGGCCGTCCAGACCGGGCTTGCCAACCAGAAACTTGAGACGGCGGCCTAGCTTGTCGCTGACAGCGTCCACGGCGGCGCGCAGGTCGTCCAAACCTTCGGTTTTGTTTGAGACGGACCCGGACACACCGGTCGGACCACGATAGGTACCATAGACCTTGCGCATTTCTTCGGCCCATTCGCCGGTGGTGGCACCCGCCTTTGCTGCCGCAATCGAGGGTTCCATCACATTGGTACCGTTCTGCGCAGCCTCGCGCAGCGCGGCCAGGGCGGCGGCAACCGCTGTATCGTCGCGCTCAGCGCGCCAATCGTTCAGGCGGTTGATCTGCTCCTGCTCGACAGCCGGATCAACAACCATGATCCCACCATCTTCGGTTTGCAGGGGCGAGGGTTCACCATCGATCCACTTGTTCACGCCAACCACAACCGTCTCGTTGCGCTCGATCCGGTTTAGGCGTTCGGCGTTGGAATCGACAAGGCGGGATTTCATGTACTCGATCGAGGCTACGGCACCCCCCATCGAATCGAGGTTGGCCAGTTCGGCGCGCGCGCCTTCTTTCAGTTCCTCGACCTTGGCGTCCACCGCCGGGTTGCCGTCGAACAGGTCGCCATATTCCAGCAAGTCGGTCTCATAAGCCAGAATTTGCTGCATCCGCATCGACCATTGCTGATCCCACGGGCGGGGCAGGCCAAGCGCCTCGTTCCACGCGGGCAATTGCACCGCACGGGCGCGGGCCTTTTTCGACAGGGTCACGGCCAGCATCTCGATCAGAATGCGATAGACGTTGTTTTCCGGCTGCTGCTCGGTCAATCCCAGCGAGTTCACCTGAACGCCATAGCGGAATCGGCGGAATTTCGGGTTCTCAACGCCGTAACGGTCTTGCAGGATTTCGTCCCAAAGATCGACGAAGGCGCGCATTTTGCACATCTCGGTGACAAAGCGGATACCGGCGTTCACAAAGAACGATATCCGTCCACACAGCGCTGGGAAGTCCTCGGCTGGGACACGCGGGCGCAGTTCATCTAGCACTGCGATGGCAGTGGCCAGTGCATAAGCCAGTTCCTGTTCAGGTGTCGCACCGGCTTCTTGCAGGTGATAGGAACACACGTTCATCGGGTTCCATTTTGGCACATGTGTATAGCAATACTCGGCGACATCCGCGATCATCTTCAGCGATGGTTTGGGTGGGCACACATATGTACCACGGCTCAGGTATTCCTTGATCAGATCGTTCTGAACTGTGCCCTGCAGCTTTGAGACATCCGCGCCCTGTTCCTCGGCCACCGCAATATATAAGGCCAGCAACCAAGGGGCTGTCGCATTGATCGTCATCGAAGTGTTCATCTGTTCCAGCGGAATCTGGTCGAACAGAACCCGCATGTCACCCAGATGGCAGATCGGCACGCCCACCTTGCCGACCTCGCCCCGTGCTAACGTGTGGTCACTGTCATAGCCGGTCTGCGTTGGCAGATCGAAGGCCACCGACAGGCCGGTCTGACCTTTGGCAAGGTTTCCGCGATACAGCGCGTTCGAGGCTTTAGCGGTGGAATGACCGGCATAGGTTCGGATCAGCCAAGGGCGGTCTTTCTGCGTCTGCGTCATCGGCGGGCCTCGTGTCTCGAAGGGTAACAAAATTACGTCTTGGGGTTCTAAAGCGCAATTTTCAGGCCATGTCAATTCGCTGCGTTGCGGCATTTCAAGTTTGTTCAGATTGTGAGCCGCTCCAATTAGTGGCACTGTGCTGACATGACTCAGACCGTGGAGCTTCCGCTGTGGCTTTTTCTGTTGATCGTGGTCTTTGCCATGGTCACCTTTGCCTCGCATTTTCTGTTCCCCTCGGTGCGCTGGTTTTTTCGGCGCCGGTTGGAACGGGCCGTTTCCCGGTTGAATCAGCGCCTGCAAAGACCGATCCAGCCGTTTAAACTCGCGCGGCGGCATGACATGATCCAGCGGCTGATTTATGACCCACAGGTTGGTCAGGCCGTTCAACAGCATGCGCATGAAGAAGGAATCCCCGAAGCGGTCGCTTTTGAACAGGCGCGTCGTTACGCGCGCGAGATCGCGCCTTCTTTTTCGACCTTTATCTATTTCAGCTTCGCCATTCGTCTTGCCCGACTGCTCAGCAACACGTTCTACGATGTCCGCCTAAGCTATGCGGACGAAGCAGCGATCAAGAGGATTGATCCAGAAGCGACAGTGGTCTTTGTCATGAACCATCGCAGCAATATGGATTATGTGCTGGTCACTTATCTGGCCGCACAGCAATCCGCGCTGTCCTATGCGGTGGGTGAATGGGCGCGGGTCTGGCCCCTCAGCCGCTTGATCCGGGCCATGGGGGCTTATTTTATCCGTCGTAAGTCTGGCAGCGACCTGTATCGACAGGTTCTAGCCAGCTATGTCCGTCACGCGACGGAGGCCGGGGTGACACAAGCCATGTTCCCGGAAGGAGGGCTTAGCCTGACCGGCGCTTTGGGGCGGCCAAAGCTGGGGCTTCTGAAATATATCATCGATGGAACTTCGCCCGAAGGCCGGGATGTGGTGTTTGTGCCCGTTGCCCTGAACTACGACCGGGTTCTAGAGGATACGATCCTGACCCGTGCCGCATTGGGGTCTGAACGGCGATTTCACGCTCGGATCGGGGTGATCACGCGCTGGATTTTGAAACAGATCTGGCGCCGCTTGATTGGCCGCTACAAGCGGTTTGGCATGGCTTCGGTCAGATATGGCAGGCCGATTTCGCTGAAACAGTTCAGTGGGGAGGGTCGGAGTGATCTGATGACAGATCTGGCCCGCGAACTCATGCAGCGTATTGGCGCTGCGATCCCTGTGGTCCCCGCACCGGCTGCCTGTGCGCTGCTACGTGACCATGGTCCGATGTCCGAGCAAGATTTGAAAGCGCGTATTACAGGGTTGATGAAGGCGGATGACGATCGACTGTCCGAAAATGGCGAGGCAGTGGATAATGCACTGGATCAACTGGTCGAGCGTCGACTCCTGAGCCATGATGAAGGTATCT
The DNA here is from genome assembly GCF_056532675.1 of Ruegeria sp. I1. Taxonomy (NCBI): domain Bacteria; kingdom Pseudomonadati; phylum Pseudomonadota; class Alphaproteobacteria; order Rhodobacterales; family Roseobacteraceae; genus Ruegeria; species Ruegeria sp. I1. The sequence continues at coordinate 251,331 of NZ_JBQFNM010000004.1, read as the reverse complement.
TCAGCCTGTCAGATCAGCGCATCGACCTTCAAAACTACTACGCGGCATCCGTTCCGGCGCGTGTGATTTCTGGAAATACTGCAGATGCGAAAGAAATTTCTGCATCTGCTGGGTCATAAAATTACAAAATCTGCGCAAAAGCGGTTGCAATATTACCTAACGGTCAATATTCACATTTTGAGACGCGCGCGATTCTGCGGCGCGGCAAAGGTATTGAGAGAAGGAGGCCAGCATGGCTTTGGACACCGAAAGCGGTATCGCGTCGTACGAGGCACCCGAAAAGGACCTCTATGAGATGGGGGAAATCCCTCCGATGGGGTTTGTGCCCAAGCAGATGTACGCCTGGGCAATCCGCAAAGAGCGTCACGGAGAACCAAATACCGCGATGCAGCAGGAAGTGGTCGATGTGCCTGAGTTGGACAGCAACGAGGTTCTGGTCCTCGTGATGGCGGCGGGCGTCAATTACAACGGCGTCTGGGCTGCTCTGGGCCAGCCGATCAGCCCATTTGATGGCCACAAGGCTCCCTACCATATCGCTGGTTCGGATGCGTCGGGTATCGTTTGGGCCGTGGGTGACAAGGTCAAGCGCTGGAAGGTCGGCGATGAGGTGGTTATCCACTGCAATCAGGACGATGGCGACGACGAGGAATGCAATGGCGGCGATCCGATGTATTCGCCCAGCCAGCGTATCTGGGGCTATGAAACGCCTGACGGCTCGTTCAGCCAATTCACCCGTGTTCAGGCGCAACAGCTGATGCCGCGCCCCAAGCATCTGACTTGGGAAGAAGCTGCATGCTATACGCTGACGCTGGCCACCGCCTATCGGATGCTGTTCGGGCACGAGCCGCACGATCTGAAACCCGGTCAGAACGTTCTGGTTTGGGGCGCATCGGGTGGTCTGGGCTCGTATGCGATCCAGTTGATCAATACCGCAGGTGCGAATGCAATCGGCGTGATCTCGGACGAAAGCAAACGTGACTTTGTCATGGGCCTGGGTGCCAAGGGCGTTCTGAACCGCAAGGATTTTAACTGCTGGGGCCAATTGCCCACGGTCAATACCCCGGAATATGCCCAATGGTTCAAAGAGGCCCGTAAGTTCGGCAAGGCGATCTGGGACATCACTGGCAAAGGCAACAATGTCGATATGGTGTTCGAACATCCTGGCGAAAGCACCTTCCCCGTCTCGACCTTCGTGGTGAAAAAGGGCGGTATGGTCGTGATTTGTGCCGGAACCACCGGGTTCAACTGTACTTTCGACGTGCGCTACATGTGGATGCACCAGAAGCGCTTGCAGGGCTCGCACTTTGCACATCTGAAACAGGCGGCGGCCGCGAACAAGCTGATGGTCGAGCGTCGTCTGGACCCTTGCATGTCCGAGGTGTTCACCTGGAACGACCTGCCAGAGGCGCATATGAAAATGCTACGAAACGAACACAAGCCCGGTAACATGTCGGTCCTTGTTCAGGCGCCACGTACCGGCATGCGCACGTTGGAAGAGGTTCTGGACGCGCGCGGTTAAGACATCCACAAGTCGTCTTTCAGCACCCGCGAATCACCGTCTCGGTTCGCGGGTGCCTTGCTTTTTCGGACCAGTTTTAAGGCTATCAAGGGGTTGCAGAACCAACCCTCGCTGCTTTTGGGGAGTAGAAACCAGTGAATAGGCTGAAAAACATCACGCATGTTATGGTTGTGTTAACTGTTCGTTAACTGTTTCAGAGAGACCCTGATGGCGCAGAATGAGTGGATTTTGGACGTATTGTCGGACCTCAACGCGTTCGCAGTTGCGAATGGGTTGACCGCGTTGGCTGAACAGTTGGATGACACCCGGCTGATCGCCGCCGCCGAGATCGCGTCCATCAAGGATAAGGCACAGGCGCCGGCGGATGGCAACAAAACTCGATTTGAGTCAAATCCTGCAGGATTTGGAAAACACCAGCACGCTTGACGAGCTCAGCGTCGTTGCCTTTCGACTACGCGATCATCTGAAGATCGAACATCTGACATACCATTGGGTTGACGGGGCCGGAGATCAATACGGCTGTACAACCTATTCTGATGCCTGGGACGCACGGTACCGGGAAAAAAACTATCACCGCATCGACCCTGTCATTCTGGGCTGTTTCCAACGATTTCATCCAGTTGATTGGAAGTCTCTGGACTGGTCTGGGAAAGTGTCAAAGGCGTTCTTGCAGGACGCGCTGGAACATGGGGTTGGTAATCAGGGATATTCGATCCCGATCCGGGGGCCTAATGGGCAGTTCGCGCTGTTTACTGTCAATCACAGTTGTGACGATAAAACCTGGCAGAACTTCATTGCAGTTTATGGGCGCGAATTGATTCTGGTGGCCCATTTCATCAACCGCAAGGCACTGGAGTTTGAAACGGATCGACAACCCGAATCGACACGCAGCTTGTCCCCGCGTGAGATCGACGCGATGACACTATTGGCCTTAGGTTATAGCCGCGCACAGGTGGCGCATTCCCTATCGATTTCCGAACACACGCTGCGGGTTTATATCGAAAGCGCCCGCGCAAAGCTGGGCGCGCAAAACACAACCCATGCGATCGCCACGGCACTTAGCCGAGGATTAATAGTGGTTTAAGCCTCGCACGCCCTGAGAACAGATAATTAACCACGACTCTGTACCCCTTTCGTTCCTGCACAGGACGACAAGGGGAAAAGTCATGTTGCGTTATCTGTATGCCGACGAGCTGCATAAGTTTCCAACTCTGGCCGAGGGGATGTTTCTGGATCGCGCGGATCAGTTCAAAACCCGATTGGGTTGGGATGTTCACGTCAATGCAAAAGGGGAAGAGCGGGATCAATACGATGATCTCAACCCGCTTTATGTCATTTGGGAAGAACCCGATGGCAGCCATGGCGGCTCGATGCGGGTGCTTCCAACCACCGGGCCGGTGATGATCAACGAAGTGTTCGGACATCTGAACGAGGGGGAACCGATTTGCAGCCCACTGATCTGGGAAGTCACGCGGTTTTGCCTGTCTCGCACAGCCAGCCCGCATACCGCCGGAGCCATCATGCTCAGCGGTGGCGAGATGATGGAAGGGTTCGGCCTGACCCATATTGCCGGTGTATTCGATGCCCGCATGATCCGGATCTACCGGATGATCGGCTCATCACCGGTTGTGTTGGGAACCGAAGGTAATGGGCGCGATCAGATTTCGGTCGGGTTGTGGCCCTACTCGGCGGATGACTGCAACCGTGTCGCCGCACGGGCTGGTATTCCAAGAGAGCTGTCCAGACTGTGGTTCAAAACGGCGTTTGGTTCCGGAAAACACCATCGGTTTGCTTTGTCCGCGTAACGAACGCGAAAACACCATTCGGCATCTGGCGATGGCTGGCGCGGCCTTGTAGGGTCGCGCCATGTCTTTGCCGCACGTGACCTTTTCTGAAGACCAGGCCGCCGCCTATGACAGCATCGCCGAGATGCTGCGCCAAGCCGGTGTGGACCTGGAAGATGACGCTTTGCTGAAGCTGCCGGGGGCAGGTAAGTCTGGCGTTATGGCCGTGATTGGTAAGGCCGGTTCGGGTAAGACTCTGCTACTGGCGGAACTTTACAAGGCGTTGGCCGACAGCGGTGTTCAGATCGTCTCGGGCGATTATGAAAGCCGCAAATCCCGGGATAAGCGGACGCTTGCGATTCTGGCCCCGACCAACAAGGCCGCCAGTGTGCTGCGCTTGCGCGGTGTGCCCGCCACCACCATTCACCGCATCCTCTATACACCCGTTTATGATCCGGAGTACGAGCGCATCGCGGAATGGCTGGCCGGAAATGGCGAACGGCCCGAGATTGAAGGCCTGACCGATGAGGCGCTGGACCGCGCAGCCGCCTTTTACGAAAACAACAAGTCGATCCCCGGTGCACTGGCTGCAGCTGGGTTGCGAGGGTCGGATTTCATCACCGGCTGGAAACGTCGGGATGAGCCGCTGGATATCGGCTTTGTTGATGAAGCTTCGATGCTGGATGATCGTCAGTTCGAAGACCTGAAAGAGATTTTTCCCACCTTGCTGATGTTTGGCGACCCGGCGCAGCTGGCTCCTGTCAATCAATCCGGCAGCATGGTGTTTGAAACGCTGCCCGAGCTGCGCAAGCTGGAATTGCACCGGGTCCACCGACAGGATGCCGACAATCCGATCCTCGATCTGGCCCACGCGCTGGCCGATCCGGCCATGGGGTTTGAAGATTTCGAGCGGATGGTCGAAGACACCGCCCGCCGCGACGACCGTGTCGTATGGGGGCAAAGGGTCGAGGTCGACCTGATGGCCCGCAGCCCGGTTCTGGTCTGGCGCAATGCAACACGCATTCGGTTGATACAGGCCTTTCGCCAGGTGCATGGGGCGCCGGATACCGAATTGCTGGAAGGCGAGCCTCTGATTTGTGACGGTATTGAGCTGCCACTGAAACATCGCAAAAAGCGGCTGGATCTTGAGGCACGCGGTCTGATCAAAGGCGCTCAGGTCATCTATCTGGGACCTGGGCGCAAACCGGGCTTTTCGCGCCTGCATGTGATGGGGGCTGAAGACCCGCAGGTCAGTGCCGCCTCGATTGTGCAGATCGAACAACCGGATGAAGAAGAACCTTTTATCCCCTATGCGGCTCGCATGGGTGCAACGTTTCTGCATGGTGCCGCAGTGACAATCCACAAGGCGCAGGGATCACAATGGGATACGGTGCAGGTCTTTGCCCCAGATATCTATGCAGCGGCCCGGATGGGGCGGACCGAAGCCGGGCAACCCCTTTGGAAACGGTTGGCCTATGTGGCGATCACACGGGCGCAGGAGCGGTTGATCTGGGTTGTCCGAAACCGGTTGTCGAAACCCTCATATCCTTTGCGTGTTGATGACCTGAAGGCTATCCCGGCAACCTCACTGACGCTGGAGGTGGAAGAGACATGAAAACAATCATAGTCACCGGAGCGAGTTCGGGCATTGGCCAGGCCACGGCAGAGTTGTTTCTGGCCGAAGGTTGGACTGTGGGCTTGCTGGCCCGCAGTGCTGACAAACTGGCCGCAATTGCTGAAGGTCAGGCGCATGCGATACCGCTGGTTGCGGATGTTACGGACCCCAAGGCTGTCGATCACGCTTTTCAGACGTTTGAGGGCCAAACCGGTCGGCTGGATGTACTGTTCAACAATGCGGGCATCTTTGCCCCCGGCGGCACGATTGATGAAATCGCGCTGGAGGATTGGTATCACAGCGTCAATGTGAACGTGAACGGCATGTTTCTGAGTGCCCGGGCCGCGTTTCGGAGTATGCGCAACCAATCCCCGCAGGGTGGTCGCATCATCAACAACGGGTCCATCGCCGCTCATGTGCCGCGTCCGAACTCGGTGCACTACTCGGCCACGAAACACGCGATCACGGGGTTGACCCGCAGCCTGTCTCTGGATGGGCGCAGTTTCGGCATTGCCTGCGGTCAGATCGATATCGGCAATGCCCGCACGCAGATGGTTCAGGGTCTGGTTGATGCGGCCATTGCCAGCGGTGAAACACCCGACCCGACGATGGATGTTCAGGATGCTGCGCGTTCGGTCCTGCATATGGCCAACCTGCCGCCTGAGGCGAATGTCCAGTTCATGACAGTGATGGCCACCACCATGCCCTATATCGGAAGGGGTTAGGCTTTTTACTTTTCGCGCAGCAATCTGAACGCGGTTGAGGCACCCCAACCCGCTACGATTGCGATGACCAGCGACATCAGGCCATACCACACCGGTTGCTCGCGCGACATGGTATAAAGAAACCGCTCCAGCCCCACTTTGCGCACGTCAATCGTTGTCTCATAGCGCGACACGACCTCGCCGCCTCTTGTCAGAAAGATACGCGCCACATAGTCACCTTCGGTCAGGTCTGCAGGCATCGCAACCGAGGTGCGAAACAGGGTTTGCTCATCCACTGCCACCGTGTTTTCACGGATGGAATACAGGTCTTCGCTTTCCCGAATGCGCACAACTGCTTCGGCAAAATCCTGAGCGCCTTGAATGTTCATCGCGGCGCCAACAGACCTAATGGCCCGCTCGATTGAGATACGATAGCGCAGGTCTTCGGTGTCGGTGATGATATCGTCAAACGGTGCGCTGGTGGCGACCGCATAAAAGCTGGGCGCAAGGTCGACCAGTACACTGTCGGTGTTGACCCAAATCCCTAGCCTGCGGGCCTTGCGGCGCACGGTGATGGGTTCTGACGGGCCTGCCAAGGCGACGATAACCTCAACCGGGGGACCTTCGGGGATTGGGGCCTCGCGTTTGATGGCGCCGAAGATCAGAATCTCAGACCCATCGAAATTCGCGGTGATCGCGACGCGATCCTGACTGAGCCCAAGAACCACCTGTTCCTCTGCGGCGGCGGCGGGCAAGCACATCAGACATAGGGCGGCAAAGAACGCGCGGACCATCATCAATGCCCTCCGCTTGCGCCGAGGGAGTATAGCTCGCTCGGTTCCAGAAGCAGATCAAGCGCCAGCTTGCCACAGACCACAAGGACCAAAGCCGCCAGAAGAACGCGCAGTTGTTCGGCGGGCATGCGGGCTCCGATCACGGTACCGATCTGGGCGCCGATCACGCCGCCCACCAGCAAGAGAACGGCCAACACAATATCGACCGTGTAGTTGGTGGTGGCATGCAGCATGGTTGTGAAGGCGGTGACGAAGATGATCTGGAACAAAGATGTTCCGACCACAACCTTCGTCGGCATTCCCAGCAGGTAAATCATGGCCGGGACCATGATAAAGCCTCCGCCCACGCCCATGATGGCGGACAAGATGCCGACACACAGCCCGACGACAACCGGCGGGATGACCGAGATATACAGGCCAGAGGTGCGAAAGCGCATCTTCAGAGGCAGTGAATGTACCCAGCCACGTTGGCGTCGTTTGGCAGGCCCACCTGTGCCTTTCTTCACGCGTCGCAGGGCGCGCAGGCTTTCGACGAACATCAGGCTGCCGATGACACCCAGAAAGACCACATAGCAAAGCGTGACCAGCAGATCGACCTGGCCCAGACTTTTGAGATAGTTGAAGATCACCACACCCACGGCGGCCCCGATAAGGCCACCCACCAGAAGCACCGTGCCCATCTTCAAATCTACGGTTTTTCGTCGAAGATGCGCCAGCACACCCGAAAACGAAGACGCGACGATCTGATTAGCTTCGGTTGCAACAGCAACCGCCGGGGGAATGCCGATAAAGAACAGCAGCGGGGTCATCAGGAACCCCCCGCCGACGCCAAACATACCGGACAGGATGCCGACCATCCCCCCCAGCCCTAGTAGAAGAATGGCATTTACAGAGACTTCGGCAATGGGAAGGTATATTTGCATGGTTTCTTCTAGGCGCGCCGGGAACGATTGCGCAACGATACAATGCTGTCGCGGCGGGAACGGGTTGGCAACTGGATTCGACCCAAGTTCTGAACAGTCACAAGCCCAACGTCAACAGCGTGCCAAGGCCGCCGAGCTGTGAAATCTATCCGAGACCAGAGGTTCATACCCTCTTAGAGCGGTTGCGGCATGCAAAATCAACTCTGCATGCCGCTTTGCAGCGAACAGGACCCAAATTTGTTCCGAACTGGACTTATCAGCGTTCCTTCACATAGGGTTCGCCGCCTGCGCGTGGGGGAACGGCCTTGCCGACAAACCCGGCCAGGATCACCACAGTCAGGATGTAAGGCAGGGCGTCCATCACCTGAACCGGGATCACGACCCCGCCCAGATCGATATTCTGGAACCGCAGGGCGATGGCTTGTAGCAGACCGAACAACAGGCACGCCCACATCGCATGCCATGGCCGCCATTTTGCGAAGATCAGAGCTGCCAAAGCGATGAACCCGCGACCGGCTGTCATTTCTTTGACAAAACCCGCCTGCAAGGCCGTAGCAAGATAGGCCCCGGCAATCCCGCATAGAATGCCGCAGATCGCAACGGCCGCAAACCGCAAGCCAACGACCGAAACGCCAGCTGTATCGACCGCCGCCGGGTTTTCACCCACGGCTCGCAGGCGCAGGCCAAACCGGGTGCGATATAGGATCCACCATGTGAGAGGCACCATCAGGAAGGCGACGTAGACCAGTATCGAATGTCCGGACAGAAGTTCCGAGTAGATTGGACCGATAACCGGAACGTTGCTTAGCGCCTCTGCAAAGGGAAACTCTATGGGTTCAAATCGGCCACCGCCAAACAGGGACGGGGTACGCCCGCCTTGCTGAAACCAGCTTTGCGCGATCAGAACGGTCAGCCCCGAGGCCAGAAAGTTGATCGCCACGCCCGAGATCAGTTGATTGCCCCGGAAGGTAATCGAAGCCACCCCGTGCAAGGCCGACAAGATAAGCGACGCACCGATACCCGCCAAAAGACCCAGCCAGACTGATCCAGTCACTGCTGCAACGGCTGCCGAGAAGAAAGCAGACATCAGCATCTTGCCCTCAAGCCCGATGTCGAAGATGCCAGCTCGTTCCGAATAAAGCCCGGCCAGACAGGCAAGCAGCAGAGGTGTCGCAAGGCGAATGGTCGAATCGAGGACTTGAATGAGTGTGATAAAGAACTCCATCACTCCGCCCCTTTCCGCAGACCCAGGAACAGCTTTTCAAGCGGCATGCGCACCATATTGTCCAGCGCCCCTGTGAACAGGATAACCAGCGCCTGAATGACGACGATCAGCTCACGCGGGATCGAGGTCCAAAGCGCAAGCTCGGCCCCACCCTGATACAGGAAGCCAAACAGGAGCGCGGCAAGAAACACGCCAAACGGATGCGAGCGTCCCATCAGCGCGACGGCAATACCAATGAACCCGGCCCCTTCGGTCGAATTCAGGACCAGACGCTCCGCCTCGCCCATCACGTTATTAATTGCCATCAAACCGGCCAGCCCGCCCGAGATCAGCATGGCAATGATGGTGATCCGTACCGGCGAAATCCCAGCGTAAACGGCTCCGGTTTCGGTTTTGCCATAGGATCTAATCTCGTACCCAAGGCGCGTGCGCCAGATCAGAGCCCACACCACGACACAAGCCAAGATCGCCACGAAGAATGAGATATTGGCGGGTGCGCCTCGGAACATCACGTTCTCAGCGGTCGAGAACATGGATTGGAACGTCGGCAGATGTACGGCCTCGGGGAATCGCGCTGTAGCCGGGTCCTGCGAGCCCTGAGGGCGCATTACATTGACCAGCATGTAGTTCAGAAAGGCAGCAGCGATAAAGTTGAACATGATCGTGGTGATCACGATATGGCTGCCGCGCTTGGCCTGAAGATAGGCAGGGATTGCGGCCCATGCCGCACCGAACAAGGCGGCCCCAAGCGATGCGGCGGCCAGCGCAATACTCCAATGCGGCCAGGGAATGTACAGACATACCATGGCTACGCCAAGACCGCCCAGCATCGCCTGTCCTTCGCCGCCAATGTTGAACAGCCGCGCATGAAAGGCCACGGCCACGGCCAGCCCGGTGAACATGAAGTTGGTTGCGTAGTAGAGTGTATAGCCCCAGCCATAGGTCGACCCCAGCGCGCCCGTAACCATCAGGTTCACGGCTTCAACCGGGTTCTCACCAATGGCCAGAATGACCAGCGCCGATAGGATCGTGGCCAACAGCAAGCTGATCACCGGGATCAGCACGACATCGGCCCATTTAGGCATCTTTTCCATGCTTTAAGCGGCCTCTTCCGCAACACCGGCCATCAGCAGGCCCAGTTCTTTTTCATCGGTCTCGGCAGGCAAACGCTCACCCATGATATGCCCGTCGAACATCACGGCGATCCGGTCGGACAGCGAGAAGATCTCTTCCAGCTCGACCGAGACCAGCAGGATCGCTTTGCCCTGATCGCGCAGGGCGACGATTTGTTTGTGAATGAACTCGATTGCGCCAATATCCACGCCGCGTGTCGGTTGTCCGACCAGCAGCAGATCAGGATTCCGCTCGATTTCGCGTGCAACGACGATTTTCTGTTGATTGCCACCAGAAAAACTTTTGGCGGCCAGCCACGGGTCGGGCGGGCGCACGTCAAACTTGGCGATCTTGGCTTCAGTATCGGCGCGCAAGGCGGCGTTGTCCATGAACAGACCGCGCTGATAGGCGCGATCGCGGTGATAGCCAAAGGCAACATTCTCCCACGCGTGGAAGTCCATCACCAGCCCTTCGCGCTGGCGGTCTTCGGGCACATGGGCGATGTGCTGCGCGCGTCGCGCCTGACCATCCGATCCGGCACCGCTGAGTGCCAGAGGGGTGCCGTTCAGCTTGATCGAGCCTTGACCGGGGCGCATTCCGCCCAGAACTTCCAACAGTTCTGACTGACCGTTGCCCGCAACCCCTGCGATGCCGACGATCTCTCCCGCGCGAACGGTTAGGTCGATGCCTTTGACCCGCTCAACGCCCGTGCTGTCGAACACTTGCAGATTCTCAATTTCCAGTATGGGCTTGCCCGGCTGGGCGGGTACTTTGTCGACTTGCAGCAGTACCTTGCGGCCCACCATCAGTTCGGCCAGTTCTTCGGGGCTGGTCTCGGTAGTTTTTACGGTCGCCGTCATCTCACCGCGTCGCATGACCGACACGGTATCGGTGTTTTCCATGATTTCACGCAGTTTATGCGTGATCACGATGATCGTTTTTCCTTCGGTCCGCAGCCGATCTAGGATGCGGAACAGCTGATCCGCCTCAGAGGGGGTCAGAACGCCGGTTGGTTCGTCCAGAATCAGGATCTCGGCCTTGCGATAAAGCGCTTTCAGAATCTCGACCCGCTGCTGCATCCCAACGCCGATCTCGTCGATGCGTTTGTCGGGGTCGACGAACAGCTCGTATTCTTCTTCCAGCGCTTTCAGTTCTTTGCGGGCTTTGGACAGCGACGGGGCCAATAGCCCGCCATCCTCGGCGCCCAGAACGATATTTTCCAGAACGGTGAAGTTTTCAACCAGCTTGAAATGCTGAAACACCATGCCGATGCCCGAGGCGATAGCCGCCTGGCTATCCGGTATCTCGGTCTTGGTGCCGTTGATCCAAATCTCACCTTTATCGGCTTTGTAAAAGCCGTAGAGAATGCTCATCAGCGTGGATTTGCCCGCACCGTTTTCACCGATGATCCCGTGGATCGTGCCGGGGGCGACGCTGATGGAAATGTCTTTATTGGCTTGAACCGGCCCAAAGGCTTTGGAAATCCCTTTGAGCTCAATGGCGGGGACGGTCATGTCTTGTCCTTGGGTTGCCGAAAGGGCCGCGTTTGCACATAGCGGCAGAGTGGAAACGGGACGGAAGGCCAAGCCTCCGTCCCGCGAAAGATCAGAACTGCAGTGCAGGGCAGCTGTCGTTCTCGTAGTAGCTGACGACGGTCACATTGCCGTCGATGATGTCCTGACGTGCCTTGTCGACCGCGCCTTTCATGTCATCCGAGACCAGCGAGGCATTGTTGTCGTCCATTGCGACGCCCACGCCTTCTTCGGCCAGACCCATGGCGAATACGCCGGTTTCAAGGCCTTCGCCCGCGCTCATAGCGTCATAGACGGCCACGTCCACGCGTTTCAGCATCGAAGTCAGAACTTTGCCCGGGTGCAGGTGGTTCTGGTTGCTGTCCACGCCGATCGACAGGATGCCTTCGTCGGCTGCAGTTTGCAGAACGCCGACACCGGTGCCGCCTGCGGCTGCATAGATTACGTCAGCACCCTGGCTGATCTGCGCCTTGGTCAGCTCGGACCCTTTCACCGGGTCGTTCCAGGCAGCCGGGGTGGTGCCGGTCATGTTGGCAACAACTTCGATATCTGGGTTCACAGCTTTGGCGCCTTGCGCATAGCCGCAGCCAAAGTGGCGGATCAGCGGGATATCCATACCGCCGATAAAGCCAACGGTGCCGGATTCCGACGCCATCGCGGCCATCATGCCAACTAGATATGACCCTTCATGCTCGGCAAATCCGATCTGACGGATGTTTGGGGCATCCAGCCAGGTGACGTCGACGGCGACGAACTTGGTGTCAGGATAGTCACCGGCAACGGCGGACAGCGGATCGGCCATGGCAAAGCCCATGGTGATGATTGGGTTCGCGCCCGCTTCGGCAAAGCGACGCAATGCCTGTTCGCGCTGAGCTTCGGATTGCAGTTCAATCTCGCGGTAGGTGCCGCCGGTTTCCTCGGCCCAGCGTGTTGCGCCATTGTGGGCCGCTTCGTTGAACGATTTGTCGAACTTACCGCCCAGGTCAAAGATCAGCGCCGGCTCGGCCAGAGCTGCGCCAGCTGTCAGTGCGACCGCCGCAGCGGCACCCATCAAAGATTTCATCAGGGTCATTTTTTACTCCCGTTGGTTTTTGTCGGTCCGGAACCAAGATAGCCCCGTTTACCCACTCAGAGCGAGCATAACCGTTGTGATGACGGGAATTAAGGGTGTTTGCAACCGGCAGGGTCAAGAGGTTTTTGACCAGTTGGTCCAAAAATTGTGCCTTAGTTAAGGTGGAACAGGTATTCCATGACCATTGCGTCGCAGGTTTCGCCGGATTTTCGGGCATAGTAGCCCTTTCGCTGCCCACAAGGCCGGTATCCGCACCGTTCATACAGCGCAATTGCGGGCAGGTTGTCGGCGGCCACGTCCAAAAAGGCGCGTTTTGCCCCAAGCGTTTTGGCCTTAGAATGCCAGTCCGCCATGCATTGCTGGCCAAGACCCCGCCGCTGATACGCGGGGTGAGTCGCAATGGTCAGCAGTTCCGCTTCATCCGCGATGACCTGAAACAGGGCGAAAGAATCACTTGATCCAACGCAGTGCGTAAACGGGTTTGCCAGCAGGTCGGCAAACTCTGCCGCTGTCCACGGGCGGGATTGTGTGAATGCAGCCGCATGTGTTTGGGCCATCTCGTGTGGGGTCATTCGTCCAGTAGCACCGGAGGTTGGTCGCCGGATGGCGCGGCATCAGCAGCCCGGACATACAGCGGGGCAGGTGGGTCTGAGACGTCTTTCCAGCGACGCGCAGCAACTGTGGCAATTGCCTGTGCCTGTGCTGCCGGATCGGAGCAAAAGAACAGCTGTCCGAGCGTGTCTGCCTCGATTTTGGGCATCAGGCGCGCGGGGCCGTCGCATTGCTGCAGATAGACCTGTTCGCGCGGTGCCTGAATGGCCGGGATCTGACCGTTCGGTGCGATTTCGGCCAAGGCATCGAAGCCTGAAACCCCGACGGCCGGAACACCTAGCCCCAATGCCAGACCCCGCGCTGCCGAGACCGAGATTCGAATGCCAGTGAAGTTCCCCGGTCCGACACCGACGCCAATTGCGTCAAGATCGGCCCAGATACAGCCAGCTTGCCCTAAAACGTCTTCCAGTAACGGCATCAGCCGTTCGGCTTGTCCGCGCGACATGGCCTCGGCGGTTGACACAATGATTTGCCCATCCCGCAGCAAAGCGGCCGCGCAATGCGCGGCCGATGTGTCAAATGCCAATATTGTTGGGTCAGACGGCAACCGGGCGAACCTCGGTCACTTCGGGAATATAGTGGCGCAGCAGGTTTTCGATGCCCATTTTCAGGGTCAGGGTCGAAGACGGGCAGCCCGCACAGGCCCCTTGCATATGCAGATAAACCACGCCCCGGTCAAAACCGTGGAACGTGATGTCACCCCCATCCTGTGCAACCGCGGGCCGGACGCGGCTGTCCAGCAGGTCCTTGATCTGATCCACGATTTCCGAGTCTTCACCGGTATGTTCCGCATGGCCCGAGGCCGCTGTCGCGTCAGCACCCATGACCGGTTGGCCGGACTGAAAATGTTCCATCACCGCGCCAAGGATGGCGGGTTTGATGTGATCCCATTCGACAGAGTCAGATTTGGTGACCGTGACGAAGTCATTGCCAAAAAACACGCCGGTCACACCGTTGACACCAAAGATACGCTTGGCCAAAGGGGATTTCTCACCCGCTTCGACGGTTGGGAAATCCGCTGTTCCCGCTTCCAGCACCGTCTGGCCGGGCAAAAACTTCAACGTAGCCGGGTTAGGGGTGGATTCGGTCTGAATGAACATGGGGCAGCTCCATCTGAGATGCCTCTGATATGCGCGTGGTGCTCGTGGAAGTCAAGATTTGGAACGGTTCTAAATTCGAGTTGCGTAGTCCAACGCCTCGTCCAATCTGTCGTCACCCCAGAACAGTTCGTCGTCGACGCAAAAACTCGGGGCCCCAAAGATACCCTTTTCCTTGGCGCGTTCAGTCTGCTGGAACAAGGCGGATTTGATGTCCGGTTCACCGGTTCGCTGCAGCAAATCTGGTGACAACCCGGCCTTGTCCAAGCAGGCCAAAAGCGTCGCTTCGTTCGAGATTTCTTGCCCATCTCCAAACTCAGCATTGTAGACCGTGCGTACAAATCGGGCCTTATCAGCGGGGTCGTCGATTGCCAAAACCAGCCGTGCCGCGCGCAGGCCATTTTGGGGAAAAGGGTCCGGTTTCTGAAATGGCAGGCCCCGTGCGGAGCATAACCTTTCCATATCGCGCCACATATATACGCCCTTGGCGGGGTAGAGGTTGAACGGCGATGTGGTCCACCCCTGTTCCGCAAAGATTGGCCCCAGCAGAAAGGGCTGCCAGTCGACCACTACGCCGCGATCAGAGGCGGCCTGTTCGATACGCATAGCGCTGAGATAGGAATAGGTCGAGGCGAATTCGAACCAGAATTCGACCCGTGCCCCCATATCAGGTGATTTCCTCAAGTTTTTCCTTGCTTAGATCACCGGGTACGATGGTGATAGGAATTGGCAGGCTGCCCGAGCTTTTGGTCAACTGGGTGATCAGGGGGCCGGGGCCTTTCTTGTCGGTTCCTGCGCCCAGAACCAGCACCCCGATCTCAGGGTCTGATTGGACATGTTCTATGATCTGAGGCACGGGATCGCCCTCGCGGATCGCAAGTTCAGGATCGACGCCCTGTTTGTCGCGCATCCATTTGGCGAACACCTCATAATGCGCATGGATACGCTCGCGTGCTTCTTCCCGCATCACTTCGGCCACGCCGATCCAATGGTTAAACTCATCCGGCGGGATCACCGACAGGATCGTGACACCGCCACCGGTGTGCGAGGCGCGCATGGCGGCAAAGCGCATCGCGTTCAGGCATTCGCGGCTATCATCCAATACGACCAGAAACTTGCGCATGGGGGTCCTCATTCATTTCGGGGATCATGCCCGACCAAATGCGTACTGGCAACTCGGGCAAATCCCAGGTGATTGACTAGCCTTCGCTTGCAGCCCAATCCCAGTAAAGCGTGCGGGCGCGCCGGGCAATAGGGCCAATCTGATATTGCGTATCGTCCAGAGCAGTCACGGGCGTCACTTTGTTCATGTTCCCGGACATGAACACCTCTTCCGCTGCGTGGAAATCATCAAAGCTCAGGATGGTTTCGTGGATCGTGACACCATCCGCGCGTAAATTCGCGATATGACGCGCGCGGGTGATCCCGGCGAGAAACGTGCCGTTCGGGATCGGGGTGAACACCTCTCCATCTTTAGCCATGAAGATATTGGCGGTTGCAGTCTCGGCAACATTGCCCATTGCATCTGCGACAAGCGCGTTTGAGAACCCTTTGGCCTTCGCCTCGGCCAACATACGGGCATTGTTGGGATACAGACACCCGGCCTTGGCGTTCACCACGGCAGACTCCAGAACCGGTCGCCGAAACTGAGTAGTTGTCAGCGTGACAGAGGCCGTTTCGGGCGCCATCGGGATTTCTTCCAGACAGATGGCAAATCCTGTGCTGTTTTCCTGCGGCACGATTGCGGTGTGATCGCCATCAATGCCCCAATACATAGGGCGGATGTAAACAGCGCTATCCGGGGCGTAGGTTTGCAGCCCCTCACGCACCAATTCTACCATGCGCTCAGGAGTTACAGTCGGGGTCAGCATCAGCGCTTTGGCGGATCGGTTGACGCGTGCGCAATGGGCCAGCAAGTCTGGCGCCATGCCGTTGAAATAGCGCGCGCCGTCAAAGACAGAGGATCCCAGCCATGCACCGTGATCTGCCGCGTGCATGATAGGCGCGTCCCCATCATGCCACTGCCCTTCGAAATAGGTGCGGATGTTTTTGCCCGTTGCCATGACGCCCTCCCAATCTTTGGGCAAACCTAGGAGGGCGTCAGGCGAAGGTCCAGTGCAATCAGCGCGTCGACGCGCCGACCATTCCCACGATCTCGTAGGTCTGTCTCAGGATCGGCACGGTGATCTCTCGCGCGCGTTCGGCACCACGGGCTAGGATGCGGTCGATCTCGGACTGATCATTCATCAATCGAGCCATCTCGGACGAGATGGGCGAGAGCTTTTCGACCGCAAGATCGGCCAGCATCGGTTTGAAGTCTCCGAATTGCTTGCCGCCCACATCTGAAAGCACCTGTTCCACGCTTTGATCCGAAAGGGCCGCGTAGATATTGACCAGATTACGTGCCTCGGGCCGGTCGTCCAGACCGTCAGCTTCCGATGGCAGAGCGTCCGGGTCCGTTTTGGCCTTGCGGATTTTCTTCGCAATGGTGTCAGCATCGTCCGTCATGTTGATGCGGCTCATATCTGACAGGTCGGATTTGGACATCTTCTTGGACCCGTCCCGCAAGCTCATGACCCGCGTGGCTGCCCCTTCGATCACCGGCTCTGTGATCGGAAAGAAGTCCACGCCGAAATCATTGTTGAACTTGATTGCGATATCGCGCGTCAGCTCCAGATGCTGTTTCTGATCATCCCCCACGGGCACGTGAGTCGCGTGGTAAATCAGAATGTCAGCCGCCATCAGCGACGGATACGCAAACAATCCCAGCGAGGCGTTCTGCGTATTCTTGCCCGCCTTGTCTTTCCACTGAGTCATGCGCTGCATCCACCCCATCCGGGCGACGCAGTTGAAGACCCAACCAAGCTGCGCGTGTTCCGGCACCTGGCTTTGGTTGAACAGGATCGATTGTTCCGGATCAATGCCAGCCGCGATGAACCCGGCGCATAGCTCGCGGGTATTGTGCGATAGCACTGCGGGGTCCTGCCATGTGGTGATCGCGTGCAGGTCGACCATGCAATAGATGGTTTCGAACTCTGGCCCCTGCATATCCACAAAGCGCTTCAGCGCGCCCAGATAGTTGCCCAAGGTCAGCCCGCCCGAAGGCTGGATGCCGGAAAACACGCGCGGCGTGAATTGGGTCTGGGTCATCGAAAGGAACTCCCGTCTGGAAAAATCAGCCCTCGTCGCTTACCCATGAGGGTAAGGGACGTCAACAGCCGCGAAAGGCCCGGCAGATGAGCAGTGAGCATTATACACCCGCCGTGAACCCGCTACCGCCCGTGGTGGTGGCGCTGGTTCTGTTCATCATGGGGATCGAGCTGGCTTTTATTCTGGGCGAACGCGGCCTGATCGGCGGGCCTGGGGCCATAGGCTGGCGCACGCAGGCGATAGACAGCTATTCGTTCTTTGTCAGCCAGTTTGACCGGATGTTGCAGACAGGGCAGTGGCGCGCCGACTATCTAATGCGTCTGATCACCTATCCGTTTGTCTCGTTCAACTTCACGCAATCCGTCTTTGTTTGCGTCTTCGTTCTAGCGATGGGCAAGATGGTTGCCGAAGTGTTTGGCAGCGTTGCGATGTTGCTCATCTTTGTGCTGTCTGGTGTCGGCGCAGCTGTGGTTTATGCGTTGATCCTGGCTCCTGGCGCGTATCTGGTTGGCGGGTTTCCATCAGTCTACGGCTTGATCGGAGCGTTCACATGGCTTTTGTGGCGTAAGCTTTCTTTGGTGGGCGAGAACCAGGCTAGGGCGTTTCAATTGATTGCGGTGCTGATGGGAATTCAGTTTCTGTTTCGATTGATCTTTGGCGGTGCGCCGGATTGGATCGCCGATCTGGCCGGGTTTGCCACCGGGTTCGGATTGTCATTCTTTCTGGCACCAGGTGGTTGGGCCCGGATCAGAGGCCGCATTCGGCGGGATTGATCAGGACCGTCGCAAGGCGCGTTTGAACTCGGCCAGCTTGAAAGCCCCCAACAGGTGTCCAAGCACAAAATACGTTACGGCTGCGACGCTGATCAGACCCAATAGGGCAAGATAACGCCAGCCTGCCAACGCGAAGGCCCAACCAAACAACTGGATGGCAGCAAACAACACGACACCCATCCCAACCGAAGCCGCCCCAATCCGCCATGCCCGTTGTTTGAACCGATCATCGAACCGCGCCTCATCGCCCATGCGGCGCGCGCCGATGGCCAGTAAGGCGACCATGGCCCATCCAGCGGCAGAGGCGGCAATAGCGGGCGCAATCCATCCGACCAGCGGATAGAGCCCAAAGGCCAAAGCCGCGTTGATGATCATGGCGACGACGGCATAGCGAAAGGGCGACCGCGTATCCTCGCGCGCAAAGAACAAGGGTTGCAGCAGTTTCTGCAGCATGAAAGCGGGAAGCCCGACGCCATAGACGGCAACGGCCAGCGCCGTGGCGGCGGTATCCTCGGCGCTGAATTGGCCCCGTTCAAACAGGACCGAGACCAGTGGGATTGGGATGATCAAAAAGGCGATGGTCGAGGGCAGCGTGAGCAGCAGCATAAACTCCCCCGCGCGAGAAAAGGCGTTGCGTGCGCCATCTTTGTCATCCGCGCGCAGGCGTCGGGACAGATCAGGCAGCAGGACGATACCGATAGCAATCCCCACAACGCCCAAGGGGAGTTGATACAGCCGATCTGCCGCAAAAAGCCAACTGACGGCTTTTTCGGTTTTTGAAGCAACCAATTGTCCAACCACCAGATTGACTTGTGTGACACCCATCGCCAAAGCCGCCGGTATGGCGATGCGAACCATGTTGCGCATCTCGGGGCTAAGTCGGGGTACGCCGGGGCGAATGCGGATGCCGGCCCGTTCCGTTGCTACCCAGACCAGTGCCAGTTGTGCGACACCAGCAACAGGGATCACTGCGATCAGCCAGCGAATGACCTCACCCCCGGATAGCGCGCCGAAAATCAGGGCCGTACACGCAAAAATGTTCAGCAAAACGGGGGCTGCAGCGGCGGCTGCAAAGCGCCCGGTTGCGTTCAGGACACCCGAGAACAATGCCGCCAGAGACATAAAAAGGATGTAAGGAAAGACGACATAGCCATAGTCAACGGCCAGATCGAACCTTTGGTCTCCATAAAACCCTTCTGCCGTTAGCCAAACAAGGCCGGGCATGAACACCATGGCCAGACCAACCAGTGCCAGTACGGCGGCACCTAGTAGATTAAAGGCATCCTGCGCGAACCCTTCGGCGTTTTCATCGCCCTCCAGCCGTTTCGAAAACATCGGTACAAAGGCCGCGTTGAATGCCCCTTCGGCAAAGAACCTGCGGAACATGTTGGGCAGGCGGAACGCGGCGACAAACGCGTCCATCACCGGTCCGGGGCCGATATAGGCGGTCAGCAGAATCTCTCGCAAAAACCCAAGGATACGGCTGGCCAGGGTCCAGAACCCAACCGTAAACAGGCCCGAAAACAACCGGATTTGCTTCATGAGACCGCGCGCTCGGCGCCTTCGGTGATGGCTTTGCGCAGCTTTGCCTCAAGCCCGCGTTGCTTGCTTTCCGAGTGGTACTTCAGGCCAAACATATCTTTCACATAGAAAGTATCCACAACCTGTTCGCCATAGGTCGCGATCACCGCGTTGGCGATATAGACGTTCGAGGAAGCAAGCGTACGGGTCAGATCATACAAAAGCCCTGTCCGATCACGGGTATCTACCTCGATGATCGTGTAAATCTCGGAACCCTCGTTGTCGAAGGTGATATGGGTCGGCACGTTGAAGGCGCGTTCGCGTTTCTTGATCTTGTCGCGGGATTTCAGTGCTTCACCGGCGACCACCTCACCTTTGAGCGTCTTCTGGATCATCTGCGTTAGGCGCGGCAGGCGCGAAGCTTCGAATGGGTGACCCTCGGCATCCTGTATCCAGAACGCATCGGTGACATAGCCGTCCTTGGTGGTGTAGCTGCGCGCGTCCACGACATTGGCACCGACCAATGCCAGCGCACCGGCGATCCGTGCGAAAATGCCGGGGTGATCACCCATCGCAAAGCAGGCGCGGGTCGCATCACGATCTTCATCCGGGTGTAGGCGAATTTCCATTGCCCCCGGATCGCCGCTGATCTCAAGCGCGCGCAACATCTCGGCAAATTCGACATGAGCCGACAGAGGCAGACCCTGCCAATAAGGCGCATAGTGACGACCAGTTTCTGTCTTGAGGTCTGTCTTGGTCCAGTTGGCCAGTTCGGCCCGCAACGCCTTTTTCGCCTCGGCTCCACGATTGGCGCGGTTCAGGACCTCCAGTCCGGTGTCCAATGCACGTTTGGTTTCAGCATGCAGCGCACGCAGCAGGGTGGCTTTCCAGTTGTTCCAGGTGGTTGGCCCGACGCCGCGAATATCACACACCGTCAGCACGGTCAGCAGGTCCAGCCGCTTGACGGTCTGCACCGCCTTGGCAAAGTCGCGCACCGTGCGTGGGTCCGAGACGTCGCGTTTTTGTGCCATGTCTGACATCAGCAGGTGATACCGAACAAGCCATTCGACGGTTTCACATTCGGTCTTGTTCAACCCAAGCCGTGGGGCCACTTTGCGCGCGATTTGCGCCCCAAGGATCGAATGATCTTCGGGCCGCCCTTTGGCAATATCATGCAGCAACAGCGCCACATACAAAACCTTGCGATTGACGCCGCCTTCCAGAATTGATGAGGCCAATGGCAAAGCCTCAACCAATTCGCCACGTTCAATCTGAGCCAGGTTCGTGATGCATTGGATGGTATGCTCGTCCACCGTGTAGCTGTGATACATATTGAATTGCATCATCGCGACGATGGGCTCGAACTCGGGCAGGAAAGCCGATAGCACGCCAAGTTCGTTCATGCGCCTTAGGGCGCGTTCGGGGTTGCCGTGTTTGAGCATCAGGTCCAGGAAAATGCGCCGCGCTTCTTTATCGTTGCGCATGTCTTCATCGATCAAGTGCAAATTGGCCGTAACAAGGCGCATGGCGTCGGGATGGATCAACATGCCGGTCCGCAGCCCTTCTTCAAACAGGCGCAGTAAATTGACCTTGTCAGACAGAAACGCATCCGGGTCGGCAATGTCCAGCCGCCCATGCACAACCTTGTAACCGTCTTTGACCTGAGGACGCCGGCGGAAAATCCGTTCCAGCAGCGGGGCACCTTTCACATGCGCCGCTTCCAGCTTGGTCAAGAAGATTCGCGTCAGTTCGCCTACGCGGGTCGCTTCGCGGAAATACCGCTGCATGAAAACTTCAACCGCGCGTCGCCCGGCACGGTCTTTGTATCCCATGCGCTCGGCCACTTCGACTTGCAGGTCAAAAGTCAGCTGTTCAGTTGCGCGGCCGGTCACTAGATGCAGATGTGATCGAACGGCCCACAGGAAATCTTCGGCCTCGACAAATGTTTGGAATTCTTCGGGTGTGAACAACCCCAAAGGCACCAGTTCGGCCACGTCCTGGACACCGTAGATATACTTAGCGATCCAATACAGCGATTGCAGGTCACGCAATCCGCCTTTGCCCTCTTTCACATTGGGCTCGACCATATAGCGCTGGCCCTGCTTCAGGTGCCGGGCGTCGCGTTCTTGCAGCTTGGCTTCGATAAACTCGCGCTCGGTTCCTTTGAACAGCTCGGATTTAAGCCGTTTGTCCAACTCATCCGCCAGCGCCTTGTCACCCGCCAGATAGCGTTGCTCCAGCATAGCTGTGCGGATGGTGAAGTCCTCAGCCCCGAGGCGCAGGCAGTCTTTGATCGTGCGAGAGGAGTTCCCGACCTTTAACCGCAGGTCCCACAGGATATAGAGCATGGATTCGATCACGCTCTCGGCCCAGGCGGTGATCTTGTAGGGCGTCAGGAACAGCAGATCCACGTCGGATGCGGGGGCCATTTCGCCCCGCCCATAACCGCCAACCGCCAGAACGGCGATCCTCTCGCCTTGCGTAGGCGTGGCAAGCGGGTGCAGCCGTTCGCTGGACACGCGCATTGCTGTGCCCACCAACTGATCGGTTAGGTAGGTATAGGAACGCGTCAAGGGGCGCGCCTCAAATGGGCGCTTCGCGAAGGCATCCGCAATCGCTTTGCGCCCGGATTTTTGTGCCTCCCGCAGGATTCGCACCGTTTCTGCCCGCATGGCGGTATTGTCCGCGCAGGTCTCAAATGCAGCTGCCAAGTGTTTCGTCACATTGGCGCTGTCGAAAATGTCGTTGGCGGGGCAGATCAGTTCAGCATCAGGCGCTGTGATCAGGCCGGGCCGGTCAGAAACCGGCACCAGCGAAGCTTTGTGGGGCAGGGTCAATCACAACCACCTGTTTGTTCTGGATCGTGGCGACGGCCAGACCGCGTTCGTTGGTGCCGTTCGGACGCAGGCGGAAAATGCCGCCCACGCCTTGGAATCCGGCGTTCTGGGTCAGGGCTGCTCCGGTCAGCGCATTGGATTTGCCTTGTGCAACCAGCGCGCCAATGGCGGCGATCCCGTCATAGGCCAGGCCGCTGATCGGATGCGGTGCTTCGCCATAGGTCGCGTTATAGCGCTGACGATAGGATTGCGCCTTGGATGGGTCGGGCAGGGCAAACCAGCCCCCCTGAACCCCTGGCAGTTCAAGTGTTTGTGCTGGGATATCCCAACGCGTCAGGCCGATGAATTGCGTTGTGGCGGGGGACACGCCCGTTTCGGGCAAAAGCTGTGTCAGCAAAGGCAACGCCCCAGCTGTTGTCGCCGTCAGGAAGACCGAGTCCGCACCGGAAGAATCGACGGTGGCCTTGATGGTCGGCACCGCGTTGATCACCCCTTGTTGCGAGCGGTCATAGGATACGTTGCCCGCGTTGTTGACCGGGCTGCTGCCTAAGGCAGAGGCAATTGCAGATTGCCCCAACTGGCCGGCTGCGTCGTTGCTGTAGACGATCACGGTTCCGGTTTTGCCTTGAGCGGCCGAATAGTTCACCAGCCGGTTCGCTGTGTTCTGGAAGGTTGGACCAAGAACAAAGACATTGCCTCCGGCGATGCTGGTATTGTTCGAGAAAGACAGGACATTGACGTTTTTGTTTAACACGGCCAAGCCAGCGGCATTTGCGGCCTGCGCGTAAACCGGGCCAATAATGATCTTTGCACCGTCTGCCACAGCCTGTTGCGCGACTGTCGAGGCGGTGCCCGCATTTCCGGCCGTGTCATAGACCCGAAGGTCGACTTTCACGTTCGGCAGATCAGACATGGCAAGCCGAGCGGCATTTTCGAGGCTTTGTGCCAATGCGGCGTCTCCGGCCTGACCTGAACCGCGCGGCACCAATAGGGCGACCGGAACGGGATCGGATGTATCGATTGATGGACCTCCGCCAAGGCCGCCGGGCTCACAGGCTGACAGTAATGCTGCGATGGCCAGGGCCGCTGCGGCTTTCGCCAGCTTGCTTACGGGCTTGCAAACAGTAAACATCTAAAAGAAAACTCCCTGATCCGGCAGCGCGCGACGCCGCTGTTCTGTCGATCCGAGATAATAAACGTCACGCGGTGAGGGTCCAGCTTTGAATTTCCAAAAGACCAGATTGGCTGCGGGCCTGTATTTTGTTGCCACACCCATCGGAACCGCGCGCGACATTACGCTCAGGGCTTTGGACGTCTTGGCCTCTGCCGACATGATCGCAGCTGAAGACACGCGCAGTCTGCGCAGACTGATGGAGATTCATGGCGTTCCACTGGAGGGGCGGCGCATTCAGGCCTATCACGATCACAGCGGTGCAGGAGCACGCGGCAAGATCATGGATGCGTTAGACCAGGGGCTTTCAGTGGCCTATGCGTCCGAGGCTGGAATGCCGCTGATCGCGGACCCAGGCTATGATCTGGGGCGGCAGGCATCCGAAGCCGGCTATACCGTGACCTGCGCGCCCGGCCCGTCGGCGGTTTTAACCGCGCTCACGCTGGCCGGATTGCCTACGGATGCGTTCTTTTTCGCGGGATTTTTGCCAAATGCGTCTGGCGCACGTCGCAGTCGTATCGAAGCGCTGCGTAATATTCCCGGCACGCTTGTTTTTTACGAATCGCCAAAGCGTGTGGCGGCGTGTCTGTCTGATCTGGCAGACGTTCTGGGATCGGACCGCCAAGCCGCGCTTTGCCGCGAATTGACGAAAAAGTTCGAAGAGGTTCGGCGCGGCAGCTTGGGTGAGCTTTCGAACGCCTATGAGGGCCAGTCCGTCAAAGGTGAAGTTGTTCTACTGGTGGATCGAAGTCATTCGCAAACCGTTAACGAGTCTGACGTAGAAGAAGCACTGATCCAGGCCTTGCAAACCCATTCGGTACGGGATGCGGCGGATCTGGTGTCGCAAATGTACGAACTGCCGCGCCGCCCGATCTACCAAAAGGCCCTGAAACTGGGAAAGGGATAAGATGGCGCAGCGCTCGGTTCAGGGATCGGTTTCTTATCACTCCGGTCGGGCCGCTGAAGTGCAGGTGGCGATGGACTATGAACGACGCGGATATTCGATTGCGCATCGACGCTGGCGCGGCGCAGGTGGAGAGATTGATTTGATCGCACGTGATGCGAATGGGCTGGTGTTCATCGAAGTGAAGAAAAGCAGCAGTTTTGACCGGGCCGCTGCCCGGATCACGCGGCGGCAAACGGAACGAATTTGCGCCTCTGCCGCGCAGTTTCTGAAAAATGAACCAGGCGGGCAATTGACGAATGTCCGGTTTGATGCCGCCCTGGTTGATCACTCGGGGGCTGTTCAAATCATCGAAAACGCCTTTGGGCAGGCGTAAGCCCCATTGAACCCCTCGGCCTGCTGGGCCATGTATCTGGCATGAAGTTGAGGGACATGCCATGAAAATCGCCTTTCAAATGGACCCGATTGGGGACGTGGACATCAATGCCGACAGTTCTTTCCGCCTGGCGGAAGAGGCTCAGGCCAGAGGTCATGAACTGTTCTTCTACAGCCCGGACCAATTGGCCTATCAAGTAGGCAGGATCACGGCATGGGGTCAGGATATGACGGTTCAGCGCGTCCCCGGCGACCCGGCGATACTTGGGCCAGAGCGCGAAGTTGATCTGGCTGATTTCGATGTCGTTTGGCTGCGTCAGGACCCTCCGTTCGATATGCACTATATCACGTCGACACACCTGCTTGATCGGCTCAAAGGTCAGACGCTTGTCGTGAATGATCCGTTCTGGGTGCGCAACTATCCTGAAAAACTGCTGGTGTTGGATTTCCCGGAATTGACACCGCCCACCACGATTGCGCGGGATTTGCAAACTATCAAAGCGTTCAAGGACAAGCACCAGGACATCATCCTGAAGCCGCTGTATGGCAATGGCGGTGCGGGCGTGTTCCGGCTGGATGCGGGTGATCGCAACCTGACCTCTCTGCATGAGCTGTTTACCGGCTTTTCGCGTGAGCCGTTGATTGTGCAGAAATTCCTGCCCGACGTCAGAAATGGCGATAAGCGCGTGATCCTTGTGGATGGCGAGGCCGTCGGCGCCATCAACCGTGTTCCTGCCGAAGGTGAGACCAGATCGAACATGCATGTGGGCGGTCGGCCCGAGAAAATCGGGCTGACAGAACGCGATCTGGAGATCTGTGCTGCAATCGGCCCGCTTCTGAAAGAAAAGGGCCAGATTTTTGTCGGCATCGACGTCATTGGCGACTATCTGACCGAGATCAACGTGACCTCGCCGACCGGCATACAAGAGCTTGAACGGTTCAATGGTGAGAACATTGCCGAAAAGATCTGGCAGGCGATTGAGGCCAAAGTTTAAGCCATCACCTTGGCGCTGATGCGAAAACTCAGCGCCTCGGCCACGTGAGGGCGGCGGATATCAGGTGCTCCTTCGAGGTCCGCGATGGTGCGCGCGACCCTCAGAATGCGGTGAAACGCGCGGGCTGACAGGCCAAACCGGTCAGCGGCCTTAAGCAACAGCTCTTTCCCTTCAGCATCTGGCGCGGCAACTTCTTCCAACAGTTTGCCTTCGACGTCGGCGTTCTGACGTACTGAACTGTGGCCCTCGAACCGGGCGGCCTGCACCGCCCGTGCTTGTTCGACGCGTGCGGCGACGGTGGCTGAACTGTCACCAGAGGGCGGCAGATCGAGGTCGGTGAATGCAACCGGCGGCACCTCGATCCGCAGGTCGAATCTGTCCATCAACGGGCCGGAAATGCGGTTTAGGTAGTCCTCACCGCATCCGGGTGCACGCGAACAGGCTCGGGACGGGTCGGTCAAATATCCGCATTTGCAGGGGTTTGCCGCCGCGATCAGCATGAAGCGGCAGGGGTATTTCACATGGGCATTGGCACGGGCGACCATGACTTCGCCGGTTTCAATCGGCTGGCGCAGGGTCTCTAGCACTGTTCGGGGGAATTCGGGGAACTCATCCATGAACAGCACGCCGTTATGGGCCAGCGATATCTCACCCGGTTTCGCGCCCTTACCACCACCAACAATCGCCGCCATCGAGGCCGTATGATGTGGTTCCCGAAAGGGCCTAGTGCGGCTGATCCCACCTTCATTTAACAGCCCGCATAGGGATTGGATCATTGATGTTTCCAAAGCCTCAATCGGGGTCAATGGGGGAAGAATCCCGGGCAGGCGGGCCGCAAGCATAGACTTCCCCGATCCGGGCGTACCGATCATGATCAGATGGTGTCGGCCAGCGGCCGCAATCTCCAACGCGCGTTTGGCCCGTTCCTGACCCTTAACATCGCGCAGATCACGTGGGTTGGCTGCAAGGGTCACCTCACCCGGTTTTGCGGCGGCAAGCGGCGTCTGGCCCGAAAAGTGGCGCACAACATCGCCCAATGAACCAGCCCCGATCACCTGGGTTGCATCGACCCAAGCCGCCTCGGCGCTGGAGGCGCGGGGGCACAGCAAGGCGCGTTCTTCGGACGCGGCGGTCATCGCGGCAGGCAGGGCCCCGACAACAGGAACCAGTGACCCATCCAGCGACAATTCCCCCAATGCGACCGTTCCTTCTGCCGCGTCGGCGGGGATGATCTCAAGCGCTGACAGCAATGCGACGGCAATGGGCAGGTCGAAATGGCTGCCCTCTTTCGGCAAATCCGCCGGGGACAGGTTGATGGTGATCCGTTTCGAAGGCAGCGCGATAGCCATAGCGCTGAGCGCGCTACGCACCCGGTCGCGCGCTTCCGAGACCGCCTTGTCGGGCAGACCCACGATGGAAAATGCCGGCAGTCCGGGCGAAACGGCGCATTGCACCTCAACTGGGCGGGCATCAACCCCTTGAAACGCAACGGTATGGGCGCGGGCGACCATGGCAATCCTGTTCTTGGTTAACAGGACGTTGCTGCCATGGTTGCGGTTTAGGAATCGTTAACGACGTCTCGCATGGCGATGAATTTTGGCCAGGCCTCGGGGTCTGCGGCAGTTTTATCGCGGCAGAATGCGTTGCAGAAACCCCAGCATTGCCCATCGAGTTCCAGAAAATCCGTCACCGGTTCCTCGGAATACGGGCAGTGCGCGTTCAATGAGGGGCCGGTTTCGACAGTTTTGGCGGTTGATATGCCACCGATGGGCCAGGGCGAAGAAACGGAGCCATGATTGTAGGGAAATGGATCGTACTCAACTGTCAGTCCCATGGCTCGCCATTGCCGTACCGAGGTCTGGCCAAGCAGAAAGTGGCAATAGTCGAGATTGGCAGCAGACACCGGCAGACCATAGCCCACAATCCTTGCCGCGACCGGGGTGTAGAACACATCCGCAAGTGAATAGGCTCCGAACAATGGGCCATCTGCAGCCCCGGATATCTGGCGGGCATGAACCCACAGCGTTTCAACACGCTCCAAATCTGCCAGCGTATCCTCTGATGGGTTGAAGTCTTGCCAGGTGTGTTTCAACTGCATGGGGCAATCTTCACGCAAGGCGCTGAAGCCGGCGGTCATCTCGGCGCAGAGCCACCGGGCTGTCGCCCGTTCTGCCGCATCTTTTGGCCAGAGCCCGGCATCCGGATGGCATTCAGCCAGCGTTTCGGCCATCGCCAGGCTTTCACCCACGACCGTTCCGTCGGGCATGCGCAAGGCGGGCACAAGGCGCGCAGGTGCGATGGTCTGCATATCCTGCGCCATCGTGCCGGAATACAGCCCGATCATATGGTTTCGATAGGGCAGGCCAAACTTTTCCAGCATTAGCCAACCACGCAAGGACCAGCTGGAAAACAGCCTGTCACCGATAAAGAGATCATAGGTCATGGGCCCACGATGGCGTCGGGTCGGCGTTTGGTAAATCAGTGATTTGTGCGCAGTGGGATCACGGACGGTGATTGATCGCCCCTGCGGACCAGCCTGTTCCCTCAAAGGTCAAATGGGTGACGGACAGGTTGTCGAAACGATGGGCAAAAGTCTGTTGTCCGTCCAGATCAAGTGCCCGCTGAACCTGCGTCAGGATCACCCCGAAATGGGCGACGATCACAATATCGCGGCCATGTTGATTCGCGATCAGGGCGTCAACAGCGCGGTCGACGCGCGCGCGGACCTCGTTCCAGCTTTCCCCGTCTGGTGGGCGCACGTCACCGGGATTGTCCCAATAAGCAAAAGCCAGTTCAGCGTCCTCGGCCTCGATCTCTTTGAAACCGCGCAACTCCCATGCGCCAAAATTGATCTCTCGCAGATCACGATGATGCGGCAGGCGTGCACGCGTGCCTTGAATAGCGGATGCGGTATCAACGGCGCGCGA
The DNA here is from genome assembly GCF_056532675.1 of Ruegeria sp. I1. NCBI lineage: Bacteria > Pseudomonadati > Pseudomonadota > Alphaproteobacteria > Rhodobacterales > Roseobacteraceae > Ruegeria > Ruegeria sp. I1. Next base: position 222,688 of record NZ_JBQFNM010000004.1, on the reverse strand, counting down.
CAGGTCTGATGAGACAACGACGGCGTCATGAGGTAAATAGTCATGCAGCCGCTTCAGGGCGGCGGTGTCGCTGAGATCAGCGGGAAGATCTGACCACCCGACCATGGTTTTGGCATGGGTTGGGCCATGCCGGACCAGATGCAACCGCGTCACGTCAGTGCGCCTTTCAGAACACTCGGTAGACCTGCTGTCACTTGAACCACCAACTCTGCCTGTGCCGCCAAGGCGATGTTCAATCGGCCCTGTGCCTCACGAAACCGGCGGGCCAAAGTGTTTTCGGGGACGATTCCGTGCCCCACCTCGTTCGATACGATGATGATCTGGGCCGGGCAGTTTTTAACGGCTTGTAGTAGGTCAGTCTGCGCAGTATGCAGATCGCTCTCAGCCAACAGGTGATTGGTCAGCCACATGGTGGCGCAATCGATCAAGCAGATCTGTTCGGGGTTTAGATCAGCCAATACAGGTGCCAGATCCAGCGGGGCCTCGACCGTTGGCCAATCCGGCCCACGCTGCGCGATATGGTGATCGACTTTCGCGCGCATCTCATCATCAAACACTTGTGAAGTGGCCAGATAAACGCGGCTTTTGCCCGATGAAACAACCAGTTGTTCGGCAAAGGCGGACTTTCCCGATGCAGCCCCACCCAGAACAAAGGTTAAATCGGGAAGCACAATTCTTACCTTTCAAGTGATCCGGTCTGTTGGGTTCTGCGTATCGACCATAGGTCGGCAAGGCAAGCCCGGCCATCGAATATCAAATAGGGAGAGTTTCATGGCACTTGACAACGCGACCGACTTTTCGATGTCCCGGCGAGCGATGAAGGCGGAACTGCTTGACGCGGAGACTGAATTAAAGCTGGCTTATGCATGGCGAGACCAACGCGATGAACAAGCCCTGCACCGTTTGATCACCGCCTATATGCGGTTAGCTATTTCGATGGCGGCTAAGTTCAAGCGCTACGGCGCGCCCATGAACGATCTGATCCAAGAGGCCGGTTTGGGCCTGATGAAAGCCGCCGACAAGTTCGACCCCGACCGGGGCGTGCGCTTTTCGACATACGCGGTCTGGTGGATCAAGGCCAGCATTCAGGACTATGTGATGCGCAACTGGTCGATGGTGCGCACCGGCTCGACCTCGTCCCAGAAATCCTTGTTTTTCAATATGCGCCGTGTTCAGGCGCGGCTGGAGCGTGAGGCCGCAACCGAGGGTCTTGAGTTGGACCGCCATCAATTGCACCAGATGATCGCGACCGAGATTGGTGTACCGCTGCGCGATGTCGAGATGATGGAAGGTCGCCTGTCCGGGTCGGACTTCTCGCTCAATGCGGTGCAATCTGCCGATGAGGACGGACGCGAGTGGATTGACGCGCTGGAAGATGATCGAGAGCAGGCTGCAGAAGCAGTAGAACACAGCCATGATACCGAGCAATTGCGCGAATGGTTGCTGACTGCGATGAAGTCGCTGAATGATCGGGAAAGGTTCATCGTGCGTGAACGCAAGCTGCGGGAACCGGCACGAACTCTTGAAAGCTTGGGTGACGAGCTTGGTCTATCAAAGGAACGCGTGCGCCAGCTTGAGGCTGCCGCCTTCACGAAGATGCGTAAGAACCTTGAAGCCCAATCGCGTGAGGTGCAACACTTCATCGCATGACACGATTTGCGATTCTTCTTTTTGCTCTGACAGTTACGGCAATCCCGGCGCGCCCGGGTATTGCTGCTCACCTTATCCCTGACGACGTGATTGCTGCGATGCAGGCAGCGGATGTCGTGATATTGGGTGAGATTCATGACAATCCGGACCATCACAAGGTTCAGACCGAGGCGATTGAGGTGATTGCCCCTTCTGCTGTCGTTTGGGAAATGGTCACCGAAGAGGGCGCACAACGTTTGGCTCAGACGGCGGCCTCGAACCCGGAAGAGCTGGGCCGTATTCTGCGCTGGGCAGAAACGGGCTGGCCGCCGCTCAGCATGTATTATCCTATTTTCCAGGCCACAGACGCACCGGTTTACGGTGCGATGGTGCCGCGCGCCGCAGCACGTGCTGCTATGGATCGCGGCGCGGCAACCGCGCTGGGTGCAGATGCGGCGCGCTATGGTTTGACGGTGCCGCTGCCTGCGCAGGAACAAGCGGCGCGCGAAGCGGATCAGCTTGCAGCTCATTGTAATGCTTTGCCCGATCAGATGCTGCCGCAGATGGTTGCGATTCAACGCCTGCGCGATGCGGTTCTGACTCGCGCAATCCTGCAAGCAATGGACGATACCGGTGGGCCCGTGGCTGTGATCACTGGCAACGGTCATGCACGTAAGGATCGCGGCATCCCCACCTTCTTGTCTCGCCTACGTCCCGGATTGAAGGTCTTTGTCCTTGGCCAATCAGAAGACGGGCAGATCGAAGGAACCTTTGATGTGGTCATCGATAGCCCAGCAGTAGATCGCGAAGACCCCTGCCAAGCCTTTGAAGTGCAGAATTAACCGCTGGTACAACGCCGTGGCCTTGCCTAATGTCAGCGCCGACCAGAACGGGAAAGGCTGAACATGCTGGCTTCCAAACGTATCCTGCTGATCATTGGCGGAGGGATAGCGGCCTACAAGTCGCTGGACCTGATCCGCCGCCTTAAAGAGCGTGGCGCTGCCGTGACGCCAGTTCTGACCCGCGCTGCCGAGGAATTCGTCACACCTTTGTCCGTGTCTGCCTTGGCGGGCGAGAAATGCTATCGCGACCTGTTTGATCTGACAGATGAGGCTGAGATGGGCCATATTCAGCTGTCGCGCTCTGCCGATTTGCTTGTGGTCGCCCCGGCGACGGCGGATCTGATCGGCAAGATGGCGGCGGGATTGGCGAACGACCTGGCCTCGACCCTATTGATGGCCACGGATACGCCTGTATTGTGCGCGCCCGCCATGAATGTGCGGATGTGGGATCACCCGGCGACTCAGCGCAATCTTGCGCAATTGCAGGCTGATGGCGTGCGTTTTGTCGGGCCAAACGAAGGCGATATGGCCTGTGGCGAATACGGCCCTGGCAGAATGTCTGAACCATTGGAGATTGTTGCGGCTATCGAAGCGCAACTGGCAGATGGTCCGCTGCAAGGAAAACGTATCCTTGTGACATCGGGGCCTACTCATGAACCGATTGATCCCGTGCGCTACATCGCCAACCGATCCTCGGGTGCGCAGGGTACAGCGGTGGCGCGGGCTTTGGCAGCCTTGGGGGCGGACGTGACATTTGTCACCGGACCCGCAGATGTGCCGCCACCCGAAGGTGTGCAGGTTGTGCGTGTTGAAACGGCTCAGCAGATGTCGGACGCGGTTGATGCGGCCATGCCCGTGGATGCGGGTGTATTTGCCGCGGCTGTGGCGGATTGGCGTGTGGCCAGCGCTTCGGACAGGAAACTGAAGAAAACGCAGGATGGCTTGCCCGCGCTTGAGTTTGCCGAAAACCCGGACATTTTAAAACGTGTCTCACATATGGAGTACGGACGTCCGATGCTGGTTGTTGGCTTTGCCGCAGAAACCAACGACGTTCTTGAGCATGCAACGGCAAAGCGCCAGCGCAAGGGGTGCGACTGGATCGTTGCCAATGATGTCAGCCCCCAGACCGGCATCATGGGCGGCACAGAGAATGCAGTTCTGCTGATTTCGGATGCCGGTACCGAAGAATGGCCGCGCATGGGCAAGGATGCGGTTGCTGCGCGACTGGCGGAAAAGATTGCTGAGGCTTTGGGCAACTGATGCCCATAGCCCTGAACAAAGAGGTACGATGATGGTTGCAATCCGAGTGATCCGCGAAGCCGGTGCAGATGCCTCGGTTGCGTTGCCGTCCTATGAGACGAGCGGAGCGGCTGGGGCGGATGTGCGTGCAAACCTGCCGGATGGTGTCTCAATCACTCTGGAGCCGGGACAGCGTGCACTGATCCCGACGGGGCTACGGATCGAGATTCCCGAGGGGTTTGAAGTACAGGTCAGGCCGCGTTCCGGGCTTGCGCTGAAGCACGGTATCACGCTGCCAAACACGCCGGGTACCATCGACAGCGACTATCGCGGGCCACTGGGTGTGATCCTGATGAACACGGGGCAAGAGAGTTTCGAAGTTGCGCATGGCAAACGCATTGCGCAACTGGTCGTTGCTCCGGTGGTTCAGGCAGATTTCCAGTTTGCAGAAGTACTCAGCGAAACCGAACGCGGATCAGGCGGGTTCGGGTCCACCGGGCACGGCTGATGCTGCTGGTTCTGCTGCTTGCCGCTGGGCTTTGGGGCGTAGGTTATATCGCAGGCGTTTCCCGCAGCGCGCGTATGGCTTCAGTGGGCGTTCTTCTGTTAGGTGTTATCCTAGCGCAGCTGGTTCTGCCGGATGGTAACCCACTGCGCGAGGCGACAGGCGGATCTGCTGCGATGTGGCTGATGCTGGCGGGATGCATCGGGTTGGTTCTGGGCTATAGCAAGATCATCAAGGTCCTACGTAGCCGGGTCACATCCGCGTCCGAACAAGACCCTCAGGTGCGCACGGATCGGTTTTCGGAAACAGAACTCGATCGCTATGCCCGCCACATCGTATTGCGCGAGTTGGGCGGACCGGGTCAGAAGAAGATGAAACAGGCGCGCGTGCTAGTGATTGGCGCAGGTGGTCTGGGTGCGCCGGCCCTGCAATATCTGGCCGCTGCGGGCGTGGGGACCATCGGGGTGATCGACGACGATGTCGTCGAGAACGCCAATCTGCAACGGCAGGTCATTCACTGCGATTCCGATATCGGAATGCCCAAGGTTTTTTCCGCTCAACAGGCAATGGAAGCGCAGAACCCGAACGTGACGGTACTGCCATACAACCGCCGCCTGACTGCAGAAATCGCGGCCGATCTGTTCGCTGATTTCGATCTGATCCTCGACGGAACGGACAACTTCGATACCCGCTATCTGGCCAACAAAACGGCTGTTGAACTGGGCAAACCGCTGATTTCTGGCGCCCTATCGCAATGGGAAGGGCAATTGAGCGTCTTTGATCCCGCAACCGCAGGTCCTTGCTACCAGTGTATTTTCCCCGAAGCGCCTGCCGCCGGGCTCGCCCCGTCCTGCGCCGAGGCTGGAGTGATCGGGCCGCTGCCCGGCGTGGTCGGGTCGATGATGGCGGTTGAGGCGATCAAGGTGATCACAGGTGCCGGTGCCTTCCTGCGCGGTGAGATGCTGATCTATGACGCGCTCTATGGCGAAAGCCGCAAAATCACCCTGTCGAAACGCGCCGATTGCCCGATTTGCGGACAGGTTGGGACTTAGTTTCGACGTCAAAATTCACTCCCCCTCTGGACCATTGCTGACCCTCTACATAGCTTGAGGGGCAAAGGAGACCTGCATGACCAACCCGATCCTGTCCGACTGGACCACGCCCTTTGAGATCGCCCCGTTCAGCGCGATTTCAGATGGGGATTTCGCACCTGCGTTGGACGAAGCGATGGCCGCGCACAACGCACAAATCGACGCGATTGCCGGAAACCCGGACGTGCCTACCTTTGCCAACACAATCGAAGAGCTTGAAGCGGCGGGTGAGCAGTTGGACAAGGTCCTGTCGGTGTTTTTTACAGTGGCGGGCGCTGACAGCAACCCGAAACGCGAAGAATTGCAGCGGGAGTTTTCACCGAAGCTCTCGGCGCATTTCTCGGGCATTTCATCAAACAAGGATTTGTTCCACCGGGTGGCCGATCTTTGGCAGCGGCGCGATGATCTGAACCTGAGCGATGAACAGGCGCGCGTTCTGATGCTGACCCATCGCGGCTTTGTCCGCGCCGGTGCTGCGCTGGAGGGTGAGGCCGATTCCCGGATGCAAGAGATCAAGTCTCGCCTCGCATCGTTGGGCACTTCTTTCACCCAGAATCTGCTGGCGGATGAGCGTGACTGGTTCATGGAACTGGCCGAGGATGATCTGGACGGTCTGCCCGATTTCGTGATCGCTGCGGCGCGCGCTGCGGGTGAGGAAAAGGGTGCGAACGGGCCGGTTGTGACCCTGTCCCGCTCATTGATTGTGCCGTTTCTGCAATTCTCATCCCGCCGCGACCTGCGGGAAATAGCCTATCGCGCTTGGGCTGCGCGAGGGGCGAATGGGAACGAGACCGACAACCGCGAGATTGCAGCCGAAATCCTGACCCTGCGGGAAGAACGCGCCAAGCTGCTGGGCTATGACAGCTTTGCGGATTTCAAACTGGAAACCGAGATGGCCCGCTCGCCCGACCGCGTGCGCGATCTGTTGATGCAGGTCTGGGAACCCGCCAAAACCCGCGCAGATGCGGATGCTGAGATTCTGGCCGGTATGATGCAAGACGATGGCGTGAACGGCCCGCTGGAGGCCTGGGACTGGCGCTACTATGCCGAGAAGCGCCGCAAGGCCGAGCATGATCTGGATGAGGCGGCGCTGAAACCGTACCTGCAACTCGACCGGATGATCGAGGCGTCGTTTGCTTGCGCCAACCGTCTGTTCGGGCTGGAGTTCGCGCCGCTCGACGTGCCCCTCTATCACCCCGATTGCCGGGCGTGGGAGGTAACACGCAACGGGCGACATGTGGCGGTTTTCATTGGTGATTACTTCGCTCGAGGCTCGAAACGGTCCGGCGCGTGGTGCAGCGCCATGCGCGCGCAGGCGAAGTTCCCCGAAGAACAAGCGCCCGTCGTGATCAACGTGTGCAACTTCGCCAAGGGTAATCCCGCACTGCTATCTTATGACGATGCGCGAACTCTATTCCACGAGTTCGGTCATGCGCTGCATCAGATGCTGTCGAATGTGACCTATGAAAGCATCTCGGGCACGTCCGTCGCGCGGGATTTCGTCGAACTGCCCAGCCAGCTTTATGAACACTGGCTGGAAGTGCCCGAGGTTCTGGCGGAATACGCCACCCATGCTGAGACGGGTGAGCCGATGCCTCAGGCGATGTTGGAGAAGGTGCTGAAGGCAGCCAATTTCGATCAAGGGTTCCAGACGGTCGAATATGTGGCCTCGGCCTTGGTTGATCTGGCGTTTCACGAAGGCGCAGCCCCGGCGGATCCGATGGCCAAGCAGGCAGAGGTTCTGGCCGAAATCGGCATGCCAAAGGCCATCGGGATGCGCCACGCCACCCCACATTTTGCCCATGTCTTTGCGGGCGACGGGTACAGCGCGGGCTACTACAGCTACATGTGGTCCGAGGTCATGGATGCCGACGCCTTCGCCGCATTCGAAGAGGCCGGAGGGGCCTTTGACCCCGAACGCGCCAAGGCGCTGGAAGAGAATATCCTCTCCACCGGCGGCTCGCGCGAGGCCGAGGATCTGTATCTGGCCTTCCGGGGCCGCCTGCCGGGTGTCGAGGCTTTGCTGAAAGGGCGCGGGTTGATCGTAGCCTGACCTGTCCGGGCCGTCAGTATCCCAACTGGCGGTCCACCAGATGCACCAAGGGTTTACCGGTCTCGCCGCGACGGATGTTCTCGCAGATCACCTGTGCCGCGGTAACGGGCCGGGTCTCGGATGCGATATGCGGGGTGACGGTGACGTTTGGATGCGCCCAATAGGGATGTTCGGGTGGCAGTGGCTCGATGCGGAACACGTCCAGCGTCGCGTGTCCGACTTGCCCGGTGTTCAGCGCCTCCAGCAGGGCGTCGTCATCGATCAAAGGGCCGCGTCCCGGATTGATGATCTTTGCCCCAGTCGGCATTAGTGCCAAAGTCACGGCATTCAGGGTATTCTCAGTCGCGGGCGTGTCCGGCAACAGCAGTATGACGATCTCGGATTGCGATAAGGCGGTTCGCAAACCTTCTGTTCCATACAGACAGGTTACGCCTTGAATGTCTTTCTCGGTACGGCTCCACCCCAAAACGTGAAAGTTGAGCGCGGCTAACGCCTGCGCTGCTGCTTGACCCAACTCTCCCAACCCCAGCACGCAGACCGTGCGCTCGGTCGCAAGGGGGGGCGCTATTGGGGTCCACACGCCATCCTGTTCGCTGATATGGGTGTCCATGCCCAGATGATACCGCAAGGTGTGGCCAACGACCCATTCAGTCATGCCCTGAGTCAATCCGTGATCCACCATACGGGCCAATGGAACGGTCAGGGTTTCGTTGTCGGCGATGCTTTCGACCCCGGCCCAAAGGCTCAGGACGGCTTTCAGCCGAGAATAGGGTTTGAAGTCCAGCAGGCCGTCATTTGGCGCGTAGACGACATAGTCCACCTGATCGGGTTCGATATCTGTGGCCAGATACACGTCCAATCCGGCTTCGGCCAGACCCTGAGACAAAAGCGGCTCATAGACCGGCCACAATTCAGGGCGCGCAGAGAACAGGACGTTGACGGTCATGAGGGGCCTTTCAGATTAGCGGGGGCGGTGGATATGCGCGCTTTGGACAATACCGAAAGCGGCCATCAGTACCAGCATGGCTGATCCTCCATAACTGACCATTGGCAGCGGTACGCCCACAACCGGGGCCAGTCCCATCACCATCGACATGTTGACTGCGAAGAACAGGAAGAAGTTCAGCGCAATCCCCAGCACCACTAGGGACGAGAACCGATCTTTGGTCGAGAGCGCAGTGACCATGCAAAAAATCAGGATCAGCGCATAGAGCACCAACAGGGTGATCCCGCCGACAAAGCCGAACTCTTCAGCCAGTGTGGTGAAGATGAAATCGGTATGCTTCTCGGGCAGGAAATTCAGGCGCGACTGGGTGCCTTGCATGAATCCCCGACCGTTCCATCCGCCCGAACCCAAAGCGATTTTTGATTGGGTGATGTGATAGCCCGCGCCTAAAGGGTCGGTGGAGGGATCCAGAAACGTATCAATGCGGCGGAACTGATAGTCTTTCAGCAACTGCCACTCGGTCCCCCGACTGTTGAACACGGTCGCAATCAGGCCAACGACCGCCGCGATCACAGCGGCGAAGTAGGCCCAGTGCACACCAGCCAGAAACATCAATCCACCACCGGCGGCCAATAGAAGGATCGAGGTTCCAAGGTCCGGTTGCCGCAAAACCATGAAAGTCGGGATCAGGATCAGGATCACCGGTAGGATCACCCAAAGCGGGCGCGAGGTTTTGTGCGACGGCAGCCAGTCATAGTAGGCCGCCAGCAGCATGACCAGTGTGACTTTCATGACCTCTGAGGGTTGCAGCCGCATGAACCCCAGATCGATCCAGCGTTGCGCACCCATGCCAACCGTGCCGAACAACTCAACAAAAACCAGCAGCGCAACAGCACCCAGATAGGCCAGCACTGACATGTTGCGCCAGAACCAGATCGGCACAAGTGCGACGATGAACATGACCGTGAGGCCCAGACCAAACCGCTCCATCTGAGGTTCGGCCCAAGGCAGCCATGATCCGCCAGCGACGGAATACAGCATCAGGAAGCCGGCACTGGCCGTGCTGATCAACAACAGCGTCAGGGGCCAGTTCATGTATAGAAACTTGCGAAGCCCCGATGGCGTGGATTTGACGTTGTACTCAAGATAGCTCATGCGCGGTCCTTTTCGTCAGGACGCGCTTTGGGGCGACGATCGCCTTCAAGCCTCTTTTGCTGTTCCTTGATGCGGTCGCGGTCGGCAACCGGATACGCCTCAAGCGGCGGGGTGCCTTTGTAGAGCGCCTGCAGCATGATGTCCCGCGCGACCGGGGCTGCGGCTTTTGATCCGCCGCCACCGTGTTCGACCACCACGGCAATCGCGTATTTGGGATTGTCATAGGGTGCAAAGCTGACGAACAGGGCGTGATCGCGCCGTTCCCAGGGCAGGTCTTCGTTGCGGATCACCCCAGCGGCCCGTTCGGCCTTGGTGATGTTACGGACCTGGCTGGTGCCGGTCTTGCCCGCCATACGGAAATCTTCGGCGATAATCCGACTGCGATAGGCCGTCCCGCGTCGGTCGTTCGACACCGACCACATTGCCTCGCGAATGTAGCGCAGGTTGGTGGGGCTGATCGGTAGCGCTTCACCCGCGCCCGAGGGCTGTTCGACCCCGTTGATCGACCGCACCAGCCGGGGCGCAACGGCGCGTCCAGTGGCGATCCGTGCAGTCATCACGGCCAGTTGCATCGGTGAGGCGAGCATGAAGCCTTGCCCGATGGACGCATTGGCCGTATCACCGATCAGCCATTCCTCGCCATGGACCCGCTGTTTCCATGCCTGATTGGGCGCCAGTCCGGCGCGCACGGCGGACATGGGGATGTCATGCTTGATTCCCAGGCCAAGGATGTTGGACATCTCAGAGATTTTGTCGATGCCGACCTTGATCGCCACGTCGTAGTAATACACGTCGCAGCTGCGTTTCAGAGATGTATTCAAGTCCACCATTCCATGACCGCCGCGTTTCCAGCAGTGGAAGCGGCGGCTGCCGACTTTCAGATGGCCGGGGCAATAGACCGTATTTCCGGGGCCTACGACACCAGCTTCTAGTGCGGCCAGTGCGGTGACCATTTTGAAAGTCGACCCAGGCGGATAAGTGCCCTGAACTGTCTTGTTAGCCAGCGGGCGATACTTGTCCTGTGTCAGGAACTGATAATCTGCGACCGAGATACCGCGCACGAACAGATTGGGGTCGAAGCTGGGGGCAGAGGCCATGGCGCGCAGATCGCCGGTTTCACAGTCAATCACAACAGCGGCGGCGCTTTCCCCGGCCAGCCGGGCCTGTGCGTATTGTTGCAGGTCTGCGTCGACGGACAATTGCAGGTCGGCACCCGGCTGACCCTCCTGCCGATCCAACTCGCGCATGACACGGCCCGTCGCGTTGACCTCAACCCGTTTGGACCCAGCCCGACCACGCAGCGAGATCTCCTGTTTTGCCTCCAATCCGACCTTGCCGATCTGGAACCGGGGGATGCGCAGCACCGGTTCGGGGTCTTCGATCTGGCTGAGGTCATAGTCACTGACCGGGCCAACATAACCGACGATATGGGCGAAATCCTCGTATCTGGGATATTGCCGGGTCGAGCCCACCTCGGGTGTCACGCCAGGAAGGGCAGGTGCGTTCACCGCGACCTTCGAGATGTCCTCCCACGTCACCTGATCCGCCAGAGTAACTGGCAAGAACGGAGCCGAGCGGCGTATCTCAGTCTTGGCGCGCTCGATCTCGTCCTCGGTCAATGGGATCAAGTTGGATAGTTTGGCGATCACCTTGTCCAGATCACCTGCGTCTTCGGGAACGATAACGATGCGATATGATGGCGTGTTTTGCCCGATGATCTGACCGTTGCGGTCATAGATTCGGCCACGTGTCGGTGGGATCAGGCGGAGGTTGATGCGGTTTTCTTCAGCCAAAAGCCGGTACTGATCGGCCTGTTCGACTTGCATGAACCGCATTCGCGCGGCCAGCCCGCCGACGAAGGCGGCCTGCAACCCGCTCAAAATCAAGGCTCGGCGTGGGAGGCGTTTATAGGCGAGGCCTTGCGCCTTGGGATTGCGTTGCTTCATGCCCGCGCCCCCGCAACACTTGCATCCGCTGCTGATACCCTGCGTACGCCGAACACGGATTGGCTGAGAAGGACGATCACAGGATAGGCTGCTATCGTCACGATCAACTGGAACAAAACGGACCCGAAGGCTGCTTGGTCGATCGACACGATCGCCAAGATAATACGATTGCCGAGAAAGACTGCGGCAGTGACCACGCTAACGGATATCCATTCACCGACGAACCCAGCATCTCGCATGCTCGACGCGGCCCCGTGCAGATAGGCGGCGCCAAGCACGACCAAAGCCGCCAGCAACCCTGGAGGTCGTTGCAACAACAGATCGGCCATCAGCATCGCAGCGGCAATCAACAAGGTTGGAACATATTCCGGGCGGCGCAGCACCCAGGCAAAGGTCAGCGCGATTATCATGTCGGGAAAAGGCCAGCGATCCGGCTGTGCGTTCAGTGGCAGCAGGTGCAGGAAAAGAACAAGAAACGCTATCAGGACATAAAGCCCGCGCATGGCCCAGTTGTAAGAGGCGGGTCTATCCATCGCCGGCTTCCCCGGATGTTAGGGCCGCTTCGGGCTGTGTTGGCCCGACAACAGTGCCGGGATCCCGAATGGTCGGGGCTGCGTTGAAGCGTAGAACGCGAAGAAACTCCAACCGTTCGAAATCGGCGGACAGGCGCACGCGCAAGCGGCCCCCCGGGTCCTCCGCGATTTGCCCGATCAGTAGTCCGGCCGGGAAAACGCCTCCGTCCCCCGACGTAGTCACTCGGTCCCCGGGTCGCACAAGTTCCCGGTTTTCCAGAAACTCGACGGCAGGAGCGGGGGTGTTGTCACCCGCAATCAAGGCTGTTTGCCCAGAAGGCTGGATGGTCGCCGGTATCGCGCTGGACGCATCGGTCAGCAAAATGACCCGCGCAGTATCAGGCCCCACGCCCGAGATGCGGCCCACCAGCCCAATCCCGTCCATCGAGGCCCAGCCATCAACGATTCCGTCCCGGGCGCCCACGTTCAAAAGAACCGATTGCCGAAACGGAGAGCCGCTGTCGGCCATGACAACGCCGGTTATGTAAGTCAGGCGCGGATCAAGACGCACATTGTTCAGATCCAAAAGGCGCGCGTTTTCCTGCTCCAATTGCAGCGCGGCCTCTTTCCACGCCCGCATCAGGCGCAATTCGCTGCGCAGCTCTTGATTTTGTTCGCTGAGGCTTTGGTAGCTTTGAAAGTCACGAACAAGATTGACCGTTGCCGTGACCGGGACCATCGCCCATTCCATTGATGGGACAACAGCGTCCACCACCTGTGCGCGGAACCGTTCGACCCTTGGGCTGTCAATGCGCCAGACAATGAAAATGCCCAGCAGGCACAGTACGACAATCCCCAGCAACAGTCGGCGCAGCGGGGCCGTGTAGTCATCGCGCTGTGATCGGTCTTTTGCCACAGGTTACCTTCCCGTGCTGCTCGTGCCGAATTCACCCAATGCTCAAAGGGTGCGCGCCTTAGCTTTCGTAGTCAATCGCGTGGCGCAGCTGTTTTTCGTATTCTAGCGCTTTGCCGGTGCCCAAAGCCACACAATTCAGGCTTTCATCGGCGATCGACACCGCCAGACCGGTCTGTTCGCGCAGTGCCAGATCAAGATCGCCCAACAAAGCACCCCCACCCGTCAGCATTACGCCCCGGTCCACAATGTCCGCTGCCAGATCGGGCGGCGTGGTTTCCAAGGCGGTCATCACGGCCTCACAGATGGCCTGCACAGGTTCTGACAGCGCTTCTGCAACCTGAGCCTGGCTGATCTCGATTTCCTTGGGAACGCCGTTCAACAGGTCGCGACCGCGGATATGCATCGACTGGCCGCGGCCATCGTCGGGCATGCGCGCGGTGCCGATTGTGGTCTTGATCCGTTCAGCTGTGGATTCACCCACCAACAGGTTTTGCTGGCGGCGCAGGTACGAGATGATGGCCTCATCCATGCGGTCTCCGCCCACGCGGACCGAACGGGCGTATACGATGTCACCTAGCGATAGAACAGCGACCTCGGTGGTACCGCCACCGATATCTACGACCATGTTTCCGGTCGGATCTGTGATCGGCATCCCAGCACCAATCGCCGCCGCAATCGGCTCGGCAATCAGACCGGCGCGGCGCGCACCGGCAGACAGAACCGACTGACGGATCGCACGTTTTTCAACCGGAGTCGCGCCATGGGGGACGCAGACGATGATCTTGGGTTTAGAGAATGTCGAGCGTTTGTGCACTTTGCGAATGAAGTGCTTGATCATTTCTTCAGCGGTGTCGAAATCGGCGATCACACCTTCGCGCATCGGGCGGATGGCCTCGATCGAACCGGGGGTCCGGCCCAGCATCAGCTTGGCGTCTTCGCCAACGGCCAGAACCTTTTTGACCCCGTCCTTGACGTGGTAGGCAACAACGGAGGGCTCAGACAGGATCACACCGCGACCCTTGACATAAACCAGCGTGTTCGCTGTCCCAAGGTCGATGGCCATGTCCGAAGTGAACAGGCCGCCCAGATTGCCTAAGATCCCCATGTTTCCCCTGATCCTGTATGTCAGTTTTTCTACTGCCCGCGACTCGACGGTTCCGGGACGGATGACTTATAGGGTGCCAACTCGCCCGGTAAAAGGGCTGATTCCGCGACAATCAGCACCTTTTCGCCTCATTGATAGGGACTTTAGAAGGCAAAATGCTCTCATATCAACATATTTACCACGCTGGAAATCTGGCTGATGTACAAAAGCACGCTTTGTTGGCGTGGGTGCTGCAATATCTGACCCGCAAGGACAAGCCGATCAGCTATATCGAAACGCATTCCGGGCGCGGTCTGTACAAGTTGGACGCGGAAGAAGCGGTTCGAACCGGCGAAGCAGCAGCCGGGATCGAGCGTGCTCGGCGTGAGGCATGGTTCGGGGCTGATCATCCGATGACCCAGGTGCTGCAGACGACACAGGCGCGACATGGTGCGCCGGCCTATCCCGGGTCACCCTTGATCGCGGCGCAACTGCTGAGGGATCAGGACGCGCTGCATTTCGCAGAGATGCACCCGCAGGAGTTTGCGGCCCTGTCTTTGACAGTGTCATCTTATGGGGCGAAGACCTATCAGCAGGATGGATTTGAACTGGCGCAATCCCTGCTGCCGCCGACCCCGCGGCGTGGGCTGATGCTGATTGATCCCAGCTACGAGGTGAAAGCCGACTATGCACGCCTGCCGGGGCTCATCACTAAATTCCATCGCAAATGGAATGTGGGTGTAATCGCCTTGTGGTACCCGATCCTGACCGATGGGCGCCACGCTTCCATGATCGAGGCGCTAAGGTCGCAAAACTACCCGAAGACCGTGTTTCACGAAGTGAGATTTCCACCCGCACGCGAGGGGCACCGGATGGTCGGTTCAGGGATGTTCATCCTGAACGCACCGTTTGGGATTGAGCGAGAGATGGCTCGCCTTTCACATCGGTTCGCGTCTCTTTAGACGCAAGGGTGGTGCGCTGCGAAGCGCTTTGTTGCGACGATTGCCTCAAACGGTGTTACACCCTGCACGGTGCAATGCGTCAGCTTGGTTCGATCTGCCTCATGCCATTCGCATAAACCTGTTTCCATTTGATGATCGAGTAAGACTTTCTGAGACCTGTCGACCAAAATGGATCTTCGTGAACGAGTTGATCTACATCACTCTCTGAGCCCGCCTCAATGATCCACAAACCATCGCGCCCTTGCTCGTTTGTATCTGACAAAGGGCCGGCTGCTTCGATCTTGTCGGAGTTCCACTCAAGAAAATCCAGATGCTTTGACATATGTGTTTTGCGTATGTTGGGGTCGGCATTTGGTGCATCTTCGAAAAGGATAATGAATTTCATTTTGAACCTCCACTGAGTTGCGTGCCCAAATAGACTGCCACATCAAAATCGAAAGTTGAGCCAGTAAAAATGACAGCTTAACCTGCAAAAATGCAGGATCATGATTGGAACGATCTCAAGTATCTTCTGGCCCTTCGCCGCGAAGGAAAGCTTGCACGCGCAGGACGCGCGCTCGGTGTCAGCGAAACGACGGTTGCCCGCAGGATCAAGGCTCTGGAGCAGGCGCTAGAAACCAATTTGTTCTTGCGCAGTGCCAACGGACAATACGAGCCGACAGATGCGGCGCTGCAAATCCTGACTCATGCTGAATCCATCGAGGCAGAGAATGTTACAATCGGAGAAATGTCAGGTGATTGCGCGCGTAAGGTCTCGGGTAGCGTCCGCATCAGTTCGGTGCCGTTTGTCGTGAACCATTTTTTGGTGCCTGGCATGGCAGCCTTGGCACGTTTGCACCCGTGCCTGACCGTTGAGTTGGTTCCAACTTCTGACAATTTGGATCTGTCCAAGCGCGAGGCCGATCTTGCGGTGCGCTTCGCGCGCCCGCATGCCGGAGGATTGCGAACCAAAGCGCAAAAGCTGGGCGAGTTATCATTCGCAGCCTACGCAGCAAGCTCACTCTCATCGACCCGAGATAGTGATCTGGGTTGGATCACCTATGACGACGCACATTTGAATTTACCGCAAGCACGTTGGCTCGAAAACGCTGCGAAGCCCTCCAATTTGCGTGCCAATCTGAAAATCGCGGATATCGAGACCGGGATGCAAGCTGTTGCGGCGGGGATTGGGAAAACGTTGCTTCCAAGTGCGATTGTCTCTAACGATCCGCGATTTCGAGAAGTAGAACTGGATGGTGGCGCTAGACCCCCAACTCGGGAAATCTGGTTGCTGTCACATGTCGATCAGACTTCAAGACTATCAATCAACGCGGCTAAAGACTGGCTTGGCAATTTAGACTGGGTTTGACGAGCGACGCACGAGGCGTCGCTCATTCGTTTCGTAGCAGCTGGGCCCCGCGGGTGCGGGAGCTCCATGTTTGGAAGACTTTGCTCAGGTCAGGTCTTTGTAGCTGATCTCGCGCGCATCTGCGCCGGGGCCGGCCTTTTCCCGGCGTACGATCAAACGGTTCAAGGCGTGGATATAGGCCTTGGCTGAGGCCACGACCGTATCGGTATCCGCTGATTGGCCTGTTGCGATCATGCCATCTTCTTCCAGGCGTACCGAAACCGTCGCCTGCGCGTCCGTCCCTTCGGTCACTGCGTGTACTTGATAGAGTTGCAGGCGCGCGGTGTTCGGGTGGATCGCGCGGATGGCCTTGAACGCGGCATCAACCGGGCCGTCGCCATGCTCGGTTGCGATGATGTCCTTGCCATCCATTTCCAACTCGACCGTTGCTTCGGCTTGCCCGCCCGTGCCGCAGGTGACTTTCATCGACACCAGTTGCAGATGGTCATCCGCCTCATCCAGAGTCATCAGGGCAATCAGGTCATCGTCGAACACCTCTTTCTTGCGGTCGGCCAGATCTTTGAACCGCACAAAGATGTCGCGCAATTGGTTGTCGCCAACCTCGAAGCCCAGCGTTTCCAGCTTGTCGCGCAGCGCGGCGCGGCCCGAGTGCTTGCCCAATGGCAGAGAGGTGCCCGACAGACCGATATCCTCAGGGCGCATGATTTCGAAATTTTCGCGGTTTTTGAGCATCCCGTCCTGATGGATGCCGCTTTCATGCGCAAAGGCGTTCTTGCCGACGATGGCTTTGTTGAACTGTACGTTGAAGCCGGACACCGTCGCCACACGACGCGAGATATGCATGATCTTGGTAGTGTCGATGCCGGTGTGCCAGGGCATGATGTCATTGCGGGTGCGCAGGGCCATCACGACCTCTTCCAAGGCTGTATTGCCAGCGCGTTCGCCCAGACCGTTTATGGTGCACTCGATTTGACGCGCGCCACCGGCGACAGCGGCCAGAGAGTTCGCGGTCGCCATGCCAAGGTCGTTGTGGCAATGGGTGGCAAAAACTACCTCATCCGCGCCCGGTACTGTCTCGATCAGGCGTTTGATCAGGTCAGCGCTTTCGACCGGAGCGGTATAGCCCACAGTATCGGGGATGTTAATTGTCGTTGCCCCGGCCTTGATGGCTATCTCGATCACGCGGCACAAGTAATCCCATTCGGTCCGGGTGGCATCCATCGGCGACCACTGGACGTTTTCGCACAGATTGCGCGCGTGGCTGACCGTTTCGTGGATCTTATCCGCCATTTCATCCATGGTCAGATTTGGAATGGCGCGGTGCAGCGGCGAGGTGCCGATAAAGGTGTGAATGCGGTTCTGTTCGGCGTGTTTCACCGCCTCCCAACAGCGGTCGATATCGGCGAAATTGGCACGGGCCAGGCCGCAGATGCGGCTGTTGTTCGACCTTTGGGCAATCTCGGACACCGCTTTGAAATCGCCTTCGGAAGCGATTGGGAAACCGGCTTCGATGATGTCGACGCCCATCTCGTCCAGCAGTTCAGCAATTTCCAGCTTTTCATCATGGGTCATGGTTGCGCCGGGGCTCTGCTCGCCGTCGCGCAAAGTGGTATCGAAGATCAAGACGCGGTCTTGGTCGGTCACGTTGGTCATGGGATTCTCTTTCTTCTTCTGTCCTAAAGCCTATGGCGCGCTGGCGTCCTCCTCTGAGCGGGCGCGCCGGATGGCACGCTCAGAGGCGGATTAGGATCAGTAGGCCACGCAGCGACGCACCGCGAAGGGTGGTGTCGGCAACAAGGATATCTGCGTGGTTGATCATGGGATGAGGTTATACAGAGCATGCGGCGAATGAAAAGAACCAAAATTAGGATGGGGGCGATTTGATCGTTTTATTGACCTCAGGGGCCAGACCGCTAGGTCGCCCAATATGAAAACGGCTTTGATCATTGGCGCATCAGGTGGCATCGGCAGTGCGCTGAGACATCAGCTTACCTCGCAGCAGGTGGCGGTGACAGGATTGTCGCGTTCAGGTGATGGGTTCGATCTGACTGAACCCGAGGCAGCCTTAAAAACACTCGATGCTTTTCAATATCCGTTCGATTTGGTTCTGGTCGCGTCCGGAGCTTTAGAAATCAACGGCGCGCAGCCTGAAAAGACCATGCGCGCGGTGACAGCGCGGGCCATGATGGATCAGTTCGCCTTGAACGCGGTTGGACCGGCATTGGTTTTGAGCCGGGCGCATAAGCTACTGACTCGAAACAGGCCGTCAGTGATTGCGGTGCTTTCGGCGCGAGTTGGTTCGATCGGGGATAATCGCATGGGCGGTTGGGTCAGCTATCGCGCGTCTAAGGCGGCGGTTAATCAGGTGGTTCACACAGCCTCAATTGAACTGGCCCGTACGCATAAACAAGCGATCTGCGTCGCGCTGCATCCCGGCACGGTCAAAACGGCGTTCACACAGAAATATCTTGGCCGCCATCCCGCTGTTGAGCCGGATATAGCTGCCAAAAACCTTCTGAGCGTGATTGACGGGCTGACGCCCGAAGACACGGGCGGGTTCTTCGACTGGTCAGGAGCGCGCGTACCGTGGTAGGGGCTTAGTTGTCTGCAGGCGGTTCGGGGCTTTCGTCGTCTGGAGCAGGTTCCTGTGCGTTTGCTTCTTCGCCACCGGTTTCAGGTGTCTCTTCGGATGATAGGGCATCATTGTCCCAGACACCCGCTTGTTCCTGCCCATTGGCATAGCGCATTGTGCCCTGACCCTGACGTTTGTTCTCAAAAAAACCGCCCTCGTAAACATCGCCTGACGGATAGGTTGCCACGCCAACTCCGGTGATCTTTCCGTCAGCCCAATCGCCTGTATAGGTAAAACCACTGGGCGCGGTTATAGTCCCTTTGCCGTGGCGTGCGCCGTTGATGAAGTCGCCGTCGTACACCGTGCCATCGGCAAAGGTGGATTTCCCTTTGCCCTGACGGACACCATCGACCCATTCACCTTCGTAACGATATCCATTGGCGAAAGTGACGGTGCCGGTTCCATGGCTCACCGCATTGCGGAACTCGCCGTTGTAAACCGTCCCGTTGGGGTAGGTTGCCGTGCCGGTCCCCTCGAACACTCCCGCGATCCATTCTCCGTCATAGACGGTCCCGTCCGCATAGGTGCTTTGGCCCTTGCCATGCGGCAGGTCGGCGCTGAGCGCACCGATATAGGCCGAGCCGTCGGGGTAGGTGATCTCACCAAATCCTTCGATCTGACCCTCGGACCACTCGCCGGTATAGCGGTAGCCATCAGTCCCGATGAAGGTGCCTTTGCCATGGCGGCGGTCGTCTTGATAGTCGCCTTCATAGACATTGCCATTGGCATAGGTCTCTTTGCCTTTGCCTTGACGGCGACCTTCGGCGACCTCGCCTTCATAAACATCACCGTTGGCCAATGTCAGCCGCCCGGTTCCGGTCATCAGGTTCTGAACCCACTGCCCGTCATATTCCAACCCATCCGATTGGACCAAACGGCCTTGCCCGTGGCGTTGGCCTTGCTGCACATTGCCCTCATACACCGACCCATCGGGATAAGTGATCCGCGCCGCGCCCTGCTGTGCACCGTCAACCCAATCCCCGTCATAGATATAGCCATTTGGGTCAGTGCGAGTGCCTTTGCCGTGATGGCGGGCGTTCTGAAACTCTCCTTCATAGCGCACCCCATTTGCATATTCAGCAATGCCCGAGCCATTGATCGCACCCTCACGCCATTCACCTTCGTAGGTCCCGCCATCGGCATAGCTGATTTTGCCCTGGCCTTCGGGCTGTCCTTTGGCGAATTGGCCCTCATAAACAGACCCGTTGGCGAAGCGGGCCGTGCCTTGGCCCTGAATTTCGCCCTCGACCCACTGACCGGAATACTCAAACCCGTTCGGCAACCGGTATGTGCCTGTGCCGTGGCGCAACCCGTTTTCAAACGTGCCCTCATAGACCCCGCCAAGTTCGTCATCTTTGACGATCACTGTACCGTCCTGGGCCCATGCCGCCGTGATCGACAGGCCTAGAATCCCGGCCGTGAGAGAATTGCGGATCAGCTTCATGGTTTGTCCTGCCTGCCCGATCGTCGGTTTCATATGCGTTTGGGCAAAAATAGGGGACCGCACAGATCAGAGCAACGGCTTTTGAGCCATTGGTCTTCCACTCGCGCAATGATCTGCTAAATGCAGTAGGACTGGCGAAGGCAAGAGGGCAGCATGGCCGACCGTTTCCGTATCACACTGGCGCAACTCAACCCTGTTGTGGGCGATCTTGAGGGCAACGCAGCCAAGGCGTTTGCGGCTTGGGAACAAGGTCGCGAGGCCGGAGCTGATCTGGTCGCGCTACCCGAGATGTTCATCACCGGATACAACACGCAGGACCTGATCATGAAGCGGGTGTTCCACCGTGTGGCCATGGCTGCGGTTGAGGAACTGGCCAAGCAATGCGCCGACGGCCCGGCACTGGCCATCGGCGGTCCTTGGGCCGAGGATGACAGCCTGTTCAACGCCTATCTGATCCTCAAGGGCGGGCGGATCACCAGTAAAGTGCTGAAACATCACCTGCCCAATGAAACGGTGTTTGACGAGGTTCGTCTGTACGATTCAGGCCCTTTGGGTGGGCCGTATTCGGTTGGCAACTCGCGCATCGGCAGCCCGATCTGTGAAGATAGCTGGCACCCGGATGTTGCCGAAACGCTCGAAGAAACCGGGGCTGAGTTTCTGCTAATCCCCAATGGATCGCCCTACTTCCGCGACAAATACGATGTGCGCTTGAACCATATGGTCGCGCGCGTGGTCGAGACCGGTTTGCCGCTGATTTACCTGAATATGGTCGGCGGGCAGGACGATCAGGTGTTCGATGGGGCAACATTTGGCCTGAACCCGGGTGGAGAATTGGCGTTTCGCCTGCCAGTTTTTGATGAGACGATCGCTCATGTGGACCTTGAGCGTGGCGATGACGGTTG
This sequence comes from Ruegeria sp. I1, assembly GCF_056532675.1. Taxonomy (NCBI): domain Bacteria; kingdom Pseudomonadati; phylum Pseudomonadota; class Alphaproteobacteria; order Rhodobacterales; family Roseobacteraceae; genus Ruegeria; species Ruegeria sp. I1. Next base: position 201,482 of record NZ_JBQFNM010000004.1, on the reverse strand, counting down.
GCGGATTGTTCCTGCCGAAATCGTGCCGCAGCCCGATGCGTGGGAGCAGGACTATCGCGCCATGGTAGAATCCTTGCGTGATTACATGGGGAAAACCGGTTTCAAAAAGGCGTTGCTGGGCCTGTCAGGTGGTGTGGATTCTGCCCTTGTTGCAGCGATTGCGGTGGACGCGATAGGGGCCGAGAATGTGCGCTGCGTGATGCTGCCATCGGAATACACCAGCCAGGCATCTCTTGATGATGCTGAGGCGGTCGCAAAAGCGCTGGGCGTTCACTATGACTTTGTTCCGATCTCGGACAGTCGCGCTGCCGTGACGGATACGCTCGCCCCATTGTTCGTGGGGCATGAGGTTGATTTAACAGAAGAAAACATCCAGTCTCGCCTGCGCGGTGTGTTGCTGATGGCGATCTCGAACAAGTTTGGCGAGATGTTGCTGACCACGGGCAACAAATCTGAAGTCGCGGTGGGCTATGCCACGATCTATGGCGACATGAATGGCGGTTATAACCCGATCAAGGACCTGTACAAAACCCGCGTGTTTGAAACCTGCCGCTGGCGCAATGCCAATCATCGCAATTGGATGAAGGGACCCGAAGGTGAGGTCATTCGCCCTTCGGTCATCGATAAACCTCCAAGCGCTGAGCTGCGAAAAGATCAGAAAGACAGCGACAGCCTGCCGGATTATCCCGTGCTGGACGGCATACTTGATATTCTTGTGGATCAGGATGGATCTATCGCCGATTGCGTTGCCGCAGGATATGATGAACAGGATGCGCGCAAGGTTGAACATCTGGTCTACATCAGCGAATACAAGCGTTTCCAATCCGCCCCTGGCACGCGTTTGACCAGCCGCGCATTCTGGTTGGACAGACGGTACCCAATTGTGAATCGCTGGCGGGATCGTGGTTAAGCAGTGCGGTTTCTGGATTTGGAAACAGTAACTCCTCAATGCCGCAACCGTTTCCACAAATCGAATAAATCCAAGCAGTTTCAAGCGAGTCTGCCGATGTCAGCGCTTGTTTGACTGACATTTTTCTGCCACATTTATGCTTAGAAGTTGCCTCATATGGGGCGGATGTGACGCATTGCTGTAGAGTTCACAGTTTTCGACAAGTGTTTTGTCTATGTGGTGCATCCGGGGTTGGATATCTGAGTTAATGGTGTGGTGTTAACATGTACGAGGAATACGATAAGTCTCTGCACAAGCCGTGGCAGTACAGAACGATGGAATCTCCGGCGCAAGAGCTGGATGAGGTAAAGTTAGACGCAGCAATTGCCGATCTGATCGGTGAGCAGAAGGCCGAACCCTCGCAGCGCCTAGAGTTCCCTGACCTGAAGTCACAGCCAGAAATTTCTGCCAAGGAAACTGCCAAAGACGGTGGATTGTCCGGAGCGTTGCGCCAGAAATGGGCTGAACTGTCCGGCGCAGCTTAAGCGCTGCCAAATCTATCACGCATGTCGCCTGCTGGCACCTTTGCCACAGGATTGCACTATCGGTTTGATAGCTACTGATTTCCGTTGTCAGAGCATTCCTCTCTGGCATCTTGAGGGCTCGTATATCGTAAGAACGAGTCATTGATGCCAGGCCCAAAGCCAACTCCATTTGAACCTGATCTTTCGATGCCAAAAACTGTTGATGTTGTCGTGATCGGCGGCGGCATTATTGGCGCGTGCACCGCGTTGGAACTGGCCGAACGTGGAGTTTCGGTTTTGCTGTGCGAAAAAGGTCAGATTGCGGGGGAACAAAGCTCTCGCAATTGGGGTTGGGTTCGGCTTGGCATGCGTGACCCGCGTGAGATTCCGTTGATGCAAGAGGCTTTGCGCATCTGGCCGAATCTGGATGCGCGCATTGGGCGACCGACTGGCTACACACAGGCAGGCATCCTGTTCGGAGCGTCTGGAGCGCGGGACGCGGGCAATCTGGAACGCTGGATGCGCAATGTCGACGGGCTTCAGACCGGGGCACGGATGGTTTCAGGACCTGAACTGGCAGAGCTGCTGCCCGGGCAAGAAACCGACTTGAAATGCGCGCTATACATGCCGCAGGACGGGCGCGCGGAACCACAGCTTGCGGCCCCTGCGATTGCCGAAGGTGCGCGCGACAAAGGCGCGTCGGTGATGACCAACTGTGCTGTTCGCAGTCTTGATCTGCAGGATGGTCGGATCACGGGTGTATTTACCGAACGTGGGCGTGTTGCCTGTGATCAGGTGGTGCTTGCCGGCGGGGCGTGGACGCGTATGTTCGCAGGCAATGCCGGGATCGACCTGCCGCAGCTAAAAGTGCTGAACACGGTCATGCGCAGTTCGCCGGTTGAAGACGGCCCCGACGCAGCGTTTTGGTCAGATGATTTCGCCATCCGAAAGCGGGCGGATGGGGGATACACCATCGCGTCGGGCCATGAAAACACCTATGACCTTGTGCCCGATAGTTTCCGGCTGGCATTGCAGTTTCTGCCAGCGTTTGTTCAGGAATGGAGGTCGTTGCGCTTTCGCCTGTCTGGCCGTTGGAAGGTTGAAGCCGCGCAAGATCGGAAATGGCTACCCACCGATGTCACCCCGTTCGAGCATTGCAGGGTCCTGGACCCAGAACCATCGCAGAAGGTTCTGCGCAATGCCTGGGCCAACGCCATAAAAGGATTGCCCGCCCTTCACAAAGCTGAAATCGTGCAAAGCTGGGCTGGGTTAATCGATGTCACACCAGATGCGATCCCGGTGATTTCCACAGTGGATGACGTCCCTGGATTGGTCATTGCCACAGGGTTTTCGGGGCATGGCTTTGGGATTGGACCGGGGGCTGGGCGTTTGGCAGCCGATCTGGTAACCCAGTGCGCGCCCTGCGTGGACCCGGCCGCATTTCGCTTGTCGCGGTTCAGCGATGGTTCAAAAGTGCGGCCGGACCCAGGTTATTGAGCGCTTAGCCCATCATCTGATAGCTGACCGGAACAAAGCGGAAGCCGTCGCCACGTGTCTCCACGAAACCGGCAGCGGGGAAGGGCATGTGATAGCCGATCATCGGTACCTTGTCGGCGGCCAGCAGGCCCAAAATCTTACGACGTGATTCCGTTGCGGCAGCTTTGTCCATGTCGAACCGAACTTCCCATTCGGGGTGCGCAAAGGACCAGACATAATGATTGGCAAGATCCGCTGTCAGGATAAGACGCTGGCCGTTACTTTCCAAGTGATAGACCATGTGACCGGGGGTATGTCCAAATGTCGCCATCGCCGTCACACCCGAGGCCACGTCACCGCCATCCTCGATGAAGGTCATCTTTTCTGCCAGAGGCGTGACTTTGGCAGAAACCAGATCGCCGACCCGGTTCCCGGCTTCCTGAGCGGACCAGAAGTCATACTCGGGTGCCGCGGTGACATAGCGCGCATTTGCGAATGTCGGCGCGTCATTCGTGGTCATACCACCGATATGGTCCGGGTGCATATGGGTCAGCACGACCACGTCAATCTGATCGGGCGTGACACCTGCATCTGCCAAAGCGGCCTGAATGCCGCCCTGACCAAGCCCGGTGTCGAACAGGATCAGTTCCGAACCTGTGTTCACCAGAGTCGGCGTGAAAAAGAATTGTGCCACGTCAGGCGAGATGAAGTTTTCGGCCGATACTTTCGCGAATTCCTCATCCGAGGCGCCGCCCCCGAAGATCTCCTGCGCGCCGTCGCGTGGCAGGCTGCCATCAAGCAGGGTTGTGACCGTAAAGTCGCCCAGCTGGAATGATCTTGCGATGGTCGAGTTCGCCTTTGTCTCGGCTCCGGCCGCAAAAAGTGGGGTCGCTGCGGATGCAAATGGAAGGGCTGCGGCAGCGCCAAGGGCCGCTCTGCGTGTCAAATTGATGGCCATTTCTTAGTCTCCCTGTCAGAATGCCAGCGAAAAAGGTAGTTCGCTTCGGATCGCGTGCCACTTTATACACCGGTACTTAGTCTTCGTGGATGAACAATGCGTGTTAATATTTGTTCATCTTGCGATCTGGAATTCCTGCGGAACTTGGGCAATCCGAAACGCCTGCTGGACAAAAACGCGCCTTTGTGACAAGAGCCGCGCCAACAGGAGACACCCATGACAACCACCCGTTTCGCCCCGTCGCCCACCGGTTACATCCACGTGGGCAACCTGCGTACCGCATTGATGAACTATTTGATCGCTCGCAAGGCGGGCGGAACGTTCATCCTGCGCATCGACGACACCGACCCAGAGCGGTCGAAGGAAGAATATGTCGATGCGATCAAGCAGGATATGGAGTGGCTGGGCCTGTACTGGGATCGGGTAGAGCGTCAGTCCGAACGTCTGGACCGCTACGCAGAAGCCGCTGACAAGCTGCGCGAGATGGGCCGGTTTTACGAGGCGTTTGAGACGCCGACCGAGTTGGACCTCAAGCGCAAGAAGCAGCTGAACATGGGCAAGCCCCCGGTCTACGACCGCGCCGCTTTGAACCTTTCGGATGCCGAAAAAGAAGAGTTTCGAGCTAAACGTGGCAATGGCGTCTGGCGGTTCAAGCTGGATCACGAGCGGATCGAGTGGAAAGACGGCATTCTGGGCGACATTTCGATCGATGCGGCCTCGGTGTCTGATCCGGTGCTGATCCGCGGCGATGGTCAGGTTCTCTACACGATTGCGTCTGTTGTGGACGATACCGAGATGGGCGTGACCGATGTGGTACGTGGCTCGGACCACGTCACCAACACCGCGACGCAGATTCAGATTATCGAGGCTCTGGGCGGTCAATGCCCGCGCTTTGCGCACCATTCGCTGCTGACTGGCCCACAGGGTGAGGCGCTGTCGAAACGTCTGGGCACGCTGGCGCTACGTGATCTGCGAGAGCAGGGCGTGCAGCCGATGGCATTGTTGAGCCTGATGGCGCGTCTGGGGTCTTCTGATCCGGTTGAACTGCGTTCGGACATGGCCGAACTGATCGAAGGATTCGATGTGAACCGCTTTGGCGCAGCCCCGACCAAGTTCGACGTGCAGGACCTGTTCCCGCTGACTGCCAAGCACTTGCAATCGCTGCCGCTGGCAGAAGTTGCAGATGCCGTGGCTGAGGCAGGCGTTCCGGCGGAATTGGCCGAGCCGTTCTGGGCGATGGCTCGTGAGAACATCACCACTCTGGCCGATCTCAAAGGCTGGTGGGAGTTGTGCCGCGATGGGGCAGAGCCGCTGATCGCCGATGAAGACCGCGACTTCATCGCCGAGGCGATTGCGCTGCTACCCGACGGGCCGTTCGACGCTGAAACATGGGGCACCTGGACCAAAGCGGTGAAAGAGGCGACGGGCCGTAAAGGCAAAGGCCTGTTCATGCCGCTGCGCAAAGCGCTGACAGGGATGGAGCGGGGGCCGGAAATGGCGGCTTTGTTGCCGCTACTTCAGGTGATCCGCGCGCGGGGCTGAATGCGCTGAACCGAAAGCAAACTAGAATTTGAAAGAGGCCGGCAGTGCGCCTGCCTCTTTTTGGTGCTGCGGCTGAAGGATCGTTACCGATGCGCGCAGCAGGCGGTCATCCACAAATGCGGTCTCATCTGGTTTGAGCTGTTGGTGGCGTGGATATCTCGGCTCAGCCCGGTCATTCAACACAGGTGCGTCCCAGCCATCAGTTGTAGCAAAGAAACGGTCGGCCCCGTCCGGCCCGAATGTACGCAGATATCCCTGTATAACCACATCGATATAGCTGAGCAGCAAGGGGTGGTGATCCGAAGGTTGATTGTGTCGCTCCTCAGGTACTGCATAGACCGCGATTTCGACGTCGTGGGCCAGCGGATGGGAGACTGACTGCGTTGTCGGGATGCGATCATAGGCCCATTCCCGTTCATCCAGCGCGGCCCAGTCGTTCTTAGGAACATGCGCGATCATGCCTTCGATCTCAGAGTCTGGATCGGGCACGGCAGTCAGGAAGGCAACAGACCGCAAATCTGTGTGCTTCCAAGCCCGTCGCCACCCTTTGAGCTTTGCCGGTCGTGGATCTGGAAAATCATGAGTGGCGAGGTTCACAAGGCTGCCATAGCCAAAGAAATAGGGGTCTGCCATCTGCTTGGGGCCGTTCGGTCAATTGATGTATGTCAAACCGCTTTTTCGCCCGACATGCAATAAGGCTGCATGGTTGAGCGAGGGAGGTCCCCATGCGGATTACCAAACGAACGAATATTGCTGTGCGCCTGCTGATGTATTGTGCGGCGCATCCGGATCGGCTGGTGACGAAATCCGAGATTGCCGAGGTGTGCAATATCTCGGAAAACCACTTGGCGCAGGTGATCAATCAACTTGGTCAGTTGGACTATCTGAGCACGCAGCGTGGCCGAAACGGGGGCATGTCGCTGGCGCGCCCTGCAGATCAGATCCGGATCGGTGCAGTGTTCCGGCATGTGGAAGGATCGCTGCCAATTGCCGAGTGTTTCGCGGATGCTGACAACACTTGCCCGCTGACCGATGCCTGCCGTCTCCGTGTGGCGTTGCGGGATGCGGCCGAGGTTTTCTATGCATCGCTCGATGATGTCACGCTGGACGCACTGGTCTGTGACAATGATCCGTTGCTGAAAATCCTGCAACCAGTGGCCTGCGCACGCTAGGATCAATCGCTGGCGCGCAATATGCGGGCCGGCCGGACAGACAAGGGTCGCAAGGCAAAGATCAATCCTGCACCTAGTGTGACAACGACCCCTGTGATCACGATACCCAAGGCCGAGGGCCAGATCACCCGGAACCCCGTGTCAAAGATATAGGTGGCAACGGCCCAGCCGCCCAAAATGCCGACCAGCAAGGCAATACAGCCCGCAGCAGCCCCCAGCAGCATGGCGCGCAGCGTGAAGCTTAGCAAAATACGACGGCGGTCGGCCCCGATTGTCTTAAGGATGGCGGCCTCATACCGGCGGGCCGGTTCGCCCGCAGCGGCCGCACCGATCAGGACGAGGAAACCGGTCAGAAGTGACACGCCCGCACCATATGAGGTTGCCGATGCAAGCCCTGCCAACAGGTCCGAGACCCGGTCGATGGCGTCCCGCACGCGCACTGCAGTGATGTTGGGGAACTGGCCGGCCAGATCGCGCAGAATTGCGGCTTCGGCCTGTTCTTCGGCATAGACGGTTGCGATGAAACTATGCGGCGCACCGGCCAGGGCCGAAGGGTTCATCGACATGATAAAGCCCATGCCTGCCGTCGAAAAATCCACCTCCCGCAGGGAGGTGACGGTAGCGGTGATATCCCGGCCCAGAATATTTACGGTCAGATCGTCGCCGATGTTCAGACCCATTTCCTCGGCCTCTTCAGCGGCAAAACTGATCTGAGGGCTGCCTGCATAGTCTTCCGGCCACCATTCCCCCGCTGTGATCCGAGCGTTTTCTGGGGGCAGGACAGAGTAGGTGACGCCTCGGTCGCCTTCCAAAACCCAGTGATTCCCCGCGACCTCGCGCGCGGGTTGATCGTTGATCTTGGTGATGATGCCGCGCAACATGGGCGCGCTTTCCAGACGGCTGACAGCAGGGTCCGTTTCCAACCTTTCAGTGAAACCGGGCATTTGGTCTTTCTGGATGTCCACAAAGAAGTATGAGGGCGCGACCTCGGGCAAGTTGCCCGAAATGGCATTCCGCAATGTGCCGTCGATTTGACCAACTGCTGCAAGCACCGAGAGGCCCAAGCCCAGAGACAAGACCACGGAACCGGCCCCTTCGCGCGGATCAGAGATGGCCGCCAGGGCCCACCGCAATGAGGGACGACCACGCGAGTATGGAACGCCCCGGCGCGCTAGCCAGCGAATGGCGATGGCAGCCACGGACAGAAGGACCAGCGCCCCCACCAATCCGCCGCTTGTCCAAAGTGTAAGCTCGGTTGAGCCACTGAACCAAGCAGCGGCTGCGATCAGGATTGCCAGCCCCAGCCCGGTCGCCATCACATAGGTCAGCCGGGGGATTTGTCGGGCCGATGTTAAAGCGTCGCGAAACAAGGTCGCGGCGCGGACTTCCTCGGTCCGGGCCAATGGCCAGAGGGTGAACAGGAACGCCGTGAGCAGCCCGTAGAGCGCGGCCTCGGCCAGGGGTTGGGGGTAGATCGAAAACACCGCAGGCACGGGCAGTTGGCTTTCAATGATCGGGGCCAACAGAACAGGGGCAAGCCCGCCGAGGACAAGACCTATTGCGATACCAACCCCGGACAACAGCCCGATCTGGATCATGTAGGTCTGAAACACGGTTGCCCGATCCGCCCCCAACGTGCGCAGCGTGGCGATGGTTTCGGTTTTCTGTGACAGATAGGCCCGGACAGCGGCAGACACACCGATGCCGCCCACAGCAAGCCCGGATAGGCCGACCAGAACCAGAAAGGCGCTGAGCCTTCCGACGAATTCAGCTATGCCCGGCGCGCCGTTTCGAGCATCCGTCCAGCGCATACCTGTGCCATCAAACGTTTCTGCAGCCTCGGCCGAGATCACCTCCAGCGCGGTCGCATCCGGCAGATCCAGCCGGTATTTGGTCGAGAACAGAGTGCCCGGTTCCAACAGGCCCGAGGCGCTTAGGTCTTCGGTTCGGACCAGTGTTCTGGGGCCAAGGCCAAAGCCTCCAGCCGCGCCATCAGGTTCTGCAGTCAGCGCAGCCATCAGGACGAATTCCTGCGTGCCCAAGGCAAAGGTATCCCCGATGGAAAGCCCTAGCCGGTCCATCAAGACCTGTTCCATCACGGCGCCCGGCAGATTGAAGTCACCGTCCAGAGCATCGGACAACGGCATGTCTGGGTTCAGTCCAACCTCGCCCAGCAGAGGATAGCGGACGTCAACGGCCTTTACCTGCGTCAGTGCGCGTTCGGGGCCTGTTTCTTGTTGAACAACGGCAAGTGAGCGAAAATCCACGACCTCTGATACCACCTGGGCTTCTTTTGCCATCCAAGCGCGTTCTTCAGGGGTGGCGAACCGATAGGTGAACTCCAGCTCGGCATCACCCCCGAGCAAGGCTGCACCTTCCTGAGTCAGCCCGGTTTGAATTGCATATCGAACCGAACCCACCGCAGCGATTGCGGCGACGCCAAGCGCCAGACAGGCAAGAAAGATGCGAAATCCCCTGAGACCACCGCGCAGTTCACTTCGCGCCAGCCGTCCGGCCAGTCGCAGGCTCATTCTGCCGCCTCTTTTTGTGCATCCTCGGCGACACGCCCATCGCGCAACCGAACCACCCGGTCACAGCGGTCGGCCAGGGTGTGGCTATGGGTCACCAAAACCAATGTCGCACCATGTTTGTCACGCAAGCCAAACAATAGGTCGACGATCGCGGCGCCATTCGCCTCATCCAGATTTCCCGTCGGCTCATCTGCCAGCAGGATCTGAGGGCGCGGCGCTGAGGCGCGGGCGAGTGCCACGCGTTGCTGCTCACCCCCCGACAGCTGTGCCGGATAGTGATCGTGCCGGTGCGACAGGCCGACCGAGTCAAGTTCGGCCTCGGCCCGGGCAAAGGCATCCTTGTGACCCGCCAGTTCCAATGGTGTGGCGACATTTTCCAATGCCGTCATCGTCGGTATCAGGTGGAAATTCTGAAACACCACGCCCATCGTATCCCGGCGGAACCGTGCCAAGTGATCCTCGTCCATACCGGTCAGGTCCTGACCCAAGGCTATCACCGAGCCTCCGGTCGCTTGTTCCAAACCGCCCATCAACATCAACAGCGAGGATTTGCCCGACCCTGATGGCCCGACCAGTCCCAGCGTCTCGCCCTGGTTTACCGACAGCGTTATGCCGTGCAGAATATCCACCCGACCGGCATTGCCTTCCAATGACAAAGCAGCATTTTGGAGGGAGAGTACGGGCTGTGGCATAAGACTTTCCATATAGGAGCAATATCTTGGGATATGGAGCACTTACGAGAATGCGCAAGGGCTTTCTGGCGGGCCTGTTTGCCTGTTGCGGATTTGCGGCCACAGCGGAACCCGTTGTAATTGCAGCATTGGGGGATTCGCTGACGCAAGGCTATGGGCTGGTTGAAGAGGACGGATTTGTCCCACAGCTGGAACGTTGGTTGGGGGGCCAAGGCGCGGATGTTCGCGTGATCAATGCAGGTGTCTCGGGGGATACAACAGCCGGGGGTGCTGCACGGGTCGAATGGACCCTGACCCCCGAAGTAGACGGCATGATCGTGGCGTTGGGCGGCAATGACCTGCTGCGCGGGATTGACCCGGGTGTGTCGCGCGCCAATCTGGAGAAAATTCTAAGCGTGGCGCAGGCGGGGGATGTGGAGGTCCTGCTGGTGGGCATGCAAGCTCCGGGCAATTACGGGCCAGCCTACAAGCAAAGCTTTGACGGTATGTACCCAGATTTGTCGCAGGCATACGATACACTCTATGCAGCCAGCTTTTTCGAAGGGTTGGCAGCGGATGGTGATGCCAATGCTGTTGGCGCATTCATGCAACCCGATGGAATTCACCCCAACGCCAAGGGCGTTGCGCTTATTGTGGAGGCTCTGGGGCCCAAGGTTCTGGAATTGGTCAACACGACTGCAGATTAAGGGGGACATATGCCTGGGCGGTTCTTTCTGACGCGACCAATTTCTGACATTGTCGAAGCGCTTGATCTCTCGGGCGACGTCCCCGCGCAAACCGCCCGCCGCAACATCCAACCCGGTCAAGAGATGTTGGTGCTGACCCAATCGGGCCTGGTGCCGATGCGTTGGGGCATGATCCCGGTTGGTCGGGTCAATGCGCGTGGTCGCCCGGTGATGGAAACGATCATCAACGCCCGCTCTGAGACCGTGTTCGACAAAACCGCATTCAAAGGCGTTGGTCGCGCCGTTGTCCCCGTCGACGGGTGGTACGAATGGACAGGTGAGAAGCGCCGCAAGACTGCATGGCGTATCTGTTCCGCCGACGGAGCCCCGCTGTTCTTTGCAGCGATCACAGACACATGGCAGGCCCCTGGCGGGTTGCAGGTCGATCAGTTTGCGACCGTGACCTGTGAGCCGAATGGTGATGTGAAACCGATCCACCACCGCATGGGCGTTCTGCTGAAACCTGTAGATATCAACACTTGGCTGACTGGCTCCGAGGAGCAGGCCAAAGAGCTGACACGACCATGGCCAGACGGGTTGTTACAGATTGAAGAAGCAACGGACGTAGATTGGACCGCACCGTAGGGCGATCAGACCACTGTCACCACCGTTCCAATTGGAACACGATTGTATAGATCGACCACATGTTCGTTCAGCATCCGGATGCACCCGTTCGAGGCTGCCCGCCCGATGGTCTGCGGCTGCGTTGTGCCATGAATACGGAAATAGGTATCGACCCCGTTTTGGAACAAATAGAGCGCGCGGGCACCCAACGGGTTGTCGCCTCCACCCGGTTGCACATAGTCATTGTCTTTGAAACGGGCATAGGCGACCGGGTCGCGCTCGATCATCTCATTCGTCGGTCGCCAGGTGGGCCATTCCTTCTTGACGTCAATGGTCGCGGTTCCAGTGAATTCCAGCCCCGCTTTACCGACACCACAGCCATAGCGGATCGCCTTGCGCGGTTCGGTCACGAAATAGAGGTAGAAGGAGCGCGGCACGACCAGCAACTGACCGGGCTGAAATTGCTTTTTGATCCGCACATATTGCGGCGTCGGATCATACTCCACCGCCTTCTTGGCGCTAGCAATGTCGGGCATCAGGCTGACAGCCGTACCGGCAAGAAACACGCGGCGTGTGAACATGGGTGAACCCCTTCAATTGACCAATGCAATCATGACTATGCTGTCAGGATGATAGCAAATCTGGTCAATTCTAGGGCAGATGTCGCGAAAAAATGATCTGTTCCGGCTGCATACCGAAGCGCGGAACGGAAAAAGGGTGAGGATTTCCCCTCACCCTGCGCTTGGCTTAGGCCAGCTGGATATCGTCGGCGCTTTCGCGGCCGTCACGACCCGAGCGCAGCTCGTACGTGACTTTCTGGTTGTCGGCCAGACCGGTGAGGCCCGAACGCTCGACAGCCGAGATGTGGACGAAGATGTCTTTGCCGCCATCTTCAGGTGCGATAAAGCCGTAGCCCTTGGTGGTGTTGAACCATTTTACGGTGCCTGCAGGCATATCCGTTGTCTCCTGTTTGGTGCTGCCCACGGGGATGCGGCAGCCCGGCGTCGTTGTCTGTATCGATAGACTGAGCGCCGGAATCGGAGACAGTGGGTCGAAATAGAAAAACGTAAGCCCTTTGCATATGGCATTGACGAGGGCATGTGGCAAGGGCGGAGTGTGCGGAATATACTTTGCTTTCAGGGTCCAACGGGTGTTTTGAACGGAAATCCGCCGAGTGAAGATTAACCGTCCGCTCGCCAGCATTCGTTAATCCATCGTGATGTTCATGCGGGTCGGCTTGATCCGGAGTGGAGCGGCGTGGTCACCGATGGCATGTTCGGAGAGCCGTAGGATGGGGTTTTACCCCATCATTTGAGAGGTCGGAATTTGGAAGAGGTTTGGTGCGCGGGAACAGATCGTGCGAGTGTTCGGGTGAGATCGTTGAGTGAGAGATGGGGTGAAACCCCATCCTACGTTTGCTGCATCAGATGCCATTTTGTGCTACAATCGCATGATTGTTTAGTCTTTTGGAGGATCTAATGATGTGGAAAGCATTATCTGGCAAGCTTGCACTTTTACTGTTTGCCCAAACTGCTTCGGCAGAAGATCAATTCGCAACTTCAACCCTCGGTTTCCCGGTGTTTGGTGACACTATTATCTCCACTTTTCTTGTGTCAGGCGAACCGGAATCGATTGAGGGTGCCTCAAGAGTTTACGGGTCGTTGTTTAGTGGCGAGTTCGGAGAATTCAACGTTAACGTAGAAGTGGACAGTGAAGTAATCGAGAACTTTAAATTCCCAGACGACGTCACGGTGAGTGCTGGAGGGCAGTCGATTGCAGTTAATACGCAGCAACTGCAGTCCAATGAAGGCGGATTTACCACCTATTTGGTTAGGGTTAATGCCGACCCACCATATTCAGTTGTGGTAATTGACGATCCTAGTCCCTACCTAGGTCTCTTAGTTTTAGCCGCAATTCCTTATGCTACTTGTGGTGCTCAAGAAATTTGGAACCGGATTGGCAGTTGCGAACCCGGTTCCTCTGTGACCTTCAAACTTGGCATAGCATCCTGCACTGTGACCTGCGGTGGAGAGTAGCTACCGCGCAAACTTCTTATGCTTCAACCGCTTGGGCTCCAGCGCGTCCGGTCCCAGACGGCGCTTTTTGTCCTCTTCGTAGTCCTCGAAATTGCCCTCGAACCACTCCACATGAGCATCGCCTTCGAAGGCCAGAATGTGTGTACAAATCCGGTCAAGGAAGAAGCGGTCGTGCGAGATGACGACGGCGCAGCCGGCGAAATCGACCAGGGCGTCTTCCAGCGCGCGCAGGGTTTCGACGTCCAGATCGTTGGTCGGTTCGTCGAGCAGCAGGACGTTGCCGCCTTCTTTCAGCAGGCGGGCCATATGGACGCGGTTTCGCTCACCGCCTGACAGCAGCGAGACCTTCTTCTGTTGGTCGCCGCCCTTGAAGTTGAAGGACGAGCAATAGGCGCGGGAATTGACCTGTGCGTCGCCCAGCTGGATGATCTCGGCGCCGCCGGTGATCGCCTCCCATACGGTATCGTTGTCTTTCAGGTCGTCGCGGGACTGGTCGACATAGGACAGCTCGACCGTGTCGCCCAGCGTGATGGTGCCGCTGTCGGGCTGTTCCTGACCGGTCAGCATCTTGAACAGCGTCGATTTACCGGCACCGTTGGGGCCGATGACGCCGACGATGCCGCCTGGGGGCAGGGCAAAGTCCAGCCCTTCGATCAGTTGCTTGTCGCCCATGTGTTTCGACAGGCCCTCGACATCGATCACCTTGCCGCCAAGGCGCTGGCCGTTAGGGATGACGATCTGGGCGCGGGTCAATTTTTCGCGTTCGGACTGTTCCGCCAGCTCGTTATAGGCGTTAATCCGGGCCTTGGATTTGGCTTGACGGGCCTTCTGACCCTGACGCATCCATTCCAGCTCGCGCTGAAGGGTCTTCTGCTTAGACTTGTCCTCGCGCGCTTCCTGCTCCAGCCGCTTAGCTTTCTGTTCCAGCCATGCGGAGTAGTTGCCCTCGTAAGGAATACCCCGACCACGGTCGAGTTCGAGGATCCAGCCCGTAATATCATCCAGGAAATATCGGTCGTGGGTGACGACCAGGATGGTGCCTTTGTAGTCGATCAGGTGCTGTTGTAGCCAGGCGATGGTCTCGGCGTCCAGATGGTTGGTCGGTTCGTCCAGCAGCAGCATGTCAGGTGCTTCCAGCAACAGTTTGCACAGCGCCACGCGGCGTTTCTCACCACCCGAGAGGTTGGCGATGTTGGCATCGTCTGGCGGGCAGCGCAGCGCCTCCATCGAGACATCGATCTGGCTGTCGAGGTCCCACAGGTTCTCCGCGTCGATCGCGTCCTGCAGGGTGGTCATTTCTTCCATCAGCTCGTCGGAGTAGTTCTCGGCGATTTCCATGGCGATCTCGTTGAAGCGATCGACCTTGGCCTTTTTCGCCGAGACGCCAAGCATGACGTTTTCGCGTACGGTCAGCGATTCATCCAGCTGCGGTTCCTGCGGCAGATAGCCAACCTTGGCACCCTCAGCCGCCCAGGCCTCACCGGTGAAGTCGGTATCGAGGCCAGCCATGATCTTCATCAGTGTCGATTTACCCGCGCCGTTAACGCCGACGACACCGATTTTCACGCCGGGCAGAAAGCTCAGGTGAATGTTTTCAAAGCACTTCTTGCCACCGGGATAGGTCTTGGAGACACCCTGCATGTGGTAGACATATTGATAGGCGGCCATGTCGCGTCCTCTGGGTCGGGGAAATTGGGTTGAAACGCTTGATATCCAAGCGGGGCGGGCGGGGCAAGCTGGTGGTTTCGTGATTTTTGCTGAGACCTTGGGCGGGCTAGAGTGGCTTCGGTTTGAGAGGCGCGTGAGATGTCAGAACTTGCGGAATTGATTGCTGGTTGGGCAAAACCAGGTCGGGTCGATTGGATCGGAGTGCGTCCAGCCCGTCGGGTCGAGATCGTCACCTTAGGCGACGCTATGATTTCCGCTGATGGCTTGGATGGAGACCGCAGTCGAGCGGGCAAGAGGGCGGTGACGTTGGTTCAGCAGGAGCATCTGGCAGCGATTGGGTCGTATTTAGGGCAGGGGCCGGTTACACCCGCAATCCTGCGGCGTAATCTGGTGGTTTCGGGGATCAATCTGGCGGCGCTCAAGGGGCGCGAGGTACAGGTGGGGGAGGCGATCTTGCGATTCACTGTGATCTGTGCGCCATGCAGTCGGATGGAGGAGGCGCTGGGTAGCGGCGGCTATTCCGCCGTGCGCGGGCATGGGGGCTGGTGTGCGGAAGTCCTCCGGCCCGGGCGCGTCAAGTTGGGTGATGCGGTGCAACCGGTTGATTGACAACGCCCGCCAGTTCTGAACATCAGCGTGGGATGGAGCGATACCACATTCCATATGCGCGGCCCGGGCAGGTGATTGGGTTGTTCGGCGGGTCTTTTGATCCGCCGCACAAAGGACATGTGCACGTGACGCTTGAGGCGATGAAGGCCTTCGGGCTGGATCGGGTGTGGTGGCTGGTGTCTCCGGGCAATCCGTTGAAGGAGCACGGACCGGCCCCTCTGGCGCAGCGGGTTGAGGCCGCGCGGGGGGTCATACAGCACCCGGATGTCGAGATCACGGATATCGAGGCGCTGACAGGAACGCGGGCGACGGCGGATACTCTGATGGCGTTGCACCGGCTCTATCCGCAAGTCAAATTCGTCTGGCTGATGGGGGCTGACAATCTTGCGCAATTTCATCACTGGAAGGATTGGCGGCGGATCATGGACGGCGTGCCGGTTGGTGTTGTGGCGCGTCCGGGGGATCGGATCTCGGCCCGGATGTCACCTGCGGCGCGGCTCTATGCCAAATACCGGATCGACGGGCAGGCGCGGCACCTGCTGGGACGGGCGCAAGCCCCGGCCTGGTGTTTCGTGAATGTGCCGATGGTCAATGTCAGCTCGACCCAGATCCGCAAGCGCGGGGACTGGAGCGTTCAGGTGTTGCCGGAATAGCCACACTATCTGCATATTCTCATGCAATGGTTGTCTGATTTTCATCTCTGGGATTTTAATTGACCCATGGTCGATCGTATTTCGCGTCGTTTGTTTTTAGGGGGTGTTGGGGCGGCTTTGATCCCGGCGATGGGTCTGGCCGAGGCGCCTTTGACGTCGCTTCGCCCTCAGTTGCGCGGCAAACAGCTGACCGGCACGGATCGCCTGGTTCAGGCCGCCGGGCTGCGCGGAGAGGTTGTATTCGCCGTGGCCGATGTGGATACAGGCGCGCAGCTTGAAAGCTATAGGGGAGAGCTTGGGTTGCCTCCTGCCAGTGTCGGCAAAGCTTTAACCGCGCTATATGCACTGGACGTGTTGGGACCTGATCATCGGTTTGAGACCAGATTGCTGGCGGATGGACCAGTTGTAAACGGGGTTTTGCAGGGTAATCTGATCCTAGCGGGCGGATGCGACCCATTGTTGGATACCGACGGTCTGGCCTCTATGGCGGCCAACTTGCGGAGTGCCGGGATCACCGAGGTGCGTGGGGCGTTCAAAGTTTATGACGGCGCGCTGCCCTTTGTTTTCAGTATTGATCCGGGTCAGCCGGACCATCTGGGCTATAGCCCGGCGATCAGCGGGATTTCGTTGAATTTCAACCGGGTGCATTTTGAATGGAAGCGGGAGGGCACTGATTACGCTGTCACCATGGATGCCCGCACCGCCAAGTATCGCCCAGATGTGGATATGGCTGCGATGCGGGTCGAGGGGCGCAGCCTGCCGATTTACACTTATCAGGCCAGTGCACGTCAGGACCGCTGGACCGTTGCCAAAGCAGCGTTGGGGAATGAAGGGTCGCGTTGGTTGCCGGTGCGCAAGCCTGCGCTTTATGCCGGGGATGTGTTCAAAACGCTGGCACGGGCCAATGGGATTGTCCTGGGGCGGGTTGAGGTCACCCGAGAAATGCCCAAAGGCACTGTTCTTGTCGTGCATGAAAGTGATCGTTTGGACAGTATCTTGCGCGGGATGTTGAAGTATTCGACGAACCTGACGGCTGAAACTGTGGGGATGGCTGCGACCCGGGCGCGGGGGGTGATGCCGCACTCGCTCGCTGAGTCAGCGGCCGAGATGAACCGGTGGGCGTCTGAGACCTATGGCGTCAATCAAATTGCAATGGTGGATCATTCCGGCTTGGGTGATGCGTCGCGCATGGCGCCGGGGGATCTGGTCTCGGCCCTGGTGCAGGCGCGTAAAACGGGGGCGTTGAGACCTTTGCTGAAACCCTTTGCCTTGACCGACAGCCAAGGCCGACCGGTCAAGGATCACCCGATCAAGGTTGATGCCAAAACCGGCACCCTGAACTTCGTATCGGGCTTGGGTGGTTTTCTGACAACGGCGGACGGGTCAGAGCTGGCCTTTGCGATTTTCACCGCAGATGAGGCCCACCGCGCCACGATCACGCGCGCACAACGAGAACGGCCCGAAGGTGCGCGCGCCTGGAACCGGCGGTCGCGCAAGCTGCAACGGGCGTTGATCGAACGATGGGGCGCGCTCTACGGCAGTTGAGCCTAAAATAGGCTCAGACGACGTGACGTGCGCGTGCACCGCGTTCGATTGCGGCGGCGTGCAGGCGGTCAATACTCAGCTCGTACCGGATTTCTTCCAACAGCCGCAGCTCTGTCTCGGCCAATGACCCGTCTGCTGCGGCCACGTCGCAGGCCAGAGCGTAAGCGGTTTCGTTCAGGCGTTCGGGCAGGTTGTCGCGGATCAGACCAAACAGAGCGTCCAGACCGTCTTCCTGTTCGAACAGATCGAACACGGTTTGAGAAATATTGCGCATGCGATCGGCATCATAGCCCGCAAAAACCGGCAGCATATTCACGGCGCCCTGAATCTTGACCAGCTCAGCTGTGCGGATGTTTTCGTCCGAAGCGGAGATCGCAACCATGATCGCCACAAGGCAATCCTGCGGAGACATGGGATGCGGGGTTTGATCGGGCATGAATGCGTCCTGCGTGAAGGTTTTCAAGGCTGTACGATATGTGCGCGCGCGTGCGGGTTCAACAGCTTGTTTCGTCGCATTCTTTACTGATGGCTCAAGTGCGCCGGCCTTGCCAGCCCAGCAGGCTGAAACAGGCGAATACAAGTGCAGCCACGCAAACAATTGATGGGCCAGCGGGTGTGTCGAATACATAGGCGGCCCGGAGGCCTGCAACCGACGACAGTGCACCGATCCCGGCGGCAATCAGTGCCATCGATTCTGGCGAGCGGGCTAGGCTGCGCGCGGCGGCGGCTGGGATAATCAGCATGGCTGCGATCAGCAGAACCCCCACAACCTTGATGGCGACGGCAACCGTGACAGCAAGCGCCAGAGTCAGGATCAGCTGTTCCCGTTTGGGGTCATAGCCGCTCGCGTAGGCCAGTTCCTCATTCAGGGTCGCGGTCAACAGAGGAGACCAGCGCCAAGTGATCAACGCCACAACCAGTGCGGCCCCACCCCAAATGACAATCAGGTCAGATTTTGAAACGGCAAGGATATCGCCAAACAAATAGGCCATCAGGTCAATCCGGATTCCGGACAGGAAAGAAACGGCGACCAATCCAAATGCCAAAGCCGAATGAGCCATCACACCTAGTAGTGTGTCCATTGCATACCCTCGGCCTGTCAAAAAAGTCACCGTGCAGGCCATCAAGAGGGCAACAGCCAAAGCGCCGGGAAAAATTGACATCTGCAACGCAAGCGATAATGCGACGCCAAGAATGGCGGCGTGCGCGGTTGCATCGCCAAAGTAAGCCATCCGTCGCCAGACAACGAAACAGCCCAAAGGCGCCGCTGCCATAGCCACGCCAATAGCGGCGAGCGTTGCCCGAGTCATAAAGTCATCAAGCATTATTCAGCGGCTTCCTGTGGGTCTGAATGGTCGTGGTGGTGATGATCGTGATCGTGGCGATAAAGGGCCAGCGCGCCGCCGGTGCCCGTGCCAAACAGGGCGCGGTATTCAGGGGCCGAGGCGACCACTGCAGGCGAGCCTTCGCAGCAGATATGTCCGTTCAGGCAGATCACGCGGTCCGAGGCGCTCATCACCACGTGCAGTTCGTGACTGATCATCAGGATAGCGCAGCCGGTATTGCGCCGGACATCTTCGATCTGGCGATAAAACGCGGCAGAGCCGGGCTGATCCAACCCTTGGGTCGCTTCGTCCAACAGCAAGAGCTCAGGACGGTTGATCAGGGCGCGGGCTAGAAGGACCCGTTGGAACTGACCACCGGATAGCTGCGACATCTGGCGTTTCAGCAGGTCCGGTACGCCCGCTGTTTTCAAAGCTTCGGCGCAATCCTGTTTCGATACCCGGTCTGTCAGGCGCATGAAGCGATCAACCGAAATGGGCAGAGTTGGGTCGATATGCAGTTTTTGCGGAACATACCCGATTTGTAGCCCTTGCTTGCGCTCGACGCGCCCGGCTGCGGGTTGTGTGGCGCCGATGATTGCACGCAACAAGCTGGTTTTACCCGAGCCGTTCGGGCCAACAATGGTAACGATCTCGCCTGGGTTGATGACCATATTTACATGGCTCAGCACGGTGTTCGCGCCATAACTGACGCCAAGGTCTTTGACGGAGACGAGGGCCATGATCAGCGTTTCTCGATGCAATCGGGGCAAATGCCTTCGGCCTCGACGACCGTGCGTTCGATCTCGAACCCGACGGCGCGTGCAGCGGCCCCAAGCGCACCCTTGGCAGGGGCCGAATAGGCCTCGGCCACAGCATCGCATTTGCGGCAGATCATGAAGGCGGGCGAATGGGAGCCGCCGGGATGGGCGCAGGCGACGAAGGCGTTGAGGCGTTCGATCTTATGGGCGAAACCATTCTCCACCAGAAAATCCAGGGCGCGGTACGCAACCGGTGGCTGTGATCCGAACCCTTCGTCGCGCAGACGATCCAGAATGGCATATGCACCAAGTGCGCGATGTTCGTGTAGCAGCATCTCTAACACCTTGCGGCGAACAGGCGTTAGTCTTAGCCCTTCTGCCTCACACCGTGCCTGCGCGGTGGCCAGCCCGGTTTCAACGCAGGAGGCGTGATCGTGCTTGGCAAAGCCAATCAGGTCGGCGTTGTCGGCCGGGGTCGAGGGTGTCTCGCTTGTCATGTTATTATATATCATGTATGTCGCTGCTGACGTTATAAAATCACATAGGGTGTCTGATGTCCAGAAAGCTTCTTCCTGTTTCGATCACGGCGGTTTTGATGGGGGGGACGGCCTTGGCCGAGGTCCCCAATGTCGCCGTCGATATCGCTCCGGTTCATTCGCTTGTCGCACGTGTGATGGACGGTGTTGGTGAGCCAGCCCTGATTGTTCAAGCAGGCGCGTCCCCCCATGAATACAGCCTGCGCCCGTCCGAAGCTGCCGCGTTGCAAGAGGCGGACCTGGTTTTCTGGATGGGGGAGGATCTGACGCCTTGGATGGAAGGCGCGGTCAAGACGCTGGCAGCCGGCGCGACCGTTACCACTTTGCTGGAATCAGACGGCACGGTCTTGCTGGATTTTCGTGAAAACGCGCTGTTTGAAGCGCACTCCCACGATGATCACGATGACCATGATGATCATGGGCATGACGATCACGATCATGAGGGCCACGACGACCATGCGGACGAAGGGCACGACGATCATGACCACGGGGATGATCACGCAAAACATGATGACCATGATCATGCCAAAGATGACGACCACGATCATGACGATCATGCTGATGCGAAAGATCATGATGATCATGACCACGGCGAAGAACACGCGGACCATGACGATCATGACCACGATGACCACGCAGGTCACGACGATCATGATGGGCATGATCACGGGGCGCATGATCCACATGCATGGCTATCGCCTGAAAATGCGAGCACATGGCTGAACCTGATTGCGGCGCAACTGTCAGCGGCTGACCCGGACAATGCGGGCACTTATTTTGCAAATGCTGCGGCGGCTCGTGAAGAGATGGCAGCGCTGTCTGCTGAAGTTGCTCAGACGCTCGAACCAGTGCGCGGTGGCAGCTTTATCGTTTTCCATGACGCCTATCAGTATTTCGAAAACGACTTTGATTTTCCGGCGGCGGGCGCCATTTCGCTGGGGGATGCTGCTGATCCAAGCCCGGCGCGTATCGCTGAAATCCAGGGTCGCATCACCGGTGAAGGTGTGGATTGTGTTTTGGCTGAACCGCAGTTCAACCCAGGGATCATCGAAACGGTTCTTGCTGGAACCGAGGCGAATACGGGTGTGATTGACCCGCTGGGCTCGGAACTTGAGCCGGGCAAGGACCTTTATCCACAGCTCATTCAAAACATGGCCAAGACTTTGGCTGAGTGCCTCTAAAGTAGCGCCGATCCCGACCGGATCAGTAAGTTCGGTCGGGATATCCTGCTGGGGGGGCGCGTCGCTGTTGAACACGGTTTCCAGTTTTCCCTTTTCATGTCCGAATTCACCAGTTTGGCAGGCCGTCCCGATTGCCCGGCGCGGTTGTGACGAACCGGAAAAAGCACGTGTCGTTATTGACTCATGCTGCGCTCGCACAATAGGAGGGGTCGGTCCGATGGCATGGGGCGATCGGGACGGTTTTCCCTTATGGAGCACACCAAAAAATGTCTGAACTGCGCGATACCGCCATGACGTCCAAGGCCTGGCCTTTTGAGGAGGCGCGCCGGTTGCTCAAACGGTACAAACAAGGTGCTCCAGAGAAGGGATATGTGCTGTTCGAGACGGGCTATGGCCCCTCGGGGCTGCCGCATATCGGCACCTTTGGCGAAGTTGCGCGGACCACGATGGTCAAGCGCGCGTTTGAGGCGCTATCGGATATTCCAACCAAGCTGATCTGTTTCTCGGACGATCTGGACGGGATGCGCAAAGTGCCCAGCAATGTGCCGAATCCAGAGATCCTGGAGCAGCATCTGCAGCGCCCGCTGACCTCGGTGCCTGATCCGTTTGGTGAATACGACAGCTTTGGCGCGCATAACAACGCGATGCTGCGGCGGTTCCTCGATACCTTTGGGTTCGAGTACGAGTTCTATTCGGCCAAGGAGTTCTACGAATCCGGGCAGTTTGATGAGATTCTGAAACGTGCCGTCGAACGCTATGATGAGATCATGGCGATCTTGCTGAAAAGCCTGCGCGAAGAACGCCAGCAAACCTATTCGATCTTTCTACCGCTGCACCCCGAAAGCGGGCGGGTCATGTATGTGCCGATGAAAAAGGTCTGTGCCGAAACCTATACCGTGACCTTCGATGATGAGACGGGCAAGGAATGGACCGTTCCTGTCATCGGTGGCAACGTCAAGCTGCAGTGGAAGCCGGATTTTGGCGCACGCTGGGCAGCGCTGGGCGTAGATTTCGAGATGTATGGCAAGGAACATGCGACTAACGAGAAAATCTATGACGCGATCTGCCGGGCCTTGGGTGGTCGTGCGCCCGAGCATTTCTCGTATGAACTGTTTCTGGATGAGAACGGGCAGAAGATTTCGAAATCATCAGGCAACGGTGTGTCGATTGACGAATGGCTGACCTATGCGCCCACCGAGTCGCTGGCCTATTTCATGTATCAGAAGCCCAAGACCGCGAAGCGGATGCATTTCGATGTGATCCCGAAAGCTTATGATGAGTATCATCAGCAATTGCGGGCATATCCGGGGCAGGACCTGAAGGCACAGCTGAACAATCCGGTGTGGCATATCCATGGTGGGGATGTTCCTGAATCCACGCTGATGGTACCCTTTGCGATGCTGTTGAACCTGGCCTCGGTATCGGGGGCTGAGGATAAAGCGGCACTGTGGGGTTTTGTTCGCCGTTACGCACCTGAGGCCACGCCCGAGACGCATCCTGATCTGGATCAAGCGGCGGGCTTTGCAGTGCGCTACTTCAACGATTTCGTGAAGCCGACGCGCAAACATCGCGCGCCGACGGATCAGGAGCGTGAGGCGCTGGAAGCGTTGAAGGTGGCGTTGGAAGCCTATGACGGGCCGATGGAAGACGAGGCGCTGCAATCGGTGGTCTATTCCATCGGGCGCGAGCGGTTCGACCCTATGCGTGGCTGGTTCACAGCGCTCTACGAGGTTCTGCTGGGCGCGTCGCAAGGTCCGCGTTTCGGCGGCTTTATCGCGCTCTATGGCGTGCCTGAAACCATTGCCCTGATCGACAGCGCGCTAGCCGGAGAATTGGTCTGATTTGACCTGAAAGCGCGTGGGGCTACCCTTCGTCCAGGAGGTACCCCATGCGTCGTATTCTGCTTATTTTGTTTCTAAGCTTTGGATTGGCCCCGATCGCGGCGGCCCAGAAAGCCGAGATCGAAGCTAATATTGCGGCTCAGATACAGGCCTTCAAGGCGGATGATTTTGACACCGCCTTCACCTATGCTAGCCCCAATATTCAAAGGCTGTTCCAAAACCCCGACAATTTCGGCGCGATGGTGCGTGGTGGATATCCGATGGTTTGGCGACCGGCCGAGGTGCGGTTTCTGGAACTGCGTGAGATCGCGGGATTGCTCTGGCAAAAGGTGATGATTGTGGATGGGGACGGCCAGACCCACACACTGGACTACCAGATGGTTCAGCAGAACAATACCTGGAAAATCAATGGTGTACAGCTGCTACGCAACACTGATCCCTCTGCCTGACGCAACACCACCGTAACGGTGGGATGAACTGCGGTTAATTCCTTTTCGATACTCAGACTTTCGCGTTCGGGCTGGACCCGAGCACCGGGTTTGAACGTGTCGCTGTGATGCGCGACGCGATTGGGAAAGGGATTTCTATGAACAAGGCAATCACCGACGGCATCGTCTTCATGCCGCCTCAGTTCGCCAATGGGTTGGACGTTTGGTCCGCAGGGGATGGAACCCCGGGTACGCCAACTTATGCCGGTTCCGGCACAGGCGTGTTTGTTCCGGCGGATGCAGATTTTGGCGGCTGCCTTGAGATTCTGAAGGTCAATCCGACGCAGCAATTGCGTTACATGGGCCAAACACCGTTGCTGCCTGGCTGCTATTTGCAGATCAAGGCGCGCGTCAAAGCGATCAGCGGCCCGTTGCCAGAGGTGCGGATCGCGGCCTGGGCAGGTGGTGCCGGAGAGGTTCATGTTGACGGTGTGATCGAAGAGGGTCCCGCGACGCAGCTGTCCGGCTACGGCGAAGTGCATGAAATCACCGCCATCGTCGGAACCGGGCGCCGACCGGGTGTCGACATGCCGTGGGGCGTTTCAGCCTTGTACGGGCATTTTGGCCTGGACATTGAGGGTGCAAATGGCGCGCTGGTGCGTGTGGACAATATAGAAATTACAGACGTAACCGGCGTTTTCCTGCGCGAGATGATCAGCATCGTCGATGTTCGGGATTTTGGTGCAATTGGTGATGGTATCACCGATGATTCAGCTGCATTTGAGGCCGCTGACCAGGCCGCTGGCGGGCGTCGGATTTATGTCCCACAAGGCACATACCATCTGGGTGAGAACACCAGCATTGCGTCCGAGATGGATTTTGAGGGCACGGTTACGATGCCTGATGACAAGATGCTGCTGCTGACCAAGAATTTCGATCTGCCCGCCTATATCACTGCATTCGGTGATGAGGAGTTGGCCTTTAAGAAGGCGTTTCAGGCCTTGCTTAACAATGCCGACCACGACTCGTTGGATCTGGCGGGCCGGAAGATCTCGGTTACAAGTCCGATTGATATGGCCGCTGCTGTGCCAAACAAACAGGGTTTCTCGACACGTCGTATTATCCGAAACGGCCAGTTTGATGTCAAAAGCAGTTCGGATTGGGATACAGAGAGCTTCACTTCAGTTGCCACATACGACCCTTCGGATGCCACCCGCCTGACAGATGTGGCGAATGTGGCGAATATTCCCGTTGGTTCGTTGGTGCAGGGTGCGGGCGTCGGGCGTGAGATTTATGTGCGATCCAAGGATGTGGGCGCAGGTGAAATCACACTGAACGCACCGCTTTATGATGCTTCGGGAACGCAGACATACACCTTCCAGTCTTTCAAATACCTGCTGGATTTCAGTGGCTTCAGCACCTTGCGAAAATTTGGGATGGAGCAGATTGAATTCCAGTGTAACAGCCGATGCAGCGCCATTCGACTGGCTCCATCGGGCAGTACGTTTTCACTGACCGATTGCTTTGTCAGTCGTCCCAAGGATCGTGGCATCTCATCCATTGGCACGGGCTGCAAAGGGATGCTGATCGACAACTGCCAGTTCTTGTCGGCGGAAGAGTCCTTTATCGTCCCCGACCGAAACTCGATCGCGCTGAACACAAACGCGAATGATGTGAAACTGCGCCACAATCGTATCGTTCGCTTCAAGCACTTTGCCGTTGTCGGTGGCGACAACAACATGATCCTAGGCAACCACTTCTTCCAGGGCGATAGCATCCCGCAAGGCGTACGTACGGCTGGTCTGATCATGATCGGCACTTATAACAGTTCGACGATTGCCGAGAACTATGTGGATAACTGCTTCATCCAATGGACGAATGAACGGGATGCGGAGCCCAGCTACGTCTCGGGCTATTCTTTCAGCGCGATGAGTATCACCGACAATATCTTCTATTCCAGCGAAGCACCGCCTTGGTTCAGCTATATCGTGATCCGCCCGCATGGGCCCGGTCACTTCCTGAATGGTCTCGCGGTGACTGGAAACAAGTTCCGGTCCAGCAGCAGCAATATTGAACGCGCAGAACGCGTGGATACCACGTTTGCGGATCTCAACAAGGACGCGCACATCAACGTGACGTTTCAAAACAACACATATCATGGGGTCGACAAGAAGGCGGCTAACCCTTTGCGCGTACGGCACGATCAGAATACAGCCAGCAGTGCTTGGGTCATTGCAACGTCCGAAAATTTGCCGTTTGAAAGTAAAGCCCGTAGCTGCGATGCCGTCACAATGTTGGGTCCGATCCTCAGCACCTTTGGTTCTGCCAGGTTTTTTGAGCCCTATGTTGAACTCGAGCAAGGTAGCGATGGCAGCAGCATTCGTCTGCGATGGCCGGAAAGCTTGAGGGGCACTGCATCTGTTTTGATCCGTATGGAGCAATAGCTATCTGGACGGTCGCACAAAGGGCGGCCGTCTTTCTTTCGGGTTGCGCTTGTTAATTGGCCAGGAAATGGACGACATATCAATTCTCTGTGCTACGCTTGCTTTAGCCACAGGAGGAGCAGATGCCGACCATAGCAAAAAATGCCAGCGTACAGACTGTCATCACTACATTTGAAATGACCCCGGGCACCTGTCACGATCTGCTCGACGCGTTGACGGATGCTTATGCCGAGTTCATTTCGAAGCAACCCGGATTTATCTCGGCGGGGTTGCATGTGAACGATGCCCAGACCCGGATCGCGAACTATTCGCAATGGGAACGGCGCGAGGATTTTCTTGCCATGCTGCGCACGCCTGAGATGCGCGACCGGAACCGTAAGATCAACGAGATGTGCAAGAGCTTTGAGCCGGTCATGTATGATGTGGCCGACACATTTGATCGCCCTTAGCGAGCAATCTTCCTAGAGCCTGACGACCAATGTGCCACAGCTTTGATATGCTCAATGCGGATCGCCTCGGCTTCGCCACAAATGTGGTTTAGATTCGGGTCATGGATTTGGACAACACAGTGCAAAAGCCCTCGGGTCAGACCTCGAAGCCGACCAAGCGGCAATTGCGGGCCGAAGCGACACGCCGTAAGGCGCTGTCGCCGTTTCGGATTTCGCTCATGCTGCTTGCGTTGCCTGTGACCACGCTTCTGCTGGCGGTGAATATCTATATCCGGACGTCTGAGTATGACCGCAACGGAGCGATCCTGCACCTGATCGCCCTAACCGGCTGTTCAGCGCCCGAGGCGATTGGCTTTGGCCCGTTCCGCAAAGGCTATGCAGGCTATCACGAACGCTATGACCCGGATGGCAACGGGGTTTCCTGTGAAAGATCGGGGGGGTCGGTGCAGGTTCAAAGCACCCCCGCGCAACGCAGCACTGATGCGCCTGTACGCTCGGTCGGAAACGCGAAGTTCGTGCGGCCTTGAGCGTTGGGTGGGGTGACCCGCCGCCGTTATGAAAGCTGCGCGCCGGCGCAATCGCGAAAGATGCGAACCTCGGGAGCTGCACCATCCAAAGGAAACTCGGTAAGACCGTCTTGCGTAAAGGCATAGGCGGTTTGATTGTATTCCAGCCCATCCAGAACATTGCCAAACCCGGTATCCGTGACGGTCAGCGACGCCGCATTGTCCGACAACACATGGCGCGGCGTCGCGATTTCGATGGGCCTCGGGCCGTCAAAGCGCATGGCGAACCATGGGGTTTGCGTCCAACTTTCGGTCTTACGAGTGACGGTCAGCGTATAAAGCGGCTGAGACGGGTCGTAGGTCAGGAAGATTTCAGCATGGTCGGTGCTGTGTGACAGGGTGCAGATTTGCCCGACTGTCGCCTCCCACGCGGTGGCTGGGGTGGCGAGGATTATTGAGAGCAGGACGGTACGCATGAGCGGTAACCTAGGTGCCAATGGGCGTCGGGCAAGGATGGTGATCCGCTTCAACGATTGAGGCAGACCTGACGCGATACCACATGATTAAGGGCGCTGACGGATTTCCCTGAGAGCTGCGCTAGATCCTCGGCCAGCACCACGCGAGTGCCGCGCAACTTGTCTATGGCGCTTTGGACCTCATGCGTGCTGGGCAGGGTGTTTGGGTTTTTCATGGCAGCCGGTTGGGCTCACAATTTGTGATTTCAAACGTGAAGGAGTGAGCGCAGGGCTGCAAGGATGGAGTGTGGGATGTGACTTACCTACTCAGGCAAACGCTCATAACTCTTTCCTTAGTATCGCCGCCGTAGCGGGTGTTGGACGGCAGTGCGATCCAGTCTCTGTGCCGATAACTCCAAAGAAACGGCCAATTTTCGCTGCTACACGCCACTCCATGAGGGGACTGGTAACCATCAGATCGTTCCCGAATAGACTTGAACAAAGACGAACGTTCAATGATGCGCAACTCGGACGTTTTCGCATATCTTTTCATTTGCCATTGCACTTGCAGGTTTTGCAACGCGACCGGACCTAACACTGTAAGCATTGCGCCAACAATTATAGTCGGCACTTTTGCTTTGCCCGGTATGATCAAAGCGACTGCGGCCACCAAAAAAGCAAAATCAACGCCGCAAATACAAAAACAAAAAGTCTCGCGGTTAAAGCAATTCCCAGTAAAAATAGGATTGAGGCGGGCCACACAGCTAGCGCCAGGCTTGCTAAGCCGCCAAAGCTCGAATTTGCTCCAAGTCCCCAGATGATCATCAAAAGGAGTACGAACCATAGCATTGACAAGCTTTTGCCGGGCGACGCTTCGCGCCATCCTGCGAGCACACTTACCCATACCCAAACCATTGCTAGGAGTGAAATGATTCCGAGCAGTCCAACTAAAATAAAAAGCGTGATCAAAAAACTTTCCTACACCGATTGTATAAGAAGATAGTTTTCCTGCTTCGAGGCAAATTGCAACCATCAGTTGCGTGTCAGCCTACCTCTTCCGCCGCTTCACATTCCCACCCCGCTGCCCCGGCCGTCCAGCCGTTGACCGTCCGCGTGATTTCACCGCGTCTTCCGAGGCTTTCTCGACCGCCCATTGGCGCGCCATGGGGTCGTCGGCGACGGCCAGATCGACCGCTTCCAGACGTTTGATCTCATCCCGGATGTTGGCGGCCTCTTCGAATTCTAGGTTCTCGGCGGCTTTGCGCATTTGCTCACGCAGCCCGTCCAGATGGGCTTCGAGGTTCGCGCCGTGCATCGGTTTGTCGATGGTGGCGGTGACGCGGTTCATGTCGACATCGCCTTCGTAGAGCCCGGCCAGAACATCCTCGACGTTTTTCTTCACCGTCTCGGGCGTGATGCCGTGTTCTTCGTTATAGGCGAGCTGTTTGGCACGGCGGCGGTTGGTCTCGCCCAAGGCGCGCTCCATCGAGCCGGTAATCTTGTCGGCATACATGATCACCCGGCCATCGGCGTTCCGCGCGGCACGGCCGATGGTTTGGATCAGCGAGGTTTCCGAGCGCAGGAAACCCTCTTTATCCGCGTCCAGAATGGCGACCAGCCCGCATTCGGGGATGTCGAGCCCCTCGCGCAGCAGGTTGATGCCGACCAGCACGTCAAACGCGCCCAACCGCAGGTCACGCAGGATTTCGATGCGTTCCAGCGTGTCGATGTCCGAGTGCATGTAACGGACCTTGATGCCCTGTTCGTGCAGGTATTCCGTCAGGTCCTCGGCCATGCGTTTGGTCAGTGTGGTGACCAGCGTGCGATACCCATCGGCGGCGACCTTGCGCACCTCGTCCAGCAGGTCGTCCACCTGCATCGAGACGGGGCGGATTTCGACCTCGGGGTCCAGCAGGCCGGTGGGGCGGATCACCTGTTCGGTGAAGACGCCGCCGGTCTGTTCGATCTCCCATTTCGCAGGCGTCGCCGAGACAAAGACGGATTGCGGGCGCATGGCGTCCCATTCCTCGAACTTCAGCGGGCGGTTGTCCATGCAGGAGGGCAGGCGGAACCCGTGTTCGGCCAGCGTGAACTTGCGGCGATAGTCGCCCCGGTACATGCCGCCGATTTGCGGTACGCTGACATGGGATTCGTCGGCGAACACAATGGCGTTGTCAGGGATGAATTCGAAAAGGGTTGGGGGCGGTTCACCCGGCGCGCGGCCGGTCAGGTAGCGTGAATAGTTCTCGATCCCGTTGCAGACGCCGGTCGCCTCAAGCATTTCCAGATCGAAATTTGTGCGCTGTTCCAGTCGCTGTGCTTCCAGCAGTTTGCCTTCGCCCACCAGCTGATCCAGCCGGATGCGCAGCTCCTTTTTGATCCCGATGATTGCTTGGTTCATGGTCGGCTTCGGCGTCACGTAGTGCGAGTTGGCATAGACCCGCACCTGTTCCATCGTGGCGGCGCGTTCGCCGGTCAGCGGATCAAACTCAGTGATGGTCTCCAACTCCTCACCGAAGAACGAGAACTTCCACGCGCGATCCTCAAGGTGGGCAGGCCAGATTTCCAAGGAATCTCCGCGCACCCGGAACGAACCGCGTTGAAACGCCTGATCGTTGCGGCGGTATTGCTGGGCCACCAGATCGGCCATCACTTGCCGCTGGTCGTACTCATTGCCCACCTTCAGGTCCTGCGTCATCGCGCCATAGGTCTCGACCGAGCCGATACCGTAGATGCACGAGACCGAGGCGACGATGATCACGTCGTCCCGCTCCAACAGCGCTCGCGTGGCCGAGTGGCGCATCCGGTCGATCTGTTCGTTGATCTGCGATTCTTTCTCGATATAGGTGTCCGAGCGCGGCACATAGGCCTCGGGCTGGTAGTAATCGTAGTAGGATACGAAATATTCGACCGAGTTCTCGGGGAAGAAGCCCTTGAACTCCCCATAGAGCTGCGCCGCCAGCGTCTTGTTGGGGGCAAGGATGATCGCAGGGCGTTGCGTTTCCTCGATCACTTTGGCCATGGTGAAGGTCTTGCCCGTGCCGGTGGCACCCAGCAGAACCTGATCTCGCTCTCCGTCCTGAACCCCACCTGCCAGTTCTCTGATGGCTGTTGGTTGATCACCTGCAGGCGCAAATTCAGTGTGCATGACAAACTGCTTGCCGCCTTCCAGTTTCAGGCGGGCGCGCACGTCTTCTGCGGTCAGTTGGGTCTTGTCGGAATGGGCGTATGGCATGGGTAGGCTCCGGGTCAGGTCCCTACATTTGTTCTTATTTTGTCCATCTGCAAGGGCTGATCCGAGTATGATGTGGACTTATGCGGCTGAAATCAGGCTGCTGCGGTGTAGCGATGCCCATATCGTATTCAGGGATAGACTGGATTGATCCTGAAAACTGGGTTCGCGTGATCGTATAGACTCATCTGATGACATATTTTGTCATCAGATGAATCCGAAGTTTCCGGCGGTCGAAAAGTGTCGGCCCTATCGAAACGGGCGGGCCAATATGCTGACGCGGATCTACCCGGATACGCCAGCGCGTTCCAAAGCCTGATCAGGCCAATCCGTAATCTGTGCGGGATCGGTCACGATAATCTCGGGCCGCCCGGTGTCATTGTCGGGGAACATCTTGGTGGGGCCTGTGACATACGCATAGGAGCGGCGCGGTTGCTCCTCTCCATCCGCGCGGTAGCGGTTCAGGATCAGGTTCATTACATCTTCGCCACCGCCCACGTTCCCATTTGGAATGAACAACTGATACGGCTGGGTCAGGCTGCCGGTGTGAAACAGGATATGATCGCCAGAGGTGGGTGTGAAGTCACGCAGTTCTATGAACACTGTGGTTTCCTGGCCTGCTTTGGCGATCTCAACCAGGCGATCATAGTCCAGACGGGTGTTGAACATGTTGATCTCGGGGTTCCTGCGCTTGATTTCGCGGTAGCCTTCAATGATGCGTGCCCGCAGGTCCCACCAGGTTGTCAGGGCGGCGTAGTTGCGCATGACCGAGCCATTGTTGGCCACCTGGTCCCAAATGCCCAACGTTCCGGATTGCGCCATGCGTTCGGCCTCGCGATACCGGTCATGCAAATGGGCAAATTCGGCATAGCCGTATTTCTGGAAATAGGGTGAAAGACCTTCCTGAATCATCACCTGCTGAAAATCGGTGCCGTCTTCCAGTTCGAGATAGCACAGAACCCGACCAAAATTGCCTCGGTACTTCTGCAAGGCTTCGGCACGTGGCTCGTTTCCGGGCAGGATCAGTTTGACCGTATCCCCGGGCGCAATCAGTTCCTTGGCACGGTCGGAGGCGGCGTGACCAAGTGGGGTAACCGGCTTACTGCCAGCAAATACTTCTTCGGTATCAAGCGCTAGAATGCGCAGGCTCTCGCTTTTCTCGGCATCGTCCTCAAGAAAGACACGAACGGTATCCCCATCAACAACTCGGTCTACACGGGCGGTAAAAGATGTCCCTGACATCGGGCTTCTCCAATCAATTGAAACAAACACACTTAGGATACCATGTTTGCGCGACAGTTTGTTAACTGCTGCGCGTGCAGTCTTGCCCCTGACGCCGCACTGGCGCATAAACACGCCAGCCAAGTGAGTACGGAGAGGCGATATGCGCGCACGGATCTACCAGCCCGCCAGAAATGCGATGACCTCGGGAATGGCCAAGACCCGCAAATGGGTGCTGGAATATGCCCCTGCCTCAGCGCGCGAGGTTGATCCGCTGATGGGTTGGACCTCATCCAACGATACCCAGACCCAGGTGCGTCTGAAGTTCGACACCAAGGAAGAAGCGTTGGATTATGCCAAAGACAATGGCATCGATGCACAGGTAAGCGAGCCGCACAAGCGCAAACCCAACCTGCGGCAACGCGGTTATGGCGAGAATTTTGCCACCGACCGCCGCGCGCCCTGGACCCACTAAATGATCGAGATTCGCGCCGCTGATCCCGGATCAGAGGCTCTGCGCCCGATTATTGAGGCCCATCTTGCCCATAGTTGGGAGGCAACGCCGCAGACCTCAAATCATACTCTGGATGTCGAGGCTCTGCGCGCGCCCGAGATTCGGTTTTGGGGTGTTTTCGAAGATGATGTGGCGCTTGGGTGCGGAGCGCTCAAAACCCTTCCCGATGGCACGGCCGAGGTGAAATCGGTCCATGTCGTGTCGTCAGCACGCGGTCGCGGCCTTGCACGTGAGATCATGAACTATTTGGCTGACTTGGCCAAAGCTGAGGGAATTGCCGCGCTTGTACTGGAAACCGGCGCGGCCCATCTTTCCGAATACGACGCGGCACGCAAACTCTACGAGGCGCTGGGATATTCTTATTGCGGCCCGATCTTTGGCTATGAAGAAGATCCCAACAGCGCGTTCATGCGCTTGGCCCTTGAACCCCGCTTATAAAAACCGCAAGAAGGGCGCAGCGGTCCCTTAGCTCAACTGGATAGAGCAGCTGACTTCTAATCAGCAGGTTGAGGGTTCGAGTCCTTCAGGGATCGCCATTTCCAAAACGCTATGAAATCGCCCGTTTTTCTTGTGGGGCAGGGGCATTGCCTCAAATCACTTCTTCATTTCTACGGTCGCCCGAAGGTGGAGCTAAGCGACGGCACGTTCCGACAGGCTAAGAAAAGCAGAAAATCAGGTGGGGGTTCGAGGGGCTGGGTGAGGGGGTTTGGGCCAGCCCCTCGCAAGGGGGTTATTCAGTGGTAATGTTAACCGCTGATTCACAATCTAGCGAAAGCCGACGATCCGCGAAATTGGGGGATTCCCGTAGAACAGACGTTTTTTGTGTGGTCTCTGGGAAATGCTGTGGGAAAACATCGAGAATCCAACAGGCTGTTGCGCCCCAAAGGCCTGAAATTTCCAAGTGGTTCCGGCGTTTTGCTAATAAGGAGAGATTGCCGTAAAAAACATCTTGCAACCGGTTGCAAAAATTCACATTGTGAAACGCAACAGGATTCGGGAGAGATGCATGCTGAGTGTTGGACTGCTTGGGGCCGGTCGGATTGGGCGCGTTCATGCGCAGGCGATTGCGGCACATCCTGACAGCACCCTCTCTGCGGTCTCAGATGCGGTCGCGGACGCCGCCAGCCAGCTTGCAGGCGAATATGGTGCGCAGGTGCGCAGTTCACATGAAATCATTGCAGACCCCGCGATTGATGCCGTTCTGATCGCTACCCCGACTGATACGCATTCGGACCTGATCGAAGCGGCGACGCGGGCCGGCAAGGCGGTTTTGTGCGAAAAGCCGGTGGATCTGGACTTGCAGCGAGCGATGGCGTGTCAGGCCAACGTGGCGGATCATCAAAAGCCCATCATGATTGGGTTCAACCGCCGGTTTGACCCGAATTTTTCAGCGATGAAAGCCGCTTCAGACGCCGGAGAGATCGGCAAGACCGAGCTGCTTTCGATCACGTCCTTCGATCCGGCACCGCCACCTGTAAGCTACATCAAAGTGTCTGGTGGGTTGTTTCGGGACATGATGATCCACGATTTTGATATGGCGAACTACCTTATGGGTGACTTGCCTGTGGCGATTTCCGCCGTTGGCTCAGCGGTGGTTGATCCCGAAATCGGACAGGCCGGGGACGTTGATACAGCTGTCGCGACACTGACCTATTCGGATGGTCGGATCGCTGTCATCAAGAACTCGCGCCGCGCAGCCTATGGCTATGATCAGCGGGTCGAGATGCTGGGGTCTGAAGGTCTGTTGCAGGCCCAGAACGTGCTGGAAAACACCGTGATCAAATCCACCGCCGATGGCGTTGTTGGTGCAAAGCCGACCTATTTTTTCCTCGAGCGATACATAACTGCCTACAAGGCTGAATGGGCCGCTTTTGTCGAGGCGATCACGGCGGGTCAAGCTGTCCCGGTCACGCTGGAAGACGGTGTCGCGGCGCTGGCCATGGCCGAGGCGGCGACCCAATCCGCCCGGTCCAGAAAGCCGGTTCAACTCAATGATATTTTGAAACCGGTTGCAAAATGAGCGAATTCATTCAAACTGAACGCAGCTCGGAACTTAGCCCGAGCCTCGGAGATTCGGCCTGGCCGGATGAACAGGGGTAAACGCCCAGAGCAAAAATCGACGGTTTTTATGGGAGGAAACCAAATGAACAAATTTGTAAAAAGTGTTCTTGCGGCCAGCGCGCTTGCGGTTGCAGCCGCGACAGGTGCTGCAGCAGAAGGCGAGAAGTACATTCTGGTCAGCCACGCGCCTGACAGTGACAGCTGGTGGAACACGATCAAAAACGGGATCGCGCTTGCAGGTGATCAGATGGGTGTTGAGGTTGAATACCGCAACCCGCCCACCGGAGACCTTGCCGACATGGCGCGGATCATCGATCAGGCGGCAGCCTCGGGTCCGAACGGGATCATCACCACTCTGGCTGACCCGGATATTCTGGAAGGCCCCATCAAGGCCGCTGTGGATTCCGGTATCGACGTGATCATTATGAACACCGGCACGCCCGAAAAGGCGCGCGAAGTGGGTGCGCTGATGTATGTCGGGCAGCCCGAATATGATGCGGGGTATGCCGCTGGCCTACGTGCCAAAGGCGATGGCATCGGGTCGTTCCTGTGCGTGAATCATTACATCGTTCAGCCGTCCAGCCAAGAGCGCTGCCAGGGTTTCGCAGATGGTCTGGGTATTGAGCTGGGCGAGCAGATGATCGATGCGGGTCAGGACCCGGCAGAAATCAAGAACCGCGTACTGGCCTATCTGTCGGCCAATCCGGATACGGATGCCGTGTTGACGCTTGGTCCGACATCGGCTGACCCGACCATCCTGGCCCTGCAGGAAAACGGCATGGCTGGTGACATCTATTTCGGCACCTTCGATCTGGGTGGTGAAATCGTGAAGGCGATCAAAGACGGCACCATTCAGTGGGGGATCGACCAGCAGCCCTTCTTGCAGGCCTACCTGCCGGTTGTTGTGATGACCAACTACCACCGCTATGGCGTTCTGCCCGGCAACAACATCAACTCGGGCCCCGGTTTTGTAACTGCTGACGGCCTTGAGAAAATCGAAGAATTCGCGGGCGAATACCGCTGATCTTCAATAGTCGAGCGGGCGTGATCTGACGCCCGCTCAACCCAATTTTCTTATTCTTCGGGATCACCCGCGAGGGGAGGACCTTTATGTCAGAGTCAGCTCAATCCACGGCAGGCGGCGACGAACGGATCAAAGAGATCTCGCCGTTGCGCCGCGCTCTAATCCGCCCGGAACTGGGCGGTATGGTCGGAACTGTCGCCGTTTTCACCTTCTTTCTGCTGTTTGCCTTTGACAGCGGCATGTTCAATTCTCAAGGCGTGATGAACTGGTCGATCGTTTCAGCCCAGTTCATGATCATCGCCGTAGGGGCTTGCCTGTTGATGATCGCGGGTGAGTTTGACCTGTCCGTCGGGTCGATGATCGGGTTTGCCGGGATGATGATTGCCATCTTCTCGGTCACGCTGACTTGGCCGGTCTGGATGGCGATCATCGTCACGTTTGTTCTGTGTGTCTCTATCGGTGCACTCAATGGCTTTATCGTCGTGCGCACCGGATTGCCCAGCTTTATTGTGACGCTGGCGTTTTTGTTCATCCTGCGCGGCTTTACGATCTTTCTGCCGCAGACGATTGAACGCAAGACCATCATCGGCGGCATCAAGGATGCAGCAGAAGGCGATTGGCTCGCTTCGGTTTTTGGCGGCAAGGTGTTTCAGGGCCTTTTCGTTTGGCTGGGTGACAATGGGATCATTGCCACGTTCGAGCGCGGATCGCGCCTAGGCGAACCAGTGGTGGACGGCATTCCGATGCTGATCATCTGGGCCATCGGCATCATCATTTTTGGCCATGTTTTGCTGACTAAAACCAAGTTCGGAAACTGGATCTTTGCCGCAGGTGGAGACGCCGAGGCCGCACGGAATTCGGGTGTGCCTGTGAACAAGGTGAAAATCCTGATGTTCATGTTCACTGCCTTTTGCGCCACTGTTTTTGCCACCTGTCAGGTGATGGAATTCGGCTCGGCCGGAGCTGATCGTGGATTGCTGAAAGAGTTCGAGGCGATCATCGCCGTGGTCATTGGCGGTGCATTGCTGACCGGCGGCTATGGCTCGGTTCTGGGCGCGGCGCTGGGCGCGCTCATCTTTGGTGTGGTGCAGCAGGGGCTGTTCTTTGCGGGTGTCGAAAGCTCGCTCTTCCGGGTGTTCCTGGGTGTGATCCTGCTGGGAGCGGTGATCCTGAACACCTATATTCGTCGCATCATCACAGGAGAACACTGAGATGACTGGAGACAGCAAATTCCACCACGGCGACGCACAAGAGCGAAAGCCGATCATCCGTATGGTCGACATCCAGAAACACTTTGGGTCTGTGATCGCGTTGGCTGGCGTCAGTTTCGACCTCAAACCGGGTGAGTGTCATTGCCTGCTGGGCGATAATGGTGCGGGTAAGTCTACCTTCATCAAAACGATGTCCGGTGTGCACAAACCAACTGCGGGTGAGATCTTCTTCGAAGACAAGCCCATGCATTTCGAAGATCCGCGAGACGCGATTTCTGCAGGCATCGCCACGGTGCACCAGCATCTGGCCATGATCCCGTTGATGAGTGTTAGCCGCAACTTCTTCATGGGCAATGAGCCGACGCGCAAGGTGGCGGGGATCAATTTCTTCGATAAGAAGCTGGCGGATGAGATCACCATGGAAGAGATGCGCAAGATGGGCATCAACCTGCGGGGACCGGATCAGGCGGTTGGCACATTGTCGGGCGGCGAACGCCAGACCGTTGCGATCGCGCGCGCGGTGCATTTCGGAGCGAAGATCCTGATTTTGGACGAGCCGACCTCGGCCCTTGGGGTGCGTCAAACCTCGAACGTGTTGGCGACTATCGATAAGGTGCGAAGTCAGGGCGTAGGCGTCGTGTTCATCAGTCACAACGTGCGTCACGCGCTGGCTGTCGGCGACAGATTTACCGTTTTGAACCGGGGCCAAACACTGGGCACTGCGAAACGGGGTGAGATCACGCCAGAAGAGCTTCAGGACCTGATGGCAGGGGGTCAGGAGCTGGCCCAGCTGGAAGGCTCGCTGGGCGGAACAGTTTAAACCACCGATGCTCCGCAGACATGCGGAGTATCGAACTAAGTGGTGGTGCAAAACCACAAATCGTCAGGTCCATTCGGTTGGCCTGGAACCTTCAAAAATGTGAATACCGACGGAATGCCGATGGCGGCTTCGTGTGGAAAGGGATCATGATGAGCAAGACAGTCCGACTGACCGCGGCGCAGGCTCTGGTGCGCTATATCGGGGCGCAGTTAAATGAGGCCGGGGAGCCCTATATCGCAGGTGTCTGGGCCATCTTTGGCCATGGCAATGTGGCGGGGTTGGGTGAAGCTTTGCATGCCGTCAGAGACAGCCTGCCTACCTATCGTGGTCACAACGAACAAACGATGGCCCATTGTGCGATTGCCTATGCCAAACAGATGCGCCGCACGCGGGCGATGGCGGTGACGTCGTCCATTGGGCCTGGGGCCACGAATATGGTGACAGCGGCGGCTTTAGCCCA
Source organism: Ruegeria sp. I1 (assembly GCF_056532675.1). Taxonomy (NCBI): domain Bacteria; kingdom Pseudomonadati; phylum Pseudomonadota; class Alphaproteobacteria; order Rhodobacterales; family Roseobacteraceae; genus Ruegeria; species Ruegeria sp. I1. Next base: position 163,432 of record NZ_JBQFNM010000004.1, on the reverse strand, counting down.
TGCCAACCGCTTGCCAGTTCTGATCATCCCCGGTGACGTGTTCGCCACGCGCGGGCCCGATCCGGTGCTGCAACAGATCGAAAACTTCGGCGATGGTACCGTCAGCGCCAATGACTGTTTCCGCCCGGTCAGCCGGTACTATGACCGTATCTCGCGCCCCGAACATCTGTTGACCGCGCTGCCGCGCGCCTTCCGCACCATGACGGACCCGGCTGATTGCGGCCCGGTGACGCTGGCCTTCTGTCAGGACGTGCAGGCCGAGGCTTATGACTATCCTGAAAGCTTCTTTGAACCACGCGTCTGGTATCAGCGCCGCATTCGCCCGGATGAGGGCGAACTGGTGCGCGCTGTCGCCGCGATCAAAGCCGCCAAGCGTCCCGTTATTGTGGCCGGAGGCGGGGTGCATTACTCGGGTGCGACCGATGCGCTGCAAAGCTTTGTTGAAACCCACAATTTACCCGTCGCTGAAACGCAGGCGGGCAAGTCGGCTTTGGCCTGGGACCATCCATTGAATCTGGGCCCCATTGGCGTGACCGGTGGAGAGCCTGCCAACGACGTCTGCGCCGAGGCTGATCTGGTCCTAGCGGTTGGTACGCGGTTGCAGGATTTCACCACCGGATCCTGGGGCCTGTTTTCGAACCCCGAGCGCGAGATGGTGTGCCTGAATACAGCCGCCTATGACGCCGAAAAGCACGGGGCAATACCCCTGCAAACCGACGCTCGGGTTGGTTTGGAAGAACTTGGCGCAAGCCTACAGGGATACAGCGCTGACTCTGTGGCTGACACGCTCAAAGCGGATTGGTTTGGCAAGGTCGACAAGCTGACCGACGCGCCTGGCGATGGGAATGCATTGCCGACCGACATGCAAGTGGTCGGCGCGGTTCAGCGTGCCTCGCATGACGATACGGTTGTGATGTGTGCGGCAGGCACCATGCCGGGTGAGCTGCACAAGCTGTGGAAAGCCCCGCGACCCGGGGCCTATCACATGGAATACGGGTTCAGCTGCATGGGATATGAGATCGCCGGTGCGATGGGCATCAAGATGGCCCAGCCGGATCGCGACGTGATCTGCTTTACCGGCGACGGCACCTATATGATGGCGAACTCGGAAATGGCCTCTGCCGCGATGATGGGTATCTCGTTCACCGTGGTGATCACCGACAACCGTGGATTTGGCTGTATCAACCGCTTGCAGATGGGCACTGGCGGGGCTGAGTTTAACAACCTTCTGGATCACGCGGTGCACGAAACGCCCTCGGCCATTGATTTTGCCGCCCACGCGGCGGCGATGGGGGCGACCTCGGTCAAGGTCAGTTCGATTGCGGAATTGGAGGATGCGCTGGCCAAACGCGCCGACATCAAAGGGCCCTACGTGGTTGTCATCGACACCGATCCATACCCGTCCACCGAATATGGCGGCACGTGGTGGGAGGTCGCCGTGCCCGAGGTCTCGATCCGTCCCGAAGTCAATGAAAAACGCGCAGCCTATGAAGTTGCGATCAAGGAAAGAAACACGAAATGAGCGTGAAGATCGGCATCTCTCCGATTGCGTGGCAGAATGATGATTTACCCGACCTGACGGCGGCCTACACTATGGAACAGGCGCTGAAAGAGGCGCGAGAGATTGGCTATACGGGCGTCGAGCGCGGCCAACGGATGCCCGGCGATACCGAAGGGTTGCGGGCTTATCTGGATGCCAGCGATATTGCCCTGTGTGGCGGCTGGTGTTCCGGCGCATCGTTGCTCAATGACTTCGCAACCGAGCGTGAAGCCGTCCGCGAACAGGTCGAGCAGTTCGTGGCGCTGGACAGCCCGTGCATTGTCTATGCGGAATGTTCCAACACCATCCAGACGGAGGCAGGTACGCCGGTCAATCACCGGCCCAAACTGTCAAAAGATGAGGTGCTGGCCTACGCCGCCAAGATCACCGAACTGGCAAAATGGATGGCCGATCATGGCATGCCCATGGCTTATCACCATCACATGGGCACCATCATCGAAAGCGAAGATGATGTGAACTGGCTGATGGAAGGGTCAGGTCCCGAGGTGGGATTGTGTTTTGACACCGGTCATCTGTTGTTTGGCGGCGGCGATGTGATGGCAACCTTGAACCGTTGGGGCGACCGAGTGCGTCACGTACACTTCAAGGATATCCGCCCTGCTGTTGTGCAGGATGTGCGCGAGAATAATCGCAGCTTTTTGGATTCGGTCATCGCTGGGGCCTTCACCGTGCCTAGTGACGGCTGCATCGACTTTCAGGCCGTCGCAAACGCGCTGAAGGCGATGGACTATAGCGGCTGGATCGTGGTCGAGGCGGAACAGGACCCGGCCAAAGCACCGCCCTGTGAATACTCCAAACTGGGTTACGACCACATCGTTGATGTCTGCGGCAAGGCAGGATTGGAGATAGCGGCTTAGTACACCGCCCCAAGGGGCAACACCGAAGGCCATGAGAAAGGAGTCTGTCATGGTAACTCAAGACCTCGGATATGTCGGCTATTTCGACCGGGAATCCTGTGATCTGGATGAATTCAAGGTGTTGACTTCTCAGAACCTTTTGATTGATGCGGTGCCCCAGGCGGCAACGGTCGAAAAGAACGTGCCGGTCTATGACATGCAGGTACTACGCCCGATGCTGGAGCGGCCCGACGCGCGGCAAGCATTGCTGGCGGAATGGGGCTGGGTGTTGGACAAATCCGCCGGGGTGATCGCGCTGAAAAGGGCCTATCCGGATACCGCTGTTATCGACCGAGCGACGGATGTGTTTCGCCAGATTATTGACGAGGAACGTCAAAGCGGATCTGGCGAAGGCGACCACTTCGCTGCCTCAGGCGCCAACGACCGGATTTGGAATGCGCTGCAAAAACAGTGCCTGCGTGATCCCGAAGGCTTCGCGCTTTACTTCGGGAACACGGCAATCGCGGCGGCTTGTGAGGCGTGGCTAGGTCCTAATTATCAAGTGACTGCCCAAGTCAATCAGGTGCGACCCGGAGGCAAGGCGCAGCAGGCGCATCGGGACTATCACCTAGGGTTTCAAAGCGCGGACAGTGCGGCGCAGTATCCGGTCCATGCGCATCTGGTAACAGCCTCGCTGACCTTGCAGGGCGCAGTGGCCCATTGCGACATGCCTGTGGAAAGCGGCCCAACCAAACTACTGCCCTTCTCGCAGCTTTATCAGCCGGGCTATCTGGCGTTCCATGACGAAGCCCACAGGGCGCATTTCGAGGACAGCTATATCCAGTTACCGCTGGAGAAGGGCGACGCGGTGTTCTTCAATCCGGCGCTGTTCCATGCTGCGGGGGAGAACAGCAGCGCTGATATTCACCGAATGGCGAACCTGCTGCAAATTTCCTCGGCCTTTGGGCGCGCGATGGAGGCGGTGGATCGCCAGGCGATGTCTCTGGCGGTTTTCCCATCGCTGGTTTCCTTGAAACAGCGTGGAGCATTGGATGCGGCGCAGTTGGAGGCCGCCATAGCGGCCACTGCAGAGGGTTATCCGTTCCCAACCAATCTGGACACGGATCCTCCGGTCGGGGGCAACGCGCCGGAAAGTCAGGCGGATATCCTGCGCCGCGCTGTTGCGGAAGGATGGACCAAGGCGCAACTGTCCCAGACACTCTCGGACCTGACCCAAAGGCAAGCTGCCTGAAGCAACCGGGCGGTTGTCATGGCCGCCCGCAAGGAGAACAAGATGGCGGATTTGCACAAAAAACCCCTCGGCACACATGGGAAAGTTCACGATATCACCCCAGCCAGCGCGGGATGGCGTTACGTAGGTTTCGGTCTTTATCGCCTGCGCGCAGGTGACAAGGCGGCGGAGCCAACCGGGGATCGCGAGGTCATTCTGGTGATGGTCGAAGGCAAGGCGCAGATCACCGGGGCGGGGCAGGATTGGGGCGTTCTGGGCGACCGGATGGATGTGTTCGAGAAGACACCGCCACATTGTCTCTATCTGCCTAACGGAACCGAATGGGAGGCCATCGCAGAAACCGATTGCGTCATCGCTGTGTGTTCGGCACCGGGCAATGGCGGGCACGAGGCACGGCGGATCGGTCCCGATGGCATTACCCTGACTGAACGCGGCAAGGGCGTGAACACGCGCTATATCAACAACATCGCGATGGAAAATGAAGACTACGCCGACAGCCTGATGGTGACCGAGGTCTTCACGCCGAACGGCCACTGGTCCTCCTATCCCAGCCACCGCCATGATGAAGACGATTACCCTCGGATCACTTATCTGGAAGAAACCTATTTCCACCGTCTCAACCCGGCCAATGGGTTTGGCGTACAGCGGGTCTATACCGATGACGGTCAGTTGGATGAAACGATGGCGGTGTCCGACGGCGACGTTGTGCTTGTCCCGCGCGGACATCACCCTTGCGGTGCGCCCTATGGGTTTGAGATGTATTATCTGAACGTCATGGCAGGACCGTTGCGGAAATGGCGGTTCGTCCCGGCCCCTGAGGTCGAATGGATCATGGAGCGGGACACCTAACGCCTAGCTTTGCGGCGGAGCTCCGAATGCGCGAATAACCACGCGGGCTGCCGCCTCAACCGGGTCGTGCGTTTCTTTCAGGATCGTCACACGGTCGAACCTCTCGGGGTCAGCGTTCACGGCCTCACGCAAAGCTTGTCCGAATGCCATGCGCAGCTCGGTTCCGATGTTGAACTTGCAGATTGATGTCTCGCGGGCAAGGCGTGCGCGCTGTTCGACCGGCACACCCGAGCCCCCGTGAATGACCAAAGGCACATCGGTCTTGGCATCGATCTGAGCGATACGGTCCTCGTCCAGACCGCCCTCTTTGTCCTGCTGCAAATGGACATTGCCAACCGAGATCGCCATTGCGTCCACCCCGCTGTCGCGGGCGAATTGTGCGGCTTCGGACGGGTCGGTTCCGTTGGATCCTTCGCCGCCAGCATAGCCCACGAACCCGATCTCGCCCTCGCAGGAGATCCCTGCCGCGTGGGCCATTTCAGCAATGGCTGCGGTCTCGTCTATGTTCTGTTGCAGCGGCTTGCGCGAGCCATCGAACATCAGTGAGGTAAAGCCGCTGTCCAGCGCGATCTTGCACTCTTCAAACGTATAGCCGTGATCCAGATGAGCGACGACGGGGACAGAGGCCCCTTCGGCCAGATGGCGGAACATCTTGCCCAGAATAGGCAGAGGCGTGTGCTCGCGGCAGCTGGGCCCCGCTTGCAAGATAACGGGCGCGTTCTCGGCCTCGGCAGCGGCCACATAGGCGCGCATATCTTCCCAGCCCAGGGTCACAAGCCCGCCTACCGCATAGCCCTGCCGATAGGCGGGTTGCAGCACGTCTTTCAATGTCACGAGCGTCATTTGAACTTTGCAATCATGTCTTTGATGCCCGGGATCGTCTCGACCTGATAGGCATGGGTGGGTTGGAAATACTGTACCAGAGAGCGCTGCGTCAGCCCGCCAAGGATGGTGAAATAGTACATCTCATACCCCGGCAACACGCAGCAGGGATGGTAACCCTTGTCGATGCAAACGGTCGATCCATCGACGATGTGATAGGCATCCCCCGGCTCATTGTCTTCACGCTGCAGCATTTGCAGGCCCGAGCCCCAGTTGGGTTTGAAGCGGAAATTATAGGTCTCATCGTGGCGCGTTTCATCTGGCAGCCGGTTGGTGTCGTGCTTGTGGCTGGGAAAGCCGGACCAGCCGCCCTGACCTACAGTGAACAGTTCACTGACCAGCAGGCGACCTACTTTGTCATGTTGTTTCTGTCCGAGGATGTGCTTGATCTTGCGGTGTGTTTTAGTGTCGTCGCTGCCATATTGCACAAGGTCGTGTTCACGCACGTCGAAGGGGTCCAGCACCTTGTCGTACTTCGCCCCTGCGACGAAAACCTCGGTCGCGTCCGAGACACAGGCCATCTGCACCTTTGCACCAACGGGGACATAGACACCTTCGGGATCGCCGTCCCAGACATCCTCCCCCCTGTTGCCAAGCTGGGGGAACTGCACCCCTTCGACAGAGATATCTACGGTGCCGGTTGCGGGTACGATGCAGGTTTCGTAGCCGGGCACCTGATATTCGAACGCCTCGCCTTTTTGCAATTTGACGATGTTGAAATAGTTCAGAGGAACCATCGGGTCATCGATATCAACGATGGCGGCGTTCTTGTTATCATATGGCGCAATATGCATGGGATATTCCTATGTGGTCGGGCCGGGATGATCGGCCAGAAATGCGTCGAGTTCAGCAGTCGTAGGCATTGCCGGCGCGCAGCCGGGTTTTGAGACCACGATTGAAGCGCAGGCCGAACCGCGCATCACTGCGTCTTTCAACGGATACGCTGCCGCGATTGAGGCCAAGAGCCCGGCCATGAAGCTGTCACCAGCCCCGACCGGCTTGATGGCTTTCACCGGGTAGATACCGGTTTGGGTTTCCTGCCCATCTGCCAGCGTTACGGCGCCTTTTTCACCCATCTTGTAGATGACGACCCGGCCCGGTTTTTCCGCGAGTTCTTGTGCTTTGGCAAAACCCTTTTCGATGCCGCCCGCCATAAAGCCGAACTCTTCATCATTGCCTACGATCAGATCGCTTGCTTCACCTGCGCGCGAAAGAACTTCTGCGGCAACCTCGGGCGAGGGCCAGCTATACGGGCGATAGTCGATGTCGAAGATGATGGGCAGACCGGCCTTTCGCGCGTTTTCAAACCCGCGGAACGTCGCACTGCGCGAGGGTTCGGCGGCGAAAACGGTACCGGCGGACACCAGAGCGGTGAATCTGCTGAAATCAACGCGATCCATGTCTTCTTCGGTGACCTGAAAGTCGACCGCATTGTTTCTGTAGATGACGTTTTGGAAATCGTCCGTTCGGCTTTCATAGATCGCAAGTGACATGCGATGCTCACCGCCGATGGTGCGAATGCAAGACGTGTCTACGCCGTAGTGGTGCAGGCGATTCATGCAGAACCGTCCGATCGCATCATCCGAGATTGATGTGATCAGCGCCGCCTGACTGCCCAGTTTGACCAGCCCGGCACCGATATTGGCGGATGATCCACCCAGATCAGCGTAGAACGTATCGGCCTCTTCACTTTTGGCGCCGATCGGGGCTGCAGTCAGGTCCATGCCCGCGCGGCCCAGTATGGCAAATCGGTTTCCTTTGATGCCGTCGATCAGGGGGCTCACGTCATTTGTCCTCCGACAGGGTGGTGGCAAAGTTTGGACCTTGCGTTGAATCGATTCACACGATACTGATTTTGCAACCGGTTGCAAATATAATGTTCGGAGCCGCAAAAGATGCCTGAAATCGGAATTGGAATTGTTGGTGGCGGCTATATGGGCAAGGCGCATTCCGTTGCCATGTCCGCCGTGGGTGCGGTGTTCAACACAGCGCTCAGACCAGGGCTCGAATTGATTTGTGCCTCAACCCCCCAAAGCGCAGAGCGCTATCGCGCCGCATACGGCTTTCAGCGCGCAACCGACGATTGGCGGGTTTTGGTTGATGACCCAAAGGTAGAGGCCATTGTCATCGCGTCGCCTCAGGAAACTCATCGTCAGATTGCCGAAGCGGCCTTTGCTTTGGGTAAACCGGTTTTGTGTGAAAAACCTTTGGGTGCATCGCTACAGGATAGTCAGGCGATGGTCAGTGCCGCCGAGGCAGCAGGCGTCGTCAATATGGTCGGCTTCAACTATATCCGCACACCCGCCAGCCAGTTCGCGCGCCAATTGATCGCAAGCGGCGAAATCGGTGACGTCACCTGGTTTCGCGGAGAGCACACCGAGGATTTCTATGCCGACCCGCAGGCCCCGGCCACGTGGCGGACAACAGGTATGGCAAACGGGACGATTGGAGATCTGGCCCCGCATATGGTGAACGGCGCGCTGGCGTTGATCGGCCCGATCACGCAGGTGATGGCCGATGTCGAAACCGTTCACCGCACGCGTCCGGGTGGTGAGGTCACAAATGACGATCACGCTCAGATGATGTGCCGGTTCGAAAACGGTGTGATGGGCAACCTCTATTTCAGCCGTGTCGCAACGGGCCGCAAGATGGGCTATGCCTATGAAATATCTGGCACAAAAGGGGCGATCCGCTTTGATCAGGAAGATCAGAATGCCTTGTGGCTGTATCGGCGCGAAGGCCCCGAGGCGCAGCGGGGATTCACCAAAATCCTGACCGGCCCCGCCCACCCGGATTATGAGCCCTTCTGTCAGGGCCCCGGACATGGCACCGGTTATCAGGACCAGATTATCATCGAGGCGAAGGACTTCCTGCACGCCATTCACACCAGCGAAGCGATCTGGCCCACCTTCCGCGACGGGCATGAGGTCAATCGCGTGCTGGCGGCGGCGCTGGCCTCCTCGGACCAGCGGCAGTGGAAAAATATCAGCGATTTCTGATCGTTCAACGACAAATTCTGAAGAGAGACTTAAGACCATGGCAAAGCTGAAATGGGGTATGATTGGCGGTGGCGAGGGCAGCCAGATCGGACCCGCCCATCGGTTGGGCGCGCAGGCGGATGGGATGTTCGAATTCGCCGCAGGTGCCCTGGATCATCGCCCGGATGTGGGTAGAGAATACGCCCAGCGGCTGGGCATCACCGCCGACCGGGCCTATGGCAACTGGCACGAGATGTTGGCGGGTGAGAAAGACCGCGCAGATCGGATTGATCTGGTCACGATAGCCACGCCGAACTCCACCCATTTCGAGATTGCCAAAGCCTATCTGGAAGCCGGATTCAACGTGCTGTGCGAAAAGCCGATGACCATGACGGTGGAAGAGGGCGAAGAGATCGTGCGCGTGGCCGAGGCCTCGGGCAAGATATGTGCAGTGAACTATTGCTATTCGGCCTATCCGATGGTGCGTCAGGCCCGCGCGATGGTGCGGGCAGGAGAGATCGGCAAGGTTCGTCTGGTCGTGACCAATTTCAGCCATGGACATCATGGCGATGCGACAGACGCCGATAATCCGCGCGTCCGATGGCGCTATGATCCGGCCATGGCCGGTGTCTCGGGCCAGTTCGCGGATTGCGGCATTCATGCACTGCATATGGCCAGCTTCATCTGTGATGATGAGGTGAAATCCCTGTCGGCCGATATGGCTTCGACCATTGCCAGCCGGGAGTTGGAAGATGACGCAATGGTCAACTTTCGGATGGAAGGCGGCACGGTTGGGCGACTTTGGACCTCATCGGTGGCGATTGGGCGGCAGCACGGCTTCGACATTCAGGTGTTTGGCGAAACCGGCGGTTTGCGCTGGGCGTCCGAACAGCCGAACCAGTTGATCTATACGCCGGTTGGCGGGCGCACTCAGATCATCGAAAAGGGTGAAGGCGGGTTGCATGACGAGGCGCAGCGTCTGTCGCGGGTCGCCATCGCTCATCCCGAAGGGTTCCCGCTGGCCGTGGCCAATATCTACTGCGATCTGGCTGATGCGATCCGGGGTGAGGCACCTGATGGTCTGCCAGACGCCGCCGATGGGGTGCGTTCCATTGCGGCTGTCCATGCAGCGGTCGCGTCTGGCAAAGAGGATGGCGCCTGGAAAGACGCCCGCCCGCCAATGTTCCGCTAATCAGGGACGGGGCCGCAACGTGCCCCGCTCAATCACCCGACAGGGAAATATCCGGGCCTCAGGGTATCTCTGGGGCTCTTTCAGCATCTCTTCGACCAGATCAACCGACGAGGTGATGATCTGCTTGATCGGCTGGTGAATGGTCGTCAGATCAATGCTTTCCCAGCGTGCCATCTCCATATCATTCAGCCCGATGATGCCGATATCCTCACCCGGTTTCAGCCCATGATCTGAAAGGGCCGACAACGCACCGACAGACAGGATATCGTCACCGCAGAAATACCCGTCGGCCGGAGAACCAATCAGCAAGCGCAACATCTCGGCCCGTCCAGCCTCAAACGAATAATTCTCGGCGAAAGAATACGAAATCTGCAGCTCTGGATGCTGCTCGGCTTCCTCAATGAACCCGCGGTATCGATCCAAAGCCGAGGTCGCGCTCTTTGGCCCACCTAGATATCCGACATGCTTGTATCCGCGCGCGACAAGCTCGCGCGCCGCCATGCGACCACATTCGACATTGTCGATGCCAACCACATGCACCTCGGGCGATGTTGCTGAACGCCCAAACGTGTGCACCACCGGCACACCGGCATCATGGAAAGCTTTGGCAAAACTAGGGGGCAGGGTCGAAGAGGCCACGATGACCGCATCGACTGAATACTGACGCAGCATGCGGACGGAATTGGCGGGCTCAGTCTCATCAGTCAGGTTCACGATCAGCGGGCGCAGCCCGCGTTCCTGCAGGGCGCGGGTGAACTGGTCGAACACCTCAAGGAAAATAGGATTGTGAAAGTTGTTGGAAATCAACCCAATCAGCTTGGTCCGCCCGGTTGTCAGCGATGAGGCTAGCGCGTTTGGACTGTACCCCAGCTCTTGCGCGGCTTTTTCGACCTTGCTGCGGGTTTTGGCCGAGACCGAGGCGCCTTCGGTAAAGGTTCGCGAAACTGCGGACCGGGATACGCCTGCCAGTGCGGCGACGTCTTTCAGTGTAACGCTCAAAATTGATACCGTCTGTGCCGTGCAGGCGTTGGGATTGTCATTGCAGGCTATTATGCAGCTAAGCGACGGTTTTGCAACCGATTGCAATGGGGGTGCAGGATCTGAGATCGCTTGCGTTGGGCTTGACGAATTTCTTCGCTGCTTCAGGTTTGGATCATGACCGCAAAACGCGTGGCAATCGTATCGAGTGGCATTTCAAGCCCTCTCAACAGTGCGTTGGAATTTGCCAAACGCATCAAGGCTTTGGGTTATGAGGTATCGATCTTTGCTCCGGCCTCGGCGCACGATCTGATTGAACACTGTGGTTTTGCCTATCACGTCATCCCAAACCCGCGTGTAAATGCATTCGACGCGCTGATTTCGAAAGAGGACAGACGCAGTTTGCAGCGCGAAGGTTGGATGGATGCCGCGATCAAGGCGTTCGGGGTCGACGAGTTTGCAGAAGCGTTGCTAAACACACAGCCGGATATCGTGTTTATCGATTGCGAGATGCATGCGCAGATCATCGTTGCAATGTCTTTGAACATTCCGGTTGTGCAGTACAGTAACATGTTCCTGTCTCCACCGGGCGCACAGGCCCCCCCGCTGAACAAACCCGCGTTTCCTGGTCGCGGGCTGCGGGGCAGCAGACCGGGCATCGCGCTGCTGTGGTGTCGGTTCCTGCTTTGGAAACTGTCAAAGATAGTGCGCAAAAGACTGTCCGAGCGCGGGGTGGATTATGCCTCGACCCTGATTGAACTTGCCAGGCGTCATGATGTTCCACTGTCTCGGGTGTTGCGCCTGGTCTGTTGGCAGATGCCTTGGACCTATCGGTTGCCAACCCTGTTGCTGTTGCCGGGTGCGTTGGACTTGCCGACACCTTCGCGGGCCGATCTGACCTATTTGGGCCCAACGATATTGCAGGATCGCCCTGAACACCCGCATGACCACGATAAGATCGCACAGTTCTGCGAGGCCAGCGCTTGGGAAAAACGAATCTTCGTGGGGTTCGGAACGATCATGAAGTTAGACAGTGGTCTGCTGCCAAACCTGTGGGCAGTCGCCGCCAATCATCCCGACTGGAGGTTTCTTTTTGCGGCGGGGCCGAACTGGGACAACATGGCTGAGACACAGTTACCCGCAAATATCGATGTCGTGGCCTGGGCTCCGCAGCAACATGTTTTGAAACACGCCGATCTGGCGATCATGCATGGTGGAACGGGCGGCTTGGTCGAAGCTGTGGATGCAGGCACGCCGATGTTGCTGTATCCGCATGTAAATGACCAACACGGTAGCGCAGCACGCGTCGTGTTTCATGAAATCGGCCGCGCTGGGGATCGGAATGATCCAGTCGAAAAGATCGAAGATGACATCCGGAGCTTGCTGAACTCTGCGAAGGTCAAGCAAAACTGTATCCAAATGCAAGCACGATGCCGGGGTGAGCATAGCGAGGGTCATCTGGCAGGCTATCTGCGAGGATTGATGTCGCGCGACTAGAAAATTCAACAGGTTGTGGCTGAAACGAGAGTGATGCGTTCATCCAAAACGTCCGCCGTTTCAGGCGGGCAATCAGTTTGTTTGATCCATACGGCAGGCGCGCCCGTAGAATCTGCAAGACAACGAAGAAAAAGAACCAGTGGACGAAACGCCCAAACTCATGGATCACGCTCGGCCCAGCGATCTGGCTGGCCTGGCGAGCAGTCTTCCGGATGTGACCTCACAAAACTTCCGGAATGTATGGTCTTTGGTCGGTCAGCATGGTGCTTTTGCTTATCTCATGTCGGATCAGCAAGATTACAGCGGCTCTGCCGAAACCTTCGTCGAAGCGATGTTGTCATTTGGAGAGAACTGTTCTGATAACGGTTTCGCGATGGCGATCATCTCGCAAGTCCTGACTGTGCAAAATCCGCTGCATCAATTCGCATCGCCTGACCAGAAGACAACCTATCTGCCGCGCTTGCTTGCCGGAGAGCTGTTGGCCGCCTTTGCGTTGACCGAGCACGAAGCCGGCTCTGATGCGCTGTCGCTGAAGACCCGGGCCGAGTATGCGGATGGAGGGTATCTGATCAACGGGGCCAAAGCGTATGTCGGCATGGGCCCGGTTTGCGATCTGGCGATCGTATTCGCCAGAACCGCGCCGGATAAAGGGCGCTGGGGACTATCTGCTTTTTTGGTTCATGCTAACGACGAAGGTTTTACCCGCCATCCAGGGCAAATGAAACTGGGGTTGAATTCAGCGCCGTTTGGTCAATTGGAATTCAATGGGTGTTGGGTGCCCGAAACCCGTAGGCTGGGTCCCGAAGGTGCGGGTGCTTCAATTATCCAGTCGACATTGGATTTGGAGCGTTGCTTTATTCTGTCCGCGCAAGTTGGTGCTATGCGGCGTCAATTGCGAGACTGCGCTGAGCATGCAGCGACGCGCATTCAATTCGGTAAACCTATTGCCGCGTTCCAGTCGGTCTCCAATCGTCTGGCAGATATGCGGACCCGGTTGGAAACATGCCAGTTGATGCTAAGGCGCGCGGCACAGTTATACGACACCGGGCAGCCTTTGACTCAATTTGCTGCGATGGCCAACCTTCATATCTCAGAGGCGATTTTAAGTTCGGGCATGGATGCCATGCGCTTGATGGGAGGGCAGGGGTATTTGGCGGGATCGACCGCCGGGTCAGATGTCGCCGATGCAATCGGCGGCGTGATCTACTCCGGAACATCGGACATCCAACGTGAGATCATTTCCAAGATGGAGCTTCAACAGGCGCGCGCATTGAGGGAGCGACCCCAATGAATCTCTGGTCTGGTGCAAATCTAATTTCTGGGCGCTCGGCCGTAACGCTTAACGCCGTTCTTTGGCTCGGTCTGCTATTCTTTGCGACAACGGCCAACGCGCATCGCGTGAACGAAAGTTACGTCTATTTTGATGTCACCAAAGACAGTTTGGGCGGGCGGATCGAAGTCACGCTGACCGACCTTACGCGCATACAGCGAGGTCAAGAAAAGGTTTCAGAAAGCCTGGATCAGGCTGAAGTTCTTGCCGGTAAGGACGCGTTCTTCGACTATTTCGAGAAGCACCTGCAGTTGTCCTTTGAGGACGCGCCGTATCAGGTGGAGTTTGAACAGATCACGTTTTTTGACACCTCGGTCGACACGTTTGCTCAGTTGCATTTTGACATTCCAGGGGTCGAAACAACGCCGACGACCATCCAGATGTACTATGACGGGGTGTTCTCGGATATCGATCCAGAACATCGCGGATATGCATTGATTGCCAGCAACGCGCGCAACGGGATGGACGAGAATGAGGCCTATATCTCGCTCGTCTTTGCACCGGGTGATGGCACGAAAGACCTGTATCTGAATGATGAGCCATCCAAAGACATTGCACGCGCCTTTTTTGAGCGCGGGGTCTGGCACATCTGGTTGGGTTTTGACCACATCCTGTTTCTTGTGACCCTGCTGTTGGGCGCAGTTATGCGGATCGACAACCAGCGCTGGGTCCCATCTGAAAGCATCCGCCAAAGCCTTTGGTACATGGTCAAGATCGTGACTCTCTTTACCATCGCTAACGCTATTGCTTTGTGTTTGGCGACGTTCGAAGTGATCACATTGCCGGTTCCTTTTGTTGAAGCGGTCATAGCTTTGTCTATCGTTGCTGTCGCCATCGGTAACCTGGTACCTCGCTATCATGCGCAGGTCTGGATCGCAGTCGTCATCTTTGGTCTTTTCCACGGCCTAGGCTTTGCAATTGTTCTGGAGCCTTTGGGGTTGGATCCAGAGCGCAAAATGCTTGGACTGGCGACCTTCAATGTTGGGATTGAGATTGGACAGCTTGCAATTGTGCTTGTGCTGTTTCCGATCTTCTTCGCCCTGCGTCGTTTGCCAGCCTATCGTACCGTAGCACTGCAATTTGGGTCAGTGGCGCTTGTGGCAATGGCGGTGCTTTGGTTTTTTGAGCGTACGGTTGATTGGTTTCCAAAGTTTAGCCAATCGGTCGTGATGCTTGTGAACTAGGGAGTCGAGGCTGTGTTTCTGGACGACCCGATAACGCACAACGCGCAAGCATCGCCAGATGCCCAGGCCCTATGTATGCTTGGCCAAGGCATAACCTATGCCGCGTTGAACGAGCAGGTTGATCAGATCGCCACCGCACTGCTGGAACGGTCTGTCGCAAAGGGCGACCGCGTCATTATCTGCGTAGCCAAAAGCCCGATGGCGATTGCTGCGATTTATGCAGTCCTGCGTATTGGGGCGATATATGTGCCAATTGATCCCGCCGCCCCGGTCGAGCGTCTGGCGGCGCAGATTGCTAAGGTATCTCCGGTGCTGATTATCGCCGACGCAACGCGGTTAGGGGCGTTTGCGGATAGCGCGTACAATGTTCCGCTTCTGGACCTTGGGCAACCAATGACGGGCAAAACATCGCCCGACAAATTGCGTGGTCGGTGCGCAAAACGCTCCGCTGATGACCCTGCATATATTCTGATGACATCCGGCACGACGGGCTCACCCAAGGGTATTGTGCATACCCACAAAAGCGGTTTGGCCTACGCTCAGATGGCGGCAAACCTGTGCGCGCTGCGTTCCTCTGATCGCGTCAGCCACCACACGCCCGCGCATTTCGACATGTCGATTTTTGACATGTTCAGCACTGCCTTGGCTGGGGCTTGCGTGGTCATCATTCCAGAAATGCATGCAAAGCTGCCCGCCAGCCTGTCGGAGCTGACGCAGAGCGAGGGTATCACCGTCTGGTATTCAGTTCCTTACGCATTGATCCAAATGGTCGAACGTGGGGCACTGGCCGAACGTGATCTGAGCGCTTTACGCATTGTCATGTTTGCGGGTGAGAAAATGCCCCCTGCTGCGCTGAAGGCATTTTCCAACCATGCGCCAAATGCGGTGTTTCTGAATGCTTATGGGCCTACAGAAACCAACCATTGTACCACGTCAGTTCTGAAGCATGACGATCTGGATGGAACCAGCCCTCTGCCTATTGGTCTTCCGGATGTGGGTGTAGCCGCGCGGATCGGGTCTGATGCCGCAGAAGCACCTACCGGAGAGCTTCTGATCGCCGGCGATCAGGTTATGTCTCAGTACTGGAATGCTCCGGATCAAACCGCGGCGGCCTTTTGTACCTTGCCTGATTCCTCAGGGCGGATGCGGTGGTTTTATCGCACAGGTGACATCGTGCATAGAACCGAATCCGGAGCCTTGATGCTGATCGGGCGCAAGGACCGGCAGATCAAACTGCGTGGCTACCGGATTGAACTGGACGAGGTCGAGCTTGCGTTGGTGAACACGCCTTTTGTGACAGAAGCGGTTGTGATTGCCAGGGATCAGGCACTCCGGGCTTTTGTCACGGGCGCATCCAAGTGCGATCTTGGGCAGGTGAAACGTCAACTAGAAGCTGTGTTACCGCCCTACGCGGTGCCACAACACA
Source organism: Ruegeria sp. I1 (assembly GCF_056532675.1). Lineage (NCBI taxonomy): Bacteria > Pseudomonadati > Pseudomonadota > Alphaproteobacteria > Rhodobacterales > Roseobacteraceae > Ruegeria > Ruegeria sp. I1. The sequence continues at coordinate 147,467 of NZ_JBQFNM010000004.1, read as the reverse complement.
TTGAATGGTTAGAGAGTATGCCTCGCACGTCGACAGGTAAGATCGACCGGGCGAAGCTTGTGGGGAAAGCCGATGAAGACCGTGCAGCCTGAACGCCAAACCGATGCGCTGCGCAACTACGTGCAGCAGACGCTGTTGGGAGGGCGCGTCATCACTGATACGGATGAGCTACTACTCAGCGGGATGATCGACTCGCTGGGCGTAATGTCGTTGGTGGGCTTTATCGAAGAAACCTATGGCATCGACATTCCGTTCGAAGATGTGACGCTTGAGAACCTCAGCTCAATCGACGCCATCCTGCGCTATGCCGATGCCCGGCAATCGGCGCGGTGCTGAGGGGATGACCATGTCCTACCCGTTGTCAGATAGTCAGCAGCGATTTTGGAAAGGTCACCAGCTACAGCCGGATGTGCCACTTTATAATATGGCGTGGCGCTTTGATCTGCGCTTTGATCTGAGCGCTGATTTGTTTCAACAAGCCTTTGCCGAGACCGTGCAGGAAAACGCGGTCCTGAGAACGGAATTCCAAGGCCCGCATGATAGTCCCGTTCAGTTTGCGGCTGAGCCGAACATGCAGTTGCTTGATTGTTTCGACCTTAGCACGCAGCCCGACGCCAAGGGTCTACTGGATCAGCAGTTAGACGAGTTAACCCGGTCTCCGTTTGATCTGTCGCACAGCACTTTACGTAGCCAACTGATCAAGCTTTCGGACCATCATTGGGTTTGGGCTGTGTGCCAACATCACATCGTATGTGACGCCCAATCCGGTGCGTTGTTGTTCGCCCAGATGTCGCGCAGATACGCAGCGCTTGAAAGCGGTGAGGTGACAAAGGTCGACCCTTCGCCCAGCTTCTTTGATAGCGCTCCGATGAAGGCGCAGACAGCCGGTACCGAGCCCACTTCACCTGCGCAGTCGGCAACGCCACCTTATGGCAGCGTGCCGAAGCGCTCGTCCTTTTCCAAACGGCTGAGCATCGCCGCAGAACCGTCACTTACCGAGCAAATGGAAAACGCCATCACGCGCCCTGCGTTCCGGTTGTTTACGCCAGATTTATCCCGCTTGGCCTGCTACCTGACTGCTTACATTGCCTATCTCCATCGGGTGACAGGCGACGATCGGATCACAATTGGCCTGCCGTCCCACAACAGGTTGTCAGATGTCGACAAGGCGACACTGGGTCCCTTTGTCGAGGTGCTTCCTTTTGAGATCGAGCTCGGTGCAGATGACACATTTCTGGATCTGCATACGAAGGTTAAATCTGAGCTGGGCGTGTTTCTGAGGCGCGCAAAGCCGGGGGCAGCCGCAGCCGGGAACACATCCGCCATCAGTGCGGTCCTGAACTACATTCAGGCCGAATTCGGAGAGTTTGCAGGCCATCCTGCAGATGTTCAGTGGCTCCACAGCGGCGCTCATGACGCGGCCCACGTCATGCGCCTGCATGTCATGGATTTTTCGGCCAGCGGCAGGCCCGATCTACAACTGGATGTACAATCAGAGGTACTGGACGCTGTTTCACCAGACGCGCTGCAATCGCATTTCCTTGCGATATTGGATGCAGCTTTGAAGACGCCTGAAACTAAGATCGCGGCGCTTGATCTCGCTACCGATGATAACGACAGAGCGATCCTGATGGGCCCGGCCGAATGCCTGCAACCACAAACAGTGTTGCAGGCCTTTGCCGCGCAGGTCGCAAGCTCTTCTGGCTCGGTCGCGCTGTCTCAGGCCGAGGCGCGCGTGACCTACGGGGAACTTGATCGGCGCAGCGATCAGATTGCCGCATATATCGCCCGTCAAGGCATCACCCCTGGATCAAGCATCGCGATCCATATGCCGCGGTCGTTTGAGTTTGTTTTTGCCTTGCTAGGAATTCTAAAGGCGGGGTGCAGCTTTGTGCCCATCGCGGCCAATACACCCTTCGTGCGTGCCGATGAGATCATCAGCCGTTCGGGTGCGCGTGCTGTGGTCCTGGCGTCAGGTGACACGCGTAGCTTTGCGTGTCAGAGCTTAGATGTCGCGAACATTCCCAAAGAGTCTGATCCGATCGTTCACGCGCCGGACAGCACCGATTTGGCCTATATTCTGTTTACATCAGGTTCGACCGGAACCCCAAAGGGTGTCGAGGTAAGCCACGAAAGCCTATCACGCTATACGCAATGGGCGGCAGATACGTTCAGTGGCCCCGAACCAGCACATTATGCGTTTTTCTCGTCTGTTTCTTTTGATCTGACGCTGACCTCACTGTTTGTACCCCTGATAAGCGGGGGTTCCATCCGCATCTATCCAGAACGAACCGATCCAGATTTGGCGGTTCTGGATGTATTCGCAGAAGATGCGGTCGATCTTGTGAAACTCACCCCGTCTCATCTGGCGCTGGTGTGCAAACAGGGGCGGGCAGTCCAGCGTATTCGGACGCTTGTCCTAGGGGGCGAGAACCTGACATCGCAGTTGTGTCGGACGGCTAAACAGGTGCTTTCACCAAGTCTTGCGCTGATCAACGAATACGGGCCGACCGAGGCTGTCGTTGGAGCCATGCATCACAAGTTTGAGGCGTGCGCTGATACGGCGACTTCGGTTCAGATCGGCCAGCCCGCCAGCGGTATGTCGATCAGCATCCGCGACAAAGGAATGAACATCTGTCCATTGGGTGTGACTGGGGAAATTGTGATTGGCGGCCGATTGGCAGAAGGATATCTGGCATCGCCTGCGGAAACGGCCGCAAAATTCTGCGACGACCCTGCCGGGCTGCAGGGCCGGGTTTATCGCAGCGGCGATCTGGGCCGGATTACGCGAGACGGGCGTTGCGAATATCTCGGTCGCCTTGACCAGCAGGTTAAGATCGGCGGCGTTCGTTTCGAAGTGGCCGAGATTGATCATGTCTTACGCCAATTGCCAAGTGTAAGCGCGGTACATGTGGCCGCCGGATCTGTGCGAAAGTCTGATGGCACCGAACAAAGATGCAGAGACTGCGGTGTAACCAGCGCTGTTCCGGGGATCGTGTTTTCAGAGCGCGATCTTTGCGGGATTTGCGCTGAGTTTGATCGCTACAAAGACCGTGCCGCCGTCTACTTTCGGGATGAGCCCGAGCTTAGGGCCGAGATCGCAAAAGCCACCCGATCCAGCACCGGCCCATACGACGCCGTGATGATGCTAAGTGGCGGCAAGGACAGTACATATGCCGCATATCGCTTAGCAGGGTATACTTCGCGCGTTTTGGCGGTGACCCTGGACAATGGCTATATCTCGGATCAGTCCAAGGATAACATCCAAAGGGTTGTCGATGATCTGGGCTGGTCGCATCGTTACCTCAGCACTGATAAGATGAACCAGATCTTCGTCGACAGCCTGAAGATGCATTCAAACGTGTGTCAGGGATGCTTCAAAGCGCTTTACACGTTGGCCTTCCGAACCGCACTTGCTGAAGGCGCACCATTGATTGTGACCGGCTTGTCCCGGGGACAGTTTTTTGAAACCCGCCTGACCCCTGATCTGTTCCGAAACGCCGCCCCTACCTGCGCGCAGCTGGATGATATGGTCACCAAAGCACGCAAGGCCTACCACGCCGAGGATGACGCGCTGTCACGCCTGCTTGAAACGGACGACTTGAAGGACGGGCAGTTTCTGGATCAGGTCGCCGTCTTGGATATCTATCGCTATATCGATGTACCCGTTTCCGAGATTTACGCGTTCCTCGAACACCATACCGCCTGGCAACGGCCCTCGGATACAGGACGGTCAACCAATTGCCTGATCAACGATGCTGGCATTCACGTGCATAAAACCCGTAACGGGTATCATAACTACGCGCTCCCCTATGCTTGGGATGTGCGTATGGGCCACAAAACTCGTGCGCAGGCTTTGGACGAACTGGATGATCAGATTGACACAGATCGGGTTCAATCAATCCTGAACGAGATCGGATTTGACGAGCCGATTGAGCCGCCGACAAAACTAACTGTCTATGTCGCAGGTCAGGGCGTAGGTGAACAGGAGGTCTGGCAAACCCTGCAGGCGCATTTTTCACGCAATGTGTTGCCAGAACATGTGGTGGTGCTTGATGAGATGCCTCTGACCAACAATGGCAAGGTTAATGTGGCATGGTTACCCTCCGGGCGGCGCGGTCGGACGGGCCAGCCTGTTCAGTTAGTTGCCCCCGAGACAGACATGGAACAGCGCCTGTCTGGGATCGTGGCAGAGGTTTTGAAAACTTCGCGGATCAGTGTGACAGCAGATTTCTTTGATCTGGGTCTCGATAGTTTGGCGGCGATCGAAATCGCGATCAAAGCCAATGAATGCCGGGTCCCTTTGCCCGCCACGGCTTTGTTCGAATACAGAACGCTCAGATCGCTGGCCCAATATGCGGAAACCCTGCCCGAAGAAAAATCCGTCGGAGATGCCGACGACGCTTTGATCGAGCTGGATGAAGACGACCTCTCAAGCATCGCAAAGGCCTTAGGTTGAGATGGGGTATCCGGAGGGCGTCGCTGATATACTTCCTTTGACCTCTGCACAGCGGGGCATGCTGTTTCATTCTGAGGGCGAGAATGAAGTGCGCGGGCAATATGTTGCGGTTATCAGCTGCGTGTTGAACGGCCCGTTGGATACTAAGCGTCTGATGGCGGCAATGGACGCTGTGCTGAATACACGCGATGCATTTCGTGCCGGGTTTCTATGGCAAGGCGTCAAACAACCAGTTCAAGTACTGCGCGAAAATGTATCTCTGCCGTGGAATGAGTTGGATTGGACTGCCCGAACAGATGTTGAGCAGAGCCTGAAAGACCTGATCAAGTTGGAACAAACCCGCCAATTCGATCTGAAAACACCACCATTGATGGCCGCCACGCTGATCAAACTCTCTGACACGCAGTGGCGGCTGGTCTGGACGGTTCACCACCTGATCAGCGATGGCTGGTCCACTGGCGTTGCCTTGCGGGACCTCTTTGATCGGTACAGCGGGAAAGACGTGCCGAAGGATATTCCGAGTTTCAAAAGCCATTTAGCTTGGCTGCGCACGCAGGGCCAGCTGACGGAAACGGAGTTTTGGACGGATCAATTCGACGGTCTGGAAGAGCCCAGCTTGCTGCCCGATGCCGATATGGAGTCTGCGCAAACACAGACATCGTTATCTGCGTCACTCGGCCAAGACCTGATGCGACAGATCGAACGCGTTGCCGTACAGTTGAAAATCACACCAAATACCGTTCTGTCCGGGGCATGGGCGCTCTCGCTACGGCGGTTGCTACAGCAGGACGACATAGTCTACGGCACAACAAACGCTGGGCGGCCACCGGAGATTCCCAACATCGCCAGCGCCATCGGAGCTTTTGTAAACACTTTGCCGGTTCGGTGCAGGATTGACCCATCAATTTCTGTCGGTGCCTTCCTGCGAAAGCACGGACAGGCCGAGATCGAACGCCGCAAGCACGAATTTGCCGCGCTGGCCGAGGTTCAGAACTGCGCCCCTTTTCCAAGCGGAACCGCCCTGTTTGACACTTTGTTCGTCAATGAAGGTGTATCTGAGACAAGCTACGATTTTGATGAGATCCGGATATCCGACCTGACCAACACGCAATACAGCAATTATCCGTTGTCTTTTCTGGTCACACCAAAGTCCGATCTTGGGATAGAGATCTACTTCGATCCGGGTCGCATATCCGATGCAGCTGTTCGAGGGGTTGTTTCTGACTACGAGCGGATACTGTCAGAGATCACAAAAGACCCCGATTGCCTTGTCCGAGACTTGTTGAAACCTCAGAGCGATATTGTGCCTCGTATTGCGGGGCCGATGGCAGAGCATGTCGTGACGCGCTTTCTGCATTGCGTGCGAACGACACCTCAATCCATCGCACTTACTGATGACGCAAAAACCCTGACTTATTCTGAGGTGTCATTGCGCGCGCGTCAGATTGCATATGCCCTGCGACAAGCCGGTGCCCGGAGTGGTGATGTCGTCCCTGTTGCGTTGCCTCGCGGGTCAGATGCGGTGTCGGCGTTTCTAGGTGTGATGATGTCGGGCGCGGCATATGTGCCATTTGATCTGGACTACCCTGCTGACCGCATCGCGCATGTACTGGACACAATTCAGCCGAAACTGATTGTGACAACAGAAGCCTGCTTATCAACCCTGCCGAATACACAGGCGCGACCAGTGTTTATAGACACGCTGACAGAGGCCGTTGATCCGGATGACGTCACCACAGGAGACACTGCATATGTCATGTTTACATCCGGCTCAGAAAACAGACCCAAAGGGGTAGTGATCTCGCAGGGGGCCTTGGCAGTATCGACTTCCGCGCGCGACACTGTTTATCGAGATAAACCAGGGGCCTACCTCCTGCTGTCCTCACTGGCATTTGATAGTTCGGTCGCCGGTCTTTATTGGACGCTCTGCACAGGCGGTCACCTCGTCATCGCCACCAAGAACCTTGAACAGGAGCCCGCCAAGCTCGGAGCTCTAATGGCCCGACATGGGGTGACACATACGCTGTGCTTGCCCGGACTTGCGCGTGTTTTGCTGGCCTCTGTTCCGAAACGCGATTTGCGCAGCCTCAGGGTTTTGATTGCCGCCGGTGAGTCGCTGAACACATCCTTGCCACAGGAGCTGAGGGCGCTTTTGCCCGGTTGTCGGTTGATCAATGAGTACGGCCCGACCGAGGGTACGGTCTGGTGCACCTCTTTCGACGCGACCGAGATCGGCGCCGGGCAGGACGTGCCGATTGGCAGGGAAATTCCCGGGGCTTGGGTCGGTATCCTCGACCGCGATGGACACCCCGCAGCCCCAGGCGTGGTTGGGGAAGTTGTGGTTGCTGGTCCGACGGTGGCAGAGGGGTATTTCCGCGACCCGGAACAATCCCAGGCTCATTTCTTCGAACTGGGCCCACACCGTTTACGCGCTTATCGAACCGGGGATCTTGGGGTTGCCGATGAAACCGGTTGTATCTCGTTTCTGGGTCGAAGGGACAGACAGGTCAAAATTCGCGGTCATCGCGTTGAATTATCCGAGATCGAGGCGGTAGCGCAGAGTATTGCGGGTGACGTGAGGGCTGCAGCGCTTGTACTCGACACAGGTGGATCAAAGCAGATCGCTCTGGCACTTGAGTGCCCGTCCGGCGATATGCTCTGTGCGCGGGTGCAAAGCCACCTAGTGGCGAGCCTGCCGAAGCCATTCCATCCGAGCTTGGTTGTCGGTGTTGCGGCCTTTCCAGAATTGCCTAACGGGAAGCTGGACCAAAAGACATTGGCATCAGACCTTATGCGGAACTTCGGATCCCAACGGGGCGAAGCTCCTAGCGCGGGGCTTGAGGCACAAGTCGCTGAGCTTTTTGCAGAGGTTCTAGATACGCCGTGCCAGTCGCGCGATGCGAATTTCTTTGATCTGGGCGGGGACAGCCTGTCGACCATCAAAGCCTATGCGATGGGTCAGGAAAGGGGTGTTCACTTTGAACCCACTGATTTGTTCAGCTGTCCGACTGTTGCAGAGCTTGCCCAACGCGTCTCAGATCGCCAGTCAGAAGCTTCGTTTCCCGAACCTGAAAGCAAGTTTCAAATTTCTAATCCCGGCCCGGGCAAAACCACGGTACTCATTGCACATTGTTCGATTCAGTTTTGCAGGTATATGGCTCGCTACCTCGGTTCGGATCATTCGGTGGTTCATATTCCCAGCCATCGTACGCAGGGCACACCAATTCCACTCGACAAATCCTATCCGGAACTTGCGTCTGCTGCGATCTCGCAACTTGAGCAGTCAGAAATCGATGGCCCCTTTGTTCTATGCGGATACTCGGCCGGAGCGCCGATGGTCATGGAGATGGCCAGGCAAATTGGCGAGGATAAAATCAAAGGGATGGTTCTTCTGGATCCGCCGTTCAAGATGGTGGGGGCGGAACCGGGCTTGCAGCCGATTTACTATCGCACATACAAGCGATTGAGATACATCATCAAAGGCTGGAAACGTCGTTTTAGAGCCCGAAAGACACTGCCCGAGATCAAGAAAACGTTGTCGCAAAACCCGGACGCTGAAGCCTTGCGCATTCGCGGGGTGGAGATTGCACATGAACTGGCGATCAGCGCGTTTCGCGTCCCGCGCTTCGACCGACCAGCGCATGTGTTTTTGTCCCGTGGCAACCCCTCGCTTGAGACAGGGGATGTACTGGATACGCATCTGCGACACAAAACGCTGCACAATCTGGATATGAAACATATCGAGCTGATGGGGCGGCCGGATGCCTTTGCGCCGATTGCGGCGGCTCTCAAAGACTGTTCTGACTTAGAGACTGGCAATCAAGGCTGAAGTGTTTTTAAGCACAGGTGCGCCGTGGACATGAAAAAAGCCCGCGGCCAAGCGCGGGCTTTCATTTTGGTTCTACGCCAGTGGCTTATTGCGGAATCTCGCCTTCCAGACCTTCGACATAGAAGTTCATGCCCGCCAGAGTGCCGTCGTCGGCCACTTCACCATCAGCCAGCCAGTCGCTGCCATCCTGCTTTTTGATCGGACCAGTGAAGGGATGATACTCGCCTGCAGCCATGGCTGCTTTTAGCGCCAGCGCTTCTTCTTTGACATCGGCGGGAACCGCGTCAGAGATTTCGCCGATTGCAACCATGCCTTCCCTGATACCGTCCCAAGTGTTGGCGCTTTCCCATGTGCCGTCCATGACAGCTTGGGTACGCGCGATGTAGTAGGGCGCCCAGTCATCGATGATTGACGAGACCCGCGGGAACGGGGCGTATTCGCTCATGTCCGAGGCCTGACCAAAGGTCACAACATTGCCCGCCTCTTGCGCAGCGGCTTGTGGTGCGGTCGAGTCAGTGTGCTGCAGGATCACGTCCGCACCCTGTTCGATCAGAACCGTGGCGGCGTCAGCTTCTTTAGCGGGATCGAACCAAGTGTAGGCCCAGACGATCTTGAACTCGACATCCGGGTTCACCTTCTTGGCGTGGATGTAAGCTGAGTTGATGCCCCGGATCACTTCGGGGATCGGGTAGGAGCCGATATAGCCGATGATGTTCGACTTGGTCATGTTGCCCGCGATGTGACCCTGAACGGCGCGACCTTCATAGAAACGTGCCGAATAGACCGAGACGTTGTCGGCGGTCTTGTAGCCCGTTGCATGTTCGAACTTCACATTCGGGAACTTCTTGGCCACGTTGATCGTGGGGTCCATGTAGCCGAACGAGGTGGTGAAAATCAGATCGGCCCCTTCCAGTGCCATCTGGGTCATGACGCGTTCGGAATCCGGGCCTTCGGGTACGGATTCAACAAACACGGTTTCGACCTTGTCGCCAAAGTGTTCTTCAACCGCCAGCCGACCCTTGTTGTGCTCATAGGTCCAGCCACCGTCGCCCACGGGACCAACATAGACAAAGCCGACCTTTGTCTTGTCTTCGGCCATGACCCCCGAGGCCAGACCCAGCGCCATGGCGGCGCTTGCTAGAAGTGTAGTGAATTTCATGTGTTACTCCCCAAGTTGGTTCAGTTGGCCCCTAGTGTGAGGCATGGAATATTCGGCCCAGTGAGGCAGGTGCGCTGCTCTTGTCGGCCGAAAGGATCACAAGCACAAGGATCGTGATGATATAGGGCGACATTGCCAGATACTCGACAGGAATGGCAACGCCCGCTGCCTGCAAATTAAGCTGCAAGACAGTGATGCCGCCAAACAAATAGGCACCCAGCAGTGCGCGCCATGGCTTCCAACTGGCAAAGACCACCAGCGCCAGTGCGATCCAGCCCACACCGGCGGTCATACCTTCGGTCCACTGTGGTACTCGGATCAGACTGATATAGGCGCCACCGAGACCCGCACAGGCACCCCCGAACAGGATCGCCAGAATGCGGATCTTTATAACCTTGTAGCCCAAGGCATGGGCTGCATCGTGGTTTTCACCAACCGCGCGCAGGATCAGACCCACACGGGTGTATTTCAGCGTGGCCCAGACCGCCGCCGTAAGCGCTATGCCCACATAGAGGATCGGGTCATGCTGGAACAGGATTGGGCCAATGACAGGGATATCGCTGAGTATCGGGATATGGATATCCCCCATGCTAGGCGGCTTGATGCCCACATAGCTTTGGCCCATCAACGCGCTGAAGCCGAGGCCAAACAAGGTTAGCGCCAGTCCGCTGGCCACCTGGTTGGCCAGCGCCACTTGCGTCAGCAAAACAAACAACAGTGATAGCACCGCACCACCAATCGCTGCGGCGACAAAGCCCAACCACGGAGAGCCGGTCTCGACAGATATCGCAAATCCGCTGATTGCACCAACGATCATCATGCCCTCGACACCGAGGTTCAGAACGCCTGCTTTCTCGACAACCAGCTCTCCGATTGCGGCCAGCAGTAGGGGGGTTGCGGCCACCATCAGCGAGGCGATCAGAAGGACGGGATTGATTTCACCAAGGTCCATTATGCCACCTCGCTACGAGCCGCACGGATGCGGTAGTTTGTCAAAAGATCGAAGGCCAGAAGGAAGAACAGCAGCATCCCCTGAAACACCTGAATGGCGGCGGCTGGTAGCCCCAGCTGGGACTGTGCGATTTCACCGCCGATATAGGTCAACGCCATCAGGCCACCGGCCAGCAGAATACCCACCGGGTGCAATCGGCCCAGAAAGGCCACGATGATCGCCGTGAAGCCATAGCCGACGTTGAAGTCGATGCTGACCTGCCCAGAGGGTCCAGACACTTCGAACATTCCCGCCAGCCCGGCCAATGCACCAGACATGCCAAGGCAGAACAGGATCAGACGGGCCGGGTTTACCCCTGCGAATTTCGCAGCGCGTGGTGCTTCGCCGGTAAGTCGAATGTGAAACCCCAGCATATGCCGGTTCAGCAGCACATAAGAGAAGATCACCGCAACGAAGGCCGCGACAACACCCCAATGCATCCCCGACCCTGCGATCAATTCGGCATTATGCGCGCTGTCATAGGATTGCAGGTTACGCGAACCGGGAAAGCCGAACCCTTCGGGGTTTTTCAGCAGGCCAAGCGAGACCGAGGCCAGCATCTGCTCGGCCACATAGACCAGCATCAGAGACACAAGGATTTCATTTGTCCCGAAGCGTACCTTCAGAAAGGCTGGGATCATCGCCCAGAGCCAGCCACCAAACGCCCCGGCAAGTACCATGATCGGAAAGATGTAGAACGCTTCCATCGGGTAGAAAGCCAATCCAGCACCCGCCCCGAAAATGGCGCCCATGATGTACTGGCCCTCGGCCCCGATATTCCAGATCCCAGCCCGGAACCCCAGCGACAGGCCGATCGCGATCAGCACCAAAGGCGCGCCTTTTACCAAGAGTTGTGGACGGTAATAGAACGCAAACTCACCAAACAGCGGTTCCCAGAAGATCGTGCCGATCGCTTCGACCGGGTTCTTTCCCAGAATGGCGAACAGGACACCGCCAAACACCATCGTCGCCAAGACAGCCACCAGTGGGGTCGCATATGACCACGCTTTGGACGGCTGAGGCCGTTTCTCCAACACAATCATCCGCCCATCCCCCTGCGCATTCTCGTTTGTTTTTTGTCTCTTTTGCCGAAGGCGGATTTCTGATCACACATGGGCCACCTCCATGCCATGCGCGCCGCCCATCATCAGGCCGATCTCATCGACTGTCAGGCCTGTGGTCTCGCGCGGGGCGCTCAGGCGGCCTTCATTCAGTGCGGCGAAACTGTCCGAGATTTCCATCAGCTCATCCAAATCCTGGCTGATGCATATGACCGCAGTTCCTTTGGCCGCCAGGTCCAAAATGGCTTGCCGGATCGAGGCCGCAGCCGCCGCATCCACACCCCATGTCGGTTGGTTCACCACCAGAACATCTGGGTTCTGCAGGACCTCACGACCGATCACGAATTTCTGCAGGTTTCCGCCTGACAGCGACCGCGCGGCGTTTTCGGGCCCCGGCGTGCGCACATCGAACGCGCTGATGATTTTCTCGGCAAAGCTTTTGGTATCGGCCCATTTCAGAAAGCCGTTGCTTTCCAGCCCCTCCCTTACCGATCCAGTAAGCAGGGCGTTTTCCGTCAGGCTCATATCGGGTGCGGCGGCATGACCCAGCCGTTCCTCGGGCGCGGTCAGTACGCCCAGCTTGCGGCGCGCGGTGGGGCCGAGCTTACCAATCGGTTGGCCGTTGAACTTGATCGCATCAGCGGCGGTTTGGATTTCACCAGACAACACGCCCAGCAATTCATCCTGCCCATTCCCAGCGACGCCGCCGATCCCCAGAACCTCGCCTTTGCGGACGGTCATATGAACGTTCTTCAGCGCAGTTCCGAATTCCGAAGGGGAAGGCACCGACAGACCGCTGACATCCAACGCAACTTCACCGAAGGCGCGGCCCGACCGTTCCGGAGTTTGCAGCGTTGATCCCACCATCATCTCGGCCATGTCACGGGCCGACGTCCCGGCAGGCACGCATTCCCCCACATTCTTGCCCAAACGCAGGATTGTGGCATGGTCGCAGAGCGTGCGGATCTCTTCGAGCTTATGCGATATATAAAGGATCGAGGTGCCCTCAGACCGCAATTTGTTCAGCGTCTCAAACAGGATTTCAACCTCTTGCGGGGTCAAAACGCTGGTTGGTTCGTCCATGATCAACAGCTTGGGGTCTTGCAGCAAGCAGCGGATGATCTCGACCCGCTGACGCTCTCCCGCGGACAGATCACCGACCGTGCGGTACGGGTCCAAAGGCAAACCATAAGTCTCGGACACTTCGCGGATACGCGAGGCCAGATCGCCCATCGGCGGCGGGTTCTCCATACCCAACGCAATATTCTCAGCCACGTTCAGCGCATCGAACAGCGAGAAGTGCTGGAACACCATCGCAATCCCATCCGCCCGCGCCGCGCGGGGTTCCGCTGGCGCGAAAGGCTGGCCGCGTAGCATCATGGTGCCGCTGTCTGGCTTCACCAGCCCATAGATCATCTTGACCAGCGTGGATTTCCCCGCGCCGTTCTCGCCCAACAGCGCATGTACTTCGCCTTCGCCGATGTCGAACGACACCTGATCATTGGCCACGACGCCGGGATAGGCTTTGGTCAGCCCTTGCAGGCTTAAGAGTGGAGTGGTCACGCGCTCAGGTCCTTTTTCAACTCAGTCTGTTGGGCCGGACGCAGAAGCTGCGCGGCGACGCCAACGGCGATCATTTGCGGGTGTTTGCCCAGAGCGGGATCGCCGATTGGACAGGTGATCCGGCTTATCTGTTCAGGCGAGTGCCCAAGAGCTGCCAGCCGCGACCGGAATCGCGCCCATTTCGTAGCCGAGCCGATCAGCCCCGCAAAGCGGAAATCATGCGAAAGCAGCCGGTTGCACAGCTCTAAATCCAGATTGTGTGAATATGTAAGCACAAGGTGCTCGGCATTGGACGGTGTATGGCGAACCAGCTCGGCTGGTTTGGCCGCTGGAACTGTGGTGACACCATTTGGAACCAAGCCCGGGAAGCGCTCGGGTCCTGTGTCGACCCAGGTGATCGCGATGTCGGGCAGGGGGGACAGAACATCGACCAGCGCACGGCCTACATGTCCCGCGCCCCAGATCCACAACTTTCGGGTTGGCTTGTGAACCGGCTCAACCATCCAGCCGTCGATCAGCTGCGGTTCGGGGGCAATCCCCTGACCGCGCGCAGTCGCCAACAACCGTTTCACGGATAGCGGCATTTCGTTTTCCGAAGCGGATCGCGCTATGACCGTGTCATCCAGAGCTTCAAGTGCCTTTAGATCAAAGACTTCGCTGAACAGTGAAACTGCTCCGCCGCAGCATTGGCCCAATTCGGGGCCAAGCGCGTGATGGGTCAGGCGGGCAGGGACGGATTGGGACCGCGCAGCTTCTGCGGCCTGAAACTCCAACGTGCCGCCGCCGATCGTTCCGCTCTGGCCATCCGGCCAGACCAACATTGAAGCGCCAACCTCGCGCGGGGACGACCCTTTGATCGCGGCGATGACCACGCGGGTGACTTTCCCGTGGGTTTTGACCGCCTCCCTCAAAGCCTCCAGGTCGAAGCCCATCAGATGCCTCCTTTCATGCGCTGGACACCGCGCCAGACTTCCTCGGCCGTGGCGGGTGCATCCAGCGCCGGATAGCTGTCGCCACAGGCTGCCACTGCATTTGACAGGGCCAACCATGCCGATATACCCAGCATGAAGGGCGGCTCACCCACCGCTTTCGAGCGATAGATCGTATCCTCGCGGTTCTCGCCATCCCAAAGCGCGACATTAAAGATATCGGGCCGGTCCGAGCACGCGGGGATTTTATAGGTCGAGGGCGCATGCGTGCGCAGATTGCCCTTGCTGTCCCAGACCAGTTCCTCTGTCGTCAGCCAGCCGGCACCTTGCACATAGCCGCCTTCGACCTGTCCGATATCGAGCGCCGGGTTCAGCGACGCGCCTGCATCATGCAGGATATCGGTGCGCAGAATGCGGTTTTCGCCGGTTAGGGTGTCGATGGCCACCTCGGTGACGGATGCGCCATAGGCGAAGTAAAAGAACGGACGGCCCCGGCCTGCGATCCGGTCCCATTCGATCTTGGGTGTTTTGTAGAAACCGGTTGCCGACAGGCTGATGCGACCCTGATAGGCCAAAGCGGCGGCCTCAGAGAAGGTATAGCGTTCCGCACCGACCGAGACGTGACCGTCCGAGAAAGTGACAGTCGACGGGTCCGCCTGATGACGCTCGGCCAGATAGTCGGCCATGCGGTCGCGGATCGTGTCGCAGGCCGCTTTGACCGCCATGCCGTTCAGGTCACTGCCCGAAGACGCCGCGGTGGCCGATGTGTTCGGTACTTTGGCCGTGTCGGTTGCGGTGATCTTGACCATCTCCAGCGGAATGCCAAAGCGCGACGCAGCGACCTGTGCGACTTTCTGGAACAGGCCCTGACCCATCTCGGTGCCGCCATGATTCAAATGAACCGAGCCGTCCTGATACACATGCACCAACGCACCTGCTTGATTGAGGTGGGTGAGCGTGAAGGAAATCCCGAACTTGACGGGGGAAAAGGCGATGCCCTTTTTGACTACGCTATTCTCGGCATTCCACTTTTCGACGGCGGCTCTACGCGCAGCGTAGTTGCTGGATTTCAGCAGCGCTTCGGTCATGCCATGCAGTTCGAAATCGCTGACCTCCATGCCGTAGGGCGTGGTGTTGCCGCCTGCAGGCAGAGGGCGCACGGGCGCGTCGCCCATCTCAACTGCGCCCCGGCTGGTCAGGTCTTCATGCGGGTCGGGGTGCCCCAAGGGTTTCTTCGCCGGTGCAGCCTCAGCAACCTTGTGAGCGGGTTCGTAGTAGTTTCGACGGCGCAGTTCGACCGGGTCCAGGCCTAATTCATGCGCGGCGTGATCCATGACGCGTTCGATTCCGACCATGCCCTGAGGACCACCGAACCCGCGATAGGCGGTGGCGGATTGGGTGTTGGTTTTCAGCCTGTGGCTCTCGATCCGTGCATTGGGCAGCAGATAGGCGTTGTCCGAATGCAGCATCGCACGGTCTGCGACAGGCAGAGACAGGTCCTGCGCCCAACCGCAAATCGCGTGGTGCAGGAACGAGACGCCCTGAATGTGGCCGTTCTCATCAAATCCGGCTTTGTAGGAAATGCGGAACGCGTGGCGTTTGCCGGTGATGATCATGTCGTCATCACGATCATAGCGCATCTTGCAAGCCTTGCCGGTTGCGCGCGCGGCGATAGCACAAGCCACGGCCAAAGCGTTGCCCTGACTTTCCTTGCCGCCGAACCCTCCGCCCATCCGGCGGGTCTCGACCCGGACCGCGTGCATGGGAACGCCCAGCGCATCGGCTACTTTGTGCTGAATCTCGGTCGGGTGCTGGGTGGAACTGTGGACCAGCATATCCGCGCCTTCATTGGGCACGGCCAGGGCCGCCTGACCTTCGAGGTAGAAATGCTCCTGCCCGCCAAGCTCGAAGCTTCCTTCGATTATATGGGGCGCGCTAGCGATCGCGGCGTCAGCGTCGCCCTTGGAGTATATGCGGGGGCCATCTTCGAAGCGGCTGTCGGCGGCCAGAGCGTCTTCGATGGTCAGGATCGGGGTGTCTTCGGTATAGTCGATCTTGCCCAACCGCGCGGCCTTGCGGGCGACGAGATGGCTGGTGGCGACAACCAGAAACACGGGCTGACCGATGTAGTGAACCGTACCGTCCGACAGCAGCGGTTCATCATGGATTGAGGGAGAGACATCGTTGGCGAAGGGCAGATCCTCGGCCGTCATCACCTGCACCACGCCATCAGCAGCTTTCACCGCCGACAGGTCCATCGCGCTGATCGTACCTTTGGCAATTGGGCTGAGTCCGAACGCCAGATGTAGCGTGCCCTTGGGTGTTGGGATGTCATCCACATAGAGTGCAACACCGGCCACATGCAGAGGGGCCGCGTCGTGGGGGAGGGGTTTGGTCACGCTCATGCCGTCACCTTCAGCACGTCGGTCACTTCGCCCTGATCTTCCAGGAAATACCGTTCCAGCATCGCTTTGGCGGTCTCCAGACGATAGGTGGCCGAGGCGCGCATGTCCGTGAGTGGTGAATAATCGTCCGCAAAGCTGGGCAGCGCGGCGTCAATCACCGCGCGCGACCAGGGTTTGCCGATCAGTGCGGCCTCGACATGGGTTGCCCGTTTCGGAGTTCCTGCCATGCCACCAAAGGCAATACGTGCCTGCGTTACGGTGCCGTCCGTAACGGTGATATTGAAACAGCCGCACACGGCCGAGATATCTTGATCGAACCGTTTGCTAAGTTTGTATGCCTTGAGCCTGTCGGGCTGACGCGGGAAGCTTACGGCCTCGACGAACTCGCCAGCGGAGCGGTCTTGCTTGCCGTAGTCGATGAAGAAATCCTCTAGCGGGATCGAGCGCCGTTCGCTGCCCTTGCGTAAATGCAGGGTCGCGCCCAAGGCGATCAGGGCGGGCGGGTTGTCCCCGATGGGCGAGCCGTTGGCGATATTGCCGCCGACGGTCGCCGCGTGGCGCACCTGAACGCTGGCATAGCGCCGGATCATCTCGGCATACGAGGGGTGCAGGTCCGCCAGCGCTTCGCCCATGCGGTTCATGTCGACCATAGCTCCGAAACGGATTTCGCTCTCGGTGATGGAGATTCTCTTCAGGTCGTCACAACGATTGAGAAAGATCACTGGATCCAGATCACGCAACTGCTTGGTGACCCAAAGGCCAACATCGGTAGCGCCTGCAACCAGAGTGGCATCAGGGTTCTCGGCATAGACAGCCGCCAGTTCGTCGGACGATGCGGGCAGCATCGGCGACGCGGCTGGCGTAGCTACGGGTTTGTCTTTGACCCAGACCGGTACAGGCTGCTCCTCGGCTGCCTTCGCTGCGCGGATAATTGGCGCATAGCCGGTGCAGCGGCAGAGGTTTCCGGCCAGTTGCGTGTCGTGGTCCGTGGCGCCGGTGGCGTGACTTGTGACCATGGACATCACAAAGCCCGGCGTACAGAAACCGCATTGCGAGCCATGCAGGTCGACCATGGCCTTTTGCACCGGGTGCGTCTCGCCGTTTGGGCCGCTGGCCCCTTCGACGGTGCGGACCGCTTTGCCGTGCAACTGGGGCAGGAACAGAATGCAGGAATTGAGCGCCCTGTGGCCATCCGCATCCGTCAGCATGACGGTGCAGGCGCCGCAGTCGCCTTCGTTGCAGCCTTCCTTGGTGCCGGTCAGGCCGCGATCTTCGCGCAGCCAGTCCAGCAGGGTGGCTGTCGGATCGACATCCGCCAATTCCACTGTCTCTCCGTTCAGAAGAAACGTGATATTCATTCGAGAAACCCGTCGCCTTACCCGGTTGCGCCCTTTCGGCCCTCCTTCGATGCGACGTAGAAAGAGTGGCGGGCGAGTAGCTTGCCGTGTGATGTTAGAAACAGCGTGGCTTATCTGGCAAGAAAAACTGCCTATATAATGTACCATTGCAGCCGAACAGTGTGAAAACATCGGTGCTCAGCAGTGTTCAGACCGTTGATATTAAACCGTTTTCTGCGCTTAACTTGTCGCCATCCCCGAAGCACCTTCTGAAAAAGCCGAATAATCCGCGCTGATTTTTTAGGCATCCCAAAGCGTCGGTTCCCGCTTTTGTGCGACTGCTGGCTGCGATAGCGTAGTGGGTATGAGCAGTACCCCTCGATTCATTCATCTCCGCGTTCACACCGAATATTCTCTGCTGGAAGGGGCGGTGCGGCTGAAAAAGCTGCCCGCTTTGTGCGAGAAAATGGAGATGCCCGCGGTCGCCGTCACCGACACAAACAGCATGTTCTCGGCTTTGGAGTTCTCGGTCTCGGCCAGCGGGGCCGGGATACAGCCGATCATGGGCTGTCAGGTCGATCTGACCTATCTTCAGGCGCAGCCAGGCGAAAAGCCCAAGGCGCCTGCACCGCTGGTGCTGCTGGCGCAGTCCGAAGCGGGGTATGAGAACCTGATGAAGCTCAGTTCTTGTCTATACGTGGACAAGGGCGGGCAGTTGCCACAGGTGACGTTGGATGAGTTGGCAGAGCGGTCTGACGGCCTGATCTGCTTGACCGGTGGCCCTGAAGGGCCGGTGGGTATGCTGCTGCAACAGGGGCAGCGCCCTGCGGCCGAGGCGCTGGTGGACCGGTTGGCGGGGATGTTCCCGGACCGCTTGTATGTCGAATTGCAGCGCCATCCCGGCGAGGATGGCCAGCCCGAGGCCGAACGCCTGACCGAACGTGGCCATGTGGAAATGGCCTATGCCAACAACCTACCACTTGTTGCCACCAACGATGTCTACTTCCCGACCTCGGACATGTATGAGGCACATGACGCACTGATCTGTATCGCGGAAGGCGCCTATGTTGATCAGCAGGAAGGCCGCCGTCGCCTGACAGCGCAGCATTATTTCAAGTCGCAGCAAGAAATGACGACCCTGTTCGCCGATCTGCCTGAGGCCATCGAGAACACGGTCGAGATCGCAAAGCGCTGCGCCTTCATGGCCTATCGCCGCGATCCGATCCTGCCGAGATTTGCCGATGACGAGGTCGCCGAGCTGCGTCGTATCGCCAACGAAGGCTTGCAGAAACGTCTGGCTGTGATCCCCCATGCGGTGACGCCTGAGGAATATCAGAAACGGCTGGATTTCGAGCTGGACATCATCGAAGGCATGGGTTTTCCGGGCTACTTTTTGATCGTTGCTGATTTCATCCAGTGGGCGAAGGACCAGGACATTCCGGTGGGGCCGGGGCGGGGCTCGGGTGCGGGGTCGCTGGTGGCCTACGCGCTGACGATCACCGACCTTGACCCGCTGCGCTATTCACTGCTGTTCGAGCGGTTCTTGAACCCCGAGCGGGTCTCGATGCCGGACTTTGATATCGATTTCTGCATGGACCGGCGCGAAGAGGTGATCCGCTATGTGCAGCAGAAATACGGCCGCGACAAGGTGGGGCAGATCATCACTTTTGGTGCGCTGCTGTCCAAGGCCGCTGTGCGCGATATCGGGCGGGTGCTGCAGATGCCCTACGGGCAGGTGGACCGCCTGTCCAAGATGATCCCGGTTGAAGGGGTCAAACCCGTCTCGATCGAAAAGGCGCTGAAAGACGAACCCCGCCTGCGCGAAGAGGCGCGCAGCGAGGAGGTCGTGGACCGCCTGCTGAATTACGGCCAGCAGGTCGAAGGGCTTTTGCGCAACGCCTCGACCCACGCTGCGGGGGTCGTGATCGGAGATCGGTCTTTGGACGCGCTGGTGCCGCTTTATCAGGATCCGCGTTCGGATATGCCGGCCACCCAATTCAACATGAAATGGGTGGAACAGGCCGGGCTGGTGAAGTTTGACTTTCTGGGTTTGAAAACGCTGACCGTGATCCAGAACGCGATGGATTTGATCTTCAAATCCGGGCGGGATTTGCACATCGCGCCGGATGGCACGGAATTGTACGAGCCGGCGGAAGGAGCCGTGAATCAGATCAACGCGATCCCGCTGGATGATGAGGCGACGTACAAGCTCTACTCCGCAGCCAAGACGGTGGCGGTGTTCCAGGTGGAATCCTCGGGCATGATGGACGCGCTGAAGCGGATGAAACCGGACTGTATCGAGGACATCATCGCCCTTGTCGCGCTGTATCGCCCTGGCCCGATGGAGAACATCCCCAAGTTCTGTGAGGTCAAGAACAAACTCAGTGAACGGGACACGCTGCACCCGTCGATTGATCATATCCTGGACGAAACCCAAGGCATCATCGTCTACCAGGAACAGGTGATGCAGATCGCGCAGGAAATGGCGGGCTACAGCCTTGGCGGCGCGGACTTGTTGCGGCGCGCGATGGGTAAGAAAATCCAAGAAGCGATGGATGCCGAGCGGCCCAAATTCCTTAAAGGTGCAGCCGAGAATGACGTGGATGAGGCCAAGGCGACCGAGGTATGGAATCTGCTGGACAAGTTTGCCAACTATGGCTTCAACAAATCCCACGCCGCCGCCTATGCGGTGGTCAGCTATCAGACTGGCTGGCTGAAGGCGAACCATCCGGTTGAGTTCATGGCCGGTGTCATGAACTGCGATATCCATCTGACCGATAAACTGGCCGTCTATTTCGAAGAGGTCCGCAAGGGGTTGGAACTGCCTTATGTGCCGCCCTGCGTGAACCGGTCTCAGGCGACCTTCGATGTTGTGGATGGGCATCTGGTTTATGCGCTGGGCGCGCTAAAAAACGTGGGCGTGGAGGCGATGAACCTGGTGGTCGAAGGACGGGGCGAGAAACCGTTCGTGAACCTGTTTGATTTTGCCCGCCGGGTCGATTTGAAACGGGTTGGCAAACGCCCGCTTGAAATGCTGGCGCGCGCCGGGGCCTTCGATGAGCTTGATAAAAACCGCCGCCGCGTGTTCGAAAGCCTGGATCCGTTGGTGCAGTATTCTGCGGCGATCCACGAACAGAAGAACTCGAACCAGGTTTCGCTGTTTGGTGAGGCGGGAGATGATCTGCCCGAACCGCGCTTGTCACCCACGCCCGATTGGTTGCCTGCGGAACGCTTGAGTGAAGAATTCAAGGCGATTGGCTTCTACCTCTCGGGCCATCCGCTGGATGACTACATGCCAGCATTGAAACGCAAGCAGGTACTAACCTTGGATGAGGTGATGGAAAAAGCGCGCTCGGGGCCGTTGATCGCCAAAATGGCGGGTGTTGTTGCCGGGCGGCAGGAACGGAAATCTGCGCGCGGCAATCGCTTTGCTTTTGCTCAATTGTCTGACCCGACCGGGGCCTATGAGATCACGCTTTTCTCCGACACGCTGGAAAAATGCCGCGAGTTTCTGGAAACCGGGGCGCAAGTGGTGCTGACAGCCGAAGCGACAATGGAGGCCGATCAGTTGAAGCTGCTGGGCAGGTCTGTTGGGCCAGTCGACTCTGTCGTGGCCGATGCTGGTGCAACCGGGTTGCGTATCTTCGTGGATCAGCCTCAGGTGTTGCCCACTGTTGCCAAAGTGCTTGAGGATGCAGCAAGCGCAGCCAAAGGGGCCACGAAGGGGCCAATTCAACTGTGCCTTCTGGATCCCGGCCTGCCGGGCGAAGTTGAAATGGACCTGGGGCAGGTTTTCCCGATCAATCCACAGATCAAAGGCGCGATCAAATCCCTGGAAGGCGTGATGTCAGTCGAGGAATTCTGACCTCGGCTTTTGTTGCCAGAGAAGACCCGCCCCGCTAGGCTGAATTGCAGATTGATTTTGAAGTTATACAGGAGGGCATCCTCATGGCGGTTTCAGGCCTGATGATTCGATCACTTGCACTGGCAGTTGTGGCGTCGCTGGCGCTGGCTTCGACGGCAGTGGCGGATGATAAGAAGAAGAAAAAGAACACCATCGAAGGCGCCTTGATCGGCGCGGGCGTTGGCGCGTTGCTGGGTGATGGCAAGGGCGCGGCGATTGGTGGCGTGGCCGGGGCCTTCATCGGGCATAACTGGAAATGAGAGCTATGCGTTTGAACCTATCAAAGTACGTGTTGGCCAGCTTTTGCTTGTCTTTGCCGTCTATGACCCTTGCCGACGAAGCCGCGGAACAGATGGTGCAGGATGCGCTGCCTCTGATGTATCACACCTGCGCCACTGTGGTGGAAGAGGCGGATGGCGATGAGACGATTATCTATGGGATCGTCGAAAAGATGACAGCTCTGTCGATCTATAACCGTCAGATCGATATCAATGATCACGCCGGTTCGGATGAGGACAAAGCCCAGCTGCGAGAGACGTTCATTGCTGCTTTGAGAGAAGGATGTGCCGAGGATAAGGATGCTTTGCTCGGCGGTGTGGTCGACAATGCGGTAAAAACGACGTTGGGGTTGTAAACTTGGGGCCGGCCGTTCAGTCGGTCGCTCGTAAGGCAGGCAAGCCGACGCCTGTACTGTCGAAGCCACCATCTGATGCAATCACTTGACCTGTCACATAGCTGGCTCTGTCTGAGCATAGGAAAAAGATCACGTGCGCGATCTCGTCTTCCGAGCCGTAGCGGTTCAGTGGTATGGCGTCATGATAGGCAGCGATGATTTCGGGCGTGTGAACGGCCATGGCAAGCTTGGTGCGGACCGGACCGGGACAGACGCAGTTGGCGCGAATGCCATATTCGCCCAATTCAGCGGCTTGCTGTTTGGTCAGATGGATGACACCGGCCTTTGACGTTCCGTAAGCAACGCGCAGAGTGCTTGCGCGCAGGCCCGAGATTGACGCGATGTTGACAATTGCGCCGCGACTTTCTTTCAGTGCGGGTATCGCGGCCTGAGACACCAAAAAGACCCCGTCCAGATTTGTTTCCATAACCCGGCGCCACATCTCGAAGCCGTGTTGTTCGATCGATCCGAAATCCGCAACCCCGGCATTGTTCACCACGGCGTCTAATCGACCGAATTCTGCCATGACGGTTTGTATCATATCGTCGACCTGATCGGGGTCCGAGACATCGGCGACAATGGGCATTGCGCCCTCAAGATCGCTTGCTGCCAGAGCTAATGTTTCTGCGTCCCGATCAATCATCGCGACATACCAACCGTCCGCCAGAAACAGTTTGGTGGTTGCCAGACCGATGCCGCGCGCGGCACCCGTTACCAACGCGAGTTTCTGTGCCATGGGGTCTCTCCTGTCAGTGAAGCGCGGCGGGTTCATTGGGATGTGGGCAAGCGCACTGTTTGACGCTCAATCAAGCGTCAATAATGCGGGGGCCGCTCATCTCCGAACACGACCCCACCCGAGCCTTCCTGTGCTCGTTCCGCCTCGCGCTGTAACAGCATCTCAACCCGGCGGGTCAGGCGTTCGATCTCGCTTTGCTGCCGGGTGACAACCGTGTTCAACTCCTCAACCGTGCGCGACAGATGGGCGATCTGTTCTTCCAGATGCTGCATTGTGGTCTCCTTCTTGGTTGGTCATAGCCCTCCGCAAGACCCAATGCCAGCGAAACCCCGCCTTGCCCCGATGCGGGCCATGAGATAGACCGCGCGCGGAACACTATGCCCCAAGGACGCCCCAAATGGCCAAGCCCAAGAAACAGCCCCGCCCCAAGGCCGTAACGCCGAAAGGGTTCCGTGACTATTTCGGCGAGGAAGTCACGCAGCGCACCGAGATGCTGCGGACGATTGCGGGCGTGTACCATCGTTACGGGTTTGACGCGTTGGAGAGCAGCGCGGTTGAAACCGTTGAGGCGCTGGGCAAGTTCCTGCCCGACGTGGACCGTCCGAACGAAGGCGTCTTCGCGTGGCAGGAGTTTGACGAGGGCGGCAACGGAGATTGGATGGCGTTGCGCTACGACCTGACCGCGCCTTTGGCCCGCGTCTATGCGCAGCACCGTAACGACCTGCCGACGCCTTATCGCCGCTATGCGATGGGTCCAGTTTGGCGCAATGAAAAGCCGGGACCGGGGCGCTATCGTCAGTTTTATCAGTGCGACGCGGATACGGTTGGCACGGCCTCGATGGCGGCAGATGCCGAGATCTGTGCGATGCTGTCGGATACGTTAGAAGAGGTCGGCATCCCGCGCGGCGACTATCTGGTGCGCGTGAACAATCGCAAGGTTATGAACGGTGTGCTTGAGGCGATGGGTCTTGGCGAAGACGTGGCCGCCCGCGACAACGTGCTGCGCACCATCGACAAGTTCGACAAGGTGGGGGAGGCGGGCGTCCGCGAGCTGCTGACCAAAGGGCGACTGGATGCCTCTGGTGCGTTTATTGATGGTGTAGGTCTCAGCGAAGATCAGGCTGAGCCGGTCATTGCCTTCCTGACGTCCAAAGCTGAAGATACATCCGGTACGCTGGCCAACTTGCGCGCCGCTGTAGGCGACAGCAAGATCGGTGCAGACGGTATTGCCGAACTGGAACAGATTGGTGCGCTGCTGGATGCAGGTGGCTACGGACGTGATCGCATCGTGATCGATCCTTCGGTCGTACGCGGTCTCGGCTATTACACAGGTCCGGTCTACGAAGCTGAACTGACCTTCGAGATTTTCGACGAGAAAGGTCGAAAGCGCCAATTCGGGTCAGTTGCAGGCGGCGGGCGCTATGACGACCTGGTCAAGCGGTTCACCGGACAGGAAGTGCCTGCGACCGGTATCTCTATCGGCGTCGACCGTCTGCTGGCCGCTCTGCGTGAGAAGGGTCGGATAAGTGCGCAGGCCACCGGTCCCGTGGTCGTAACCGTCATGGATCGTGACCGCATGGCCGACTATCAGGCGATGGTTGCCGAGCTGCGCAACGCGGGTATCCGGGCCGAAGTCTACCTGGGCAACCCCAAGAACTTCGGCAATCAGCTAAAGTATGCGGACAAGCGGAACTCTCCGATTGCAGTGATCGAAGGTGGCGACGAAAAGGCCAATGGGATCGTCCAGATCAAGGACCTGATCCTCGGGGCCAAGATCGCCGAAAGCGCCACGCTTGAGGAATGGAAAGAAAGGCCCAGCCAGTTCGAAGTGCCGCGTACTGATCTGGTCGCCAAGGTGCGTGAAATTTTGGACAGTCAGGACTGACCCATGGCCAACCGTTCCCAGATACAGGCCCGCGCTGCGATGATGCGTGTCCGTTTTGAGGCTGCGGGCGCTCAGGTGGTGGATACGCCTCTGTTGCAACCGGCAGACACGCTGCTGGACCTTTACGGTGAGGATATTCGCGGACGCGCTTACATCACTTCGGATGCGCTGCGGGGCGAACAGATGTTGCGCCCGGACTTTACCTTGCCGGTGGTGCAAATGCACATGCGCGACGGCGCTGAACCTGCGCGGTATACCTATTCGGGTGAAGTGTTTCGCAGGCAGGAACACGATCCGGATCGATCCAATGAATATATTCAGGTCGGCTATGAGGTGTTTGACCGCAACGATCCGGCCGGGGCGGATGCCGAGGTGTTCTCGCTTATCGCTTTGCAATTGCGCGGGTTGCCTTTGCGGGCTGCCACCGGGGATATCGGGATACTGATTGCCGCTGTCGAAGGGCTGCGCACAACTGATCGGCGAAAGGCTGCGTTGATGCGCCATCTGTGGCGGCCGCGTCGGTTCCGCACTCTGCTGGATCGATACGCGCGTCGCAAGTCTGGGTCTGAGGGGCGCGATGCTCTGCTGGATTCGGCTGACCCGCTGTCGTTTGATTTTCCGATGATCGGAAAGCGCCAAGCGCCTGAGATTGCCGAACGGATCGAAGCGCTGCGCGAGGATCGCGATACCCCGCCCATTTCTGACAATGAGTTGGTCGGGCTGGAGACCTTGTTGAATGTACGCGAGACGATGCCCTTCGCGCTGGAACAGCTGCGGGATGTGGCGGTCGATCTGCCGCAGATCACCCCGGCGCTGGACCGACTTGAGGTGCGGATTGCAGCCCTGCAGGCGCGCGGCGTGGATGTCGAACGGCTGGATTTCGAGGCGTCCTATGGCCGGACTTCGATGGAGTACTACGATGGGTTTGTCTTTGGTTTCTACGCCGAAGGCCGCCCTGATTTGCCACCGATTGCCACGGGCGGGCGCTATGATGCGCTGACACGGCAATTGGGTGGCGGGTCTGAAATCCCCGCAATTGGTGGCGTGATCCGACCCGACCTGATGCTGGACATCGAGGAGGCCGCGCAATGAGTGTGAAGCTGGGCGTGCCCTCGAAGGGCCGGTTGATGGACAAGACATTCTCGTGGTTCGAAAAGCGCGGCATTACCCTGTCGCGCAGTGGATCGGATCGGGAATATGCCGGTACGGTAAGCGGCATCGAAGGGGTTTCGCTGATCCTGCTCTCTGCCGGTGAAATCCCGCGCGAACTGGCTTCGGGCCGTATTCATCTGGGCGTGACCGGCAACGATCTGGTGCAAGAAAAGCTGCCGCGTTGGGAACAGCAGGTTGTCGAGGTTTCAGCGCTGGGCTTTGGTCGGGCCGACCTGATCATTGCGACGCCTGCCTGCTGGGTCGATGTGGATACGCTAGACGATCTGGACGCGGCAGCCGCCGCATTCCGCAAGGTGCATGGCCACCGGCTGCGGATTGCCACCAAGTTCCACCGGTTGGTGCGCGAGTTTCTGACCGATGCGGGCGTCGCGGATTACACTCTGGTCGATAGTCAGGGCGCGACCGAAGGCACGGTAATGAACGAAACCGCTGAAGCAATCGCCGATATAACCTCCACCGGAGAAACACTGCGGGCCAACCACCTCAAAGTTCTGTCGGATGGTCTGATCTTGCAATCGCAGGCGACGTTGTGGCGCAGCCGGGTGGCCAAGCTTGATGCGGCCGACAAAGCGGTTCTGAGCGAATTGCTGGAGCGGCTGCAGTAACTACAGAACGCCGATTTCAGCCAGCGCGCGGTTCAGATCGTCGGGCAGGGCGTCCTCCTGCGCGCGGTTTTTGGGTAGGTCGGCGGGTGTGTCTTCCGGTTTGAGATAACGCCACCCCTGAAACGGACGTTTCAGGGCGTTTTGGGTGCGATGTAGCTCGGGGTCCAGCACAATGGCGCAGCGCCGGATACCATCCTCGCCGCGCACTTCATCCAGCCGAAGGATACGTTGGCGGCACTGAACGACACCCTTGATGACCCAGTAGATTGATCCGCCATTCAAAATCTCGGCTTCGCGCTTGGGCCACATTCGGGTGACATGGCGCGGGCAGCCATCCTCGTACAGCGGTTTTCGGCTGTCCTGCCACGCGATCAACGTGTCGACACTCTCCGACCCGACCGAAAGTTTGATGAGGTTAACGTATTTATCCACAGCTTGCCCACAGAGTCGTCCATCGACTATCAAGCCATTGTAGCTCATGTACGATTGTCATCAAGGTGTTGTGGATGGTACTCTGAATACCTCTTTCAGATAGGGAATCACCAATGAGCCGCTTTGCCGCCCCCATCGCCGAGCAAATCTGGGATATGAAATACCGCTTTAAACAAGCGGATGGCACGCCCATCGATCAGACGGTCGAAGACAGCTGGCGGCGCATCGCCCGCGATTTGGCCTGGGTGGAAAAAAACCCGGCGCAGTGGGAAGGCAAGTTCTATGAAGCACTGGAGGATTTCAAATATCTGCCCGCCGGTCGCATCACCGCAGGCGCAGGCACTGCACGTCAGGTAACCCTGTTCAACTGCTTCGTCATGGGCACGATCCCGGACAGCATGGGCGGTATCTTCGACATGCTTCGGGAGGCGGCCTTGACCATGCAGCAGGGTGGCGGGATCGGCTATGATTTCTCGACCATTCGTCCGCGCGGTGCGGATGTGCATGGGGTGGCTGCGGATGCCTCTGGCCCGCTGTCATTCATGGATGTCTGGGATGCTATGTGCCGGACCATCATGTCTGCAGGCTCGCGCCGTGGGGCGATGATGGCCACCATGCGGTGCGATCATCCGGATATTGAGCAGTTCATCACCGCCAAATCTGACCCCGCGCGCTTGCGCATGTTCAACATGTCCGTGCTGGTGACTGATCCCTTCATGGAAGCCGTCAAGACCGATGGCCCGTGGGAGCTGGTATTCGATGGCAAGGTCTATCATACCGTGCAGGCGCGTGATCTGTGGAACAAGATCATGCAAGCCACATACGACTATGCCGAGCCCGGTGTGATCTTCATCGACCGGATCAATCAGGCCAATAACCTCAGCTATGTCGAAACCATAGCGGCAACCAACCCCTGTGGTGAACAGCCACTGCCACCCTATGGTGCGTGCCTGTTGGGTTCGATCAATTTGGCCCGATTGGTGGCGGAGCCGTTTGAGGGGGCGGCGCATCTGGATGAAGCGGCCCTGCAAGAGTTGGTCGCCACCGCTGTCCGCATGATGGACAACGTGGTGGACGCATCGAAGTTTCCATTGGTCGAGCAAGAGGCTGAAGCGCAGGATAAACGCCGCATCGGATTGGGCGTCACCGGGCTGGCCGATGCACTGTTGATGCTGGGCCTGCGCTATGGCTCGGACGAGGCGGCGCGTCAGACCGAACGCTGGTTGCACGCGATCGCCCGCGCCGCGTATCTGGCGTCAGTGGATTTGGCAAAGGAAAAAGGGGCCTTCCCCCTGTTCGATGCCGAGAAGTATCTGTCCAGTGGCACGATGCTGCAGATGGACGCAGATGTGCGGGATGCGATCCGCGAACACGGTATCCGAAACGCGCTGCTGACCTCGATCGCGCCGACGGGGACGATTTCTCTTTACGCTGGCAACGTGTCGTCAGGGATCGAACCAGTCTTTGCCTATGCCTACACCCGCAAGGTGCTGCAGAAAGATGGCTCGCGTACCGAGGAAGAAGTGGTGGACTATGCCGTCCAGATGTGGCGCGACAAGTTTGGTGATACCGAACTGCCGGATTACTTCGTCAACGCGCAGACTCTGTCGCCGTCTGATCATGTGAAAATGCAGGCGGCGGCGCAGAAATGGATCGACAGTTCAATTTCCAAGACGATCAACTGCCCGGAAGATATCAGCTTTGACGCGTTCAAGGACGTGTACATGCAGGCCTGGGATCAGGGTTGCAAAGGCTGCACCACCTATCGGCCCAACGACGTGACTGGCTCGGTCCTGACCGTGTCAGAGAGTGACGATAAGGCACCAGGCGAGAGCGCCAGCGCACCGCATGAGGTGGATGGCGGCGATGTGATTTACATGTCCGAGCCACTGGACCGCCCGCAATCTCTGGAAGGGTCGACCTACAAGCTGAAATGGCCGGACAGCGAACACGCGATCTATCTGACGATCAACGACATCGTAATCGCAGGCCGCCGCCGGCCGTTTGAGGTGTTCATCAACTCGAAGAATATGGAGCACTACGCCTGGACCCTTGCCCTGACTCGAATGATCTCGGCTGTGTTCCGCCGAGGCGGGGATGTGTCATTCGTTGTGGAGGAGCTAAAGGCCGTCTTCGATCCGCGTGGCGGGGCCTGGGTGAAAGGCAAGTATATCCCTTCGATTTTGGCCGCTATTGGCGGTGTCATCGAACAGCATATGGTCAATATCGGCTTTCTGGAAGGCGAGGGGATGGGGCTGAAATCCGACCCTCAGGCGCAGGTTGTCAACATGGATGCCCCACGCGGCAAGGCCTGCCCTTCTTGCGGGCAGTTTGACATGGTGATGATTGAGGGGTGCATGACCTGCAGAAGTTGCGGGCACTCCAAATGCGGATAGGCTGTGCAGAAGCCAACCATCGAGCGACCTGTCACGCGACATGAGCTAAGCGGCCCAATAAGACTGTCTTAGCGGGTGGTTATCAGAAACGGCGGCAGCGTTCTTCAAAAGCTGTTTGAATTTCTCGCAGGGACTAGTTCTTCTCAGGCAGGCAGCGAGATATCTTGCGATTCAGTTGTCCTCAATCCGCCGATCTTGACCAAATGATCGACTATTGCGTCCACTCCTTGCCTGTGACGAAGTGATGAGAATAAAAATGGCCGCCCGTTGCGCATTCTGTTGGCATCCCGCTCCATTACGTCCAGCGACGCGCCAACATGAGGGGCAAGGTCGGTTTTATTGATTACCAAGATGTCTGACTTTGTAATCGCGGGGCCACCTTTGCGGGGGATCTCTTCGCCAGCGGCAACGTCGATGACATAAATGGTCAGATCTGCAAGCTCCGGGCTGAACGTGGCTGAAAGATTGTCTCCTCCACTTTCGATCAAGACCACGTCGAGATCAGGATGACGTGTTCGCATTTCGGCAACGGCCGCCAGATTGATCGAGGCATCCTCGCGGATCGCCGTATGCGGACAACCGCCTGTTTCAACACCGATGATCCGATCCCGTGGCAAGACCTGCATGCGCATCAGCGCTTCGGCATCTTCCTGAGTGTAGATGTCATTGGTGATGACGCCGATTGAACAAACATCACGCAGTGCTTCGGATAGGGCGGCGGTCAAAGTGGTCTTGCCAGCGCCAACAGGGCCGCCAATCCCAACCCGCAAAGGGCCATTCATCTGAGTCATGTGCGAAACATCCTTGAATATTGGGTTTCATGTGTCATCGACGCGATGTCCGACAGAAACGCGGTTGAGGTCAGCTGGTCCAAGCCAGCCAAGTATGCATTCTGGGCGATCTGTTCACAAAGTGGTGTCAGGTCGCGGATCAGCCTTTGTGCATCCGTCTGACCCAGAGGCACCAGCCGCGTCGCGCAAGCGACCAGATTGCTGGCGAAAGCCTGCAGAAACATTTTGGCTGTTAGCAGGACCGGCAGGGCCTGCAAATGTGCGGCGCGTCCAACCGCAACAGGGTAGGAGAGTTGGGTAAGCTCTACAGCCCACACGTCGCCTGTTACTTGCCCGAATGCCTGACCCAGCAGATCGGTTTCCATGACCCGTTCGGACGATGCGCAAAAGGCCCGGGCCATCGAATCGATATCATCCAACGCGTCGACGTCTTGCGCGTTGTAGGCCGCAAAAAGGAACAAGGCATCGTTCCAACCAGACCCATGTTCCAGCACATCCCAAATCCAGGCCTTGGCATCCTGCGCAGATGCAACGGTGCCAGCGTCGATGGCAGCCTCCAATCCATGCGAATAGGCAAAGCCGCCTACTGGATAGGCAGGGGATAGCCATTGGGTCAGCGTCAGGATATCGGCGTCAGTGGGCGTGGCCATGTGTCCTGCCATGACCATAGGCCCCACCTTCGGGGGTAAAGGGTTCTCGCACTTCTCGCACCGTTGCGCCGATTTTTAGCAACATGTCGCGGATAACGTGATCGATCTGGATCAGCAGACGTTCGGCTTCGATCTGACAGGGTGTATGGCGATTGCCAATATGCCATGCAATGCGCGCCAGGTCCGGGGCTGTAACCTCCAGCAGGGCTTCGGGTGCCGCCTGTATTTTCACTTGGCGACCATCGTCCAGAACCAGCGCGCCGCCATGGTTCAGAGAGGTGGTCTGTGCCAGATCCACCAGAACTTGCATACCGCTTTCGCAGGTCAGCATTTTACGGCGCAAGAACCTGTCGTCATATGTCAGCGACAGTTCATCATTGGGATCACCGTGAAGATGATCCGAATATCGGTGGGCAGTGCAGAACAGGGAGGTCATAGAAACGCCCCATCTGCAGTTGCGGTGTTCAGCGCCAGACGGAGTCCGAAAAGACGTGATACACGATCTGGTCGCGAGAGATGCCGCGCTTTTTCAAAGCTTCGTCGCTGAGCGATTGTAGAAACTCGATTTGCTTCGAGCGTGATCGCGCTTCGGCCAAGGCTATCATCCCGTTGTAAAATGCCTCGCCGACAGAGCGGAAGAAGCCAGCAATCGAAAAGCCAGTGCGTGGGTTGGTTGTTGAATGTGCCATCAGGACCTCCAGTAAACTGGTCTAAGTTGGTCCTCCCTTGGTTTTCATACTTGGTCATTTCGTCCTCGGTGAGTAGAGGGCCTTTTGTCATGGCCGCGTTGCACATGCTGCATTGCAGCGCAAATATTGATCAGAATAGAAAGTATCGCTGTGCCATAGGTAGAACTTCGGCTGGCTGGCAGATCAGCAACTCGCCATCTGCGCGGACCTCGTAGGTTTCCGGATCGACTTCGACATGCGGGGTCGCGTTGTTTAGTAGAAGATCCTGTTTGCTGATCTCCCGCGTGTTTTGAACGCCGACGGTTTGCTTTGCCAATCCCAGCGTATCGCCAATCCCGTCGGCCTGAGCCGCTTGAGAGACGAAGGTGATAGCAGAGTTTTCAACCGAGCGGCCATAGGCCCCGAACATAGGGCGGCTGTAAACCGGCTGCGGTGTCGGGATCGAAGCATTGGGATCGCCCATCTGCGCACACGCAATTGTGCCGCCCAGCAATACCATCTCGGGCTTCACGCCAAAGAAGGCCGGGTTCCACAGCACCAGATCGGCGCGTTTGCCTTCTTCGATGCTGCCGATCTCGTGGCTTAACCCATGCGCAATGGCGGGGTTGATGGTGTATTTGGCGATGTAGCGCCGGACCCGCAAATTGTCGTTCTCGCCGGTTTCTTCTGGCAGACGACCGCGTTGCTTTTTCATTTTGTCGGCTGTTTGCCAGGTGCGGATCAGAACTTCTCCGACCCGACCCATAGCCTGACTGTCAGAAGCGATGATGCTGAAGGCGCCCATGTCATGCAGAATATCCTCGGCAGCGATGGTCTCGCGCCGGATGCGGCTTTCGGCAAAAGCCACGTCCTCGGGGATGGATTTGTCGAGGTGATGGCAGACCATCAGCATGTCCAGATGCTCCTCAACCGTGTTCACGGTGAAGGGGCGCGTGGGGTTGGTGGATGAGGGCAGCACGTGGTTCTCGCCGCAGATCTTGATAATATCTGGTGCGTGGCCCCCACCTGCGCCTTCGGTGTGAAACGCGTGGATCGTGCGACCTTTCATGGCGGCCACTGTGTTTTCGACAAAACCCGATTCATTGAGCGTATCGGTGTGGATCATCACCTGCACGTCCATCGCATCCGCGACCGAGAGGCAGCAGTCGATGGCGGCAGGGGTTGTGCCCCAATCCTCGTGCAGTTTCAGCGCACAAGCCCCGGCTTTGACCTGTTCTTCAAGAGCGGCGGGTAGAGAGGCGTTGCCTTTACCCGCAAATGCCAGGTTCATGGGAAACGCATCTGCTGCTTGCAGCATCCGTCCGATGTGCCAGGGGCCGGGTGTGCAGGTGGTGGCCAAGGTGCCATGCGCCGGACCGGTGCCGCCGCCCAGCATCGTGGTCAGGCCGGAATGCAGCGCGTCCTCAATCTGTTGCGGGCAGATGAAATGGATGTGGCTGTCGAACCCGCCTGCTGTTAGGATGCGCCCCTCGCCAGCAATGGCTTCGGTTCCCGGGCCGATGATGATATCGACGCCCGGCTGCGTATCCGGGTTTCCTGCCTTTCCGATCTTTTCGATGCGCCCGTCTTTGAGGCCCACATCAGCCTTGTAGATGCCCGAGTGGTCGACGATCAAAGCATTGGTGATGACTGTATCCACGGCCCCTGCGGCGCGCGTAACCTGAGATTGCCCCATCCCGTCGCGGATCACCTTGCCACCACCGAACTTAACCTGTTCTCCGTAGAGCAGCGCGTTGTCACCGGTCCCGCCGGTCGCGGCGGCCCCTGCACGTTCGGCGGTCAGGTCGCGTTCGACCTCAATCACCAGATCGGTATCAGCCAGCCGCAGCCTGTCGCCTGTGGTGGGGCCGAACATCGCGGCATAGTCAGAGCGTTGGATTGTTGCGGGCATTAAAGCGACCCCATGACTTTTTGGTTGAACCCATAGATCTTCCGCGCACCACCTATCGGGATCAGCGAAACCTCGCGCGATTGGCCCGGTTCGAACCGCACGGCGGTGCCTGGGGCGATGTCCAGGCGCGTCCCGTGCGCGGCGGCGCGGTCGAAGTCGAGCGCTGGGTTGGTCTCGGCGAAATGATAGTGCGAGCCGACCTGAACCGGTCGGTCACCGGTATTGGCCACCATCAGCGTCAGCGCCGTTGTGCTTGCGTTCAGAGTAATCTGGCCTTCGGCCGGGAACAGCTCGCCGGGGATCATTTGTTCAGCTTTGCAATCACCGCGATGGCGGCCAGCGCGATGAGAGCCAGGCCAACGCCCAGAGCGATATAGTCCGTGCCATGGGCGTGAATATGCGTGTCGGTATGTGCCGCGGCAGGGCCAGCGAGTATGAAGGCGGGAAAGAGCATACGGGTCATATCAGGGTTCCTTTGTCAGCGAATAGGGTTGTGGACAGTCACCAGCTTGGTGCCGTCGGGAAAGGTGGCCTCGACCTGAACCTCGTGGATCATCTCGGGCACGCCCTCCATGCATTGCGCGCGGGTGATCACCTCGGCCCCGGCCTGCATCATATCGGCGACGGACCGACCGTCGCGCGCGCCTTCGACCACCGCGTCGGTGATTAGGGCAATCGCCTCGGGGTGGTTCAGCTTGACGCCGCGCGCCAGCCGTTTGCGGGCAATTTCGGCAGCCATGGCAACCAGCAGCTTGTCTTTTTCACGAGGGGTCAGGTTCATCTCAGATCATCCAGCATCGGGGGAGAGTATCGTTGTTCAATTGCCGCAGGATCGGGATCAGCACGTGGCGTAACTCAAAACTGTTTGGCGCCAGCATCCTGACGACCAACAGGTCATCTTGTAGCAGCGTGGCCCCCGCAGCCGTTTCCGGCAGCATCTTTCGGATCGCATCCAGCTGACCTTCGGCAGCTGGTGAAACAAAGACGATCAGAGCCATTGCTCCGGCACCATTTGCGATGTTGGGTCTTGCCAAATGGGCATTCAGATCGCCGTTGAACTGCATCGCATCCAGAAAGATGGGTTTGCTATCCTTGCGAATTTCTATCCTGTCGCGCAGGCGAATGTCGGTTAGTACTTCGCCCATCGCGGCGCGCCCAAAGACCCAGGATTCCGCCATCAAAACCGAGGCTCCCGAGGTCAGGTCGATAGTCAGATGACGATCGAGCGCGCTGCCTTGGAACAAAATTGTCTCTTGCGGCAACCAACTGATCCGGGCGCCTGCATCGACCTTCAATAGGTTTGATAGCTGGCCCGGCGGTCCCGGTTTAGCCTGATAGGCACGTTCGCAGGCTTGTGTCGTAAGCGTCAGCGCTGTGCCCTCGATTGCGTGACCCTGGAATTTGAATACATCCCCGCCTGTAATCCCTCCGGCGGTGTTCAAAAGGACTGCATCCAGCGCATCCCCATCTGTCCGAGGGAACAGGCATTTGAACGAACCTGATTGGCGAAACGCATTCAGAACCGAGGTTTTGCCCAAACGTTTTGTGCTGAGACGAACCGATCCTTGCGCGCGCGGCGGCGCGGCGGTCAAAGGGGGCGGTATCGAAGCGTGATGTGTGATGGTGGACCTGCAACGCAAAGAGCTGTGCCGTCTGTTTTCCCTGTTGAGCGCCGGGACTCTATTCCAAGGGTCAGAATTCGAAGCGTTTCCTGAAGGGGTGTCTAAATTTTGGGCTTCACGCCGCCTAACTGATTAAAAAATAGCCAGATAGGACTGATCTACGGAAATGATCAATCCACGAATTGATAATGATGCTGCAATGCAGAAACCGTAAGCGTGCCCACTTGGGAAAAACCAAGGGTGTGTGACGGCTGCGCGAATTGGACCTCGAACACAACCGCCACACGTAACGCAACAACAGTTGCGGGGATCAGGTAGAAGAGAAACGCGCCTTTGTGCAAGCCCTCTCTCCCGGCCCCGCCAGGAGGATTACATGAAATCGCTCAAATCCACGCTTGCCGGATCACTTGTTTTTGCAACTATAGCGACCGCTGCGTTGGCGGATGAAGATACGATCAAAGTTGGTGTTTTGCATTCGCTGTCTGGCACGATGGCAATCTCGGAAACTACGCTAAAAGACACGATGCTGATGCTGATCGACCAGCAAAACGCCAAGGGCGGCCTGCTAGGCAAACAGCTTGAGGCAGTTGTTGTCGACCCGGCCTCCGACTGGCCGCTATTTGCCGAAAAAGCGCGCGAGCTGCTGACTGTGCATGAGGTGGACGTGATCTTCGGCAACTGGACCTCGGTCAGCCGTAAATCGGTTCTGCCTGTGATCGAAGAACTGAACGGTCTTCTGTTCTACCCGGTTCAGTATGAGGGCGAAGAGTCTTCGAAAAACGTATTCTACACAGGTGCCGCCCCGAACCAGCAGGCGATCCCTGCGACTGACTACTTCCTGGATGAGCTGGGTGTTGAGAAATTCGCGCTGCTGGGCACTGACTATGTGTACCCGCGTACCACCAACAACATCCTGGAAAGCTACCTGAAGGGTAAAGGCATCGCGGACGAGGATATCTTCGTCAACTACACCCCCTTCGGCCATTCCGATTGGTCCAAGATCGTCGCAGACGTTGTTGCGCTGGGTGCCGACGGTAAGAAAGTCGGCGTGATCTCGACCATCAATGGCGACGCGAATATCGGCTTCTATAAGGAGCTGGCGGCTGCGGGCGTTTCGGCGGATGACATCCCGGTCGTGGCCTTCTCGGTCGGTGAGGAAGAACTCTCGGGTCTGGATACCACCAACCTGGTCGGTCACCTGGCCGCGTGGAACTACTTCCAGTCGGCAGATACCGACGTGAACGCCGGTTTCGTTGAGACGTGGAAAGCCACCATGGGTGAAGACCGCGTGACCAATGACCCAATGGAAGCGCATTACATCGGCTTCAACATGTGGGTAAACGCCGCGACAGAGGCGGGCTCGACCGAGGTCGACGCTGTACGCTCAGCTATGTACGGGCAGGAATTCCCGAACCTGACCGGTGGCACGGCCGTGATGCTGCCGAACCACCACTTGGCCAAACCGGTTCTGATCGGTGAGATTCAGGAAGATGGACAGTTCGATATCATCAGCGAAACCGACGTCGTTCCGGGTGATGCATGGACAGATTTCCTGCCGGAATCGGCGGTTCTGATCTCGGATTGGAAAGAGCTGGGTTGCGGTATGTACAACACCGAGACCAAGACCTGCGTTCAGACCTTGTCGAACTACTAACCTTCTCGCAAGGCGGGTGACATCGCCCGCCTTGCCCTAAAGACACCTCGGGTTTCACCACATGTTACGACTATTCCTTGCGGGCCTCGCAATCCTATGCGCCTGCCTAACGGCCAATGCGCAAGAGAGCGGTTTGCAACCGATCCTGCAAGAGCATCAGGAGATCATCGCCAAAAGCTCGCGCAAGACGATCAAACCGGCGATTGATGCGATTGCCAGCAGCGGGTTGCCGCAAGCGCAGGTGATGCTTGAGACGTGGGCCGCCAAAGACGTGTGGATGCGCAAGTCGGATGGCCTGTTCTTTTCAGGCAAAAAGGCCGAGGGGCGGTCGTATGAACTGACTGATTTCGACACCGGAGACGTCGTTGGCACGTATCAAAAATCCGACCTGAAGCAGTTGAAACCCAATAGCGGCATCCGCGCGATGATCGGGACCGCTTTGGTGCAGTTCCAACTGACCGACCCGGACCGGGCAAA
This sequence comes from Ruegeria sp. I1, assembly GCF_056532675.1. Lineage (NCBI taxonomy): Bacteria > Pseudomonadati > Pseudomonadota > Alphaproteobacteria > Rhodobacterales > Roseobacteraceae > Ruegeria > Ruegeria sp. I1. The sequence goes on along the minus strand of NZ_JBQFNM010000004.1, from coordinate 110,156 downwards.
ACGTCTGGCCGCTTTGACATCTATCCAACGCGATCCCGAAGGCGCTCTGCTGGAGCCGCTGCGCGCCTCGATTGACGACGAGCCCGATGCCGATCTGAAAGCGCAGAAGCAACGCCTCGAGCGGTTGCTGACCATCGGCTACGACCAAGATACCGCAACGCGTGTTGCTGCGATTGAAGACATGTCCGACGATCTGGGTGTGGATGTCCGTGCGGCGCTGAATCCTTTGGTCGTGACGAAGCGACAGGCGGGCACTGATCTGCCTTCTGATGCGAATATCGCCACTATTTTAGATCCCGGATCAGAAGCCCTGTTGCGGGACGAGGCATATGATCTGTTGGTCGCCAATGACCTCGCCGCACCGCGCACATCGCCCGATGACATACGCGCCGCACTGGCCGCCAATATCGACGGCGGCCGCGTGGGAAACATTCCTGTCGCGCAGCTGAACTCTGACGCCGCGCGTGCTCAGGCTTACGCTGCTCTGGCCGAAGCCGGCCTCGTTCCTGCTTTGATAACCGAGGCCGACATCGATTCTGCGTTGGAAACGCATGTCTTCTTTGAGACCTATGCCGAACCTTCACCCGAAGTCACAGCCGCCGCCGAAAAAGCGCTGGAGCAGATCGAGCTGAAAGTCGGCTTGAACCAGACCCTTGACCTGACGCTGGACGCGATCTCGTTGGCGTCGATCTATTTCCTGGCTGCCATCGGTCTGGCCATCACGTTCGGCGTGATGGGCGTGATCAACATGGCCCATGGCGAGTTCATCATGATGGGCGCCTACACCGGCTATGTGGTGCAGCAGTTCATCCCTGACCATACGCTCTCGATCATCGTGGCGATCCCGATGGCCTTTGCCGTCACCTTCGCCATGGGCGTCGCGATGGAGCGGCTGGTGATCCGTTGGCTCTACGCCCGCCCGCTTGAGACCCTGCTGGCGACGTTCGGCATCTCGATCGCCCTTCAGCAATTGGCCAAGAACATCTTCGGCACACAAGCGCGACCGCTAACCGCGCCCGGCTGGCTGGACGGGGCATGGGTGCTGAACGATGTTGTCTCGATCAGCTATATCCGCATCGCGATCTTCGTTCTGGCGATGATCTTTCTTGGGCTGTTCCTTTACATCATGAAACGTACCCGGTTGGGGCTTGAGATGCGCGCAGTGACGCAGAACCCACGCATGGCGGGATCGATGGGCATCAATCCGGGGCGCGTGAATATGCTGACCTTCGGCTTGGGCTCGGGCATTGCCGGGATCGCCGGGGTTGCGATTGGTCTATTCGCCAAGGTCACATCCGATCTGGGCAGCGACTATATCGTTCAAAGCTTCATGACCGTAGTCGTCGGCGGTGTCGGCAACATCTGGGGCGCGTTGGCGGGGGCCGGCATGATCGGCTTCTTGCAGAAGGGGATCGAGTGGATGAACCCGTCGAACACCCTCGCGGCCCAAACCTACATGATCATCTTCATCATCATTTTCATCCAGTTCCGGCCCAGGGGCATCATCGCACTCAAGGGCCGCGCGGCGGGGGATTGAGCCATGGAACGTAGCTTTGTCGCCAAGAACCCCTCGGTACTGGTCTTTCTGACCATCCTGTCCCTATTCACCTTGGGCGTGACCATCCTGTCCGAAGGGTTCGGAATCGGCGTGATCTCAACCAGTTTCGTCAAGACACTGGGCAAGACCCTGTGTCTGTGCCTGATTGCCGTAGCGATGGATCTGGTCTGGGGATTTACCGGCATCCTATCTCTGGGGCATTTCGCCTTCTTCGGGCTAGGAGGCTACATGATCGGCATGTGGCTGATGTACGAACGCACGCGTCTGATCGTGGTCGAGTCGCTATCGCAAGCCGAAATCCCGCCCACCCCGGCTGAGGTTGTGGACGCTATCGGAACGCAGATTTTTGGCGTGGTCGGATCGTCGGACTTCCCGTTGATCTGGGCCTTTTCCCATAGCCTGACCCTGCAATTGATGCTGGTCGTGTTGGTGCCCGGACTTCTGGCGCTGATCTTCGGCTGGCTGGCCTTCCGCAGCCGGGTTACGGGCGTTTATCTCTCGATTCTGACTCAAGCCATGACGCTGGCGCTGGCCCTCTATCTGTTTCAGAACGACAGTGGATTGCGCGGGAACAACGGCTTGTCGGGCCTTCAGAACCTACCCGGAATTAGCGCCTCTCAGGATGTGGTATCGATCTGGTTTCTTTGGGCATCCGCACTGGCGCTGGGGCTGGGCTATATCACGGCTGCGTGGATCGTATCGGGCAAGTTCGGATCGGTACTCAGGGGCATTCGCGACAATGAGGCGCGGGTTCGGTTCCTAGGGTATTCTGTCGAGGTTTATAAACTTACTGTCTTCACGCTGACCGCCTGTTTCGCCGGGATCGCAGGCGCGCTCTACTACCCACAAGCAGGCATTATCAACCCCGAGGAGATGGCCCCGATCGCCTCGATCTATCTGGCCGTGTGGGTCGCTATCGGCGGGCGCGGACGTTTGTACGGCGCAATTATTGGCGCCGCCTTCGTCAGCCTGCTGAGCACGTGGTTCACCGGTGGACAGGCCCCGGACATCTCGCTGGGCTTTTACACGATCAAATGGGTCGACTGGTGGCAGGTCCTGCTGGGCGTTTCCTTTGTGCTGGTCACGCTGTTCGCCCCACAAGGGATCGGAGGCTTGTTTGACCTTTGGGCTAAGCGAAACCACCCAGACCGGCACGGCGCGGCCCTTGGCCCCGATGACGGGGCATTGCGTGAAAAGGAGGCCACGGAATGAGCACTCTGCTTGAGGTGAGCGGCGTTTCTGTCACCTTCGACGGGTTTCGCGCCATCAACAACCTTTCCTTCCGGATCGGTGAGGCGGAGTTGCGTGCTGTCATTGGCCCAAACGGCGCCGGGAAAACGACGTTCATGGATATTGTGACTGGCAAAACCCGGCCCGACGAAGGTCGTGTGATCTGGGGCGAGAAATCCGTCTCGCTTTTGCGGATGAGCGAGGCCAAGATTGCCCAGGTGGGAGTTGGCAGAAAATTCCAGAAACCGACTGTATTCGAGGATCAGACGGTGCAGGAGAACCTGCTTATGGCATTAAAGAACAAACGCGGATGGTTGGGTGTTCTGCTGTATCGTCCCGTTGCAAACGACTTGCACAAGGTCGAAGAATTGGCGGCTGAAATTGGCCTGGGCCATGACCTCGACCGCAAGTCAGGTGAGCTGAGCCATGGCCAAAAGCAATGGTTGGAAATTGGCATGTTGCTGGCGCAGGACCCGCGTCTGCTTTTGGTCGATGAACCCGCCGCTGGTATGACGCCGCAAGAACGCGAACACACAACCGATATTCTGGTCAATGCGGCCAAAACCCGTGCCGTCGTGGTCGTTGAACATGACATGGAATTTGTCCGGCGGCTGAACTGCAAAGTCACTGTCTTGCACGAGGGCTCGGTTCTGGCTGAAGGCAGTCTTGATCATGTGACATCCAACCAGGACGTGATCGATGTCTATCTGGGGCGCTAATTGATGTTAAATCTAACCGATCTGACGTTGCACTATGGGCATTCTCAAATCCTAAACGGAATCTCCATGGAAGCCCGGCAAGGTGAAGTTACCTGTGTCATGGGAACCAATGGCGTTGGAAAAACCAGCTTGATGAAAGCAATCTCAGGCACGCATCCACGTTCAGGAGGCAAGTTAGAATTGGATGGCGAGTCTCTGGGCGCCTTGCCTGCGCATCGGATGGCTTTGAAAGGCGTCGCCTACGTGCCGCAAGGGCGCGAGATTTTCCCACTGCTTACGGTGCGAGAGAATCTGGAAACCGGATTTTCTTGCCTACCGACATCTGAACATGTCATCCCCGACGAAATCTACGATCTTTTCCCTGTCCTGAAGAAAATGCAAAACCGGCGCGGTGGGGATTTGTCCGGCGGGCAACAGCAGCAGCTAGCTATCGCGCGGGCCCTGATCACAAAGCCACGCCTTCTGTTGTTGGACGAGCCGACGGAAGGTATCCAGCCAAACATAATTCAACAGATCGGAGACGTGATCCGGCACCTCAGAGCCACAGATGCCATGGCAATTGTTTTGGTTGAGCAATACTTCGACTTTGCCTATGACCTTGCCGACAGGATCGTCGTGTTGCGGCGTGGGGAGGTCATGATCAAAGGTGCAAAGGAAGATTTGACGCGTGATCAGGTCTTGCGGATGGTTCGAGTTTAGTTAGGCCGGATTTGAATCCCTTCTGCAACATTCTTTGTAATGTTTGAATTTGGTCTCTTTTTTGCCGGAATTCAGATTGATAATGAGCCACTGTTAATAAGTATGTGTTTCGGGATGAGTGCGGGCAGATGAGATCAGATCATAGGGGCCAAATAGCGATATCATGGGCGCAAACCGAGCTTGATGAGCTTGAAGCAGCGCCGTTGGAATCCTTGGTGGTCGGTGCGGCGTGGTCCTGGCGTGGGCAAGCCGTGGTTTTGGCCACAAGCTTGGAGCAAAGCATCGAACGCGTTGGCTCGATGGGTGCGGCTTCGTCTTCTGTTGCTGATCGTTTTGCTATTATTCGGGAAGTTGCAGGCGATACCTGCGCCTCAGTCGTTCTGTCGAACGGGGCGCAACAGTTCTGTGCGGATTTGGTCGTACAAGAGGGTGATATTGGTCCAACATTTGTGTTTGAAAACGGCTGCCCGGCGCGGGACCAGTTGTTTTGGATCAGCGAAGTGTCGCACTACGCCACGCCTGCATCTGCGCGCACCGCGCCGGATGCGAACGTTGTCAGCTTTCCTCACCCCGGTTTGTCCTGACTAGTTTTCCTTTATTATCTGCATGTATTTGACCTGGGTTGGTTTAACTGATCCAGAGAGTGCGTACGCCTTGCAGCTTTAGTGCATTTAACCGCCGTTTCGCATGTTGACTCTGCTCTCTGTGCAGATATAAGCGCGGCTTCATTGGTGTTGGTGGCCCCCGTAAGGGGATGCCTGTCATGGGGGAAACCTCAAGAGGACAACGCCCTTCATAGTGGCCCTTTGGGCCTCGACTAATACGAAGGAGATCAGCCGTGACCAAACGCACGTCTGCCAAGTACAAAATCGACCGCCGGATGGGCGAAAACATCTGGGGTCGTCCGAAATCCCCGGTAAACCGTCGTGAATACGGCCCCGGCCAGCACGGTCAGCGCCGCAAGGGCAAACTGTCGGACTTCGGTCTGCAGCTGCGCGCCAAGCAGAAGCTGAAAGGCTACTATGGCGACCTGACCGAGAAGCAGTTCCGCCGCATTTACGCAGAAGCCGAGCGTGTTAAAGGCGATACCGGTGAAAACCTGATCGGTCTGCTGGAGCGCCGTCTGGACGCTGTTGTTTACCGTGCCAAGTTCGTGCCGACTGTGTTTGCCGCACGTCAATTCGTGAACCACGGCCACGTCAAGGTGAACGGCAAGCGGGTCAACATCCCTAGCTACCGCGTCAAAGAAGGCGATGTGATCGAAGTGCGTGACAAGTCGAAGCAACTGGCTGTTGTTCTTGAAGCTGCTGCTCTGGCCGAGCGTGATGTGCCTGACTACATCGATGCCGACCACTCGAAGATGACCGCGACTTTCGTGCGCGCACCGGGCTTGGGTGATGTGCCTTACCCGGTCATGATGGAACCGAACCTGGTTGTTGAATTCTACGCGAAGAACTGATCTTCGCAGACAAATCGAATTCAAAGGGCCGCGCCATTTGGCGCGGTCTTTTTTGTTTGAAGGGGGGCTCTGCCCCCGCCGCTGCGCGACTCCCCCGGGATATTTCTGGCCAGATGAAGTTGGGATCAGAGGGGGAGCGGGCGCCCTTCGGCAATGGCCTCCATGGCGAAGTATGATGTAACGCTGTCCAGCTCGACCTTTTCGATCAAGCGTTGATAGACTTTGTCGTAGGAGGCCATGTCCTGCGTGACGACTTTAAGCTGATAGTCATAATCCCCGCCAATCCGGTGGAAATCCACAACCTCGGGGATCGTCAATACGTGACGTCGGAAGGCCTGTAGCCAGTCAGCCGAGTGGTGACGCGTGCGGAGCATGACGAATACCACAAGGGTCAGGCCCAGTTTTTCGCGTGCAATCCAGGCGGTTGAGCCGATCAGCACCCCGTTTTCGTTCAGAGCCTTCAATCGTCGCCAGCAGGCGTTTTGAGACAGCCCGACACGATCTGCTAGCTCACGCTGAGACAGGGTGGCGTCTTTTTGCAGTTCCTTAAGGATGCGTATGTCTATTTGATCTAATTTTAGTGCCATAATTTATCATATGACACAAATTTTGAGAGGTATACGCAAAAATAGAGTGGTTTCTTCCAAACTGGATCAATCATCTTAGTGGCGTAACTAGGAGCAATGCCATGACCCTGTCCAGATTTCGAGCGGAACTCTGTTCCACCACTAAACATTCCGATCTGCGCGATGGATTGATCGGAGAGAACGTTCTGATCCCCGGTTTGAATGGGGATGTGCCGCTTGTGTATGCGGATTACGTAGCTTCGGGTCGCGCGTTGCAGCAGGTCGAAGACTATGTGGCCCATCATGTTCTTCCGTTTTATGCAAACAGCCACACCGAGGCCTCGTATTGCGGATCATATATGACGGGTCTGCGTCGCGAAGCGCGTGCCGAAATTGCCCGTAGCGTGGGGGCTGCCGAGAACGACGCGGTGATCTTCACCGGGTCGGGCGCGACATCAGGGTTGAATCGTCTGGTGAATTTGCTGGGCGTAGAGGACGCAGCGAACCCGGTTGTTTTGATTGGTCCATACGAGCACCACTCGAACATTCTACCTTGGCGGGAAAGCAAGGCGCAGGTCGTCGAAATCCCCGAAGCTAAGGGAGGTGGGATTGATCTGGACGTGTTGGAAGAAACGTTGGCGACACATGCCGATGCTGATCTGGTGATCGGGTCCTTTTCTGCGGCTTCGAATGTCACGGGCATCATCACTGACCCGGATCCGGTCACTCGGATGCTCAAAGCAAATGGAGCGATGGCTGTTTGGGACTATGCCGGGGGTGGGCCATACCTGCCGATGGATATGGGTCCAGAGGATGCGCGCAAGGATGCGATCGTGGTTTCTCCGCATAAGTTTCCCGGTGGGCCGGGGGCATCCGGTGTCTTGATCGTGAACGAGCTGGCGGTGAAACGGACCTGTCCCAGCTGGCCGGGTGGTGGAACCGTCAGCTTCGTATCACCGTGGCGGCATGACTACAGTGCCGATCTGTCCACCCGCGAAGAGGCCGGGACACCCAACGTGATCGGAGACATTCGTGCGGCGCTGGCCTTCATCGTCAAGGATGTCGTCGGAACGGACGAAATCGCCCGGCGCGAGGCGCAGTACAATCAAATGGCGCTGGACGGCTGGAAGAACAACCCGAACCTGACCCTGCTTGGGGTCGAGAGCGCGCATCGGCTGCCGATCTTTTCCTTCCTGGTGCGCGACAATGCGGGTCGGCCCGTGCATCAGCAGCTGTTCACCCGGATGCTCAGCGATATCTACGGTATTCAGGCGCGGGGCGGCTGTGCCTGTGCCGGACCCTATGCCCACCGCTTGCTGGGGATCGATCAGGCAACGTCCGAGGCGCTGCACGCTGCCTTGTCCGCAGGGGAAGAAATGAAAAAACCCGGCTGGGTGCGCCTGAATTTCTCATATCTGATGAGTGAGGAAACGGTTCAGTTCATCATCGACAGCGTCAATGACCTGTCGCACCGGACCGAAGAATTCACGCCTTACTACAACGCTGACCCGGCAACAGCGCGCTTCAAGGCCGCATGAGGGAATTGCCGCTTTTCTCAACCCTTTGAGACAGGTATGAGAGGCCCATTGAACGGAGCCTCTCATGACCAAGATCACCCCACAACCCGGCATTATGGACATCGCGCTGTATCAGGGCGGCCAGTCGCATGTGGCGGGAGTGGAGCATGTGATCAAGCTGAGCTCGAACGAGAACCCCTTTGGACCCAGCCCCAGGGCAATAGAGGCGGTGCGCGACAGCGCGGCCACTCTGCATCGTTATCCCAGCACCGACCACGCGAGCCTGCGCGCGGCCATCGGCGCACGCCATGGGCTGGACCCGGCGCGGATCATCTGCGGTGTCGGCAGCGACGAGGTATTGCAGTTCGTCGCTCAGGCCTATGCGGGGCCGGGGGACGAGGTGATCTATACCGAGCACGGGTTTTCCATGTACCCGATCATCGCCCGTATGGCCGGTGCGACGCCGGTCATGGTGGCCGAGCGTGACCGCAAGGTGGATGTGGATGCCATTCTTGCCGCGGTGACGGGGCAGACGCGGATCGTGTTTGTCACCAACCCCGGCAATCCAACCTCGACCATGATCTCGAACGACAAACTGGAACGTCTGGCGCTGTGTCTGCCCGATACTTGCCTGATGGTTCTGGACGGCGCTTATGCGGAATTTGTCGACGGGTTCGATGGCGGGGCGTCACTGGTTGACGCCCATGAGAATGTGATCATGACGCGCACCTTTTCAAAAGTGTACGGGCTGGGCGGTATGCGTGTCGGCTGGGGCTATGCGCACCAGACCATCATCGATGTGCTGAACCGGGTGCGGCAGCCCTTTAACCTCTCGCTGACTGCATTGGCTGCGGCAGAGGCAGCGGTAGACGATGTGGAGTTCCTGTCCTTCTGTCAGGCTGAAAACGCGCGGTTGCGTGCGTGGCTGGCCGAGGAGTTGGCCAAGATCGGGGTTCACTCGGATCCGTCCTGTACCAACTTCATCCTTGTGCGCTTTGCCGACAGGGCTGAGGCTGAGGCCTGCGATGACTACCTGAAAACGCAGGGTTTGATTGTGCGCCGGGTTGCAGGCTACAACCTGCCAAACGCTTTGCGGATCACCGTGGGCGATGAACAAGGCTGTCGTCGCGTTGTTACTGCGATCACTGCATTCAAAGAGGGTGCCGTATGAGCCAGATTTATGACCGCGTTGCGCTGATTGGGCTGGGCCTGATCGCCTCGTCCATGTTCTGGGCCATCAAGCGCGCCGGTTTGGCCGGTGAGGTCACTGGGTATGCGCGGTCCGAGGCAACCCGCGGCACGGCCCGCAAGATCGGCCTATGCGATCGTGTTTGCGACACGGCGCGCGAGGCCGTGGACGGGGCCGATCTGGTGGTGCTTTGCGTTCCGGTCGGCGCGATGGGAGCGGTGGCCGAGGAGATTGCGCCGGTTTTGAAGCCCGGTGCCACCGTCTCTGATGTAGGCTCGGTCAAGCGACATGTGATCCAAAGCGTTCAACCGCATATTCCCGAAGGCGTGCATTTCATCCCTGCACACCCATTGGCAGGGACCGAGCATTCCGGGCCCGAGTCCGGCTTTGCTGAGCTGTTCGACAATCGGTGGTGTCTGCTGGTTCCGGTTGAAGGCACTGATCCAGATGCGATTTCCCGCTTGCGCGCGTTATGGGAGGGTATGGGCTCGAATGTCGATGAGATGGACGCGGATCACCATGATCTGGTTCTTGCCGTCACCTCTCATGCGCCGCACCTGATCGCTTACACGATGGTTGGGGTTGCAGATGATCTACGTCGGGTCACGGATACCGAGGTCATCAAATACTCGGCTGCCGGCTTCCGTGACTTTACGCGTATCGCAGCCTCGGACCCGACGATGTGGCGAGATGTTTTCCTGTCCAACAAAGACGCGACACTGGAAATTCTGGGGCGGTTCACCGAGGAGCTTTTTGCCTTGCAACGCGCCATTCGCACCGGGGATGGAGAGCACCTGTTCGACTATTTCACCCGCACACGGGCGATCCGGCGGGGCATTATTGATGCGGGCCAGGATACGGACGCACCAGATTTTGGCCGGGGAAAGATTGGATCATGAGGCCGATTGCGGGACACCTTCTGATCGTGGTGGCCGCACTCTGGTGCGGTATTGGCCACGCGTCGGCGCCCGAGCAATCGTTGGTCCCCATCGCGCGCCCATCAGACACCGTCGATCTGGCGGCTGTTACCAGTCGGACGGCAACCCCGTTGAGCATCCCAAACATGCGGCCCGTCCCGCGACCTGTATCGCCTCAGATCGCCGCCATTGCGGCGCGACCATCTGATCTGCCGCTGCTCAGCCCGGATACCTCTTTGACGCCGTTTGCGCGGCCAGAGGCTTTGGAACAGCAGATTTTGTTCAAGAAACGCAAGCTGCGCAAAGGCTCTGTCTGTGGGGATATTGCGATACAGGGCAAGCCTATGGGCCGTGTAACCAGCAAGACCAAGGCTTGTGGTGTCAAGGATGCTGTACAGATCACCTCGGTCTCGGGTGTCACGCTCAGCCGCGCGTCGACGATGGATTGCGGCACGGCGATTGCACTGAACGAATGGGTAGACAAGTCCGTTAAACCGACCTTCAAGCGACGCGGGCCCGTGGTTCAGTTGCAGGTGGCGGCCCACTACGCCTGTCGCACCCGCAACAACCGCAAGGGCGCGCGTATCTCAGAGCACGGCAAGGGCCGCGCCATCGATATCTCGGGCTTTGTCATGGCGGACGGAGATGTGGTGACCGTGCTGAACGGATGGCGCAAGAACCCGTCGCAAAAGCAGCTCAAGAAGGTCTGGCGCGGGGCTTGCAGGCCGTTTGGCACGGTTCTGGGCCCAAACTCAGATCGGTACCACCGCGATCATTTTCATCTGGACACGGCCCGTTATCGCAGCGGCGCCTATTGTCGCTAACGCAGGATCAGGCGCGGGGCTGGCCCCAAGGGTAGGGGGCCCAATGCCACGAACCCGTCGCGGAAATTCAATTGCAGATCCAGCGCATTTGGATTGCCGCCCAGCCCGGCCAGAAAGTTCAGCGCGCGGGTAACTGGATCAACGGCTTGATCCGGCAGAGCCCCTGCCGCATTGGCCATGGCGATCATATCGCGCCAGTTCTCGGCCTTGATCGCGATTTCACCGGTTGGAATGCCTTGAGCGTCCACATCCAGTTCACCTGCCGCAAACAAGCGAAGCTCACCCCATTTGATTTCGGCCAGTTTTAACGTGATTTCGACAGGTTGGGGACGGTTCTGTTCGATGGCGGTTCGATCCCACGGTTTGTCAAAAACGGTCACCATATCCAGTTCCAGCGTCTCGAACCGCTGGGGCAGCGATGAGGCGGAATGCATCAGTGCGCGCAGGTCGTTCCCCGGTGCAAAGCCATCGATCTGCGCGGTGATCGCATAGGCTTCGGGCGCGTCTGTCTGTTTCATCATCAGGCTTAGCGTATTGCCACCGGCCAGCGCATCGGCGTCATCGGTGATTTGCCAGGGCCCTGCTGTTAGCGCCATCTTTTCAAGCACCAGGGCCACGCCCGGTTGTAGCTGTAGTTCGGCCTGCAGATCATCGGCAGTGATGGTCGCGGTTTGATCAAAATAGGACAGACGTTGTGGTGTTTCGGCAAAACGCAGGATTTGGCGACCGGGCCAAATCGCGGGGCTTTTGAATTCGATCCAGTCCGCGCTCCACGCGGTTCCGGTGGCGGGATCGGCCAGTGCTGGGCTGTTCAGGCGGGTGACGTGATGTCCGGGAAAGCCTGAGGTTTCAACGTCGGCGAATTCGGATTGCCATCCGCGTGCCTGCTGCGCATCAAACCAGCTGGTGATCGCATTGCGCAGCCCATAACCTGCAACGAACCAATACAGGCTCCATAGGGTGACGATGAAAAAGAAAACTCGTATCAGACGGCGCATCCGCTTTGGCCTTTTTCCTGCCTCGGATTTGATGTTTATAGGCCCAAACGGGCAAGGACCAGTGCAATGACGATGTGGGTATTCGGGTATGGATCGCTGTTGTGGAATCCGGGATTTCCCGTCGCCCGCAGCGAGCTTGCAACGCTGCACGGTTACGCGCGGTCCTTCTGTATGAGTTCGATCCATCATCGTGGCACCGAAGAGCATCCGGGTCTGGTTCTGGCGCTGGATGAACAGGCTGAGGCCCATTGCAAAGGGTTGGCTCTGGCCGTTGAGGGCGGCCACGAAGACCGTACGTTGTACGAGCTGCGCGAGCGCGAGTTGATCTCATCTGCCTATGTCGAACGGATGCTGGATGTGCATCTGGACAACGGCGACGTCGTGAACGCCGTCACTTATGTGATCGATGCGCATCATGTGCAGTATTGCGGGGGGATGCCACTGGAAGAACAGGCCCAGATCATTGCCCACGCAATTGGCGGGCGGGGGCCGAACACTGAATATCTTTATAATACCACGGAACATTTGGCCGAGATCGGGTTGCATGACCCTGATCTTGAGTGGTTGTCGCAACGAGTGCGGAGCATTACCGCATAAACCCTTGGCGTCACCGGCGGAATTTCGCTATTTTCAAGTCAGAGCAGGCAAAATCGGGAACCACGCGCATGGCGCAGGCACATCAGGGCGCGAGACCCCATTTCTCGCATCCCATTCGTCAGATCGTGATGATGTTGATCGCAATCGGTCTGGCCGGGCTGGGTGTGTTTCTGGCGTTGCCCTATGTGTTGCCGGTCTTCTTTGCCAACCCGTATCTGAACGGCTTCATTCTGATGGTCTTCGTCATTGGTGTGATTGCCTGTTTTTATCAGGTTGCGCAGCTGATCGGATCAGTCCGCTGGATCGAGGCGTTTGTCGGTGGGGTTGTCCGCGAAGATGCGCGCACACCGCAACTTTTGGCGCCTTTGGCCTCGCTGCTGCGCGAACGCGGCGCGCGGTCCCAGATCAGCTCGACTTCAACCCGGTCCATTCTGGATTCGGTTGCGGAACGGGTTGAAGAAGAACGCGAAATCACGCGCTACATTACCAATGTCCTGATTTATCTGGGTCTGTTGGGAACCTTCTTCGGTCTGGCCACCACGGTTCCAGCGATCGTCGACACAATCCGCAGCCTGAACCCGCAAGAGGGTGAGGAAGGCTTGACCGTTTTCAACCGTCTCATGACGGGGCTTGAGGCGCAGCTGCAAGGCATGGGCGTGGCCTTCGGGTCCTCGCTGCTGGGCCTTGCCGGGTCGCTGATCGTGGGTTTGCTTGAGGTATTCGCAGGTCATGGGCAGAACCGGTTCTATCGCGAGCTTGAGGAATGGCTGTCATCGATTACTCGTGTGGGCTTTGCCTCGGGCGAAGAAGGGGGTGCGGAAATCGCCGTACTGGCCCCGGTTCTGGACGCGATGTCCGAGCAGATGGATGCGCTGCAGGACCTGTTTTCCGCGCAGGAGCAAGACCGGGCGGAGGTATCGGGCAAGCTGGGTCAACTGGTCGGCGTGATCGGCGAGATGAACCAGCGTCAGACGGATAATGAGGGGATCACCGCCGCGTTGGAACGCGTTGCGCTTGGGCAGGATGCGCTGCTGGATCACATGCGCGAACATGGTGCAGGCGAAGGCATTGATGCCGAAAGCCGAATGCGCCTGCGGTCTATGGATGTGCAACTGCTGCGTATTCTCGAAGAGATTTCGGCAGGCCGTCAGGAAAGCATGAATGAGTTCCGCAAGGATATCGAATTGCTGGTCAAGGCGTTGACACTTCCTCGCGGTGCGGTGCGCGGCACCCACGAAGGAGAGTAACCCATGGCCCTCTCCCGTCGTACTGGACAGCGATTCCAGGGCTCGGTCTGGCCCGGTTTCGTGGATGCGATGACGGGTCTGTTGATGGTGCTGACCTTTGTGCTGACCATTTTCATGGTTGTGCAGTTCGTGCTGCGAGAAACGATCTCTGGGCAAGAAGATGAACTGACCGCACTCGCGGACGAAGTGGCTGCTCTGGCGGGTGCCTTGGGTCTGGAAGAGCGCGAAAACAGCCGTTTGCAAGCGCGGTTGGGGGCCTTAAACGCAACCCTGACACAGGCCGAGGAAGATCTGGCCCAAGCGCAGGGCCGCATCACCGATTTTGAAGCCCAGGTCGCGGCGCTGTTGGCCGAGCAGGCCCGGGCGCAAGAGGATATTGCCGTATTGGAATCCCAGCGAGCGGAGCTGGTAGGCGAGCGGGATGCCTTGAACCAGGCCTTGGCTCAGAGTCGCGCGGAGATTGACGTGCAGGCCGAGGCCGCGCGACTTGCCGCCGCCCGCCGTGAAGCGCTCGAAGCATTGATTGCCGATCTGGAACAAACCGGTGAGGAGCGTGCTGCGCAGATCGCAAAGCTGGAACAACAACTGACTGAAGAAGAGGCCGCGCGCCTTGCTGAGGCCGCAGCAGCCGAGAACCTGCGCAACCGTTTGCAGGACGCCGATGCTGAGTTGACAGCCATGACCCTTGCGCTTGAAGCGCAGCGCAAAGAGGCTGAGGAAACCCTGACATTGCTGGCCGCAGCGAGGGCTGCGCGTGCGGAACTGGAACGTCAGTTTGGTGATCTGGACACCGAGGAGCTTAGGGCCCAGCTAGAAGCCGCTTTGGAGGCCCAAACCGAAGCGCAAGCAGACGCGGCAGAACAACGATCGCTGGTCGAACAACAAGCCGCCCTTCTTGATGTCGCGCGCGAGACGCTGTCGGCAGAGCAAGCGATTTCTGCCAAGGCACAGCGCGAGGCGGCCTTGCTGAATCAGCAGATCGCGGCCTTGCGTGGTCAGTTGGGATCATTGCAGGCGCTGTTGGATGACTATGAAGACCGCAATACGGCTGCTGAGATTCAGATTCAGACCCTCGGTCAAGACCTGAACGCAGCGTTGGCCCGGGCGGCCTCAGAGGAGCGCCGCCGCCGATTGCTGGAAGAGGCAGAGAGGATCCGGCTGGAGGCTGAGGCCGAGGAACTGACGGATCAGAACCAGGAGCTGACAGCGCAGGCAGAAGATCTGCAACGTTATCGGTCTGAGTTTTTTGGACGATTGCGCGACGTTCTGGGCAATCAGGAAGGCGTGCGGATCGAAGGCGACCGGTTCGTGTTCTCGTCCGAAGTATTATTCGACACAGGTTCAGCCGTATTGTCGCCGGAAGGTAGGCAAGAGGTGGCGAAAGTCGCTGCGATCCTGCGCACTGTGGCCGCAGAAATCCCTGAGGGTTTGAATTGGGTCATTCGGGTCGACGGTCACACTGACAACGTACCGCTTGCCGGGTCCGGACGCTATCGCGACAATTGGGAGCTAAGCCAGGGCCGCGCGTTGTCGGTGGTCCGCTATATGGTCGACGCTTTGGGCATCCCGCCGAACCGTCTTGCGGCCAACGGGTTTGGAGAGTTCCAGCCGGTAAACCCAGACAATACGCCACAAGCTCGGGCACAGAACCGGCGAATCGAGCTGAAGCTGACTGAAAGATAGCTTCAGCCTACGCGATGCGGGTTTCAGGGTTTCAACGTCTTCCGAGTTTGAAGCTTTGGTCAGGTGTACCTTTGAAACAGCGCGGAACCACCGGGTAATGCTCGGTCAGAAACTAGGCATATGTCCCGTCGGGATACTCTTCAGATACCGTGAATGCGCCGTTGCATTGATCTAGGGTGCCATAGCCGGGTGTATAGGCATAGTCCTCGTTGAACGTGCCATCGTATCGTCCGCTCGGGCCATCGCCGCCAGGGCGGTTACCGGATTTCAAGCGATAAGATGGGGTCATTTCGGTCACGCGCCCGTTAATAACCCCCGTCATGGCGTAAATCGGAAACCCATCAGCGGCGTATCCAATCAGCGGCGAATGTCTTTCTGGCGACCAATCCAAAAGCTCGATCAGACCGGTTGGGATGCCGTGGTAGTGGTACTTGCCGTTCGGTTGAACATGCGCATAGTTGGCATCCAGACCTAAGGCGATCGCACCGCCTAGGGCATTGTAAGACCAGCCCGAATTTGGATCCCCATGCCAGAATTCCGCAGCGAGCGGGTCGAACACAACGCCGTTCAATGAAACACCAAAATTCCACCCCATGCGCAGCGGTGTTACGTTTTCGGTGCTTTGGGGGTTGGCAGGAACGCTCAGCTTGACCTTCTGAGTTGAGATCTGGTGCGGGTTGCCGCGATTTGGAAACTGCCCCACCAGATGATCCGGAATGCCATTAGCCGACAGTTTGATGTTCGAGCCGGTCATCTTTACTTTCGATCGGCTTTTGCCTGGGTCAACGGTTGCCGGAACCAAATCCAGTGGTCTGGTCTGTATTTCGTCATGATAACGGAACCGATGCTGAGCCGTGGCAACAACCGCAGCGGCCGAGATTGCAAACGCGGTGCTCCAGATAATGGCGATCTTGGTGTTCACACCGTTCTCCCTTGCTGATGTGTTATGGAATTGAAACGCAAGAGCGAGGTTTTTCCGTCGCCAGAGCTATATGAAATTGTCTTTGTTCCACTCCCCAGGCACAACAAAAAGCGCCCGACGGTGAATGGCCATCGGGCGCTCAACTTTGCGGACAAATGTGGTTAGCCGTCAGTCAGCTGTCAGCAATGGCGGCTTGTCCCCCGGAATTCGCGGCTGATCGGGGCCGAGGATTTCAAGGTTAAGCTCACCTTTCTTGACCGACACGCGCACCACGCCACCCTTGGCCAATTTACCAAACAGCAATTCCTCGGCCAGAGGCTTCTTGATGTGCTCTTGGATTACGCGGCCAAGCGGGCGGGCGCCCATTTTGTCGTCATATCCCTTGTCAGCCAACCATTCGGCTGCTTTGGGTGTCAGGTCGATGGTCACTCCGCGATCCAGCAATTGAGCCTCTAGCTGGAGCACGAATTTCTCGACCACTTGCAAGATGACCTCTTTCGGTAGCGGCGCGAAGGAGATCACGGCATCGAGACGATTGCGGAATTCGGGCGTGAACATACGTTCAATCGCGGCTGTATCCTCACCTTCGCGCCGGTCGCGAGCAAAGCCGATGGCGGCCTTGGCTTGTTCCTGGGCGCCTGCGTTCGAGGTCATGATCAGGACCACGTTGCGGAAATTCACCGTCCGGCCGTTGTGGTCAGTCAACTCGCCATGGTCCATGACCTGCAGCAAGATGTTGAACACATCCGGATGCGCCTTTTCGATCTCATCCAGCAGCAGCACACAATGCGGATGCTGGTCGACGCCGTCGGTCAGCAGACCGCCCTGATCGAACCCGACATAGCCCGGAGGTGCACCGATCAGGCGGCTGACTGCATGCTTCTCCATGTATTCCGACATGTCAAAGCGCAGCAGCTCGACCCCCAACGTATCGGCCAGCTGTTTTGCAACTTCGGTTTTACCCACACCAGTCGGACCAGCGAACAGGTAGTTGCCGATGGGCTTTTCGGGCTCACGTAGACCGGCGCGGGCCAATTTGATCGCGCTGGACAGTGCCTCAATTGCCAAATTCTGCCCAAACACGACGCGTTTCAGCGAGGCTTCAAGGTCTTTCAGAACCGCGGCATCATCCTTGGTGACATTCTTCGGCGGGATGCGCGCAATTTTGGCCACGACAGCCTCAATCTCTTTGACGCCAATGGTCTTGCGACGCTTGCTTTCGGCAACGAGATGCTGAGCAGCACCTGCTTCGTCAATCACGTCGATGGCCTTGTCAGGCAGTTTCCGGTCGTTGATATAGCGTGCTGCCAATTCAACAGCAGTCTTGATTGCATCTGCGGTATACTTGATCTCGTGATGCTCTTCGAAATAGGGCTTCAGACCACGCAGGATTTTCACGCTGTCTTCAACCGAAGGCTCGTTCACGTCGATCTTCTGGAACCGGCGGCTCAGCGCGCGGTCTTTTTCGAAGTGCTGACGGAATTCCTTGTAGGTGGTCGAGCCCATGGTGCGCAGCTTGCCGCCCTGCAATGCAGGTTTCAGCAGGTTGGACGCATCCATGGCGCCGCCAGAGGTCGCCCCAGCGCCGATGACTGTGTGAATCTCGTCAATAAACAGCACCGCGTCGGGATGATCTTCCAACTCGGTCACAACCGCTTTCAGGCGCTCTTCGAAATCGCCGCGATAGCGGGTTCCGGCCAGCAACGCACCCATATCGAGCGAATAGATGGTGGTTTCAGACAGCACATCGGGAGCCTCACCACCCACGATTTTGTGCGCCAGACCTTCGGCAATGGCGGTTTTGCCAACACCCGGATCGCCCACCAGGAGCGGGTTGTTCTTGCGACGACGGCACAGGACCTGGATGCAGCGTTCAACCTCATCCGAGCGCCCGATCAGCGGGTCCACATCGCCAGCCCGCGATTTGGCGTTCAGGTCGACGCAGTATTTCGCCAGTGCGCTTTCCTTCTGCTCGCCCTCACCAGCACTGGCCTGAACCTCTTCCTCGGCCTGATCCGCGCCGGAAACTGTACGGCTTTCGCCATAGGCAGGGTCCTTGGCGACACCATGCGCGATAAAGTTGACCGCGTCATAGCGTGTCATGTCCTGTTCCTGCAGGAAATAGGCGGCGTTGCTTTCGCGCTCAGCGAAGATGGCCACCAACACGTTGGCGCCTGTTACTTCGGTACGACCAGAGCTTTGGACGTGGATCGCGGCGCGCTGGATCACGCGCTGGAAAGCAGCCGTTGGCACGGCCTCTGATCCATCGATATCGGTGACAAGGTTCGACAAATCTTCGTCGATAAACTCGACCAAAGTGCTGCGTAGCTCATCCAGATCGACGCTACAGGCTTTCATGACGCGGATAGCGTCAGGTTCTTCCAGAAGCGCCAGAAGCAGATGCTCCAGCGTTGCAAACTCGTGTCGCCGTTCATTCGCAGCCGCCAGGGCCGCGTGGATGGCTTGTTCTAATGTGCTCGAGAATGAAGGCACGCGGGTGCTCCTCTGTCTTGGGTCAGAAGGGGGCGGGCTGTCGGCCGGATCCCCATCCCAACCATGTCCTCATAGTATTAGAGTTTGGTTGATCGTGGCCCGGCTTCAAGGGTTTTCTTTCACTTGACAGTCACATTTGTTGTGACCGTGGCCGTGAAGAGGGGGAAATAGGCATCAGAACCGGTCTTTTCTAGCCCTGATTTCGGCAAAAACCAAAGCGGGATCAGCGCCAATCATGCCCAGATGCGCCTGAATCGCAGAATCTGCTGCACGCAGAAACGGATTTGTTGCTTTTTCCAGCGCCAATGTTGAGGGCACTGTTGGTTGCCCCGCAGCCCTTGCTCGCTCAATATCCGCCACGCGTTGCAGCAAATCTGCGTTGTCAGGATCGACCGTGAGGGCGAATTTGGCGTTGGATTGTGTATACTCGTGGCCCGAGCAGACGATTGTTTCGTCGGGTAACGCCGCCAGCTTGTTGAGTGATGACCACATTTGTGCGGGCGTCCCCTCGAACAGGCGGCCACAACCCAAAGCCATCAGGCTATCTGCGGTGAAGACAGTTGCGCTGTCGGGCAGGTAAAATGCGATGTGACCTACCGTGTGCCCTGAGACGTCCAGCACCTCGACCGGTTCGCCACCCAGTTCGAAAATATCTCCTTCCGACACCTGTTGGTCCAGTGGTGGCAGACGATGGGCATCTGCGGCCGCACCAATTACTTTTGCTGAGTGCTTCTCTAGAATGCTCGGCAGGCCATCGACATGATCCCAGTGATGATGCGTCAGCAACACGTGGCTCAAAGTCCACCCACGTTGGTGCAGTTCGGCCAGAATCGGGCCGGGTTCTGGCGCGTCCACTAACGCGGTCTGGCCAGAGGCGGCATCATGCGCCAGAAAAGCGTAGTTATCGCTGAGACACGGGATAGTTACGATCTCAAGAGGCATGGTCTTTTGCCCTTTCGTTGCTAGACTGCGCCCAGCTAAGCCGATTGATCAGGTCACCGCAATGCATCTTGATGTGCAGGATCTCAGGAATTTTTACTACCGCAGCACTTTGGGGCGCGCGGCACAGGGCGCAATTCGCGGTCGCCTGCTGGACCTGTGGCCCGAGGCCAAGGGGCAAACGGTTGCCGGCTTTGGCTTTGCAGTGCCGCTCCTGCGGCCATACCTGAAGGATGCGCGTCGTGTGATCGGCCTGATGCCGGGGCCACAGGGGGTGATGCCGTGGCCCGCAGGGATGCCGAATGTTTCGGTTCTGACTGAAGAAACCATGTGGCCGATTGAGACCGGACATGTGGACAAGTTGGTGGTGATGCATGGGCTTGAGACATCAGAGCGGCCAAGTCAGTTACTTGAGGAATGCTGGCGTGTGCTAGGTCCCGGTGGCAGGGCCTTTTTTGTGGTGCCGAACCGGGCGGGGTTATGGTCTCGGTCGGATAAAACCCCGTTTGGATATGGGCGACCCTATTCTGCGACACAGCTGGAAAATCAGCTGAAGGCCCATCATTTCGTGCCCGAAAATCACTGTTCTGCTTTGTATCTGCTACCCTCGTTTCGAAAATACTGGCTGAAATCCAGCGGGCTGATTGAAAAAACAGGTCAGCGCTTGCCAACAATCATGGCGGGCGGCGTGTTGATGGTTGAGGTCAGCAAACACCTGCGCCCACCTAGCGGCAGCGTGACAAAAGATGCGGTGAGACGGCCGATCAAAGCATCCGACGGATTGCTGAGACCGGCCTGACACAATGTCGTCGTTTTGAGGCGAATTCAGGTGTAAATCCGCGGCAAATAGGCCGCAGGAATCGCAAAAACCTACAGTTTCGAAACATTTTTCAAACGGTCAGACAGGTTCAAAGCGTCGCACTTTTCCTAACTTGCTGAATTTAAACGTTTTGTGGATAAATTCATCGTCACTATATTATGTTGCTAGGTTGGTTCACCTCTGCTACATCCCCGGTGATTTTGATCCCCGCCCTTTACGGACGGGGTTTCCTCACGCCCCAAGGTAGCGGCCGCTACTCAAAATCGGGGCCTCAAATATCGGAAGGGTGGACGTGTCCGAACCAGCTTCGATTTCCACAGGCATCGCCGAGCGCTATGCCACTGCGATCTTCGAGATCGCGAAAGAGAATAACGACCTTGCAGGTCTGGAAACCGGAATCAACGATCTGGCAGCAGCTTTGGGCGAAAGCGCCGATTTGCGCGATCTGATTGCTTCGCCGCTGGTTTCCCGCGCCGAGCAAGAGGGCGCGATTGCCGCAATCGCTTCGAAAATGGGTCTGAACACCCTTCTCAGCAACACGCTCGGTCTGATGGCACAAAAACGCCGACTGTTCGTGGTGCCTCAACTGGTGCAGGTTCTGCGCGAGATGCTGGCCGATGAGCGTGGCGAAGTGACCGCCGATGTCGCCTCGGCCAAGGCGCTGACGAAGACGCAGATGGAAAAACTGTCCAAGACGCTGTCCGAGCGTGTGGGCAAGACCGTGACAATCAATGCGACCGTTGATGAAAGCCTCATCGGCGGTCTTGTCGTTAAAGTGGGCTCGAAGATGATCGACAGTTCGATCCGTTCGAAGCTCAACTCCCTACAGAATGCAATGAAAGAGGTCGGATAAATGGGAATCCAAGCTGCAGAGATTTCTGCAATCCTGAAGGACCAGATCAAGAATTTTGGTCAGGAAGCCGAAGTGGCCGAGATCGGCCGCGTGCTGAGCGTCGGTGACGGGATTGCCCGTGTATACGGCCTGGACAATGTGCAAGCCGGTGAAATGGTCGAGTTTCCCGGTGGCATCATGGGCATGGCCCTGAACCTGGAAAGCGACAACGTGGGTGTCGTTATCTTCGGATCCGACCGCGACATCAAAGAAGGTGACACCGTTAAGCGCACCAACTCGATCGTGGACGTTCCAATCGGTGACGAATTGCTGGGCCGCGTTGTTGACGGTCTGGGAAACCCGCTGGACGGCAAAGGCCCGATCAACGCGTCGAAGCGTGGCGTTGCAGACGTTAAAGCCCCAGGCATCATCCCGCGTAAATCGGTGCACGAGCCGATGGCAACCGGCCTGAAATCGGTTGACGCGATGATCCCGATTGGCCGTGGCCAGCGGGAACTGATCATTGGTGACCGTCAGACTGGTAAAACCGCCGTTGCTCTGGACACCATCCTGAACCAAAAGGTCTACAACGAAGCTGCTGGCGACGACGAGTCGAAGAAGCTGTACTGCGTGTACGTTGCGGTTGGTCAAAAGCGTTCGACCGTTGCGCAGCTGGTGAAGAAGCTGGAAGAATCCGGCGCGATTGAATACTCGATCGTTGTGGCCGCGACCGCGTCCGACCCGGCGCCGATGCAGTTCCTGGCGCCATACGCCGCGACTGCCATGGCCGAGTACTTCCGCGACAATGGCCGCCACGCTCTGATCATCTATGATGACCTGTCGAAACAGGCCGTTTCGTATCGTCAGATGTCGCTGCTGCTGCGCCGTCCGCCCGGACGTGAAGCCTATCCGGGTGACGTTTTCTACCTCCACTCCCGTCTGCTGGAACGTTCGGCGAAGCTGAACGAAGACTTCGGCGCAGGCTCGCTAACCGCTCTGCCGGTTATCGAAACGCAGGGTGGTGACGTATCAGCCTTTATTCCGACCAACGTGATCTCGATCACCGATGGTCAGATCTTCCTAGAAACCGAACTGTTCTACCAGGGCATCCGTCCTGCTGTGAACACCGGTCTGTCGGTTTCGCGTGTGGGCTCTTCGGCTCAGACTGATGCGATGAAATCGGTTGCTGGTCCGGTTAAACTGGAACTGGCTCAGTACCGCGAAATGGCGGCCTTTGCGCAGTTTGGTTCGGACCTGGATGCCGCAACTCAGCAGCTGCTGAACCGTGGCGCGCGTCTGACCGAGCTGATGAAACAGCCGCAGTACTCGCCGCTGACCAACGCGGAAATCGTCTGCGTCATCTTCGCAGGCACCAACGGTTACCTCGACAAGATCGACGTCTCAGATGTTGGCCGCTACGAGGCCGGTCTGCTGGCGCACCTGCGTGGCAAGCATGCTGACCTGCTGAAGTGGATCACCGACGAAGATCCGAAGGTCAAAGGTGAAGCGTCCGACAAGATCAAGGCAGCGATCGACGAATACGCCGCAACCTTCGCTTGATAGGAGGTTCCGATGCCTAGTCTGAAGGACCTTAAAAACAGGATCGAGTCGGTCAAATCGACCCGCAAGATCACCAAGGCCATGCAGATGGTCGCGGCAGCAAAACTGCGCCGCGCCCAGGAATCTGCCGAGGCCTCGCGCCCCTATGCCGAGCGGTTCTATGCCGTGATGGCGGGGCTGGCGGCGTCGGTCGGGGGCAGCGACAGCGCCCCCAAGCTGCTCCGGGGTACGGGCAGTGATGATGTCCATCTGCTGGTTGTGATGACAGCTGAACGCGGCCTGTGTGGCGGCTTCAATTCGAACATCGCCAAGCTGGCCCGCCAAAAGGCGGACGAGCTGCGCGGCCAGGGCAAGACGGTCAAAGTTTTGACCGTCGGCAAAAAAGGCCGCGATGCGCTCAAGCGTGATTTTAGCGATCTGTTCGTTGGGCATGTCGACCTGAGCGAGGTCAAGCGCATTGGCTACACCAACGCGCAAGACATCGCCAAGGACGTCTTGTCCCGCTTTGACGGGGGTGAGTTCGATGTTGCCACGATCTTCTATTCGAAGTTCGTCAACGTTGTGACCCAGATTCCGACGGCACAGCAGGTCATTCCCGCCTCGTTCGAAGACGACGCGGCAGGGGACGACAGCGGTGCCATTTTCGACTACGAGCCCAGCGAAGAGGCCATTCTGGCCGACCTGCTGCCCAAGGGGGTTGCAACTGCGATCTTCTCGGCTCTGCTCGAAAACGGAGCGTCCGAACAGGGTGCACGGATGTCCGCGATGGACAACGCGACACGCAACGCGGGTGAGATGATCGACAAGCTGACCATCCAGTTCAACCGCTCACGTCAGGCCGTGATCACCAACGAGCTGATTGAAATTATTTCCGGCGCCGAAGCGCTGTAGAGACAAACCGGAGACGAAACATGGCGAATGCAAAAGGCAAAGTCACACAGATCATCGGGGCCGTCGTTGACGTGCAGTTCGATGACGCGCTGCCTGAAATTCTGAACGCGCTGGAAACCACCAACAACGGCAAGCGCCTGGTGTTGGAAGTTGCTCAGCACCTGGGTGAAAACACAGTCCGTACCATTGCGATGGACGCGACCGAAGGTCTGGTTCGCGGCGAAGCCGTGACCGACACCGGCGCTCCGATCTCGGTTCCTGTTGGCAACGCCACCCTAGGCCGCATCCTGAACGTGGTCGGCGAGCCGATCGACGAAAAAGGTCCGGTTGAGGCAAGCGAAGCCCGAGCAATCCACCAGCCTGCACCGACTTTTGCAGAACAGTCGACCGAGTCGGAAGTTCTGGTCACAGGCATCAAGGTTGTGGACCTGCTGGCCCCTTACGCCAAAGGCGGTAAAATCGGCCTGTTCGGCGGTGCCGGCGTTGGCAAGACCGTTCTGATCATGGAACTGATCAACAACATCGCAAAAGTGCACTCGGGCTTCTCGGTGTTCGCGGGTGTTGGTGAACGGACACGTGAAGGGAACGACCTGTACCACGAGATGATCGAATCGAACGTTATTAAGCCTGACAACCTGTCGGAATCGCAGGTTGCGCTGGTTTACGGTCAGATGAACGAACCTCCGGGTGCGCGAGCACGTGTTGCTCTGACAGGTCTGACCCTGGCCGAGCAGTTCCGCGACCAGTCCGGTACCGACGTTCTGTTCTTCGTCGACAACATCTTCCGCTTCACACAGGCGGGCTCCGAGGTTTCGGCTCTGCTGGGTCGTATTCCTTCGGCGGTGGGCTACCAGCCGACACTGGCCACCGACATGGGCGCCCTGCAGGAACGCATCACCTCGACCAAGTCGGGCTCGATCACATCCGTGCAGGCGATCTACGTGCCTGCGGACGACCTTACCGACCCCGCGCCGGCAACATCGTTTGCGCACCTGGATGCGACCACCGTTCTTAACCGTGCGATCTCGGAAAAGGGTATCTACCCGGCTGTTGACCCGCTCGACTCGTCGTCGCGTCTGCTGGACCCGGCCATCGTTGGTGAAGAGCACTACGCGGTTGCGACCGATGTTCAGCAGATCCTCCAGCGCTATAAGTCGCTGCAGGACATCATCGCCATCCTCGGCATGGACGAACTGTCGGAAGAAGACAAACTGACCGTTGCCCGTGCCCGTAAGATCGAGCGCTTCCTGTCGCAGCCGTTCGACGTTGCCGAAGTCTTCACCGGTTCGCCGGGTGTTCAGGTTCCTCTGGACGTGACCATCGCATCGTTCAAAGCTGTTGTGGCTGGCGAATACGATCACCTGCCCGAGGCAGCCTTCCTGATGGTTGGCGGCATCGACGAAGTGATCGCCAAAGCGGAAAAGATGGCCGCAGAAGCCGCCTAAGGAGTATCCCTGATGGCAAACACGATGCAATTCGACCTCGTCAGCCCCGAGCGGAGCCTGGCTTCGCTTGAGGCCAGCGCGGTCCAGATTCCCGGCGCGGACGGGGACATGACGGCGATGCCCGATCATGCCCCCACCATCACCACGCTGCGCCCCGGTCTGCTGAAGGTCGAGGCACCCGAAGGGTCCAGCGAATATCTGGTCACCGGCGGGTTTGCCCAGATCAACGGCGACAGCCTGTCGGTACTGGCCGAAAAGGCCATCCCGGTCTCGGAAGTGACCCGGTCGCATCTGGATGAGATGATCGAAGAGGCGCGCGCCTCGCACGAGGCCGCCAAGGCCGGTGACGATCAGACCATCGTCGATGATGCCGCCAAGCTGCTGGCCGATATGGAAGCCCTTGGAACACACATGAGCCTGTAACAGGTTCAACAGCGCAACACTCGAACGGCCTCGCTTTTGCGGGGCCGTTTTTTGTCGTGCTTTCGCCAAAAAGGCAGAGTAGGTTTCTGGAATTCAAGAACAATGATGACAGAATGAAGAAATTTCTAACCCATCCCATCGGTATCGATCAGGGCGAAGAGGTTCTGTTTTCCGAGTTCGCCGAAGGGGGCGACATGTGGACGGGCGAGGGCCCGCGCGAACGCCGATCTGCGATCCGGTTCACCGAAGCCTTCCGCACCGCGCCAGTGGTTCAGGTCGGAATCTCGCTCTGGGATGTAGATACATCGTCCGCACTGCGCGCCGAAGTCAAAGCTATAGATGTGACTCCCGAGGGGTTTACTGCGGTGTTCCGCACTTGGTCTGATACCCGGATCGCACGCATTCGGGTGAGTTGGACAGCCTTTGGTGAGGTGGCGCATCCAGATGATTGGAACATATCCTGAGGTTCAGACTATGGTCAGACGCGAGCGTTCGTGATGAGTTTGGTAACTGTGCGTCGAGCACTCGTCCCGCTGCTGATCATGCTCGTTTTGACGATCAGCTACATCCTATCACTTGATCGGACGAATGAACCTTTGCCCGCTTTATTGCAAGGGCTCCCGGTCAATTTCGAAGAAGCTGGGGATGAACTTCAAGCCCGACTAGACGTTGAGTTCGCACCACCGTTTCCTGAAGTGAAACTGGTTCATCAATTTCAGCAGCAAGGTATTTCCGTCGACCCCGAGAACCGATTTGCACGCTTCAGAAAAGGAGATTTTGCGTGCACTTACATCTGGGATATCTGGTGGCAATCCGAAGATGCTATGGTGATAAGGTTTGATGCCCAGGTTGGCGCAATTTGCCTTTAGACTAGAGCTAAAACCGTGGCGTTTGACCGATTTGGATGAATAAGCGCTCAGTCTTCAATCATGTCCACGCGGGTCGCATGTCGGCCACCCTCAAATTCCGCACTCAGAAACGCATCCACGATATCCAGTGCCGTACCTTCGCCTACGACGCGGGCGCCGATGGAGAGCATGTTGGCATCGTTGTGCTGGCGGATCATGCGGGCCGAAAAGGTATCGGAACACACGCCACAACGAATGCCCGGTACTTTATTGGCCGCCATCATGATGCCCTGGCCGGTGCCACAAAGGATGATGCCCAGCTGACAATCGCCCGATGCCACGGCCTGAGCAGCGGCCTTGCCGTGTTTGGGGTAGTGCGTGCTTTCCGGCGTCGTCGGACCGATATCCAAAACATCCCAGCCCTGCGCCGAGATATGGGCTGCAACCGCCTGTCGCAGATCGATTGCGGCATGGTCGCTGGAAAGGACGATACGTTTGATTGCGGTCATCTCACCGATATCCTGTTCAAAATGGGTCGAACGATGGGTCTGCGCCCACCCTCGATCTCAGTCCATGTGATAGAGCGACTCGTAGATCGGCGTCAGCGTCTTGTCCTCAAACAGCGACGATACGCTGGTGCCGTTCCAGATATTCAGAATGGCCTGCGTAAAGATCGGTGCAGTCGGTACGACGCGGATGTTCGGGGCTTTCGCAACTTCGGGCGTCGGCTGGATCGTATCGGTCAGCACAAGCGACTTCATGACCGAGTTCGTCACACGCTCGACCGCCGGGCCGCTCATGACGCCGTGGGTGATGTAGGAATGGACTTCCTTGGCACCGTTATCCAGCAGCACCTGCGCTGCTTTACAGAGCGTTCCGGCGGTGTCGCACATGTCGTCTACTATCAGACAGATCTTGTCCTTCACGTCCCCGATCACTGTCATTTCTGCGACTTCACCGGCTTTCTCACGGCGCTTGTCCACGATCGATAGCGGCGCGTTGATCCGTTTGGCCAGTTCCCGCGCGCGGGCCACGCCGCCGACATCGGGTGAGACCACCATGATCTCGTCTAGATTGCTCTTGAACTGGGTTTTCACATCCAACGCAAAAATCGGTGATGCATAGAGGTTATCTACTGGGATATCAAAGAACCCCTGAATCTGGGCGGCGTGCAGATCCATGGTCAAAACACGTTCGATCCCGGCGCCGGTCAGCATGTTGGCCACCAGTTTGGCGCTGATAGGCGTACGCGCCTTGGTGCGACGATCCTGGCGGGCATAGCCGAAATACGGGATCACTGCGGTGATGCGCTGAGCAGAGGATCGGCGCAGCGCGTCGGCGATAATCAGTAGCTCCATCAGGTTGTCGTTCGCCGGGTTCGAGGTCGGCTGGATAATGAACATATCCTCACCGCGCACGTTCTCAAAAACTTCGACGAAAATCTCGCCATCATTGAACCGTTCGACCCGCGCATCGACCAGACCCTGGTCAACACCGCGATGCAGGCTCATGCGGCGTGCGATTGTTTCGGCAAGCGGAAGGTTTGCGTTCCCAGCGATAAGCTTGGGTTCGTGAAGTGTCGGCATCGGCTGAGGTCCCCGGGCAGCTTTGGCAATGTGACAGATTCGTGATGTTGACACCGCTTAGCATGGGTCTACCGTCCCGCAAAGGTAACGCAGCGGAGAAAGTGAACATGACTCAGATTGACTACTATTTTGCGACAATTTCGCCCTATAGCTACCTTGCCGGCACCCGACTGGAGGAGGTCGCGGCGAAGCATGGAGCGACGATTAACTACAAACCGCTGGATATCATGGCCTTGTTCGCGCGCACCGGGGGTATTCCGCCGAAAGACAGGCATATCTCTCGCATCGAATACCGCGCGCAAGAGCTGCTGCGGCAGTCCAGAAATCTGGGCATGGATTTCAATCTGCAACCGGCGCATTGGCCCACCAATATGGCACCGTCTTCCTATGCGGTGATCGCGGCGATCAAGGATGGATCAGGCGATGTAGGTAAGCTGTGCCATTCACTATTGCGCGCGTGCTGGGCTGAAGAAAGGGATGTGGCACAAGATGATGTGATCCGGTCCTGCCTTTCCGATGCCGGGTTTGACCCGGATCTAGCCAATAGTGGGCTTTTGGTTGGGGCAGAAACTTATGCCGCCAATCTGGAAGAGGCGGTGGATCGCGGCGTGTTCGGTGCGCCGTTCTATATCACCCCTGATGATCAGCGGTTCTGGGGCCAGGACAGGTTGGATGACCTCGACCAGCACCTGGCTGAGATGAAAGGGTGATATTGCCTTTCGAACCACAGCCCTCGATTTATGTCAGACGAATAGGGGAGGGCCCGCGAAAGCTGTTTGCCCTTCATTGCACCATCGCACATTCTGGCGTGTGGTCCGGATTGGCCGCAGCGCTGAGCCAAAAGGTCTGCACTACTGCACCGGATATGCTGTCACATGGTCGTAGTCCGGATTGGGACGGGCAGGGTGATTATTTCGACCTGGTCAGCCGATTGTCTGCTGCAGAGTTGCCTGAACCCACGGATGTGATCGGTCATTCGTTCGGGGCCATGATCGCGCTTCGGCTGGCAATTGAACATCCCGAACGCGTTCGTAGTTTGGTTCTGATTGAACCAGTTTTCTTTGCCATTGCAAAACAGGACGCGCACGCTGCTTTTGATCAACATGAGCGGGATGCGTCACCCATTGCTGCGGCCTTTGCCGCAGGCGACAAGACCCTGGCGGCACGGCTGTTCAACCGGATGTGGAGCACACAGAACAGCGCCAAGTGGTCGGATCTGCCTGAACGAACGCGGGCCAGTATGGTTCGGGGCATTGATGCAGTCCCCGCTGTTCATGCGGCGCTTTATGATGACGCGTTTGGGTTGCTCGCCCCTGAAACCCTAAAGCGCGCCTCAATGCCAATCCTGCTGTTGAGCGGGTCCGAAAGTCATCCGGTGATGCCAGCCATTTGCAATGGGCTAAAACAGCGCTTGCCCGATGCAACCCACACCAAAGTGCTGGGCGCAGGGCATATGCTGCCGATTTCACATCCGGTCGAAACAGCGGCGCTGCTTGATGAGTTTTGGGAAAGCCGAAGCCCGCTCAAAGCAGATTGAGAAAGCGATCGATATCCTCAGCCCCGATCGACCAGTCGCAAACCAGCCGACAGGCGAGCAACTCGCTCTCATCTTCACCGTCCAGCGTATCACCCCAGAGGTGATAGGCGGCACCCGCCTCGTGCAGGTGCTTATGTTGAGAGCGGGGGAAGGAGGCGAAGATCATATTGGCCTGCGGTTCGTGCAAAAACTCGGCCCCTTTTTTACGCAGACCATCGGCCAGCCGGGCTGCGTTTGCATTCGCCTGTCGCGCCAGTTTCAGCCACAGGTCATCATCCAGATAGGCCGCCATCTGGGCGGACAGGTAGCGGTGTTTGGAAAACAGATGCGCCCCGCGTTTGCGGCGCAACTCAAACTCCCATGCCTTGCTTTCGTCAAAGAATACAACGGCTTCGACACCCAAAAGCCCGTTCTTGGTGCCGCCGAAACTGACCGCATCTACGCCAGCTTTCCATGTCATCTCGGCGGGCGAACAGTTCAAAGCAACCAAAGCGTTGGAGAAACGTGCGCCGTCCAGATGCACAGGCAGCTCGAATTCCTTGGCTACGGCGCAGAGCGCTTGCAACTCTTCCAGCGTATAGACCGATCCGCGTTCAGTCACCTGCGTGATCGACACGGGCCCGCGCTGCGGGCCGTGAACGCCGCGTGTTTCCTCTCCAAGGATCGAACCCCGCAATGCGTCGGGCGCCATCTTGTCACCGCCCGGAACAAGCGTCAGCTTGGCTCCGCTGTAGAATTCGGGCGCGTTGCACTCATCCTCGTGAATGTGGGCAACTGGTGAGCAAAAGATCGTCTCCCACGGGTTGGACAAGGTGGCCAGAGCCAGCGAATTCGCCGCCGTCCCGGTTGCCACCAGGTAGACCGCAGCGTTCGGAGACTCGAAGATTTCGCGAATGCGTGCGCGAACCTCATCCATCATCGTGTCCGCCCCATAGGCCATCTGATAGCCCTGATTGGCTTCAGCCAGTTTGGCCAGAACATTGGGATGGACCGGGCCGGAATTGTCAGAGGCAAAGAACATTAGGTTGGCTCCTCAATAATGTGGTCTTCCCACTCTTCCATGGGGGTTTCAAACTCGGAAACGGTGCGCCCCTGAACGGAAACGCCCGCCGCGTGCACGCTGTCCGGCGTGCCGGATATCAGAGGGTGCCAATCGTACAACCGCTTGCCTTCCCAGAGCAGACGATAGGCGCAGGTTTGCGGCAACCAATAGGCGTGATCGTCGATGTTGTCGGGCGTCATGACGATACATTCGGGCACAAATTGATGTCGGATATCATATTGCGTGCACCGGCAGCTTTTATCATCCAGCAATCGGCAAGCAACGCAGGTCAGGGCAACCTCGCCACTGTCCTCGTCTTCCAGCTTGTTCAGGCAACATTTGCCGCAGCCGTCGCACAAAGCTTCCCACTCGCGCTGGTTCATCTTGCGCAGGGGTTTGCGTTCCCAGAATCGGGCAGGCAAGCCTGTGCGTTCAATCGGGTCTGTGCTCATAGGCTGGCCAGGATGCTGCGCGCCTTTTCGCAATCCGCATCCATTTGCGCGATAAGGGCGTCCAGCCCGTCAAAGGTCAGTTCCGGGCGTAGGAAATCAATCAAACCCACCGACAGAGTCGCCCCGTAGAGATCGCCTGAAAAGTCGAAAAGGAAGGTTTCAATATTGGGCACCTCACCGTTGAACATAGGCCGTACCCCAACCGACGCCGCGCCGTGATAGCTGCCCCGATGCGGGCCATCCAGCACATCGACCAATACGGCATAGACACCGAATTTTGGTGGGTGCAGCCCTTCGATGGACATATTGGCGGTGGGAAAACCCAACTCGCGCCCGCGCTGCTCACCCCCGATCACTTCACCTTCGATCCGGTGCCAGTGGCCGAGCATGGTGGCAGCGTCCCGCGGGTGGCCTTCGCTGAGTGCTGTGCGGATCGCGGTCGAGGATACCACGTTGTCGGAGCGCTCCATCAGCGGTGCGATGGTCACGCCAAATCCCATATCCTGCCCAAAGCGGACCAGATCATCTGCCGTTCCGCTGCGCCCTTTGCCAAAGCAGAAATCGGCGCCGACAACTACATGCGACAGGCCGAGGCCATCGCAGATCACATTGCGGGCAAACTCTTCGGGTGACAGACCAGCAAGTGCAGCGTTGAAGGGCAGTTCATACAGTTTTTCCACGCCCATCTTTTCCAGCCGGTGCGCCCGCGCATTCCCGCGCATCAGCCGGAAGGGCTGTGTGTTGGGGGCAAAATACTCACGCGGATGTGGCTCGAACGTCAAAACACCCAGCGGCGCATCAGGGGCCGCGTTGCGGGCCAGCGCGATGACCGACTGATGCCCAAGGTGCACGCCATCAAAGTTCCCGATCGCCACGCTGGCGCCGCGATCTTCTGGCTCAACAAACTGGAAGTCTCGGATGATCTGCATGCGAAGTGGGTACTGTTCATCCCAGCTATGTTCAAGCACCTCATCCGAGTGGGTGAAAAATTCCTGGCTGCAATACCGCCGGCGTTACTGCTCGGGCAGAGAGCCAAAGCGTTTCCATCGCTCTGGAACGCAATCGGCGACGGATCGGTATCGGTTGAACGCTGATCAGTCGAATTTACGCGACGGGGCCAGCACCATCGCCTCACCGATCAGAACCTTCTTGCCATCGACCGAGCAATGGCAGTCCAGCTTGACGCGGCGCTTGGCGAATTCGATGTCGATCACCTTGACCTCGGCATAGACCATATCGCCGGGACGCACCGGGGCCAGGAATTTCAGCGACTGGCCCATATAAACTGTGCCATGGCCCGGCAACTGCTCGCCAATCACGGCCGAGATCAGACCCGCCGTCAGCATCCCATGGGCGATACGGCCCTCGAAGATCGTATCGCGCGCATAGTCATCATCCAGATGCACCGGGTTCCGGTCGGTGGACACCTGAGCAAACATCTCGATATCTTCGTCTGTCACCTCTTTGCGCAGGTGACGGGTCATGCCCATTTCGATGTCTTCGATACAGATCGTTCCGCGTGGAAGATTATCCAACATGTTGCCCTCACTCGACATCGACCGTGAAACAAAAATCCACTGATCGCCCTAAGATGGCAACTTTATTACTTCGCAGATGCAGAAAATCAAGCCCAAAATTTCTATCTCAAACGGCCAATCGTGTAGGTTGGGTTGATCTTTTCTTTTTGAATATAGCCAGTTAGGGATTCTTCGTGCGGATGATGTGTTGTTTTCGTTTCAGCTGCGGCCAAACCGCCCGAGATAAACAGTGTATCGATTCCCTCACCCATGCCGCCCAGAATGTCGGTGTGCGGGCCATCACCAATGGCCAGGATGTCTCCATCCGAGATGTCTGCGCCCAGTTCCTGTAGCCTGCGACGGGCCAAATCGTAGATAGGGGGATGAGGTTTGCCAAAATAGAGACTTTCGCCACCCATTTCAGTGTAAAGCTTCGCCAGGGCCCCTGCGCACCACTCGCGCACCTCACCCCGATCCACCACGATATCTGGGTTCGCACAGAGCAGTTTCATTCCCATTTGCTTGGCATATAGGAAATCCGCGCGGTTCACATCCGGGTCCGCCATGGGATCAAAGGGCCCGCAACATACGATCCCTTCAGCCTGATCCAGCGGAACGCGGTCGATATGGATCGGATGATCCAACAGTTTCAACGGTTCGAAAAAACCAGCGTCGCGTTCCCATTCTCCCATGAAATAGACCTTGTGCCCAACAACACCGCGGAACATGGCAGACCGAGCAGAATCTCCGCTGGTCGCGATGGTGTCATAGGCATCGTCTGGCACGTTGAACTGCGCCAATTGCGAGGCAACCCCGGCCCGTGGTTTGGGCGAGTTGGTTACCAGAACGACCAAACCGCCCGCCGCGCGATAGGATTGCAACGCAGCCACCGCTTCGGGAAACGCCGTAATACCGTTGTGGACGCATCCCCAGAGGTCGACAAACAGCGCCTTGTAACGGTCCGAAATCTCGGTCAGTGAGGAGATAATCTGGGTCATAGGCTCTCTTTCAGCGATGGGGCGCGGGTTGCCTAGGCTATGGCAGACAGAAACAGGTTTTGCCAGAGGGGGGGCGCTGCCCCCGCCGCCCTTTGGGCGACTCCCCCGGGATATTTGCGGCCAGATGAAGCAGGGATCCAATCTTCATCTGGCTCTAAATATCCCGGAGCGCGAGGCAGAGCCTCGCAAAAAGAAGAAAGGCGCCCAATTGAGCGCCTTGGTATCTCAGGTTGTCTGCGATCAAACTTTCAGATTTGGGATGATCTGCTTTTTGCGGCTCATGACGCCGGGCAAGACCACGATGTCTCCTTCAACGGCAGCGTCAAAGCTCTTTTCGGCAACGCTTTTGACCAGATCGTTGGGCACCAGCAAGGTGGCTTCTTCGTTCAGAATGTCGACGACGAACAGTAGCACCTGATCCACGCCGTCTTCCTTGGCGACGTCTACCATCGAGATGGCCAGGTTGTCTTTGCGATCCAGCACAACGCCAGGCGCTGTGGTTTCCAGAACCGAGACGCGGAACTTGGTGCCGTCCACTTCGTATTCCTTGCTGTCCATGCGGATCAGTTCGGCATCCGAGAAAGACGAAACATCCGATTTCGCTGCGAACATATCGGCGGCATAGGCTGAGACATCCAAGCCCAGTTCAGCGGCCAGTTTTTCTGCCACGGCGCGGTCATGCGCGGTGGTGGTGGGCGAGCGAAATTCCAGTGTGTCCGACAGGATACAGGTGAGCGCCGCGCCTTTGACAGCGTCGGGCATCTTGGCCGTGTCGTCACCGATCAGGTCGATCATGATAGTTGCTGTGCAGGCGAGCGGGCGCACAGTGATGTCAATCGGGCCTTTGGTTTCCAGACCACCAACCAGCTTATGGTGGTCGATGATGGCGCGAATATCCGCGTTGTTGACGCCAGTGGGCAGTTCGGCCGGGTTGTTGGTGTCGACGATGACAACTGGCGCGTCTGGCTCCACATCCGAGATGATGCGCGGTTTGGGCAGGTCCCAACGCTGCAGCATAAAGGCAGCCTCGGTGTTGGGTTCGCCCAGCAACACGGGCTCGGCCTGTTCGCCTTTGATTTCGTTCAGGTACCAGGACCACAGGATCGGCGAGCCTGTGGAATCGGTATCCGGAGATTTGTGACCAAATACAAGGGTTGTCATGACAGTATCCTGAGGATTGTAGTTTTGCGCGCCTTATAGGTTGGTCCAAACCAATTGTCACCAAGAGCTTCGCGCATGCGACGGTTCGTCTGATGCGTAGTGGGTAGTGACCGAATACCTAAAAGGGTGCGGGGGTCAGCGTGTATCCGGCCTGTTCCAGTAAGGCCAATAGCCCGAAATCATCACCTAAGTGGCCAGCGCCCACCGCGATGACGGCGGTCTGGTTCTGGATGCTCAGGATGTGCTCCATCCAATTGGCATTGCGCTCTATCAGCATCTTATGTTCGAACCGGTCCCATTCGGCTGCGTATTCGATTTCAGACAGTCCCGACGCCTCAAGCCCCTGTAGCCGCGCAAGTTGCAGAATCTGGGCGTGCTTTTCTTCCAGATAGGCGTTGGCCATCGTGGTCAGGTGATTGGCGTCGCTTTGTAACGCGCCGGTCATCCGAACCAGTGATTCCACCTGATCTTGCATCGGAAGATCGTCAAACATGGTCATAAGGTCTTCGACCCGTTCAAGGGAATGCTGCGGGATGTCATGGGCCTCGGCCAGATCGGTCAGCCGCGCATCCATTCCATATTTGGCATCTGGGCTCTGCATCAGGCAGGGCGGGATGCCCAGCATCATACTGAGAAACCAGGGGCGCATCTTTGCCGCCATCCAGCTGGGGATGCCACGTTCCGCCAATGTGTTGGACAGCTTCGCCCAGTCCTCAGCGCTCATCAGGTCGATCAATGTGGGCCCTGAGGTGATCATGACCGGGCTGAGATCCTGTGCGAGACCCTGTTCAAATGTCTTCATCTCGGCCTGAGTGACCTCGAAGTAAAAGGCATCGGCCTGGCTGAGGGCAGGGGTCAGGCGTTCGATCACCGCATCCATGCGAGGATCATTGGTATGGAGCGTTCCGATCAGGTGCAGCGTGGTGTCCCCTTTGCGGGCAACCCAATGGTTGCCTTCCGCATAGGGAATGTTGGCGAGGGATTGATCCAGGCGGTCCTGCTGTGCGGTAGACATCAGCGGGCGCAGGTCGTGCCCTTCGCAGGTGGCGTGTACCGCAGCGGGCAGCAGCATAAATCCGATCAGGGCCAACAGGCGCATGTGCGATCCTCCGGGATGGGTCAGGCAAGGACTTAGTCATGCAAATGCAGCATATTCAAGGCGACGCATCTGGTATTTCTGTCGGAAACCCATAGCATCGGGTCATGGAGCGCGAGCAGGATCTTTATCCCCCGATCAAGGCGTTGTTAGAGCGTCAGGGTTATACCGTGAAGGGCGAAGTGGGCCCGGCGGATATCATGGCGGTGCGCGACGGATCTGACCCCGTGATTGTCGAGCTGAAATTGCGGTTTTCTCTGGCCTTGTTTCATCAGGCCATTGCGCGGCTAAAGATCACCGATCAGGTCTATATCGGGGTGTGCAAGCCAAAGGGACGCACCGCACGGCGGGCACTGAAGGACAATCTGGCGATGTGCCGTCGTCTGGGTCTGGGGCTGATCACTGTTCGTGCCGATGGCGCGGTCGAAGTGCAGTGTGATCCCGGGCTCTACGCGCCGCGAAAGAACAAGGTCAAAGCAGCGCGCATGCTGCGGGAATTTGATCGACTGGAGGGTGATCCCAACGCTGGTGGTGCGACTCGGTACGGGATTGTGACTGCATATCGGCAGGACGCACTAAAATGCGCCGCGCATCTGGCAGAGCACGGCGCAACCAAAGGTTCTGAGGTTGCGGTTGCGACCGGTGTTTCTGTCGCCACACGCTTGATGCGTGA
Source organism: Ruegeria sp. I1 (assembly GCF_056532675.1). Taxonomy (NCBI): domain Bacteria; kingdom Pseudomonadati; phylum Pseudomonadota; class Alphaproteobacteria; order Rhodobacterales; family Roseobacteraceae; genus Ruegeria; species Ruegeria sp. I1. The sequence goes on along the minus strand of NZ_JBQFNM010000004.1, from coordinate 73,718 downwards.
AAACCATTATGGCTGGTTCGATAAGGTTGAGACAGGTGTTTATGGCCTGTCCTCTGCGGGTGAAGAGGGGCTGAAGCACTGGGCATATAGCTGGGAAGATGCGGATGAAATCTAGCCACGCGGATGGGCTTATTCACTCAGCATGCGCTTCGATCTCGGCGATCATTGCGCGGCCAATATCGGAAATCACAGCGTTGCGTTTTGCAAAGGATGCGTTTGTTTCGGTGAGATAGATGGCCGTCAGATAGGTGCGTGGCTCTGGGGTTTGGAGAAAAGCGATGATCGCGCGGCTACCGTGGCCGCCAGCGCCGGTCTTGTCCCCGATTGTCCAACCTTCTGGGACATGAGGGCGGATGAGTTCGTCGGCGACCTGATCTTCGATCATCCATTGCCTGAGTTGAGCGGCGGAGGCTGGTGAAAGGCGCGTGCCATCCAGCAGCCGTTCCAACGTCTCCAAAATCGCCCGGGGCGTTGTTGTATCGCGTGGATCACCTGGTGTGGCTTGGTTCAGCGCGGTTTCCCAGCGATCAAGGCGGGTGATGGTGTCGCCTGTAGTCCGCAGAAAGCCGGTTAGTTCACTGGGTCCGCCCAATCGCTGCAACAACAGGTTGGCTGCGGTGTTGTCGCTGATCGTTATGGTTGCTTTGCACAGGTCTCGCACGGTCATGCCGGTTTCTACGTGCTTACTGGTGACAGGCGAGTAGTCGACGAGGTCAGATGATTGATAGGTAACGCGTTCCGATAACGCTTGGGTACCTGTGTCGACCCCTGCCAAAATCGCGCCGCACAAAAGAGGTTTGAATGTGCTGGACATCGCAAACCGTTCATCCGCGCGATAGGCAACCTCCAATCCGCTGTCGACCTCGTACAGCAGCACCCCAATCCGTGCGTCAAGTTCGCGCTCCCATGCCTTAACAGTATCAGTCAGGCTCTGCGCTTGAACCGGCGTGGCCGGACCTGTGGTCACATAAGTCAAAAGTAGTAGACCGACAGCAAGAAATTGAAATCTGCGCATCGAATTTGCCCCATATTGTTTTTGTCGTGGCCTACCTATGCAGCTGGTCTTCGCAAACAACCACATGACCGATCAGGTTTGGCCAAAAAATTTCGCTTCAACTTGTTGACTCGCTTCTTTCGACACCCTAGCTATGCCGCGTTATCACTCGAACCCACTGAGTGCTAACGCCTCACCGACAGGTGAGGGGAGGATAGATAAACTTTGAGCCCAAGGAGCTACAAAGATGGCATTGAAACCGCTTCATGACCGTGTGCTGGTTCGCCGTACCGAAAGCGACGAAAAAACCGCAGGCGGACTGATCATTCCCGACAGTGCAAAAGAAAAGCCCAGTGAAGGCGAAGTCGTTGCGACCGGCGAAGGCGCCCGCAAAGACAGCGGCGAGCTGATCGCAATGGCGGTCAAAGCTGGCGACAAGATCCTGTTCGGCAAATGGTCGGGCACCGAGGTTCAGGTCGACGGCGAAGAGCTGCTGATGATGAAAGAAAGCGACATCATGGGGATCATCGAGTAAGCGCTTGCTTCACTCTGATCTTCATCTCAATAGATTTTCTCAAGGAGAGACAACATGTCTGCAAAGGACGTCAAATTTGACACCGATGCCCGTAACCGCATGCTGGCCGGTGTGAACATCCTGGCCGATGCTGTCAAAGTGACCCTGGGCCCCAAAGGCCGCAACGTGGTGCTGGACAAATCCTTCGGCGCACCGCGCATCACCAAAGACGGTGTTTCGGTTGCCAAGGAAATCGAACTGGAAGACAAGTTCGAAAACATGGGCGCGCAGATGGTGAAAGAAGTCGCCAGCCGCACCAATGACGAAGCCGGTGACGGCACCACCACTGCAACCGTTCTGGCTCAGTCCATCGTCAAAGAAGGCCTGAAGCAGGTTGCTGCCGGCCTGAACCCGATGGACCTGAAGCGCGGCATCGACCTGGCAACGGCCAAAGTTGTTGAAGGCATCAAAGCTGCTTCGCGTGAAGTCAAAGACTCGGCAGAAGTTGCTCAGGTTGGCACCATCTCGGCCAATGGCGAAGCTGAAATCGGCAGCCAGATCGCAGACGCGATGCAGAAGGTTGGCAACGAGGGCGTTATCACCGTCGAAGAAAACAAAGGCCTGGAAACCGAGACCGATGTTGTCGAAGGTATGCAGTTCGACCGTGGCTACCTGTCACCTTACTTCGTCACCAACGCAGACAAGATGATCGCAGAACTCGACGACTGCATGATCCTGCTGCACGAAAAGAAACTGTCCTCGCTGCAGCCAATGGTTCCGCTGCTCGAGCAGGTGATTCAGTCGCAGAAGCCGCTGCTGATCATTGCTGAGGATGTTGAAGGCGAAGCGCTGGCAACTCTGGTTGTCAACAAACTGCGCGGCGGCCTGAAAATTGCTGCTGTCAAAGCACCGGGTTTCGGCGATCGCCGCAAAGCCATGCTGCAAGACATCGCGATCCTGACCGGCGGTCAGGTCATCAGCGAAGATCTGGGCATGAAGCTCGAGTCTGTCAGCATGGACATGCTGGGCACCGCCAAGAAGATCGAGATCACCAAAGACGAAACCACCATCGTTGACGGTGCTGGCGAGAAAGCTGAGATCGAAGCACGCGTTGGCCAGATCCGCACTCAGATCGAAGAAACCACCAGCGACTACGACCGTGAGAAGCTGCAAGAGCGCGTTGCCAAACTGGCAGGCGGTGTTGCTGTTATCCGCGTCGGCGGCATGACCGAAGTTGAAGTGAAAGAGCGTAAGGACCGTGTGGACGATGCTCTGAACGCAACACGCGCTGCTGTACAAGAAGGCGTCGTCGTGGGCGGCGGTGTTGCTCTGGTTCAGGCCGGTAAAGCACTGGAAGCTCTGAAAGGTGCAAACGCCGATCAGGACGCTGGCATCAACATCGTTCGCAAGGCCATCGAAGCGCCGCTGCGCCAGATCGCCGAGAACGCAGGTGTTGACGGTGCGGTTGTTGCGGGCAAAGTCCGTGAATCTTCGGACGCGGCATTTGGCTTCAACGCTCAGACCGAAGAATATGGCGACATGTTCTCGTTCGGTGTGATCGACCCTGCCAAAGTTGTCCGGACCGCTCTGGAAGACGCGGCATCGGTTGCTGGCCTGCTGGTCACCACCGAAGCGATGGTTGCTGACAAGCCCGCCAAAGAGGGCGCGGCCCCTGGCGGCGGTATGCCCGACATGGGCGGCATGGGCGGCATGATGTAAGCTGCTTAGGCCTTAGTGCTTATCGACGGGGTCGCCTTCGGGCGGCCCCGTTTCGTTTTGAATGCCCGCTTTGCGGACATGCCTCCGGCGGAGGTATTTTTGAACAGAAGAAGCTGCGGTGCGTTTGCAGGAATGTGAGTGTGCAAAGCTGACAGAAGCAGGTATGCGATTGGGATGAAGTTGTTTTTGCTGACCGCCCTGACCATGTGCGCCTTTGCGGCGAATTCGATCCTGAACCGGCTGGCGATTGACAGTGGTGCCAGCGATCCTGCCAGCTTTGCAGTTGTACGCGTTCTGGCTGGCGCGGTGGTTCTGAGCCTATTGGTGTGGGGGCGCAAGGGTGGAATGCCGCTGCGTTCTAGGCGGCGGGTTCTGGGGGCAGGGTCCCTATCCTTGTACATGATTGGGTTTTCGGTGGCCTATTTGACGCTGGATGCGGGTCTTGGGGCGCTGATCCTGTTCGGGGTTGTGCAGATATCCATGTTTGTGATTGGCGCATTGACTGGGACGACACCCACAGGACGCCAAATTGCAGGTGCTGCGGTCGCTTTGGGCGGCTTGACCTTTGTACTATGGCCGACCGAGGCGGTTCAGGTAGACGCAGCGGGAGCTGCGCTGATGGTCGCCGCTGGTTTTGGTTGGGCGATCTATTCTTTGGTCGGACGGTCCGAGTCAGACGCCTTGGCCGGGACAGCGGCGAACTTTGTTGTCGCGCTTCCCGTAACGACGTTGGCACTGGTTTTCTTGGGGGGCGACTGGCAGATCAATGTAACCGGATGTGCGTTGGCTATTTTGTCAGGCGGGGTCACGTCGGGCCTGGGATATGCGCTTTGGTACCGGGTCTTGCCGCAACTCGCGCCCTCGGTTGCCGCGGTGGTTCAGCTGAGTGTGCCAGTGATCGCGATTGTCGGCGGTGTGGTCCTGTTGGGTGAAGTTGCAGGCGCGCGGCTGTTGGCTGGGGCAGCTTTGGTGCTGGGTGGCATCGCCTTGGCCGTTCTGCGCCGGACCCAAGGGTAGGTCTTCCCTCAGCCCCTCATAGGCAGTATTGGGCGGTCATGAGAATTCTGCTCGCCCTCATTTTCCTGTGCCTGCCCGCAGCGGCCAGCGCCAAATGTGTCATCCTGTTGCATGGCCTGGCGCGGACCGAGGCGTCGTTCTCGGTGATGGAGCAGTTGTTCAAAGCCCATGGCTACACCGTCATCCGTCCGGGCTATCCGTCGACAGATCTGGGCATTCCCGAACTGGCTGAACAGACACTGCCCGATGCGTTTGCAGCCTGCGGTGAAGATACAGCCAATGTTGTCGCGCATTCCATGGGCGGTATCTTGTTGCGATATTGGCTTCAGGACAACGCACCGGAAAACCTGGGCCGTGTCGTCATGCTGGGCCCTCCCAATCAGGGCAGCCAACTTGTTGACGAACTTAGCGCATGGGAAGTGTTCGGTTATCTGAACGGCCCCGCCGGATTGCAACTGGGCACTGGGCCTGAAGGCATCCCCCAAAAGCTACCGGCAGTGGAGTTCGAACTGGGTGTGATCGCGGGCGAGAACTCATTGAACCCGGTGTTTTCTTCACTGATCGATGGGCGGGACGATGGTAAGGTTTCGGTCCGAACCACCAAGGTGGATGGCATGGCGGATCATATCGTTTTGCCGGTGACACACACGTTCATGATGAACAATCCGCGCGTGATGGCACAGGCCCTGCATTTCATCGAGTTCGGTGAGTTTGATCCACAGATAACCTGGCTGGATGGGGTCACTGACATCATTGACGAGATTTGCATCGGGCAGGACTGCTCTGAGCCAGAGTCGGAGCCAACCAGATGACCACGCTGGAGCTGACGCTGTGCAACGCCGAAGTGCTGTTGCCGAGCGTAGGGCTGACACAGGTGCCCGTAGCAATAGCTGATGGGCAAGTGCAGGCCTCAAGCGCTGGGCGTCAGATTGACCTGACGGGTTTTTTGGTTCTTCCGGGAATCATCGACCTACATGGTGACGGTTTCGAACGCCATATCGCCCCGCGCCGGGGTGCCATGAAGCAAATGAACGAGGGCATTTTGTCGGTTGAGGCAGAGCTGGCGGCAAACGGGATCACCACCGGAGTACTGGCGCAGTTCTATAGCTGGGAAGGTGGCGTGCGCGGCCCCGATTTTGCCGCACAGGTCTTTGCCGCGATAGCTGCGGTTAGGGACAGCACCGTCACCGACTTGATCCCTCAGTTAAGGTTCGAAACCCACATGCTGGACGACTATGCCGATCTGGCTGTTCGGATCAAAGACTGGCAAGTGCCTTACGTGGTCTTCAACGACCACTTGCCACATGACCGGCTTACGCAGGGCAAAAAACCGCCGCGCCTGACCGGGCAAGCGCTGAAAGCAGGGCGGAACCCGGATGTTCATTTCCAGATGTTGCTTGATATGTATGCCCGTCAGGCAGAAGTTCCCGCTGCGATCGAAGCACTATGCGCTAAGCTAGAAGGGCTGGGTATTCACCTCGGCAGCCACGACGATGCAACCGCAGATGCCCGGGCATGGTGGCGGGAGCGCGGTGTTCACATCTCTGAATTCCCCGAAACTCTGGAAGCGGCCGAGGCTGCACGTTCGGGTGGGGATCACATTATCCTCGGTTCACCCAATGTGGTCCGGGGTGGGTCACACAAAGGAAATGCCAGCGCTGTTGAACTGATTGCCATGGGGCTCTGTGACGCGCTGGCCTCGGACTATCACTACCCCAGCCCGCGCCGTGCGGCGTTGATGCTGGCTAAAAGCGGCGTGCGGGATCTGGCTGGCGCCTGGGATTTGATCTCATCAGGTCCCGCGCGTGTTCTGGGCCTTGAAGACCGAGGCACGATAGAGCCGGGCAAACGCGCTGACCTTGTCATTCTGGATCGGAAGAGCCACCGCGTCGCCGCCACACTGGCCGGAGGACGCATCAGCTACATGTCCGGGGACATCGCTGCCCGGTTCATCTCTTAAACCCGGTCCGCTTCTCTTGTTCACAAATACCTCCGCCGGAGGCATCACGCGTCAGCGTGATTTCTATGCGCGCGTGATCCGGTTGAAATGTCCCATCTTCCGGCCTGCCTTGACCTCTGCCTTACCGTAGAGGTGCAGGGCGACGTCCTGTTCCTGAGCCAGCTCAGGAACGCGGTCCATATCGGCGCCGATCAGGTTTTCCATCACGACATCCGAGTGACGCTGCCCGTCCCCCAAGGGCCAACCAGCCACAGCGCGGATATGCTGTTCGAACTGATCGACGGCGCAACCATTCTGCGTCCAATGGCCAGAGTTATGGACGCGCGGCGCGATCTCATTCACGATCAAACCCTCGGGTGTCACAAACAATTCCACACCCAACACTCCCACATATTCGAGTGCATTCAGGATGTTGGCCGCCAGCAGGATCGCGTCGGTGCGTTGCGCTGGGTGCAGGCGCGCAGGCACGGTGGTCGTGTGAAGAATACCGTCCCGATGCACGTTTTCGCCCGGATCGAAACATGCGACCTGACCGTCCAGCCCGCGTGCGGCAATAATTGACACCTCATGGCTGAAATCAACGAACCCTTCCAGGATCGAAGGCGCGCCATTCATGTCGGCCAAGGTCGCTTCGGCATCCTCGGGTGTCTGCAAACGCGCCTGACCTTTGCCGTCGTAACCGAACCGGCGGGTTTTCAGGATGGCCGGGGTTCCGATCTGATCAATTGCGGCCTCAAGGCTGCTCAGATCTGACACATCCGCAAAAGGCGCTGTGTTCAGGCCCAGCTCCTGCAAGAACCGCTTTTCGGTCAGCCGATCCTGACTGACGCGCAAGGCTTCGCGTCCAGGGCGAATAGGGCGATGCGCTTCTAATATATCCAGCGCCTCGGTTGGGATGTTCTCGAACTCATAAGTGATGACATCAACCGACTCTGCAAAGGCCCTCAGCGCCTCGGAATCGTCGTAAGCCGCCGTTGTCACCCGATCTGCGACCTGACCGGCAGGTGGGTTCGCACCGGGCTCGTAGATATGGCTGACAAAGCCCAGCCGCGCCGCCGCGACTGACAGCATGCGGCCCAACTGACCACCGCCCAGAATTCCAACCTTCGCACCGGGGGCCAGCATCTGTGTCATCATCAGGTCTCCAACCGTTTGCCGATCGCGGCCAGGGCAGCGTTCAGCGCGTCATGTGCCTTGCCCGACCGTAGCGCATCGGTCATTTGCAGGCTCAGCGTTCCGTCCGTGGCCAGCGCGTCGCGCTCTGCCGCAAGTTGCCCTGCTTTGCCCTTTTCCATCGCGGAAAGGAAGCCCGAGATCAGTTGTGTCGTATAAAATTCCGCACCGTCTGCGTTTCCGGTTTGACCGGCCAACCAATCTGCTCCGGTCGCCATCAAATCCAGCATCCCGGGAACCATGGCGCAGATCGCGAAATGGGCGTTCAGCGCGGCCTCGTCAGCGACCTTGATCACTGGGTTTTCCGGTTCGAAGAGATCGGCCAACAGGCGATCATTGCCTAAAGCGGCCAATGGGCAACCACCGGTTGCCAGAAAACCCAGGGGGATGGTCTGCACGAAATCCGACGCAGGTGCACAGAGCTTTGCCAATTGATCTGTCGAAACGGCGGCCATTACAGAAACAATCTGTTGATCCGCGCGAAAGATCAGAGGTGTCAGAATATCAGCGGCCACCTGTGGGCGCAGACACAAAAACACGATGTCCGATGCGTCGACAACGGATTGTGCATCCGCGACGGTTACACCCAGTTCTGATTTGAGTTGCCCGGATACCTCGGTATTGCGTGTCGTGACCCAGATGTCATGACCTTTGGTCGCCAGAATGCGCACCATTGGGGCCGCGATATGGCCGGTTCCGACAAAGCCGATCCGGCTCATCCTTCGGGTTCTTCTGCGATAGAGGCTGACAAAGTCATGCGCCATGCGTCCAGCCGCTGGGCCAAAGCGTCATCCTGCAGTGCCAGGATCCCTGCGGCCATCAGCCCTGCGTTTGCACCACCGGCTGATCCGATGGCCATGGTGGCAACCGGGAAACCTTTGGGCATCTGCACAATGGAATACAGAGAATCAACACCTGACAGAGCACGGGTCTGAACAGGAACGCCAATCACCGGCACCCGAGTTTTTGAGGCCATCATGCCCGGTAGATGCGCCGCACCGCCCGCGCCTGCGATGATCACGTTCAAGCCGCGTTCGACGGCAGTTTTACCATAGTCCCACAGGCGATCCGGCGTGCGGTGGGCCGACACGATACGCTTTTCATAGGCGACACCCAATTCGTCCAGAATATCTGCGGCTTCCTTCATCGTGGGCCAGTCCGACTGGCTACCCATGATGATCCCGACTTTGACGTTACCCATCCGCTTGATCCCCGCCCTGTTCGCAGAGCGCGAACTATATCCAAATCCGCCTTCGTGGCAATGCGTTAAGCCGATATCAGGCGATGATGTCCGGCGTTAGACGATCCTCGATAAGGCGGATGATATCCTTCAGGCGCAGCTTTTCTTTTTTCAGCCGCCGCAAGGTCAGCTGATCTGCCGTCCCGCGGTCATGCAACGCTTCGATGGCTTCGTCCAGATCACGGTGCTGCCGGCGGAAAACTTCAAGCTCAACCCGCAAAACGTCATCGGTTTTCATCGAAAGATCGGTGGGCGCGTTCATTGGCGACTCGGGCTGGTTGTGGTGCTTACTCAACAAGATAGTGTGTCAGACGTTATCACGCCAGACCTTGTGGACATCCTGGTTTCTTCCCATATTCTATAGTGCGCGGTTGCCAGAACGGGGCCGCACCACACGTCGCTTTGGCAATAAAGGACGAGAAAACGTGTCAAAACTTACTCTTGGCTCATACCCGCATCTTTTGGGGTTCGAGCAGTTGGAACGCCTTTTGGAACGGTCTGCAAAGGCCGGTAACGAAGGGTACCCGCCCTATAACATCGAACAGACGTCGGATTTTTCGTACCGGATTACCCTGGCTGTCGCCGGGTTTGCCGAAGAAGACCTGTCGATCACCATCGAGGATCGCCAACTTGTGATCCGTGGCCGTCAGCGTGACGATAGCGAGGGGCGCATCTTCCTGCACCGTGGCATCGCGGCGCGCCAGTTTCAGCGCATGTTTGTGCTGGCCGACGGCGTCGAGGTGGGCGAGGCGATCATGGAGAACGGTCTGCTGCATGTGGATCTAACCCGCGCCGTGCCGGAAACCGTGGTGCAGACAATCAACATACGGAAGGGGTAAGAGCAATGAATACACCGATTGAAATCAACACCGAAGGCGACCGTATCGTTTATGTCAAAACGGTCGAGGTTGCCGATCTGCCAAGTGATCTGCAGGATCAGGCAGGTGATCTGGATCAACTCTACGCCGTGCATGATTCCGATGGTCAGCAATTGGCGCTAGTCGCCGATCGCAAGCTGGCCTTTGTTCTGGCGCGACAGCATGATCTGTCTCCGGTGGCCGTTCACTGAGGGCCCCTTTACGCCTGATTTGGGCGTGACAATCCCAATGACACGCGCGATGGTTTGAAACCGGCGAACCCCGCCGCTTTTTTCCTGTGTTCGGAGGCCGCGTGATGAGCTGTTTTGACTTTGATTGGGTGGATGCCTTCAGTGACCGCGCCTTTGGGGGCAACGGATGTGCCGTTGTCCACGATGGCGCGGTTCTCCCAGCAGATGTTTGCATGGCCTATGTCCGCGAAACCTCACTGGTGGAATGCACATTCACCGGGCCATCCGATGTTGCCGATATTCAGGTGCGGTATTTTCTGGCCAGTCGCGAGATCCCCTTTGCCGGACATCCGACAATCGCGACGGTGACTGCGATGCGGTCGCGTGGTTTGATCTCGGGCGATGCTCTGACACTTGAAACAGGTGCGGGGCTTGTGGCGATCAAGTTGAATGGGGACGAGATCGAGATGACCCAGGTCGCGCCGGAATTCGGTGCGCATGTACCTGCTGAACTTGTTGCCTCGACCATCGGGCTGCCAGAAAGTGTCATTATATCTCCGCCTCAGTTCGTTTCGACCGGGCTGCCCTTTTGCATAACAGTTCTGCGAGATCATGAGGCGTTGCGTGCAGCACAGCTTGACGTAGGGCCATTGCGCAAAGTTGCCGCCGCTGCCGGGTTTTCCGGTTCGGACATGGCCGAGCCGTTTCTGGTGACCTTGCAGGGTGCAACGCCTCAGGGCGATACATTCTCGCGTCTCTTGCTGGCCCCTCCCAGCCCGCCCGAGGACCCGTTTACCGGATCAGCGACTGGTGCGATGGCCGCCTATCTTTGGAAACACGGGTTGATGGCAAAAGACAGTTTCATCGCAGAGCAGGGGCATGACATGGGCCGCCCCGGTCAGGCGACCGTAACCCGCGTTGGGCCATCTGAGGCGATGACCGGAATCAAGGTCGCAGGGCGTGGACATGTGCTGATGCGCGGACAGCTGGACTTGCCCGATCAGATGTGACCGCATTTTGGGTTCAGCCAAAAGAAAAGCCCCGGTCTAGGCGGGGGCTTTCTGTATTCTGGTATGTTACCCGGCGATCAGGCCCATGCTTTCCAGTTTTAGCAGGACCTGGTGGGCGCAATTGTCGACCTCGACATTCTCGGTCTCGACGCTCAGTTCAGGGTTTTGGGGAACGTCGTAAGGATCTGAGATCCCGGTGAATTCCTTGATCTTACCTTCGCGGGCCAGCTTATAGAGCCCCTTACGGTCGCGGCGTTCGCATTCCTCGATACTGGTCGCCACATGGACCTCGCAGAAGGCACCGAACTGCTCGATCTCTTCGCGCACGGCGCGACGGGTAGTGGCATAGGGCGCAATCGGCGCGCAGATGGCGATGCCACCGTTTTTGGTGATCTCAGACGCGACATACCCGATGCGGCGAATGTTCAGGTCGCGGTGCTCTTTCGAGAAGCCCAGTTCCGAAGACAAATTCTTCCGCACGATGTCACCATCCAGCAGGGTTACCGGGCGGCCACCCATCTCCATCAGCTTGACCATCAACGCGTTGGCAATGGTGGATTTTCCGCTCCCTGAGAAACCTGTGAAGAACACGGTAAAGCCCTGCTGGCTGCGCGGCGGCTTGGTCTTGCGCAGTTCTGTGACAACTTCGGGGAAGCTGAACCATTCTGGGATTTCAAGCCCCTCGGACAAGCGGCGGCGCAACTCGGTGCCCGAGATGTTCAGGATGGTGACATTATCCTTATCCAGAATCTCGTCATTTGGTTCGTACTGGGCGCGTTCCTGCACATAGACCATATGTTTGAAGTCGACCATTTCGATGCCGATTTCATCCTGGTGTTTGCGGAACAGGTCCTGTGCGTCATAAGGCCCATAGAAATCCTCACCAGCCGAGTTTTTGCCAGGCCCTGCATGGTCGCGCCCGACGATGAAGTGGGTGCAGCCGTGGTTTGCGCGGATCAGGCCGTGCCACACTGCCTCACGCGGGCCAGCCATGCGCATGGCCAGGTTCAGCAGGCTCATCGACGTGGTCGAGGCCGGGTATTTGTCCAGCACCGCCTCATAGCAGCGGACGCGGGTGAAGTGATCGACGTCGCCCGGCTTGGTCATGCCGACAACCGGATGGATTAGCAGGTTTGCCTGCGCTTCCTTGGCGGCGCGGAAGGTCAGTTCCTGGTGCGCGCGGTGCAGGGGGTTGCGTGTCTGGAAGGCCACGATGCGGCGCCAGCCCAGCTTGCGGAAATAGGCGCGCAGTTCATTCGGTGTATCCCGACGGGCGCGGAAATCATAGTGCACCGGCTGCTGGATGCCGACAACGGGACCGCCCAAATAGACCTTGCCAGCCGCGTTGTGCAGGTAGTTAACCGCAGGGTGTGCATCGTCATCGGCGCCAAAGACTTTCTCGGCCTCACGCGACTTGTCCGGTGTCCATCGGTCGGTCACAGTCATGGTGCCAAGGATCACGCCCTCCTGATCGCGCAGGGCGATATCCTGGCCCAGCTCAATCCCTTGGGCAAAGTCTTCGTTAACGTCCAGCGTGATGGGCATGGGCCACAAGGTGCCATCGGCCAAGCGCATGTTCTCGACGACGTTGTCATAGTCGGCTTCGCTCAGGAAACCTTTGAGCGGGTTGAACCCGCCGTTCATCAACAGCTCCAGATCGCAGATCTGGCGCGGGCTCAGGTCCCAGCTTGTCAGATCGGCGGCTTCAACTTTCAACTTCTGGGCCGAGTCATACGATACATACAGTTCGGGGATCGGAGCCAGATTACTTAACATCGTCATCAGAATACTCTTGTCACAGTGTAAATTTGCCGGTGATTCTCGGCCGTTTCGAGGCGGATTTGCCCCGACTCTTACCCGAAGTCCACCACCGTCGCGAAACAAAGGACGATATGCGCTGATTTCCCCGGAAATGGAAGGATTTTCCCGTACACAATACCAAAGGCGACCGTGGTTCTGTTTCGGTAGCGCGATGCAATCAGGCAGAGGATGCTTGTTCTTCTCTGGTGGTGAGGTCGCTTAGCTCTGCGGCACGTGTAACAGGCACGGCGGGAACCGGTTCGGTCACGCCACGTAGCTGGAACAATTGGATCTGCTCGGGATTGATTGCCACTTCTGCCGCTTGCAGCAATTCCTTCGACACCAGCAGTTCGACCCCAAGTGCTTTGGTCTCGCTTTCAAGGCGGCTGGCAACATTGACAGCATCGCCGATAATGGTGTGCGATGCGTGCCCTGCGGCGCCGATTTCACCCAGCACCAGATCACCTAGATGCAGGCCCATTCCGATACGAATGCCCGGGCTTCCTTCGGCTGCGAGGCGTTGGTTGAAACCTTCCAGAGCAAGGCTGATTTCAATCGCAGCGTCTAGCCCTGATTTGGCAGAGACGGCGGCGTTGGCTTTGTTAAACACGGCCAACAACCCATCACCCATGTATTTGTCGACTACGCCGCCCGCATCGGTGATGGCCGGGACTATGGCGTCAAAGAACCGGTTCAACAGAAAGACGATGTCGTAAGGAAGCTGCCCGGTCGTACGCGCCGTAAAACCCCGCATATCCAAAAACAGCACGGCCAATTGCCGTTCTTGTCCTTGGCTGGCATGCCCTCGATTCCGCTCGCCATCCGGGCGAAAGACGCGAAACACAGTTAGAGGATCGGTTGGGCGGATTTGGCAGGCGAGTCGGGTTTGGGGCGAGGCACCCACCGCAGCCAGGCTGCGGGCCTCGACCTCACTGGGGGCATCCAGCCCTTCGCTGCCATCTTCGACAATGACACGGCATGTGGTGCAACGCCCCTTGCCTCCGCACAGCGCCGTGTGTGGGATGCCGTTGGCTTGAGATATTTCAAGCAATGTCATGCCTTTTTCTGCAACCACATCCGGGCCTTGCGCATAGGCGATCCGCACCGAATGCCTGCGACGCCAAAGCTTGCGGCCCAGAAAGAAGACCCCGCATGCGCCGAGCGTGATCAGAAAGCCCAGAACGGCGTTGTTCTTCATAGTAAGCAGGACGCCGAAGGTTTCAGGTGATGGCCAGTTATAGTGCTCAATGTATTGCTCACGCAGAAACTCATCTGCGAAATCCACCCAGATGCGCCGGCCCTCAGTTAAGACACCGGCCAATGCGAAAGAGGGCACAAAAACAGCTACGCCGATCAGATAGGGAACGGTTTTTGACCACCAACTGGTCAGGCGCAGCCACATATGAAGGCCGATACAGCCATGTATCCAGACGATCAGCAGCAGCAGGCTTTGCATCCAGATGGCTGAGCTGGGCCACATCAGTATGATGATGTACCCCATCTCATCGTTGACGTCGAACACCTCATGCGCGATGCGGGTATGCACGATGTGCGAAATCAATTGCAGCGGGATCAATAACCCCAGCACAATCTGCAATGCTGAACTGAACGGCATCCGCAATGTTCTGCGCTGGATGACCGAGATCACCGCAAGGGCCGCGTGAAGGATCAGCGCGGCATAGAACAGCAGGCTGACGGCATTGTGTCGGGTGATCGCCTTGCGACCATCCTGCATCCCGTGCAGATAGTCGGTGTGAAACAGGCCCAGCCCGATATTGATAAAGTGAAAAAACGCGAAAACAAACAGGATCAGGCCGCTGCCAATCCGTAGCTGGGCTGCCCACCCGCCGCGCCAAAGTGCGTTATCCAATGCCGGTACCCGCGAATGCTTCGTTAGGGTGGAGTGTGAGGGGCAGGCTTGCACGGGTCAAGCCGACCTGAACCGCAGAAGGTAAAAGGGCAGAGAGTTCGACGTGCCCCGAAACCTCTGCGCGCCTTTCTATTCCTGTTCGGCCAGAAAACGCTCGGCATCCAGGGCGGCCATGCAGCCCATGCCCGCGCTGGTAACGGCCTGGCGGTAGATGTGATCGGTCAGATCGCCCGCAGCAAACACGCCTGGGATTGAGGTTTCGGTCGAACCCGGCTTGGTCACGACATAGCCGCCCATGTGTGTTTCCAATGTGTCTTTGACCAACTCATTAGCGGGTGCGTGACCGATGGCGACGAAAACACCTTTGCAAGGGATCTCGGTGATATCGCCGGTCTGAACGTTTTTGACCCGAACGCCTTCAACACCCAGTGGCGCATCCGTTCCAACGACTTCTTCCAATTGGTGGAACCAAAGGGGCTCGATCTTTTCGTTCTTGAACAGGCGATCCTGCAGGATTTTCTCGGCGCGCAACTCATCCCGACGGTGGATCAGGGTCACTTTGCTGGCAAAGTTAGTCAGGAACAAAGCCTCTTCCACGGCCGTGTTGCCGCCGCCGATTACAACGATCTCCTGCCCGCGATAGAAGAAACCATCGCAGGTTGCGCAGGCCGAGACACCAAAGCCTTTGAATTTCTCTTCCGATGGCAGACCAAGCCATTTGGCGCGGGCGCCTGTGGCTAGAATAACCGCATCCGCAGTATAGATGGTGCCGCTGTCGCCCTTGGCGGTAAAGGGGCGCTTGCTGAGGTCCAGATCGCTGATGATATCGCCGATCACCTCACAGCCCATCGCCTTGGAGTGGTCCTGCATCCGCACCATCAGGTCGGGGCCCTGAACCTCGGTATCGCCGGGCCAGTTCTCGACCTCGGTCGTGGTGGTCAGTTGACCACCCGGTTCAATGCCTTGCACCAGAATGGGTTCCAACATGGCCCGGCTGGCATAAACGCCTGCGGTATATCCTGCAGGTCCCGATCCGATGATCAGAACCTTGGTGTGTCGTGTCTCGGCCATAGTACCCCCGCTCGAACTGCCTGACTTGGGCGTTTCGCCCGTCGCACCGATATAGCGGCGTGCGCGCAGGGCTTAAAGCCCTTTCCTTTTCACGAACGGGGCAGGGGCTTGGTGGTTTTTGCGATTTGAAAACAAAGAATATTGCGCAACAGCGAAAGATTATTGCGCAAGCGGAGGGTGCTGATATAAGAACCGAAAAATCAGGAGCACTTTATGGTCACCACACGGCTGGATGAGATTGATCGCAAGATTCTGGCAGAGCTGCAGGCTGACGGTCGGATGACCAATGTTGAGCTTGCCAAACGTGTCGGTATCTCAGCGCCGCCGTGTTTACGCCGCGTGCGCACTTTGGAAGACTCAGGCTATATCAACAGCTACCACGCAGCGGTAAACGCGCGTGAATTGGGATTTGAAGTTCAGGTTTTTGCCATGGTCGGCCTGGACAGCCAGGCTGAATCCGAACTGCGCGCATTCGAAGAACGTTGCCGCGAATGGCCGCTGGTCCGTGAATGCCACATGCTCAACGGCGAGGTGGATTTCATTCTGAAATGCGTCGCCCCCGACCTGAGCAGCTTTCAGCAATTCCTGACGGGTGAACTGCTGACGACGCCGAACGTGGCCAGCGTAAAAACCTCGCTTGTTATCCGAGGCGCAAAAGACGAGCCAGGCGTACCATTCGACGTTCTGGAAGAGCGTATGAACCGTACCGCGTGAACCGCGTTTGTTTTGGATGTGGCTGGCAGGGTGGCAGCATTGCCGCCACCGCCAAGGATACAATCCAGCTTAGTAAAATCTGCATGATGCCCCCGCTCTGCAGTAGTATGTAAATTTCACGCCGTCAGAGCGTCGACCTCTCCGTCTCCGGCGCGCGGCATCAGCAACGGGCCGAAATCGTTCAGTGTTTCGACATGCGCGAACAGATTCAAATAAATCGACCGTAGGGAATGGCTGATCAAACGAACCGCGTTTACCCCAGGATGATAGGTTTCAAACTGCAACCCATCAACGCGAATGACCGAATGCTTCTTCAGGCAAATGTGAAACAACTCTACCGGAGTTGGCGGCATTGTTTCAATGACGTTCATGCCGTCCTGAAACTCTGACGCTGGTGTCAGAACCGGCCCGTCCCCATAAATGTGCCGCAGATGCCCCGGCGTGCCCAGCAATCGCGCCGCCGGGCCGGCGATCACACCGGACAAAGGCTTCTGCATGCCGAACGTATCCGCCATGATCCGTGTCAGAGGACGTGTGCGCCCATACGAATCTTCGCGCCCTGGGATGAGAGTGACTGACCCTTTCCAGACCACGGTTTCCGACGACCCATCTTGGGTCAGAACGGTGTCCCCCGGCATAAGGTCTTCAATAGCCAGAGGGCCATGTTCGGTTTCCACCAGCGATCCACGCGAGAAGGCGCAAAATGCGTCTTCGAACATGGGCAATGCTGGTGCAATATGGCGTGTTTGCGCGACATCCCCATTGTCGAGCAGAGTGCTTACCTCATACCGGCGCAGTTGCGCCTTTGGCTTTGATGCTTGTCTTGGAACCTCGCGCAGCAAGGCGGATGTATCAACCGCATTGCGGGCCGCACGGGCCAGTGAGCTAGGAATAGTCACTTATATTCCTTCCTTTCTAATCTCCGAACAGACGAGGCATACCCCCGTACAGGCCCGTCCAACGGAATAGTTCTTTGCCCTGAAATAAATGAGGGACCCTTGGACACTGCCAATGACGGCGGTGCACAGCGACAAAACCTTCGCTTTCCATTGGTCAACACATTGACCCCCCAGGCAAACTCGTACTTTGCGGGCGCAAATTGCCCACACACACACTTCTGAACAC
This sequence comes from Ruegeria sp. I1, assembly GCF_056532675.1. Classification (NCBI taxonomy): domain Bacteria; kingdom Pseudomonadati; phylum Pseudomonadota; class Alphaproteobacteria; order Rhodobacterales; family Roseobacteraceae; genus Ruegeria; species Ruegeria sp. I1. The sequence continues at coordinate 56,463 of NZ_JBQFNM010000004.1, read as the reverse complement.
ACGATCGCCGTCATATGGCGATCCCACGTCACCGGGCCGAAGCATTCCCGATACGCACTCCAACGCAGGACCGGCAGCTTGGTCCTGGTGGTTTTCTGGTTCAGCGTCGCGCCATCAACCGGCGGGCGACCCTGACAGAATGGCTTGAAACCCGTTTCCATGGCATTTCCAGTTTCTGGTCCTGCGCCGCGGCTAAGACCGCGTTTAGAAAGCGAGTTTTCGATTTCATTCTCTGATCCTGTATTGATAGGGCTTACTGCCCTTTTTCCCTTATGCCACCAAGATCACGCCGTTTTGCGGCAGAGTTGTGGCTTATCCGGGATAAAATCAGGACTGAAAGTGAAGTTTGGCAACTCCTCCAATTTGAAGCGCCAGAGTCCACTTGTGTGGACGTCAGGTAACGATCTGAACACTGGCAAAAACACTACGATTCTGCCTTCAGATAAACACAATGATTGTGGCGGAAAGGTGGCGATTTCGCCTTAATTGGAACTATTTCTATAACCGGATCGCCGAAATCAAACGGCCGTAATCCGCTTCTTTCGAATGGGTTGCGCGTCGGTAAGAATAGAACCGGTCAGGGTCGGAATAGGTGCAATGCCGGGTCCATTCGGCCTGGCCAACGCCCGCCTGGCGCAGCCGGTGAAGCCCAAATGCTGGCAGGTCAAATTGCATCCGATCTTCCTGCCCATTTGCAAAGAAACGGCTGTTATTCGGGGACTCTGCCAGAAAATCATCCAGAAACTCGGGGCCGACTTCGTAGGCGCGCTGCGAGATGGATGGTCCGATTGCGGCGCGGATGTTTGCACGTTGCGCGCCCAACGCCTCCATCGCGTCAAGCGTTGCTTCCAGCACGCCGTCCAGCGCCCCACGCCATCCGGCATGGGCGGCACCGATTACTTTAGCCTCGGGATCGGCAAAAAGAACCGGTTGGCAATCGGCGGTCAGTATGGTCAGCGCAAGATCGGGAGTTGCGGTAACAATTGCATCAGCTTTGGGTTTCTCGCCCTGTAACGGCGCATCAATTGTCAGAACGGTTGGTGAATGGACCTGATGAATGCCAATCAGCCGCTCAGGCGTCACTTCCATGGCTGCCGCGACCCTGTTTCGGTTCAGCGCAACAGCTTGTGTCTGATCCGACGATCCGTGCCCGCAATTCAAACCGGCAAAGATACCAGAAGACGCGCCGCCTCGTCGTGTAAAGAACCCGTGCCGCACGGGCGACAGCATGTCGGAGGTCAAGATTTCCAGTGTCATGGCTCCAGTCCCGGCGGTGGTGCTGATTGTGCAGGGTACAGGCCCAGCACTTTGAACAGGTTTCCCATTTCATCAGGATGCGTCAACCGGCGATGTGCGCTGATAAGGCGTTTCTGCTCTGGCACGTTCAGGTTTTTTGTCAATGCCTGCGCGCGTGCGGTGATCCCCAATCGTTCCAGAAACACGCCTTGTGGCGTCAGCCGGGTATGCGCGCATCCTGAAGCACGGGCCGCCATTGCCAGCGGCTCAAAATCAACATGCGAGGTCAGATCAGACTGACCCGGATTGTCCAACGGTTTAACCTTCTCATGCGCTTTAACGGCTTGCAGCGTATCGCCCAGCGAGCGCCAATCGCCGTAGTCGATGATCAAAGCCACTCCGCCATAGGAGGTGATGCAGGTGGCGATATCCGTCACGATCGGTGTTGCGGCCACGCATATTTCGACAAGGTCACCATCGTTGGTGTCGCCCAGCCGGTCGTTCAAGGCAATCTGAGGCGTGTTAGGCCCCAGACCGAATGCAAGGCCGTCTTCAGTCACGCCAATCCGTCGTTCTCGCCAACCTTCGCCCTCTCGGATGAACTGGCGAATGGGCAGGGCGTCAAAGAACTCATTAGCGACCAGGTACAGGGGCTGTTCGGGCAGTTCGGTGGTAGCGCCGATCCAATTGGGCGTGTACTGGCCCAGCGTTTTCGCCTGAACCTGTCTAAGCGCGGGCGAAGCTTCGACCAGATACATCTGTGCTGCTTCGTGAAACCCTGGAACCTGCCGGGTGGCGCGCAGTATATCGGACATCAAAGTCCCGCGTCCGGGGCCAAGCTCGGCCAATGTAAACGGGCTCGGGCAACCTTGATCCATCCAGCTTTGTGCAAGTGACAGACCGATCAGTTCTCCGAACATCTGACTGATCTCGGGGGCGGTAATGAAATCCCCTTGCGCCCCAAACGGGTCGCGCGTGCTGTAGTAACCCAGCGTGGGATGCAGCAGGCATTCAGACATGAAGTCAGCCACGCTCATCGGGCCATCATGGTGAATGCGACCGATCAGATGGTCCTTTAGCGTCATGCCGCCCGCCGGGCACGCAGGGCAAACCACAGGCCAATGGCGATCATCGGAAGCGATAATACCTGGCCCATTGTCAGGCCGTAGCCTCCGACCTGCCAGGCCAAGCCCAACGGGTTGCCGGGTGAGACGAACTGAGCATCCGGCTGCCGAAAGAACTCGACAATGAACCGTGAGGCACCATAGCCCGCGAGGAACACGCCCATGATCAGGCCGGGTTTGCGAAAGGCACCGCGGCGATAGACCAGCCACAGAAGCACGGCACCCAAGATCAACCCTTCAAGTGCGGCTTCATAAAGCTGCGATGGATGACGCGCGCAAAAGCCCGCAACGACGCCTGGGCAATCCTGCGCGGCAGTGCCGGGGAAGATCACGGCCCAGGGCAGCTCGCTCGGGCGACCCCATAATTCGGCGTTGGTGAAGTTGGCCAAACGTCCCAGCAACAGGCCGGGCGGCACAGCATAGGCCACCAGATCACCCAGCGACAGGATCGGCAGGGCATGACGACGCGCATAGAGGTAAGACGCAACGATGACCCCCAACAGACCGCCATGAAATGCCATGCCGCCTTGCCAGACTTTCAGAATATCCACCGGGTGCGCTAGGTAGTAGGCTGGTTGATAAAACAGAACGAAGCCAAGGCGCCCACCGAGGATGACGCCTAGAATGATCCAGGTCATCAGGTCCTCCAACTGTTCGGGCTGCATCGGCGGTGCATCGTTGCGCCACAATGCAGGCCGCCGCAAGGCAATGACAGCCATTCGCCAGGCGATCAGGATGCCCGCGATATAGGCCAATGCGTACCACCTCAGAGCGAACTCCATCCCGAACAATGAGATCGAGAAGAGTTCGGGTGACAGATCGGGGAAATTCAGAACAGCCTGCATGTGCGTCTCATTGCCCGGGGTTTGCATGGCAAGTCAACCTTGAGCCTGCGCCAATCATCCCCCATATAGAGAGCAACAGCGTTATCGGAGTAAAGCCATGCAAACCCGCAACAAGATCCTCGACGATGTCTCTCAGTTGATGACCAACGCCATGGGCGTGGCGCAGGGCGCGCGGGAAGAGGCCGAGAACGCGATGAAATCAATGCTGGACCGCTGGCTGGCAGACCGGGATTTTGTAACGCGGGAAGAGTTCGATGCGGTGCGCGCGATGGCTCAGAAAGCGCGCGAGGAGAACACGGCGCTCGAAGCTCGCATCGCCGCGCTTGAGGCGAAACTGGACAAATAGCGCCCACACGTTTGATTTTCTGAAAACACCGAGCACCGCGCAGACCTTTCCCGGTTTGTGCGGTGCTGTGTATCTTGCCGCCTTGCAGGATTTAATCAAGACAAAGCTGCATCCAACGCCAATATTTTGATCGTCGTTGCCAGCTGTCCACAACTTATTGCTGTTATCCCCAAGAAATAGGGTTGCCAGAACTCGCCTCGCGTCGCACCATATTTAGTACAGGCCTACGGGGGAAGCCCGGCTTGTAGAGCAGGCAACTAGCGCTGGGGCGCTGCCAGCCCCAACATGCTAGAGATTAGTGAGGTGGCATTATGGCCCTTTCCGAGCAGTTTCTCGAAGAAGACCTTCATCCAATCGATATTGTTGAACACCTGGCCGAACATCACGACTGGGATTTTGATCGTATTGGGGACGATCAGATTGCTATGGCGGTTGAAGGGCAGTGGCGGACATATTCGATCACGTTGGCCTGGTCGAACTATGACGAAACACTGCGCATGGTCTGTTCGTTCGAGATGGAACCCCCATCCGAGCGTGAGAGCGAGCTTTATGAACTGCTGAACAAGATGAACGATCAGTGCTGGGCCGGTGCATTCACCTACTGGGCAAACCAGAAACTGATGGTCTACCGCTATGGCTTGGTTTTGGCTGGTGGCCAGATGGCCAGCCCGGATCAGATCAACACCATGATATCAGCTGCAGTCATGAGCGCTGAACGCTACTACCCCGCAATTCAACTGGTCACATGGGGCAATCGCGATCCGGAAGATGCGATACAGGTTGCCATTGCAGAGGCATACGGCCGGGCGTAAAGCTTTGCCCCGAACCGATATGTAAGGGGAGGGGCAATCATGGACATGTCGCGCGTGGCCGAAAACGGCCTGGTGCTTTTGGGTTGCGGAAAGATGGGGTCCGCGATGTTGGCGGGTTGGCTGGAACACGGTCTGCCCGCCTCATCCGTTTGGGTGATCGATCCTTATCCCTCAGATTGGCTGCGGGCGCAGGGCGTTCATATCAACACCACATTGCCGAACGCGCCTGCTGTTGTTCTGGTTGCCGTTAAACCGCAGATGATGGGGGATGCTCTGCCTGCCATTCAGGTGCTGGGCGGTGGTGGCAGCCTGTTCGTGTCTGTCGCCGCGGGTACGTCGATTGCAACATTCGAGAGTGTTTTGGGCGCAGGCACCCCGATCATTCGCGCCATGCCCAACACACCGGCGGCGATCCGGCGGGGGATCACGGCGATGATTGGCAATGCGCATGTAAGCGAGGAGGAACAGAAACTGGCCGAGGACCTTCTTGCCGCGATTGGTGAAACCGTCCGACTGTCGGAAGAGGCGCAGATTGATGCGGTCACCGGTGTCAGCGGTTCAGGTCCGGCCTATGTGTTCCATTTGATTGAAACACTGGCGGCTGCGGGTGCAGCGCAAGGGTTGCCGGATGATCTGGCCATGAAACTGGCCAAGTCTACGGTTGCCGGGGCAGGGGCGCTTGCCATCGCTGCCGAAGACGGCCCGACGCAGCTACGCGTCAACGTCACCTCACCCAACGGCACCACTCAGGCTGCGCTTAAGGTGTTGATGGATGAAAAGGACGGCTTCCCCGATCTTCTGCACCGCGCGGTCAAAGCCGCGACGGACCGGTCAAAGGAATTATCTCGTGCGTGAAATCAGCTTTGATGATTTTCTTAAAGTGGATATCCGGGTTGGTGAGGTCATCCGTGCCGAACCCTATCCCGAGGCCCGCAAGCCCGCGATCAAGATGTGGATCGATTTTGGTGATGAGATTGGTGAGCGAAAAACCTCGGCCCAGATCACAGCCCATTACGATCCCGCTACTTTGGTGGGCAAGCAGGTCATGGCCGTGGTCAATTTTCCGCCGCGCCAGATTGGCAAATTTATGTCCGAAGTTCTGGTTCTGGGTCTGCCAGATGAAAGCGGTGAGATCATGCTGATCGGACCGGATGGGAAGGTTCCTTTGGGCGGCCGTATGCACTGAACACACTTTGGGTCTGTGTCTGAAACTAGTCACCGACAGCCTCGCGCCAGTGTTTGCGGCAAAGTGAGACATAGGTCTCATTCCCGCCGATCTGCACCTGCGCGCCTTCGGTGATTGCGTTGCCGTTCGCGTCCTGACGAATCACCATAGTGGCTTTGCGCCCGCATTTGCAGATGGTGCGAACCTCGCGCATTTCATCGGCCAGGGCCAATAGAGCGGCAGAGCCGGGAAACAACTTACCCTGAAAGTCGACGCGCAACCCGTAGGCCAGAACCGGGACATTCAGGTCATCGACGGCGCGGGCCAGTTGCCAGACTTGATCCTCAGACAAAAACTGAGCCTCATCAATAAACACACAGGCGACGGCGCCGCGTTTTAGGCGGGCATCAATCATCACAAACACATCATCATCGGGTCGAAAGGTGTCTGCCTGTTCCGAAATCCCGATACGCGATGCGATACGTCCCTGGCCGTCGCGCCCGTCAACGGCTGCCGTCATCAGATAAGTTTCCATGCCGCGCTCACGATAGTTGTGCGAGGCCTGCAGCAACACGGTCGATTTGCCCGCGTTCATGGTTGAATAGTTAAAATACAGCTTTGCCATGAGCCGGGTCTAAATCGCATCGGCGGACGGAACAAGGCTTCAAAAAACACCTGAAAAAATAGACGCCGCCATTGCAGTTGCAAAGGTCGAGCACAGGCTCTTTGGGGATGGAACCCCTGCGCCTACAACAGCGACGCTATCGGCCTTCATTAGGCCTGAACAGCGTGAGACCCAATAATCTTGCCTCACGTTCACTCGTTACCGGCAGGAACTGCCGCCACTCACTCACAAAATCCCCCGCATATCTGAGGGATAGCCAATGTATGACATTTCAATTATGACTCTGTTATGGGAAATTTCCCGGCGCTTTCCCCCAATACTGGCGGTGGAACAGCGGATGCAGGTAACAAAGGTAAAACAATGGCAGATATCGGGGCTTATCTGAAGAAACACACCGAGGCGCTGGTCAAAGACGTGGGAATCGAAGCGGCCTGTGAGATTACCGGAAAATCCAAGGCGACACTTGGCCGGTATTATTCCGACAACGCGGAACATGCCGACCGGTTCATGCCCGTGGATGCGGTCGCCCGACTTGAAAACGCCGCATCCTATCCACATGTCACATCGGCGTTGGCTGATCTCAAAAACATCACGCTGTCCTATGATGGGCGGAACACTGATGCCCCTCGTACTGGCGGCGTAAACTCGGATGTCATAGCCCTGAGCCAGCGTTTTGCGATGCTGATGACAGAATACCAGGCCGCCATCGAAGACGGTATCATCACCGTGAACGAAGCCAAGCGTTTGCTGAAAGAAACCAGCCTTCTACAACAGGTTCTGATCGAGATGAAGTTGCATCTGGAAGAAGAAAGCGTCAGCTGAGCAAGGGCCCAAGCCCTGTGATGCGTCAAGGCTCTGGTGCGGATGCCTGGTGCCTCAATTCCGTCATTTCTGGTCGATATGAAAGCGTCCAAGACAGGTCGGTCAAAGGCAATCCAAAATGAACACACGGCATAAGGCGTATAGCATCCTGTCCGACAGGTTGGTTTTCCGCCTGTACTGGTTTGCTTTGGTGATCCTTGTCGCCTTGATGACTTTGGCGGGCCCGATTGAAGGGCCGGATGACTTCATGCGCTGGGTCTCGGTTCAGGATTTGCGGAACGGGCAGGGGTGGTTCGACCCCTATCAGCATCGTTTGGGTCCAGGCGAGGGGACGCTGATGCATTGGTCCCGGTTCGTGGATGCACCGATTCTGGCACTATATGAACTCAGTGCTGTGTTCTTGCCGTCTGAAGCCGCCTTTGCGGTTACCGGCTTTGTCTGGCCTACCTTGCTGGCGGGTCTCACCCTTTGGGCTTTTGCAGCAACAGGCGGCGCGTTGGGCGGGCGTGAAGGGGCGGTTGCAGCGCTGCTTTTTGGCGTTTTGGCCCTGCTGAACTCAGGCAAGTTCGATCAGTATTCCTTTGATCACCACGGTTTGCAGATTCTGCTGTTTGCCGCGGCGTTAATGTTCTTTGCGCAACGGCAAGACAGGCGGTACGCCGGGTTGTGGTTGGGCACGTGTCTGGCACTGTCTCTGTCGATCGGCACTGAGTCGCTGGCACAGATCGCCTTGATCACAGTTTTTGCAGCGCTCGACTGGGCCCTGACGGGGTCCGAGGCCCGGCGCAGAACCATCGCGATGTGCCTTGGGATTTTGGCGACTTTGCTCGTGGCAATCCTTGCGACGGCCAGCCGCACCAGTTTCTTCTATCCAGGCTGCGATGCTCTGACGCTCAGCGTCGCATTACCACTTAGCCTGGCTGCGCTGGGATTGCTTGTTGCGGCTGCCTTAACCTCACAAAGCGCTGTCTGGGGGCGTTTCACAAGCCTTGTGTTGGTTGCAGCCGTCGCGGTGTTTGCGGCGTATGTTTATGCACCCTATTGTCTTGGAAACCCAATTGATCAAATGCCGCTGGCCATCAGGCAATTCTGGCTTAGCCAGATCACCGAGTCACAGAACGTTCTGGTGGTTCTGCAAAGACATGCAGGTGAGACGATCGCCCTGATCCTGATATCGATTTTCCTGATCCTTGCATCTGTGATGTTCATCCGAAGGAGCGATGCGAAAATCGAATACACTCTGTTTCTGTGCCTGATTGCTGCAGGGCTTGTTCTGTTCTTGTATCAGTCCCGACTGATGACGTTCCTGACCATGTCATTGGTTGCCGTGCAGGCGCAGGTCTTAGCCGTGCTGTATCGCAGATATAGGGCCGAGGGCCGTTCGGCCCTTGGGATTCTGATGATTCTGTTTGTCGTCTTCATGTCGCCGAAAACGGGTTCCGCGATTGAGGATCGTATAGCGCCTCAAGTGACCTCGAACGTAGCGGGGGCTGAGCAAACAGCGGCACCGGCTTTTGAATGTAACACCCAGCAGGCCATTCGTCCGCTGCAGGAGCTTGAGCCGGGCTTCATCATCGCTGATTTCGACTATGCCGCTCAGATCCTGCGGCATACGGATCATTCGGTTTTGGCGGGGAATTACCATCGGAACAAGGCCGGTATGCTGGCGCAGATTGACTTGTTCCGGTCCGAATCGGTCGATGCGGGCCCGCGTCTTAACGAACTGGGTGTGGACTACATATTGATCTGCAAATCGCACCCACGTGCCACCTATTGGTCCAGTGTCTCGGACGGCGATGGGTTCCCGGCAGGTATGATCCAGGGCAAGCTGCCAGAAAACGTGGTGGAGATACCCACCAGCGCCGACGCGGTGTTCCAGATTTTCCGCGTGCAGGATGCGACGGGGTCTTAGGTCAGGTGTGCCGTTTTACGATCACCGATCCGACCGAATAGCCAGCGCCAAACGAACAGATCAGCCCGACATCTCCGTCTTCCAAGTCGTCCGAATGTTTGGAAAACGCGATGATCGAACCGGCAGATGAGGTGTTGGCATAATCCTGAAGGATATTGGGCTGCTCATCCGCTTCGGGCTCGCGCCCCAGCACCTTTTTGCCAATAAAGTCGTTCATGGTCTTGTTGGCCTGATGCAGCCAGAGACGTCTGAGGTCTTCGCTGCCCACGCCCTCGGCGCTCATGTGATCGCTGATATGTTTGCTGACCATGGGCAGCACTTCCTTAAAGACCTTGCGACCGTTCTGCATGAACTGCATGTCGCGTCGATCATCCATCCCGTCGGGGCGCGAACGGCGCAGAAAGCCGTTGTTGTTGCGAATGTTGTTGGAAAATGTTGTGGCGCAGCGGGTCGAGAGAATCTCAAAATGTGGCCCTTGTGCGTCCTCGATCCGTTCGATCAGGGTTGCCGTTGCCACGTCGCCGAAGATGAAGTGGCAATCCCGATCTCGCCATTCCAGATGACCCGAACATATCTCGGGATTCACAACTAGCGCAGCCCGAATTGAACCAGACCGAACCATGTCAGCTGCGGCCTGAATACCGAATGTGGCCGATGAGCAGGCGACATTCATGTCGAACCCGAACCCGTCAATCCCCAGGGCTTGTTGGATTTCAATCGCAACCGCGGGATAGGCCCGTTCGTGGTTCGAAGCAGCGCAAATGACCAGATCGACATCCGCGGCCGTGCGCCCGGCCTGCGCCAGTGCTTTGTTGCAAGCGTCGATGGCCATTTCCGTCATGATACCCGGTTCATCGTCGCTGCGCTGACGCAGTGCGGGGTACATCTTGTCCGGATCAAGTACGCCAGTTTTGTCCATGACATAGCGGTTTTCGATGCCGGAGGCTTTTACGATGAACTCTTCCGATGAATGCTGCATCGGCTCCATCTCACCATTGGCAATGGCTTCGGCGTTTTCGGCGTTCTGCTTATCAGCATAGGCGTTGAACGCTTGGACAAGCTCAGCGTTGGTGATGACGTTTTCTGGCGTGAAAACACCAGTACCGGTGATGGCGGGCGTATGCATGACGTGTCCTGAAAGTTTCGAATCCGCCTAAAATGCAGTCACCGGGGGTTTTGATCAAGGGGAGTTGACCCAAGGGAATGAGCGCAAGCTTGTCTTAATGCAGCTTCATAACTTGAATAGTTCAGATAATGAAGTATATGGCGACCACCTAAGTGGAGAAATCCTTTGTCAGAAGATGTCAGCGAAAGGCTTTGCCGCCTGAGTCCTGAAATTCAGTCGATAATGGGAGTCTATGCCCTGTACTGGAAACTGGAAGAGGCGTTTGAGAGCATCGAAACAGAGCTGAGCCATCCCGAATGCCACATGTTGATCAAGCTGGATCAACCCAAGCGTATGGGCGTTCTGGCGGCTGATATGCTGACCGTTCCGTCCACGATCACTGCGACGGCAGATGCGTTGGAGAAGTCGGGGTACCTCAAGCGGGAGCGTGACCCAATGGACCGGCGTGCCTGGTTGTTAGTTTTGACCCCGAAAGGCGAAGATGCCCGAAACATGCTGGTCGCAGAAGCCGGGGCACTGTTCCACCGCGCCTCGGGTCTGAATGCGGACGAGACCGCTCAATTCGCGCAACTGGCGCATAAAATCCGTGATACCATTCTGAAAACGGGAATACCCGAGGGGCTGAAGAAATGAAATTGCTGACTTTTCTGGGCCTTGCCCTGACTGTTCTTTCGTCACCGCTGGCTGCACAGGATGTCGCCAAGCCAGTTAAGTTGATGCTGGTGCAGGAGACGATGCCGGGGTTTTCGCGCCAGTTCTTCGGGCGTGTCGCTGCGCGGCAGACCGTCGATCTGGCCTTTCAGGTGTCAGGTCAAATTGTCGAAATGCCGGTCACCGAAGGGTTTGTCATCCCCAAGGGCCAGCTGATTGCCCGCCTTGATCAGGAACCCTTTCAGCTGCGTTTGGATCGGGCAAAGCTGCAAAAGGAACAGGCAGACCGGACCGAAGCCCGTTTGTCACGCCTGCGCGGAACAACTGCCAGCCAGGTTGCCGTCGATGACGCCGTGACTGAAGCACAGTTAGCGGCTATCGCCCTGCGCGATGCGGAATACGAGCTAGAACATGCAACTCTGACCGCTCCCTTCGATGCGCTGGTGTCCAGCCGCGCGGTCGAAGCCTTTACAACTGTCTCTTCGGGAACGCCTATTGTGCGGATCCACGATATGTCCGAGCTGCGGATCGAAGTAGACGTGCCAGAGATATTATTCCAGCGTACTGGGCAGCAGGATGACATTGTCCTGACCGCGAAGTTCCCGGTCAGCGATGAAGTGTTCCCGCTGGAGATCCGAGAATTTGATGCCGAGTCCTCCAGCGTCGGGCAGACCTTCCGTATTCAGTTCGGCCTGACCCCGCCCGAGGGCCTGCAGATTCTGCCTGGGTCTTCTGTGACCGTGACTGCGCAGGTGCAGGATCACAATCGGGGCATTACAATTCCCGCAACCGCTATTGTCTCTGACGCCAGCGGCGCGCTCTCAGTGATGGTGTTTTCGCCTGCTGGCGCCGATGAGGGCACAGTGCGCCGTGTGCCCGTCACAATCGAGCCAACCCAGTCAGGCGATGTTCGGGTGCTGACTGGCTTGTCCAGCGGCGACGAGATTGTCGTCGCCGGAGGGGCCGTGCTGACAGATGGTCAGACGGTGCGCCGCTTTTCCGGCTTCGCCAACTGAGGGGCTGAGATATGAACATCGCGCGCGCCTCGATTGATCGGCCCATCTATACGTGGCTGATCATCCTCATTGCCTTGTTCGGCGGTATCTGGGGGTTTCTGTCTCTGGGTCGCTTGGAAGATCCGGCCTTTACCATCAAAAACGCCGTCATTGTCACGCAATATCCCGGTGCGACGGCCGAACAGGTGGCGCTGGAAGTGTCCGAGCCCCTTGAATCGGCCATTCAGCAGATGGGTGAGGTGGACACGATCACGTCAGTCAATCAGCCCGGGCGATCCCTGATCGAGGTTGAGATCAAATCCACCTATGATGGCAGCGAATTGCCTGCCGTTTGGACCCGATTACGCGCCAAAATACGCGATGCGGCGCGTGGGCTGCCCTCGGGGGTTGACCAGCCCTTCGTCAACGATGGCTTTGGGGATGTGTTCGGTCTGTTCTATGCGGTCACAGCCGAGGGGTTTTCGGACGCAGAAAAGCATGAACTGGCGACCTTTCTGAGGCGCGAATTGCTGACCGTCTCTGGCGTTGCGGATGTCGAGGTTCAGGGCCTGCCGCAAGAGGCAATCTTTATCGAGCCCGACCTCGCAATTTCGGTCAATCAAAACGTCCCGATTCAGGCGATTAACGAGGCGATTTCGAACGCTGATTCCGTCAATGCTTCGGGCTCGGTGCGGTCGGCCGATGACCGTACCACGATTCTAACGGCTGAAGGGTCTGACAGCGTTTCCGCTATCGCCGGGCTATCGGTTGGCTCTCAGGGGCAGGTGATCAACCTGTTTGATATGTCCAACGTTTACCGCGCGCGGCAGACCGACCCGGACGTAATCATCCGGTTCGACGGGGTCGAAGCCTTCACGCTCGGCGTTGCGGGTCTGTCGACCGAAAACATCGTCGAAGTCGGCAAACGCGTAGACGCAAAATTTGCTGAACTTGATATCGCAATCCCCTATGGCGTCGACATCCTGCCGATCTATCAGCAGCATGTTGTGGTTGAGCAGGCGTCGAATGACTTTCTGGTGAATCTGGCGATGTCTGTGGCCATCGTGGTGGCAGTGCTGGGCCTGTTCATGGGCTGGCGCGCCGCCATTGTAGTTGGATCAACCCTGTTGCTGACTGTGGTCGGCACGCTGCTTTTCATGTCCATGTTCTCGATTGAGATGGAGCGGATTTCGCTTGGCGCATTGATCATTGCGATGGGAATGCTTGTCGATAACGCCATTGTTGTTGCTGAGGGGATGCAGATTGCCATGCTGCGTGGCAAATCCTCTCGCGATGCGGCGGAAGAGGTCGCTTCAAAAACGCAAATTCCGCTGCTGGGTGCGACGGTAATCGGGATCATGGCCTTTGCGGGTATCGGCCTGAGTTCAGACGCAACCGGAGAGTTCCTTTTCTCGCTATTCGCGGTGATTGGGATCTCGCTTCTGCTCAGCTGGGTGTTGGCGATCACCGTGACACCGATGCTGGGGCACTATTTCTTCAAACAGGGCGTAGAGGGGGACGTAGATGCTTATGGCGGGATTTTGTTCCGTATCTACGGATCGATCCTGCGCGGCGCATTGCGGTTGAGGTGGCTGGTTGTTGTCGGGTTGGTTGCAGTCACTGTCGCATGCTACGCCGGTTTCGGGCTTGTAAAGCAACAGTTTTTCCCGGATTCGAATACACCGCTGTTCTTCGTGCACTACAAACTGCCGCAAGGGACAACCGTCGCCCGTACCGCCGAAGACATGGCCGTGTTCGAAGAGTGGCTGAATCAACGGGAAGATGTCGTCTCGGTCACAACCTTTGTCGGGCAGGGGGCAACGCGGTTTATGCTGACCTATTCGGCTGAGGACCCGAACCCAAGCTATGGTCATATGATCATCCGTACCGAAACGCTGGAGGACATCCCGCTGTTGCAGGCTGATCTGGAAGAGTTCGGCTCTGTCCAGTTCCCCGAAGGTGAGTTCCGGACCAAGCGGCTGGTTTTTGGACCTGGCGGCGGCGACCCGATCCAGGCACGTTTTTCGGGCAGCGACCCGGTGATCCTACGGCAACTGGCAGACGAAGCGGTGCAGCGCATGGCGGCCGCATCGCCGAACGCGTTAAACATCTCTCATGACTGGCGTGAGCAAGAGCTTGCGGTACAACCGATCTATGCGACCGAACGGGCGCAGACGGCTGGGGTGACGCGTGAAGACATCGCGGCGACATTGCAGTTTTCCACTGATGGGATCACCGGAGGCGTGCTACGTGAGCGGGATCGTCTGATCCCGATTATCCTGCGTCGCCCGGCCGATGGCGAATATTCTATCGTCGATCAGGTGGTCTATTCCGATCAATCGCAGCGTTTTGTTCCGATCGAACAGATGGTCGACGGGTTTGAATACCGATCCCTGAACACGCTGGTGCACCGGCGCGATCGTGTTCTGACCATCACGGTTGGTGCCGATATCCCGCCCGGCTTTACGGCTGCTCAGGTGCATTCTGAGGTGCGGGATGCAATCGAGGCAATCGATCTGCCACCCGGATATAAAATGGAATGGGGCGGCGAGTTTGAGAACTCTCGTGATGCGCAAGAAAGCCTTGGGCGGCAACTGCCGCTCAGCTTGTTAATCATGGTGCTGATCTCGGTTCTGTTGTTTAACGCGATCCGTCAACCGATCATAATCTGGCTGTTGGTACCGATGTCCGTGAACGGAGTGGTGATTGGCCTATTGGGCACCGGGTTGCCCTTCACCTTTACCGCGCTTTTGGGTCTGCTGAGCCTGTCGGGGATGCTGATCAAGAATGGCATTGTACTGGTTGAGGAAATCGATCTGGTCCGCGCGACCGGCAAACCGTTGCAGGACTCGATTATCGAAGCCTCAATCTCGCGTCTGCGCCCGGTCATGCTGGCCGCGATCACCACGATCCTGGGCATGGCCCCGCTGCTGACGGATGCGTTCTTTGTATCGATGGCGGTGACGATTATGGGTGGGCTGGCCTTTGCCACCATCTTGACGATGGTCGCCGCACCCGTGTTCTACATGCTGTTTTTCAAACGGGATGAGCGGCTTAAGGCGGCCGAGCAATCCGCTGCTTAAATGAAAAACCCCCGGTCCACGACCGGGGGTTTTGCTCCACTCTTTAGGGAAGTTACCCCTGCAGTGACTGTACCTCGACATCACCTTCGGCCTGCGCCTTGATGGCCAGTGCGGCGGCGTGGCTGGCAGCGGCTGTGGTGAAATAAGGGATCTTGTCGTAAAGAGCGACGGAACGGATGACCTTGCTGTCTTCAACCGCCTGGGCGCCTTCGGTTGTGTTCATCACCAGCTGCACCTGACCGTCTTTCAGCATGTCCGCCACATCCGGGCGGCCCTCATAGACTTTGTTGACCAGATCGCAGGCAACGCCTTGTTCCGCCAGCCAGCTTTGCGTGCCGCGGGTGGCGACAAGGGCAAAGCCCTGTGCGGACAAAACCTGCGCGGCTTCGAGCATCGCGGGGGTTTTGTCGGCATCCTTGATCGAAATGAACGCGCGGCCCGATGCCGGCAGAACCATGCCAGCGCCCATCTGAGCCTTGAGGAATGCGCGTGGGAAGTCACGATCCCAACCCATGACCTCACCGGTCGAGCGCATTTCGGGGCCCAGAATGGTGTCGACACCGGGGAACCGGGCGAAGGGCAGAACGGCCTCTTTCACCGAGAACCACGGCATGTCCGGGTCGGCCAGTGTCATCTGATCAGCGATCTTGGTGTCCTGACCTTCCTGATACGGCGGGCGTTGCGGGAAGTTCGAAAGCTTCTCTCCCGCCATCAACCGCGCGGCGATGGATGCGATGGCACTGTCTGTCGCCTTGGCAACGAAAGGCACGGTCCGCGAGGCGCGTGGGTTTACTTCGATCAGGTAGATCTCATCATCTTTGATCGCGAACTGAACGTTCATCAGGCCCACGACGTTCAGCGCCTTGGCCAGTTTGAACGTCTGATCCTTGATCTGCGCGATGATCTCTTTCGATAGCGAATAGGGCGGCAGAGAGCAGGCCGAGTCGCCGGAATGCACACCTGCCTCTTCGATATGCTGCATGATGCCCGCGACGTGAACGTCGGTACCGTCACACAAGGCATCCACATCCAGCTCAACCGCACCTGCCAGGTAACTGTCCAGCAGAACGGGGCTGTCACCCGAAACTACCACGGCCTCGTTGATATAGCGTTTCAGCTGGTCCATATCACGCACGATTTCCATCGCGCGGCCACCCAGAACGTAAGAGGGGCGGATCACCAGTGGGAAGCCAATTTCATCCGCAATGGTCAATGCTTCGGCATCGGTCGAAGCAATGCCGTTCTTCGGCTGTTTCAGACCCAGATCGTTCACCAGAGCCTGGAACCGCTCGCGGTCTTCGGCCAGGTCAATCGCGTCCGGTGTGGTGCCGAGGATCGGAATGCCTTCGGCCTCTAGCGCGTTGGCCAGTTTCAGCGGCGTTTGCCCGCCGAATTGAACGATGACGCCATGCAATGTGCCGTTTTCCTGTTCCTTCATCAGAATTTCCATGACGTGCTCGAACGTCAGTGGCTCGAAATACAGGCGGTCTGAAGTGTCATAGTCGGTCGAGACCGTCTCGGGGTTGCAGTTGACCATGATGGTTTCATACCCCGCGTCGGTCAGCGCGAAACAGGCGTGGCAGCAGCAATAGTCGAACTCGATCCCCTGACCGATCCGGTTTGGGCCACCGCCAAGGATAACGACCTTCTTGCGGTCGCTGGGGCGTGCTTCGCACTCAACCTCGCCCATCATTGGGGCCTCATAAGTCGAATACATATAGGGTGTCTGCGCTTCGAATTCGGCGGCGCAGGTGTCGATGCGTTTGAAGACAGCGGTTACGCCCAGATTGCGACGGGCACGGCGGACGTTGTCCTCGTCCCGGCCGCTCAGATTGCCCAGACGCGCATCGGTGAAGCCCAGCATCTTCAGCCTGCGAATGCCTTCCTCGGTTATTGGCAAACCGTTTTTGCGGACCTCTTGCTCGGCCTCGACGATCTCGCGGATACGGGACAGGAACCAGGGGTCAAACTTTGTAACGCCGAAAATCTCGTCGTCGCTCAGGCCATGGCGCATCGCTTGTGCGATGGTACGCAGACGATCCGGCGTTTGCTGGCTGATCGCCTTGATCACGGCAGCCTTGTCGTCAGCTGCGTCCCAGACACCCACATTCAAACCGGGGATTTCGATCTCATCAAAGCCGGTCAGGCCCGATTCCATTGAAGCCAGTGCTTTTTGCATTGATTCGTGGATTGTGCGGCCAATGGACATAGCCTCACCCACCGATTTCATCGCGGTGGTTAGGTGAGGTTCAGAGCCGGGGAACTTTTCGAAGGCGAATTTCGGGATCTTGGTGACGACATAGTCGATGGTCGGCTCGAATGAGGCGGGCGTGACCTTGGTGATGTCATTGTCCAATTCATCTAGCGTGTAGCCTACGGCCAACTTTGCGGCGATCTTGGCAATCGGGAACCCGGTCGCTTTGGACGCCAGCGCCGAGGACCGTGACACGCGCGGATTCATCTCGATCACGACCATGCGGCCATCAACCGGGTTGATCGCCCATTGCACGTTCGACCCACCGGTTTCGACGCCGATCTCGCGCAGCACGGCAATCGAGTGATTGCGCATGATCTGGTATTCTTTGTCGGTCAACGTGAGCGCCGGGGCCACGGTGATCGAGTCTCCCGTATGCACCCCCATCGGATCGACGTTTTCAATGGAACACACGATGATGGCGTTGTCGGCGGTGTCGCGCACCACCTCCATCTCATACTCTTTCCAGCCCAGCAGGCTTTCGTCGATCAGAATCTGACCCACGGGCGAGGCATCCATCCCCGAGCGGCAAATGTGGATATAATCCTCACGGTTATAGGCCACGCCACCGCCGGTGCCGCCCAGGGTAAAGGCGGGGCGGATGATGGCGGGTAGGCCAACCGTTTCCAAAGTGTCCAGAGCCAGCGCCACACCGGCCTCCAGATCTTTCTTGCCCTCTGCGTTCTTGGGGGCGGTCACGATCTCAGCCTTGGGATTCTCGATTCCCAGCCTGTCCATCGCCTCGCGGAACAGCTTGCGGTCTTCGGCCATCTCGATCGCGTCTCGTTTCGCGCCGATCATCTCGACACCGAATTCTTCAAGCACGCCCATCTCTTCCAATGCGAGCGAGGTGTTCAGGCCGGTTTGTCCGCCCATCGTGGGCAGCAAGGCGTCGGGGCGTTCTTTTTCGATAATCTTGGCGACAACTTCGGGTGTGATCGGTTCGATATAGGTGGCATCGGCTAGACCAGGATCGGTCATGATCGTGGCGGGGTTCGAGTTGACCAGAATGACCCGATAACCTTCCTCGCGCAGCGCCTTACAGGCCTGAGCGCCGGAATAGTCGAACTCGCACGCCTGCCCGATGACAATGGGGCCCGCCCCGATGATCATAATCGACTGGATGTCGGTTCTTCTCGGCATGGCTTTGCCCCTTCACAATGTACGAGTCACCGGCACCGCCCCAGTGCCCAAATTGTTCTGCGTTATAGGGTCCGCGCCGAAAGGTGCAAGAGGTATCGGAAATCGGAGCTAAAATGCCGCTTTATTCTCTTTCCTTTGGCGGCGTATTCTCTATATCGCGCAGCACTGTTGATGAGGATGCACTTGCGTATTCGTTTCGATCAGGGCCCTGCCGGTCCGGGAACCCGGTTTGACCGGCCATCCCACATCATCCGCGCGGACAGAGCGGATCAGGTGCCGCATGCGCTGGCGACCTTGGATGAGGCGCGCGCATCGGGCGGGTGGCTGGCCGGCTATGCCAGCTATGAGCTTGGCTACACGCTTGAGCCCCGTCTGGCTGCGCGACTACCAGAGGGGCGAAAGCTGCCTTTGCTGTGCTTTGGCGTCTATGACCTGCCAAAGCAAAGCGAATTGCCCAAAGCCTCGGGCGGTGTATCAAAGTTTCAGCCGCGTTGGGACGAGGCGCGATACAGCCGGGCGTTCAAATCCGTGCATGACGCAATCGGCGCGGGCGATATTTATCAGGCCAATCTGACATTCCCGATTGATCTGGAAATCGACGGCGACAGCGCCTCGCTTTATGCGGCGCTGACCTCGGGCCAGCCGGTCGGACACGGGGCGTTGGTTCAGCAAGACGGATTGCCCGATCTGCTCAGCCGCTCGCCCGAGTTGTTTATGCGTACAGATGAGGTCGGGCAGATCGAAACGCGTCCGATGAAAGGCACACAGCCGCGAAGCGAGGATATGGCCGAGGATGCCCGCCGCCGAAACTTCTTGTCCAGCGATGAGAAGAACCGGGCCGAGAACCTGATGATCGTTGATCTGCTGCGCAACGATATCAGCCGGGTTGCCCTGCCGGGGTCGGTTCATGTGCCTGAACTGTTCAAAGTCGAAACCTACGCGACTGTGCACCAGATGGTTTCGCTGGTGCGGGCAAAATTGCAGATTGGTGCTGGGCTGTCGGACATCCTAACGGCTCTCTTCCCGTGTGGGTCAATCACCGGTGCCCCCAAAATCCGCGCGATGGAGATATTGTCTGAGTTGGAGCCTTGGCCGCGCGACATCTATTGCGGCACAATTGGCTGGGCCGCGCCGGATGGCCGGTCCGAGTTCAACGTCGCCATCCGTACGCTTATGACGGAGGGTGGCAAAGCGACCCTGAATGTCGGCGGCGGCGTGGTCTGGGACAGCACGGCCCCATCGGAATACGAGGAGGCATTATGGAAAGCCCGCTTTGCCCACCAGTTGAGCCTGACTTCCGTCTGATCGAAACGCTCGGCTTTCGGCCCGGGCAAGGGTTCGAGCGGGAGGATCGGCACCTGAACCGTATGAGCCAAACAGCATCGGCTCTGGCCTTGCCGTTTGACCATGCCGCGGCGCAGGCGATGTTGTCCGAGGTGGAGTGTGATGTCGCCCTTCGGTGCAGGCTGACGATGGATGTCGCTGGTCAGTTCGATCTGACGGCCGCCCTCCTGGCGGACAATCCCCCACTCTGGCGACTTGCCGTCTCTAACATCAAGTTGAGTTCCGACGACATCTGGCTCCGCCACAAAACAACCCGTCGTGTGATCTATGATACTGCGCGCGCGTCGATGCCCAGAGCTGTGGATGAGTTGTTGTTTCTGAACGAGCGGGGCGAGCTGTGCGAGGGGTCAATCACCAATCTGTTCCTTGAAACACCCGACGGTCGTCACTTAACTCCGAAACTGTCGAGCGGGTTGTTGCCCGGTATCTTGCGAGAAGAGTTGCTGGAACAGGATTTTGCTGAGGCAGTACTGACGTTGAACGACTTGAAGGATGCGAAGGCGGTTTATATGGGGAATTCCCTGCGCGGCCTGATCCCGGCTGAGTTGGTGAGCCTGTGAATAGAAACGCGACATTAACAACCCCTCCGGTCGCGCTGACGCGCTTAAGGTTTGAGTTTTGCCTGTTTTTTATCGCAGCCCCTTTGGCCATCGCGGTTTTCCTGCCGCCCAACTGGATGTTTCCGGCGCTATTCGCCTTCACCGGTCTGGGTATCCTTCTGCTGCACGCGACACCGGGGTTTCGCTGGGCCGAACTGAGATACGGCTGGGCGAATTGGTCGCTGCGTGAACTGGCGCTGTTTGCAGGGGCGACCGCTGCGTTCTGTATCACGCTGATCTATGTCACACGCCCTGACGCGGCTTTTGCGCTTCTACGGTACCGGCCCGAGTTGCTGGCCTTCATCTGGGTTGGCTATCCGTTGCTATCTGCGTTACCACAGGAATTGCTGTTTCGCCCGCTATTCTTCCGCCGGTATCACGCCTTGCTACCCGAAGGGCGCCGGGCCGACTTGCTGAACGCAGCCATCTTTTCCTTCGCGCATCTGATGTATTGGAGCTGGATTGTAGCCATCATGACCTTTGTTGGTGGGCTGCTCTTTAGCTGGGCCTATCGCAAGCGCGGCTCGTTTTTCTATGCGGTTTTGCTGCACGCGGTTGCCGGGAACATCATCTTTGCAGTTGGTCTTGGCATCTATTTCTATTCGGGCAACGTGCAAAGGCCGTTCTGACCGCGCGACTTGCCTTGACTTTCCGGGCCTGACGGGGTGTATCGGCGCGACGAATTCAGCGCCCGAAGGGATATTCCATGCACGCCTATCGCAGCCACACCTGCGCCGCTCTGACCGCCGCCAATGTCGGTGAAACCGTCCGTATTTCTGGATGGGTGCATCGGGTCCGAGATCACGGTGGCGTGCTGTTCATCGACCTGCGCGACCATTTCGGTGTGACACAAGTTCTGTGCGATGGCGACAGCGCGGCCTTTGCCGAACTGGAGAAGGTTCGGTCCGAATGGTGTATCCGCATCGATGGCACCGTCAAAGCGCGCGACGCCGATCTGGTGAACCCGAAACTGCCAACTGGTGAGATCGAGGTTTATGTGCGCGAACTAGAAGTTCTGGGCGCAGCCGACGAGCTGCCGCTGATGGTGTTTGGCGATCAGGAATACCCCGAGGAAACCCGCTTGCGCTATCGCTATCTGGACCTGCGCCGCGAGGCGATGCAGCAGAACATGACCCTGCGCTCGGACGTCGTGGCCTCGATGCGCCGCCGGATGTGGGATCAAGGCTTCCGTGAATACCAGACACCGATCATCACCGCCTCTTCGCCCGAAGGCGCGCGCGACTTCCTGGTGCCTTCGCGTCTGCACCCGGGCAAGTTTTACGCGCTGCCGCAAGCGCCTCAGCAGTTCAAACAGCTGATTATGGTGTCGGGTTTCGACAAATATTTCCAGATCGCGCCGTGCTTCCGTGACGAAGACCCGCGCGCGGATCGCTCGCCGACCGATTTCTACCAGCTTGACCTTGAGATGTCGTTTGTCGAGCAGCAGGATGTGTTCGACACAATCCAACCCGTTTTGACCGGTGTGTTCGAAGAGTTCGGCGGTGGCCTTAAGGTCGATCAGGAATGGCCGCAGATTTCCTACAAGGATGCGGCCCTGTGGTACGGCAGCGACAAGCCCGACCTGCGGAACCCTATTAAAATGCAAGTGGTCTCCGACCACTTCCGCGGGTCTGGCTTCGCGATTTTCGCGAAGCTGTTGGAGCAGGACGGCACTGAAATCCGCGCCATCCCGGCTCCGACTGGCGGCAGCCGCAAGTTCTGTGATCGTATGAACGCTTTCGCCCAGAAAGAGGGTCTGCCGGGGATGGGGTATATCTTCTGGCGGGATCAGGGCGAAGGGATGGAGGCTGCTGGCCCGCTCGCCAAGAACATCGGCCCAGAGCGAACCGAGGCAATCCGTCAACAATTGGGTCTGGGCGTCGGTGACGCGGCGTTCTTCCTGGGCGGCAAGCCGAAGGCCTTTGAGAAGGTGGCTGGCAAGGCACGCGATGTCATCGGTGAAGAACTGAACCTGACAGAAAAAAACCGTTTTGCCTTTGCCTGGATCGTCGATTTCCCGATCTATGAACAGGACGAGGAAACCGGCGCGATCGATTTCGAACACAACCCGTTCTCGATGCCGCAGGGCGGCATGGAGGCGTTGCAGGGCAACCCGCTGGACGTGCGCGGCTATCAGTACGATCTGGCCTGTAACGGGTATGAGCTGGTTTCGGGCGCGATCCGGAACCACAAGCCGGAAATCATGCTGAAAGCTTTTGAGCTGGCAGGCTATGGCGAGGACGAAGTGAAATCCCGCTTTGGCGCCCTGTTCAACGCGTTCCACTACGGCGCGCCGCCACACGGTGGTTGTGCTGCGGGTATCGACCGGATCGTGATGCTGCTGGCCGATGAGGCCAACATCCGTGAGGTCATGATGTTCCCGATGAATCAGCGGGCCGAAGACCTGATGATGGATGCACCGTCTGATCCGAGCTCGGATCAGATGATGGAACTAGGTCTGCGGATCATTCCGCAGGATTAAGGTGCTTTAGTCAGATCGCTTAGACCCGCTGGCAGAGCGTGAAACCCAGATCGACTTGCCCCTGGCAGGTAACCGCAATCACAATTCCCTCCTCCGCGCATTGCGGACGAGGGTGCGGCGACGCCGATAGAACTGGCGCGAAAACCCGCGGCTAGTCGATCAGCTTTTCCAACCCCTTTCGGTTGACCCGAATGGATCGGGCGGTTTGGCGGGTGTGGCGGTACATCCAGACAAACAGTAATGATGCAGTGATAAAATACGCGGTTGCCATTTCAAATCGCCTCTCGCTGTTCCAGCCGTGTTTGAACAAGGCCCGCAACCTGCGCAGCCAGTGCCGTGATCGGGGTGCCTTGAACGCGCGATTGGGCAAGCTTGCGCGCGGCTTCCGCAAGGACAGTATCTTCGGCCTCGCGCGCAACGCCCTGCAGAAACTGGGCGGCATAATCCAAGGTGCGTGGATCGGTGGGTCCTGCCAGAACATCTGCGATATGGGCCATGTCATCCTGATAAGCCAGAGGGTCCGGCTGAATGACCTCATCCCGGACCGAATGCAGGCCACTGGGGCGTCGATCTTCGGGCAGGCATTCAAGGATGGATTTCTGAAAATAAGACATGGATTTTAAAGGCTTGGGCAGGAAGCCATCCGCCCCGACGCTCTGAGCTACAGTCTGGTTCTCATCATCGCCTGACATGCCCAGAATCACGCTGATCCGTGGGGATGCCGCGCTGAGTTCAGCGATCAAATCGGCGCCCGATCCGTCCGGCAATCCCATATCCACCAGAATGACAGACGGGCGATAGATCTGCAGATGGCGGCGTGCGGATTTCAGACAGTCCGCGCGCCTGATCCTTGCCCCACTGTGCAGGCACATCAAACGAATGGCATCGCAGGCGTAGCGACTGTCTTCGACGACCAAAATGGTTTGCCCCAGCAGTGGCCGCGTTGCCGTGGGCGCGGCGATGGTGGTGGCGAAGGGGACCGAATCGTCCATGGCAGCTCTCCTATCCAACAGTTGGTTCACGCTAGGAACTTCTGGCTAACACAGGGTTAACGGGCGATTTGGCGCACTTGTTCTTTGCGGGGGCTGCCCCCATAACCCAGTTAACGCAAGCCTGAGGAGACTATTATGATAGGACGCCTGAACCACGTCGCCATCGCCGTACCCGACCTTGAAGCCGCATCCGAGCAGTACCGTTCTGCGCTGGGTGCCAAGGTGGGTGCACCGCAGGATGAGCCGGATCATGGTGTCACGGTCGTGTTCATTGAACTGCCCAATACAAAGATCGAACTTCTGTTTCCGCTGGGCGATGACAGTCCGATTAACGGGTTCCTCGAGAAAAACCCCGCAGGAGGCATTCACCATGTGTGCTACGAGGTCGAAGATATCATCGCCGCCCGCGATCACCTGAAAGAAACCGGTGCGCGTGTATTGGGCAGCGGCGAGCCGAAAATCGGCGCGCATGGCAAGCCCGTTTTGTTCCTGCATCCCAAGGATTTCAACGGCTGCCTGGTCGAGCTAGAGCAGGTATAACAACCCCTAGCCTGGAGGGCCCGAAATGACCATCACCGCTGCGCTGGTGCTGTTTGCAGTCATCTGGTTTTTGACGCTGCTTGTTGTGCTACCCATTCGCATAAAAACGCAGGGCGATCTGGGCGATATCGTTCCGGGCACCCATGCAGGTGCGCCGGAAGTGCATCATATGAAGAAAAAGATGTGGATCACGACCGGTATCACGTTCGTTTTGTGGGCGATCATCGCGGGGATCATCTTGTCCGGTTGGATTTCTGTGCGCGATTTCGACTGGCTGAACCAGCTGGAACCCCGCTGAACGGTGTCAGGCTGTACGGGCCGACACTGCATGATAGATATGAGTGAAGGTCGCGGCCCCGATAATCGGGATCACCAAATTCACCAGCGGGACGGAGAGCGGGATAGCCATCAGCGTGCCCGCCAGCCAGATCGTCGAGGCATGCTTCGCACGCAGTTGACGCGCCCCATCACGCCCCAGTCGACGCATCGCAGCAAGAGTGAAGTACTCGCGTCCCAGCAGGAATCCGTTCATCGCCCAGAAGATGAAGGGCGCAAAAGGGGGGAACATGGCATAAAGGACCAGCGCCAGAATGTTCGCCAGGATCAACACACCCATAAAGCTGAGACCGTCCATGACCGCCTCGCTGAACGGGATGCGAGGGACGGGCGGCAGGTGGGGGTAATGCTTGTCTTCGACCGCTTGTGCCACCTCTTCCAGAAAGATCGAGGTGATGGCCGAGGCGACAGGCACCATCAGGAATACGGGCAGAATCATAACCAAAAAGATGCCCGAATAGTTCAGCACATCATTCAGCCAAGACACCTCGCCAACGAAAGGTAGTGATATCTCGTTTCCGGACAGAGAATTGATGATCCAGATCGCACCCGCGCAAGCGAGGAACAGCAAAAGGATCGTCAGGCCAATTCCACGCAGCAAGACCGACCGAAACTTGGAGTCACCAATCTGACCGAGCGCGGCAAAAAACGCGTTGAGGATGATCATTCAGAAACCCATTCGGTCAGTGCATCAACATCAGGGCGCGGGCGCTCGGGCGGAGTGGGGCCTTCGGTGGCGATATGAATCAGACCGGCCAGACGTTCGTTCTGATCCAATCCAAAGGCGGCCTTGCAAAACGCGGGGTCATGAGATTGCCAGCCGGACAACCAGTTCGCCCCCCAACCTGCCGCCAATGCGGCGTTCAACAAGGCAAGGCAAACCGCCCCTGCGGAATAAGTCTGCTCAATCGCAGGGATTTTTTCCGAAGGTTTTTGAACCTCGACAACGGCGACGGCCAGATGCCCAAGGTCGAACTGATTGCGGGCCTTGGCGATATCTTCCGGAGTTTTCCCGAGTGCCTGACCACATGTTTCGGTCAACGCGGCCAGACGAGCCATCGCACCTTTCTCGATCACGATAAAGCGCCAGGGCTCCAGCTTGCCATGATCCGGGCTGCGTGCAGCGGCCGTCAGCAAAGGCAATAGCTGATCCCGCGTAGGCGCCGGAGCGACCAGCGTCTTTGCAGGTCGAGACCTGCGCGACAACAGAAACTCTAGTGCGGCGGGGTTCTTCAAGGACATATGTTAACTTCCTTTACATCAGCTCTGTCTATCTTGGGCGGCGTAGCTGGCGTTTCAAGGGCGTGCTAATGTATTTGGCGGATCAATTTCACCTCAACCTGTGCCGTGCAAGTGAAATAGTGCACAATATTCCGGCTGCGCCGCCCAAACGCGGGGCGGTTTTTTAGGGCTGGGCAGTTTGGTTTGAGGGTTTATTCGCGCTGATCCAGTGTTTCTCGGATCTGGTAAACACCTTCGGGCAAATCCAGGGCGGCCGCCAGATCACGCACTTGTTCGGGCGACAGGGTAATCTTCTGAATTTGTTCGGTCCGGGGGTCCAGTTGTTCCAGAGTCACACATTCGGCAAAACTGTTGATGACGACATCCTCGTGCAAAGGCTTGGGGCCTTCATCCACCAGAGTAATGACTGTCGAGTCGAATTCATGCTCAATCGAAAACATGAAGTCAGAGTGCAGCCCACAGCCTCTCAATGCAACCCGCAACTGATCGAAACCGCAGTGGTACTGACCGTCGGGTATGACTATGTTGGGCTGAAAGCCTGATCGGCAAAAGGAACAATCCATGCATCGCTTTGCTCTGCTTATGTCGGCCGTGTTTCTTGCGGCGTGCTCAACAGGTGAGTTGCGTTTGGTTCCTGCTGAGGAGTGGCGCGGGCTGACACCCGACGAGGCTGCCAGTGCTGCGGCCTTTCGGGCTGTGAGCCGAGAAGTTGGTCAGGAGGCGCGTACGCAATGCAAGCGGTCCGCCAGCGCAGAGAATTGTGATTTTGGCATTTTTGTCGATTTGAATCCGTCTGCCCCACCAAATGCATTTCAAACTTTGGATGATCAAAAGCGGCCTGCCATCATCTTTACCCGGTCGATGATCGAATCGACCCGGAACACTGATGAACTGGCCTTCGTGATGGGACATGAAGCGGCGCACCACGTACTGAACCACATTGCCCGACAAAGTAAGAACGCCAGCATAGGTGCTGCGAAATTTGGTGAGGCGGAACGTATACGGGGTAAGGGGGACGCCGCTGTGGAGCGGGCGCAGAAGCTGGGGGCGAAGGTTGGGGTGCAGGCCTATGTTCAGGACTTTGAGCTTGAAGCAGACCAACTAGGAACGATCATAACCTTCAACGCTGGTTACAACCCGTTGGTTGGCGCAAAATACTTTGATCGCATCCCAGATCCCGGAGACAGCTTTCTGGGAACCCACCCCCCGAATGCCGAGCGGGTTCAGATTGTTCTGGAAACCTCTCGCAAACTAGGGCTGTCGCCGTGACAGAACTGGTGCGGCTGGGTGTGATCCTGACGGATCGCGGATCAAAATACGCGGTCTCAGGTGCGGCGGTGTCGTCACGTACACAGGTCGATGCGGTACTGACTGCGTTGAAACGTGATAAGTCCTACTCCAAAGCCACTCACAATACCTGGGCCGCGACCCTACCGACGGGGTCACTCAAGGCCGATGACGGGGAAAGCGGCGCGGGCATGGTCATCCTGCGGATGATGGAGCGCGAAGAACTGCAGAATCACGTGATCATCGTCACCCGTTGGTACGGCGGGAAAAAGCTGGGCGGTGATCGTTTTCGGCGTGTTCAAGATGCAACGCGCGCCTATTTGGACCATATCGCGGCTTCTGCTTGACCTGAATCAAGGTTTTGCCTTGGCCAGCGGATACCTTTCCCTCGTGGCGCGACAGGGAAAGGACAGGACATGCCCAGCCGAGAGACTTTGCGATTGCACGCCGGATTGGTCGACGACATGGCGCGGATGCTGGATATCGACCTGCAGGAGGCCGCTATCGAAGGCGGCATATCGATTGATCAGATTTCGGATGCTGTTGTCCGGTGTGCCGATTGCCCAAACCCGATACACTGCCAAAACCTGTTGCAGAATGCCGACGCGCTGGATCGTGCGCCGGAATATTGCCGCAACCAGGAGTTGCTGCACAAGCTAAGACCCTAACAACGGTGATCTGATGCCACGGCTCGGAGATATCATGACCCACCTCCGTTTGGTCTTACGGATGGGTCAGGCGACCGGCACCGATCTTGTTGCTGCGCATCGCACAGGTCATCTCAGTCAGGCAGACTGGGCCGAGATGATCCGGTGTTGCCGTGGCTGCATGTGGGCAAAGCAATGCCCTGAATGGCTGAACGAGCGCGAAGTCGCTGCAGCCGTCCCTAACAGATGTCCAAATCGAGCACGGTTCGCGGCGCTGAAACGCGCGCAGATGGAAGACGCCTGATGCCCCGTCAAATGCTGGGCCAGATTGAAAAGCACTTCTGGTTGACACGTTCTGTAGCGCGTTCAATGGGCATTTCTTTCACTGAAGTGATTGCCGAAGGGCGACTTTCCGCCGAAGGATATGCGGCATTGGTGACGCGTTGCAGGGCAGCGGGCTGCAGCAAGGAATGCGCGATCTGGTTGGCTAAAAACCGAGGTATCGCAACGTCGGCGCCCGAGTTTTGTGCAAATGCCGATCAGCTTGTTGCCTTGCGCTAACGGTCAAATCTTCGAATGTGATCCATCGCACAAAGGGGCTTTCTGGCTGTGCTTGCAGCAGCAGAAAAACACCTTTTTGTTGGATTCAGCCGTGTATTTCAGGGGTTCAAAGTCCGTACCCTTATGCGATCCATCGCAAAATGGCTGCTTCGCTGATCGGCCGCATGCGCACCAGAAATAGGTCTTGCCCTCAACAACATCGATGGGAACGGGTTCTTTTTTGGCAATGATTGGTGCGTCTGACATGTGGCTTCTCCGATCTTGGCTGATGTCACCTGGAAGAGTAAGGCAATGCCCTGGAAAGGGTAGGGCAAATACAAATCGCGTTCAGATAGACGGTTACACAGGCATAGGTTCGCTGCCGGTCACCGGTTCGTGATCGATTCTGTTGCCAGAGTGTTTTTCTGACTTTATCCTGAAAATGGCCCCGAAAAACTGGGCAATATCAGAAAAGTAATAGAGGAAAGACGGACATGAAACTGAAACTCGCTGCTGTTGGCGCCTTCGCACTGATCCTGACTGCCTGCGCGCAGCAGGAAGAACCTACGCCTGTCTACGTACAGCCAAGCTATGACAAGGCTGGCACACCAAGCTGCCCGGGCGGGTATGACCTGGCGACGACCGAAGCAGGTGAGACCGTCTGTAACCCGGTTACACAATAAGCTTTCTGCAGGCGGTCCAGTCTGGGCCGCCTGTCCCCCAAGCGAATGAAGCCGCCTGCTAGGCGGTTTTTTGTTTTGTGCTTAATTTGGACATACGAGCGGCCCGGTCACGAATGACACTGCTCAGTTGATCTTGCCCCACAGGTCATATTCACCGGCTTCGTCAACCGTTACCTGGACAATGTCGCCCGGTTTAAGGTCTTCGAACCGCTCGTCAATGAAAAGGTTCCCATCAATTTCCGGTGCATCGGCTTTGGTGCGGCAGGTGGCGGCCTCGGCATCCACTTCGTCTACGATCACCTGGATCGTTTGCCCGACCTTGGCCTGTAGCTTCGCCTCGGAAATCGCCTGTGCTTTCTCCATAAAGCGCTCCCACCGGTCTTGTTTGACCTCGTCGGGAACATGATCCGGCAAGTCGTTCGAGCGTGCGCCAGCGACGTTTTCGTATTGAAAACAGCCAACGCGATCTAGCTGCGCCTCATCCATCCAGTCCAGCAAGGTCTGGAACTCGGCCTCTGACTCGCCCGGGTAGCCAACGATAAAGGTCGAACGCAGGGTGATGTCAGGGCATATGGCGCGCCACGCCCGGATCTCATCCAGGGTTTTTGCAGCTGCCGCAGGGCGCGCCATGCGTTTCAGAACATTCGGGTGCGCGTGTTGGAACGGGATATCCAGATAAGGCAACACGTTGCATCCGGCATCCGCCATCAACGGGATCAGCTCGCGAACATGCGGGTAGGGGTAGACATAGTGCAGACGCACCCAGGCATCGAGATGTCCCAACTCACGCGCCAGATCGGTGATATGGCTACGGATCTCGCGATCTTTCCAGGGATTCACATCGTACTTCCGATCCAAACCATAAGCCGAGGTATCCTGCGAGATCACCAGCAACTCGCGCACGCCGTTATCGACTAATTTTTCTGCCTCCCGCAGCACCGCATGGGCCGGACGGCTGGCCAGCTTCCCACGCATGTCGGGGATGATGCAGAACTTGCATTTGTGGTTACAGCCTTCCGAAATTTTCAAATAGCTGTAGTGGCGCGGGGTTAGTTGCACGCTGCTTGCAGGTAGCAGGTCGACGAACGGGTCCGGGTCCGGCGGAACCGCTGCGTGCACCGCATCCAGAACCTGTTCGTATTGATGGGGTCCGGTGACTGCCATGATGCGCGGGTGATGTTCGCGGATATAATCCGGTTCCGCACCAAGGCAGCCGGTAACGATCACCTTGCCGTTTTCAACCAGTGCTTCGCCAATCGCATCCAGCGACTCGGCCTTGGCACTGTCCAGAAACCCACAGGTGTTCACGATGACAGCATCGGCCCCCGCATAATCGGGTGAAATACCATATCCTTCGGCCCTTAAACGGGTCAGGATACGCTCGCTGTCGACCAAGGCTTTGGGGCATCCCAAAGAGACCATGCCAATGGTTGGCTGGTTTGAACGGGACGACTCGGGCATCCGGGCGGTGGGCGCCAGGTCGGGGCGTAGATTTGGCGGGTTCGTGGTCATGGCGCGGCATATAGTGGGGAAAGCTTCCCCTTGCAAATATCGCGATGCATTTGGATGATGAAATCAAACAGGCCAGCAGGTGGAGAGCAGACACATGAAATGGCTAATACGCATCGTGTTCATTCTTGTCGCTGTTGTTGGGCTGGTCTTTGGTGCCTTGCTGCTGATGCCTGGCGACAAGCTTGCGGCAATCCTGTCTGAGCAGGTGAAGGCCCAAACAGGCCGTGATCTGACCCTGACAGGTGACGTAAACCTGTCGTTCTGGCCGGTTCTGGGGATGGAAACCGGTCCTGTGACATTCGGCAACGCCGACTGGGCCGGTCCCGAACCGATGCTAAGCGCGCAAAGCCTTGCCGTGGGTGTTGATGCCGCCGCTTTGCTGGCAGGTGATTTGAAGATCAAACGTGTCTTTGCAGATAATCCTGTTCTGCGCCTCGAACTGTCAGAGGGGCGGGGAAACTGGGTGTTGGGCGCGCCTTCTTCTGCATCGTCCGGAGGTGGTAGCGCCTCTGGCACAGTGCCAACTGAATCGAGTGCAGCGGTGACGCTGGAACGGTTAGAGCTTACGGATGCGCGCCTCATCTACATTGAAAACGGCGAAACCCAGATGGATTTCTCGGGTGTGACGCTGTCGGCCAGCTGGCCTGATGTGTCGGCCCCTATGGTCATGCAGGCCAACATGGGTGTGCCGGGCGGTGCGGTGCAGGTGGACCTGAAGATCCCCGATCTACCTGCGTTTTCCGCTGGTAAGGTGACGCCCCTGGAACTGTCATTGAAAGCGCCTGGTGGCGAGATAGGGTTCGACGGTCGGGTCAACCTGTCCGGAGAGATGGACGGCAAAACACTAATCACCACCCAAAGCACTGAAAAGATGTTAGCCGCTTTTGGGCAGGGAGGTGTCGGCGTTCCCTATGGCTTGGGCCAGACGGCGGATATCTCGACCCAGATGACCTACACAAAAGACGGCAAGGTGTCACTGCGTGATATGGTGGCCCAGCTTGATAACAACCGTTTTGCGGGCGAAGCCGATATCACGATTGCCACGACGCCGAACATCGTCGCCCGGTTGGACGCGGGGGCGTTGGACCTGACCAAAGCAACTGGCAAGGTCGAAGGATCGAGCGGCGATTCCGCGCCATCAGCCAGTGAGGGCTGGTCCAAAGACCCGATTGATGCATCGGCCTTGTCTCTGGCGAATGGCCAAATTCGCCTGACCGCGAAGTCTATTGCGGTTCCGGGCATGGAGTTTGGCGCGTCGGACCTTACACTCAGTTTGGATCGCGCACGCGCGGTGTTGGAAATGCAGCCCGCGACGTTGTTTTCCGGTCAGCTGAACGGGCAGGTGGTCGCGAACAATCGAAACGGCTTGTCCGTGGGCGGCAACCTGAAAGCCAGCGGCCTCAATCTGCAACAGGCGTTAACGACACTGGCGGGGGTAGAGCGCCTGTCCGGTACCGCATCAGGGGCTGTCGAGTTTCTGGGGGTAGGGCAAACCGAAGATCAGATCATGCGCTCACTTAGTGGTAAGGGCAACGTAGATGTTGAGAGCGGTGTGATCTCAGGCTTTGATCTGGATCGGCTTATGGGCCGCGGCACGGGATCAGGCGGCACAACGGTGTTTAACAGCCTGACCGCCAGCTATGTGATCGACAAAGGTGTGCTGACCAACAATGACCTGTTGATGTCGCTTAAGAACTTCCGCGCCGATGGCAAAGGCAGCGTCAATCTGGGTGCGCGCAGTATTGACTATCTGTTCACGCCAACCGCGCTTCGGGCCAATTCTGGCGATGGTATTTCGGTGCCGGTGCGCATTGAAGGGCCGTGGAGCAACCCCTCGATCAAACCCGATCTCACGAAGGTCATCGAGGCTGCGGCCGAAGGGAAGGTCAAGGAACTGGAAGACAGCGCCAAACAGAAGGTGTTCGACAAGATCGGGCAAGAGCTGGACACAACAGTCACTGATAGCGATCAGATTGAAGACGCGCTGAAGAACAAGCTGGAGGAAGAGGCCAAGAAAGGCCTGTTGAAATTGTTCGGCGGCGATTGAGCTGACTGGGCTGGGGCCTCAGCGCCCCTTGTCCTTAGATAGTCTGATCGTAGTCACCGACTCCGGGCTCCGAGCGGATCACGGCATCGATATCCGAGAAGATGGCGCGCATTTCGGCCTCGCTTTCGCTGCTTTCGCAAACAACCACCAAGTTGGGTGTGTTCGAAGACGCACGCACCAATCCCCAGCTGCCATTGTCCAGAATGACGCGGACGCCGTTGACGGTCACCACCTCTTTGATCGCGCGGCCCGCAAGGCTTTCGCCCGCTTCTGCTTTGGCGACCAGCTTGTCGACCAGCCGGTTCAGAATATCGTATTTTTCTGTATCCGCCGCGTAGGGCGACATGGTTGGTGTGGACCATGTCTTAGGCAAGGCCTTGCGCAGGTCCGACATGCTTTGGTCCGGACTACGATCCATCAGCTTGCAAATCTCAACGGCGACGCGCATGCCGCAGTCGTAACCACGCCCGACCGGTTCGGCCAGAAAGTAGTGCCCGGATTTCTCGAACCCTGCTAAAGCGCCAATCTCTTTGACGCGCCGTTTCATGTGGCTGTGCCCGGTTTTCCAATAGTCGGCTTTGACGCCCAGGGCCTGTAGCTTTGGGTCGCTGGCGAATAGGCCAGTGGATTTCACATCCGCAACAAAGGTCGCCCCTGGATGTAGTTTGGCAAGATCGCGGGCCATTATAACACCGACCTTGTCGGCGAATATCTCTTCGCCTTCATCATCGACAACACCGCAGCGGTCGCCGTCCCCGTCAAAGCCAAGCGCCAGATCGGCACCGCTTGATTTAACGGTATCGGCCATGTCGTGCAGCATCTCCATGGCTTCTGGATTGGGGTTGTAGTTGGGGAACGTGTAGTCCAGCCGGGTGTGGCTGGGCACGACTTCAACACCGATCCGTTCAAGGACTTCGGGCGCGAACGCTGAGGCTGTGCCGTTGCCGGTGGCGCAAACCACTTTCAGCGGGCGAGTCATTTTGAAATCGCCAACCAGATCGTCGATATAGGCCTCTTTCACGCCATCGACGAATTCATATGACCCACCTGATTGGAGCTGCCCTTCGCCGCCCAGAACGATGTCACGCAGTTCGGCCATTTCGTCAGGGCCATGGGTCAGGGGGCGCTCGAATCCCATTTTCACACCAGTCCAGCCGTTTGGATTGTGGCTGGCCGTGACCATGGCGACAGCCGGAACATCCAGATGGAACTGCGCGAAATAGGCCATTGGGCTAAGCGCGGGGCCAATATCCTTGACCTGAATGCCCGCTTGCATCAGCCCCAGGATCAGCGCGTTTTTGATCGATAGGGAATAGTCGCGGTAATCGTTTCCAACCGCTATGACAGGCTCGATCCCGCGCCGCTGAATTTGTGTGCCCAAACCCAGGCCAAGCGCCGTCATCCCGGGCAGGTTGATCTCTTCTGGGTATTTCCAGCGCGCGTCATATTCCCGAAACCCTGTGGGCTTGATCATTGCGTCGCGCAGAAAGCTCCAGGTGTTAGGGGACACCTCGGGGATAGGTTTGGTCACAACAGCACTCAATCGTTAAATCTGGATGGGGTTCGCTTTGGCCAGCGCATCAAAACGCATCAATGTGTCGATGAGTTTTGGCATTTGGTCCAGATAAATCATGTTCGGACCATCGCAAGGCGCATTGTCCGGGTCCTGGTGCGTTTCCATGAAAACTGCCGCTGCACCGACTGCCACGGCTGCGCGCGCCATCACCGGCGCAAATTCACGCTGGCCGCCAGATGACCCGCCTTGGCCGCCCGGTTGCTGTACCGAGTGGGTCGCATCCATGACCACGGGGTAACCGGTTTTAGCCATGTGAGGCAGCGACCGCATATCGGCCACCAGAGTGTTGTAGCCAAAGGATGTGCCACGCTCGGTCAACAAGATGTTCTGATTGCCGGTGCTTTCGATCTTCGAGATGATATTCGGCATTTCCCACGGGGCCAAAAATTGCCCCTTTTTAACATTGACCACAGCACCAGTGTTTCCGGCAGCCAACAGCATATCCGTTTGGCGGCACAAGAAGGCCGGGATCTGCAAAACATCCACCGCCTCTGCGGCGATGGCGCATTGGGCTTCGGTGTGGACGTCTGTCAGCACCGGCACGCCGATGGTTTTGCGGATGTCGTCCAGAACCTTCAGCCCCGCATCAATACCCATGCCGCGTTTGCCTGACAGCGAGGTCCTGTTGGCCTTGTCATATGAGGCCTTGAACACGTATTGAGCGCCCGCGGCCTCACAGGCTTCTTTCATCTTGCCCGCAATCATCTGGGCATGATCGGCTGTTTCAAGCTGGCACGGACCGGCAATAATGGTCAGCGGAAGATCGTTGCCAACCGTCAGGTCGGAGATTTTGACATGTTTCATGTGTTTTACGAGGATACCTGTTCACGAAGGACCGACGCGGTAAGCGAGATCATCAGGTAGATACCAGCAAACAACAGGAAAGCCAAAATCGTATTTTCGAACTTGCGCGGATAGCTGGGATCTTGGCTTGGCACAGGATTGACCGAGACGGTCAGATACCGCACCTGCCGGTTGGCCTCGGTTCGTGTGGTTTCCATGTACTGCATCGCGGTTTGCAGCAACATATCCCGTGCGACCAAATCAGCCTGTGCCATTTGAATCCGAACGCTCAGGCGGGCCAGCGAGTTTTCGCCTGCCGAGACATCCAGCATCTCGGCATTCAGCTCGTCCAGCACGTTTTCCAGTCGGGTAATATCTGCGTTCACCCCGTCGACCTTGGCCTGGTTGGGGCGCAGATTGTCCAGCAAGGCAGCCAGCTCAAGGCGTTTGTCTTGCAGCAAAATCTCGATCTCGTTAATCCGACCACGCAGACCTGCAAGAACGTTTTCGGGGTCAAGAACCGCGCCTTGAAGCTGCAGTTCGATCAGGTCTTCCTGAGCTTGCCTGCGCGCCGCTTGCGCCGCTTCGAAGCTTTCAAGCGCGTCGCGCATCTGGTCATCACGCTTTTTACCAGACAGCGTGTTCACGCGGCTTTCCGCATATGAAATCAAACGCTCGGAAAACTCGGTCGAGGTCTGCGGGTCCGGGGCGATGATTTCCATCCGGATGATTCCGTCGGTAGGATCGTATCCGATCGTTACGATGCGCTTATAAAGCTTATAAGCCTCTTCCAGTGTTGCGTCTGGGGCCAAACGTTGGACCGGATCGATCCAATCCTGCTTGAACACCTCTGAAAACCCGGCATCCCGGTCCAGCAGCAGCAATGCTTCTTTTGACTCCAGAAAGTCCTGGACTGAGACTGAGTCCGGCCCGGTGGCAAACGGTGTGCCAGACAACAGGCCACCAACTGCCGCGCCTGCACCATCCGCTTGCAGGATTGAGAAGGAGGAGTTGCTGGCATACATCGGCGTCGCGATGCGGTAGAAATAGAACCCCACGACAAAGGTCGGCAGCAAAACAAACGCGGCCAATCTGGCGAATAGGGTGAACAGTTTGATGCGCCGCCTGCGCGCGATCTCTTTCTGAATTTGCCCGATTTCCAGGTTGCGCCGTTCGGCAGGGCTCATTTCAGGGCCCGGAACACTGTACTGTTTTTCCTGCGCGGTTTGGGGCAGCTGAACCCGGACCTTGTCGTTGGGCCTGCCGTGCTGTGCATCTGCACTCGGCTCTTTTGCGGCGGCAAGCTCCAGCAGATTTGTCCGCTCGAACGGATCAATGCCCTTTTTGCGCAGCAGGCGCACAGCGTCATAGTCCGAGGACGCGGCAAGCCCGTGCTTTTGGGCAAGACGTCTTGCGATGCGCAATTGGCGCCCGGTCAGACCTTCGCGCTTGATATCGCCCAATTCCGTTCCGGGCTGGGTTTCATTGGCGGCGGCGGGGCTTTGCGTGGCGTTTCGGATGCGCGCAATAGCATCCGCGCGCGCCTCGGCCGAGGCATCGACCTGCCGCTTGCGGCCCAGATTGTACTTTCTAACCTTGGGTTTCGTAGTCATATAGCTGTTTTGCCTCTTCCAAGGTTTCAAACATGTAAAGCTGCCCGTCCAACAGAACCGCCGCCTGTTGGGCAAACTTCTCTAGTGTTTCGGGGCTGTGCGATACAATCACCAAGGTCGTCGTGCGCAGACGTTCCTGCAGGATGTCCCCGGCTTTCTTGTTGAACTCAACATCCGTGGAAGAGGGCATCCCCTCATCGATCAGATACATGTCGAAATCCAGCGCCAGCAGCAGCGAAAAGGTGAATCGCGCCCGCATCCCCGAGGAATAGGTCGCAAGTGGCTGGTTGAAATATTCACCCAAACCGCAAAGCCAACTGCAATAGGCCTCAACATAATCGGGGTCCATGCCGTATATTTTGGCGATGTAGCGCGCATTTTCCAGCGCCGACATCTTGCTGGACACACCCCCGGTAAATCCCATTGGAAAGGACACTTTGCAATCGCGGCGTATGACTCCTTCATCCGGCTTTTCCAGCCCCGCCATCATATTGATAAGTGTGGTTTTTCCGGTTCCATTGGGGGCGAGGACCCCAAGAGATTTTCCCAGTTCAACCCGGAATGAGACCTGATCCAGGATCACCTTTCGGCTGGTCCCGGTCCAGAAGGATTTGCTGACATTCTCGAACTCAAGCATCTGCTCTCTGCTGCTCAATCCAGTATTGTGTCGCTCTTATCACATGGCGATGAGGTGCATTTCCTATCGGTCCATGTTGGCTACATTATGTCGAATTATGAAACAAATCATCAATATGCACCAGCGATTGGAAGGGGCAGGTAACATTCGATGGTCAATCTGATCGATGAGATTCAAGCTTGCCGCCTTTGCGCCGATCAATTCGCGCAAACTGAGACGGCCCATTCACCGCGCCCGGTCGTTTGGTTTAAGCCGGACACACCTATCCTGATTGCTGGGCAGGCGCCGGGCGCGCGCGTACATGAGTCGGGCCGCCCGTTCACGGATCCCTCAGGGGATCGATTGCGCGCTTGGTTGGGCATTGGTGATTCCGTCTTCTACGACCGGGCCAAGCTGTCCATTGTGCCCATGGCATTTTGTTTTCCCGGATATGACGCCAAGGGCGCGGACTTGCCGCCTCCTGCGATTTGCCGAAAGACATGGCATGACCGCGTGGTTGAGGCGCTTGGCAGGGTGCCGCTGACGGTTCTTGTGGGTGGCCATGCGCATAAATACCATCTTGGCGCGCGTGGTTCGGTTACGGATACGGTCAAAGGTTGGAAGTCCCACGCACCACATGTCTTCCCCTTGCCTCATCCGTCCTGGCGCAATACGGCATGGTTAAAGAAAAACCCGTGGTTCGAAGCCGAGCTGCTGCCAGTTTTGCGGGCCAGGGTGCAAGAGGTACTGGATGACTGAAACAACGGCATTGGATACGGCTCACGCCGCGATGCACGCCGCCCCGAACGATGACAAAGCTCGGTTGAAGTTCTTCGAGCGTTTAGCAGATAGTGAACTGTTCCTGATGCTGACCGAAGAGGTCCAGGGCGACAACATCTCGCCCGAGGTGTTCGACGTGGCGGACGGGCAGTTTGTGTTGGCGTTTGATCGCGAAGACAGGCTGGCGCAGTTCGCGGACCGCCCGGTGCCTTACGTTGCGTTGTCCGGTCGGGTGCTGTCATCGTTGCTTGCGGGGCAGGGGATCGGCCTGGGTCTGAACCTGGAGGTGGCCCCGTCTTCGATGTTGATCCCGGCCGAGGCGCTGGGCTGGTTGGCGACGACCTTGCAGCACGGCCCGGAAGAAGTGCAGGAAAGGATCGCTGAGTTTCTGCCACCGAAAGGGCTGCCCGACAACCTGCTGACTGCACTTGATACAAAACTCGCAACTGCCGGTGGGCTGGCCCAATCGGCCTATTTGGTCGCGACGAAATCAGCACACGGTGCATCAGGACATCTGCTGGGGTTTGTAGGTGCGATTGAAGGGGCCGAGGCGGCTCTAGCCAAAGCCGCATCCGAGGCGTTGACCTTTTCAGGTGTCGAAGCGGGTGCGATGGATGTTGGGTTCTTCGCGATGGATGATGTCGCGGCTGGGCTGCTGGCGAAAACAGGCTTACGGTTCGACCTGCCACAGCCGGAAAAACCGGATACTATACGCCCAGCTCCGGGGAGTGACCCTGAAAAGCCACCGATCCTGAAGTGACGACCTACCCTTTACGCGGCGCCAAAGCGACACCGCGGAAGGATATGATCTGTCTTATTCGGATGCTGTTTCCAGCTTGTCCTGCGTGCGCGTTTCGAAATCGCTGGCCTCGTGGCGTTCGTGCAATTGTGTGTGCAGCTCGCCGAACGGGCGGTTGACCATGCGACCCCGTTGAACCGCCGGACGCGCATCAATCGCTTTGGCCCAACGCATGACGTTTTTGTAGGATTCGACATCCAGAAACTCTGCAGCGTCATAGAGGCGGCCCAGAACCAGTTGCCCATACCAGGGCCAGATGGCCATGTCTGCAATGGTGTAGTCTTCGCCCGCGATATAGGTTTTCTCGGCGAGCTCTCGGTCCAGAACGTCCAACTGGCGCTTGGTTTCCATTGCGAAACGGTCGATCGGGTATTCCCATTTTTCAGGTGCATAAGCATAGAAATGGCCAAAACCGCCGCCTAGATACGGTGCACTGCCCATTTGCCAGAAGACCCAGTTCATCACCTCGGTCCGTTCTGGGCTGGACTTGGGCAGGAAGGCGTCGAATTTCTCGGCCAGATGAAACAGGATCGAGGCGCTTTCGAAAACGCGGAGCGGTTGGTCGCCGGATCGATCCCAAAGCGCAGGGATTTTCGAGTTTGGGTTGGCCCCAACAAAGCCCGAGCTGAACTGATCACCTTCTCCTATGTTGATCAACCAGGCATTATATTCGGCACCTTCGTGACCCAGGGCCAACAGCTCTTCCAGCATCACGGTAACTTTGACGCCATTGGGCGTGGCCAGCGAATACAGCTGCAAAGGATGGCGTCCAACGGGAAGATCCTTGTCATGGGTCGCGCCCGCGATAGGCCGGTTGATGTTAGCAAATCGCCCGCCGCTTTCGCTGTCCCATGTCCAGACCTTTGGGGGAGTATATGTGGATTGATCGCTCATCTGGTGCCTTTCTTACCAAATCCGGGTGCACGCGCGCCCGATCTTCCTACAGCTAATGTTGCAATCTTCCGAGTCCAACCCCGCCTATCGGTGCTTCCTGTAATATTCCCCGGAGAACATCTCACGATTTCTCGTTCTGGGTCACAGCGGCGCGAGCAGGGCTACGACGGGAAACAAATTCGCTTATTGTTAGCGCAGTCCCGCCAACACGGCGCCCTTGGGCACATGACCTAGAAAAGGAATGACCATATGAAACGCTTTGCTTTGACTTTCGCTGCGGCCATGACACTGGCTGTTCCGGCCTTCGCCGGCCCGCAATATGTTGACGGCACCGGATTTGCCGTCTCGGGCTATGACGTGGTTGCCTATCGCAACCTGGATCAGGTTCCTGTTGGCCAAAGTCAGCCCTCGGGCGTTCGTGGAAATGCGGATATCACCGCTGAATACAACGGTGCGACCTGGGCGTTTTCGACCGAAGAAAACCGCGACAAGTTTCTGGAAAACCCGGCCTACTATGCGCCCCAGTACGATGGCCACTGCGCTTATGGTGTCTCAAAAGGTGGCAAGGTTCCGGCGAACCCGAACCTGTGGCGCATCGTTGATGACAAACTGTATCTGAACATCACGGATGTCGTGGTTGGCTTCTGGGAAGAAGATGTGCCGGGCAATATCAATCTGGCCGAAGGCAACTGGCCGGGCATTGAAACCGGTGATGCGTCGACCAGTGTTATCCCCAAATTCACCTCGGAAGGCCCGGTTAGCAACTAACCGACCACTCACGAAACAAGGCCCGGCTTACCCCCATAAGCCGGGCCTTATGCTGATCAGCTGGCGAGCCAATACTCGTTCCGGATCGCCTGATCAGCTTCGAACCGAATGCGCACACTTTTCGCGCCGGGGAATTTGCTTTCGCAGATCTTATCCGGAATGACGACCTCACCAGCGCCCTGGTCGTTTGACTGAAAGCTCAGAACCTCGGTTTCGCTGTTTCTCGACGAGCTCAGAACCGAGGTCGGCAGAGCAATACGATTTGCGCCTTCACACACCGGCGTTGGCACAAAATAAGTTAGATCGCGCCCATAGCATCCAACTGCGTCAGGAACGTGATCCGATTCCGCAAGCATGACCGCGTCAGGGTCAGTGGCACTATGCGATTCCGCACTTGGCAAGGCACGGCTCGGGTCCAACATGGCCACACAATTGGCGATATCTTCGGGCTCCAGCTCGATAATGCGCCGCCGCAGACGTGGTCGCCGCGGTTGGCTGGGCCCGTTGTTGTCCCCTTTGACGGTCAAGCCTTCTTTGCGCAGATAATCATAGGCCGCTTTGGCCCTTGCGAAGTTTGCAGAATCCCCACCCGTGTGATCGGGATGGGCGTGAAAGGCAATGCGCCGCCACGCATCCCGGATATCATCCGGAGCGGCATTTGGGTCCAACCCGAGGTCCGCCAATGCGTCGGTGCGTGCCTTAACTTTGTCAACAGTCTCCATACTCAATACACTCTTTACAAACACATGATCCGAGTTTCGGCATCGTCACATTTTTGTCAATTTTTACAGAGTATTGGGGTGGTCAGGGATGACAATGTGCGCATGGTTTGCGGATTGTTTTTGAATTCAATGCTCACCTTGGGCAGAACCACAATGCGGCAACAACTGAGCCTTGTAATATGGAAAGCCCAGACCGCGATGCAGTCCGGGCAGAAATCCAAAAGAAATGGTTTTGTTAGGCGACGTTCTGAAGCTCGGTTTTCGGGGTGATCCCCAATGCAAAGCAGACATCGCGGGTCAGTTCCGGGCGGTTCAGCGTGTAGAAATGCAGCTTGTCCACACCACCTTCGATCAGGTCAGAACACAGCTCGGTGCAAAGAGCTGTGGCCAACAGATCCTCGCGGTCGTCGCGCACGGCTTTCTCAAATGCCTGATCGACCCAGTCCGGGATATGGGCTCCGCAACGCTGGGCAAAGCTGCGCGCGCCTTTCCAGTTTTCGATTGGCAGAATGCCCGGCACGATGGGCTTGTCGATCCCGGACTTCACGCAGGCATCGCGGAAGCGGAAAAAGGTTTCTGCTTCGAAAAAGAACTGGGTCAAAGCCTCATCCGCGCCTGCATCCAGCTTTGCCTTTAACCAGTCTACATCTGCCTGCATATCGCGGGCTTCAGGGTGTTTGTCGGGATAGGCACCAACGCGGATGCTGAACATCTCGGTCTCGGCCAGCGCTTCGATCAGTTCGACGGAATGGGCAAAGCCCTCGGAATGAGCGACGAACGTGTTCTGCCCTTTTGGTGGATCACCGCGCAAGGCCACAATGTTCTCGACGCCCGCTCGGGCGAACCTGTCTGCGATCTCCAGCGTTTCCTGACGCGACGCATCAACGCAAGTCAGATGCGCCGCAACCGGCAAGCCAGACGACTTGTGTAACGTCGCAACCGCATCCCGTGTTAGCTCTCGTGTGGTGCCCCCGGCGCCATAAGTAACCGAGACAAAGCGGGGTTCTAACGGGGCCAGTGTCTGCACCGTGTCCCAAAGACGAAATGACGCCTCAAGTGTTTTTGGCGGAAAGAACTCAAATGAAATTTCAGGTCTGGTCATCACGGCCTCGCAGGATCAATTGAGCCTCTTGTGCCATGTGAAGCGATGTGAGACAAACTCATATTCTTCAAGAACAACATGAGTTGCGCGACATATGCATATCGAGTTCCGGCACCTGCGGACCATCAAAGCCATCCATGAATGCGGTGGCCTGGCGCGTGCGGCCGACCAGCTGAACATCACACAATCTGCGCTGAGTCATCAGATCAAAGGGTTGGAGGATCAGGCCGGGGTCGAGCTGTTCCTGCGCCGGTCGAAGCCGATGAAACTGTCTGCTGCCGGTCTGCGACTGCTGCGGTTGGCCGAACAGATCCTGCCGCAGGTCGAAGCCGCGCAGCAAGAATTCACGTCGCTGCGCGACGGGCGCACGGGCCGCATGCATATCGCAATCGAATGCCACGCCTGTTTCGAATGGCTGTTTCCGGTGCTGGAATCGTTTCGGAAATCCTGGGGCGATGTGGATGTCGACATTCGCCCCGGTCTGGCCTTTGATGCCTTGCCCGCGTTGCAGAAGGAAGAGGTTGATCTGGTCGTCTCTTCCGACCCCGAAGATCTGCCGGGTGTCGAATTTGTCGAACTCTTTGATTACAATGCTGTATTTGTCGCCGCCTCGTCGCATCCGCTGGCCGAGAAGGACTATATCGAGGCTGAGGATTTTCGGGGTCAGACACTGATTACTTATCCGGTTGAGCGCACACGCCTGGATGTTTTCAGCCAATTGTTGATCCCGGCGCGGGTTGAACCGGCGGCTATTCGGCAGGTTGAACTGACCGCTGTAATCCTGCTGCTGGTTGCCTCGAACCGGGGTATTTCCGTCTTGCCCGATTGGGTCGTGCGCGAAGTCAAATACAACTCGGACTACGTTACCCGACCATTGACGAAAGAGGGAATTACCCGCCGTCTATATGCCGCTGTCCGCTCGGAAGACCTGGAAAAACCCTTCGTGCAGGAATTGGTCAAACTGGCGCGCGACGAGGCGCGGAAGTTGCAGGCGCAGTAGCAGCATTTTCGG
This sequence comes from Ruegeria sp. I1, assembly GCF_056532675.1. Classification (NCBI taxonomy): domain Bacteria; kingdom Pseudomonadati; phylum Pseudomonadota; class Alphaproteobacteria; order Rhodobacterales; family Roseobacteraceae; genus Ruegeria; species Ruegeria sp. I1. The sequence goes on along the minus strand of NZ_JBQFNM010000004.1, from coordinate 13,408 downwards.
CGGGGCTGCTATGCGCATCATTCCTCTTGGCAAGGGCGCATTGCATCAGTATACGCGCGGTTTGACCGGACAGGAGCCTTTTCACAATGGTTGGCAGTGCAAATCTCAACATCATGATCAAAGCCGCGCGCAAGGCGGGGCGGTCTCTGGTCAAGGATTTTCGTGAAGTCGAGAACCTGCAGGTGTCGATGAAGGGCGCGGGCGATTTCGTGTCCAAGGCCGATATCGCCGCCGAAGCCATCCTGAAAGAGGAACTGCTGGGCGCGCGTCCAACCTATGGCTGGCTGGCTGAAGAGGGCGGTTCGATAGATGGTGAAGACCCGACCCGCCGCTGGATTGTCGATCCGCTGGATGGCACAACCAACTTTCTGCACGGGCTGCCGCATTGGGCGGTCTCGATCGCGCTGGAGCACAAAGGCAAGATCGTTGCCGGTGTAATCTATGATGCGGCCAAGGATGAGATGTTTTTCGCTGAGAAAGGTGAGGGCGCCTGGATGAACGACATGCGGATTCGCGTTTCCGGTCGTCATCGCATGATTGAATCGATCTTCTCGACAGGTTTGCCTTTCGGTGGCCGGTCCGATCTGCCGGCGACCCTGCAAGACCTTGCGCGCCTGATGCCCGCTTGTGCCGGTGTGCGCCGCTGGGGCGCTGCTGCGCTCGATATGGCCTATGTGGCTGCCGGTCGCTACGAAGGCTTCTGGGAGCGCCGCCTGAATGCTTGGGATCTGGCCGCAGGCATCATCATCGTGAAAGAGGCCGGTGGCTTTGTGCAGCCCCTCAATCCCGAAGGCAGCGTTCTGGACGATGGCGAAGTGATCTGCGCCAACGAGCCGATCTTTGACAGCTTTGCCAAGGTGATCCGGGGCTAAACGCCTCTACCTGCGAGGCACGCGCGGGATGCGGGATTGCGACAGCTTGTACTTTGCCTCGGGATGAGGCGGATGGCCTTGGGTGCGATCCCAATATGCCGCGCCACCGCGTTTCAACCACAGTGGAATGCACAGGATCAACCCGACGACGAACCCTCCGGTATGGGCCCAGTAGGCAACGCCGCCTTCGTCGGGGTTGCTGTAGATACTGCCCGCGAACTGCATGGCCAGCCAGACGCCCAGCATCACAAAAGCCGGGATCGAAAAGACCCTGAAATAGACGATCAGGATCAGCAGAATATCGACGCGGGCCTTTGGGAACAGCAGAAGATAGCCACCCATCACCCCGGCAATTGCGCCAGACGCGCCGATCGTTGGCACCACCGAGTCTGGCGCGGTGATGACATGGATCAACCCGGCGCCGGCTCCGGCCACAAGGTAGAACAGGAGAAAGGGCAGATGACCCATCTCATCTTCCAGATTGTCGCCGAAAATCCATAAAAACAGCATGTTGCCTGCCAGGTGCATCCAGCCGCCATGCAGGAACATGGAGGTCACGAAGGTTTCGAACGCATAGCCATCCGTGATCCGCGCGGGAATGATCGCGTAGTCGTAGTAAAACCGGTTGATCAGCGACGCGTCATTCATGATCCCCACATAGCTGACAAAGATCAGGATATTGGCGGCCATGAGTGCGTAAACGACATAGGGTGTACGCCCCGAGGGGTTATGATCGCGGATCGGAAACATGGCGCGACGCTGGGCTTTTCCAGGCGCGGCGTCAAGAACAGCTTATGCCGCACCGGGTCATTTCCCTGCAACTTGACAGAAGGCGGAACAGGGTCATCCTTGCAGTATGACACATATGCTTCACGGTCTGATCATTGGCGTCGCTCTGACCACATCCGCAGCCGCGCAAACCTGCCCGGATGCTCCGGATCATGCGCAGGGAGTGAGCGATCTGATTTCACAGCTTCAACAAGCCGAGTCTGAGGTTGTGGCGCGCACGTATTCCAACCAGATGTGGGAGCTTTGGACAGATGCGCCTGACGCAAAGTCACAGACCCTGCTAGATCGTGGCATGGCACGGCGCGAAGCATGGGATCTGGTCGGAGCTTTGGAGGAGCTTAATCAGCTGGTAGAATATTGCCCGGAATTTGCCGAAGGCTATAACCAGCGGGCTTTTGTGAACTACCTCAAGCAGGATTTCGGATCGGCCTTGCAAGACCTTGATGTGGCCATTGAATTGTCGCCGAACCATGTTGCCGCAATCAGTGGGCGGGCGTTGTCTTTGATGGGTTTGAAACGGTTGGACGAGGCCAGGGCCACACTGAAACAAGCGCTGGAGCTTAATCCATGGTTGTCAGAACGCGCCTTGTTGCAGCCCGGTGGCTTGCTGGACCCTCCGGGACAGGACATCTGAACTATCGGGGGCGCCCGCCGACCGCCAAGGTGATATCGCGCGCGGCTTCGGCAACCAGCCTGCCAAGGTTCTCAACCGTATCACGGTTAAAGCGGGCGGTCGGGCCAGACACAGAAATTCCGGCGCATGGACTGTTCTGTTCGTTGAAGATCACCGCGCCGATGCAGGACATCCCTAAATAGCGTTCTTCTATGTCATAGGACCACCCACGCTGCCGTGTGGTTTCAAGATCAACCATCAGCGCCTTGGGATCACTTAGCGTACGGTCGGTAAATGCCTCGGGTTCACTCGCGGTTAGTATCCTTGAAACGGCCTCAGGCTCCATCGCTGACAGGATGGCCTTACCGATGCCCGAGGCATACATCGGTGACCGTGCACCGGGCGGAAAGAACGCGCGGATCGGATTTTTGGTTTCGATCTGGCCTACAAATACAACGTCACTCGCATCGGGTACTGCCAGATTCGCCGTTTCTCCGGTATCGTTCATCAGCCGGTGCATGATGGGTTGCGACACCTCGATCACGCTGTTGCGCTTGAGGAACGAGGCACCGGCGCGATAGGCCTCGATCCCGATCATCCATTCCTGGCGGATTTCGTCGAACCTGACAAAGCTGTGCTTGGCGAGTGTGGTCAGGATGCGGTGTGTGGTTGCGGTGGGTATTCCCGTTTCGCGGCTGAGATCGCTGAGGGTGCTGCGTTCAAGCCGTGCAAGGGTGCTGAGCGCTTCCAGAGCGCGATCGAGAGATTGCAGCGTCCCAGCGGAACTTTCCTTGAACAACGATTTGGGCCTGCCGCGCGGTCGTTTCTGAATGTCCAAATTCGGGTCCTCCTGCGTCTTGCGAGAACGGTACGTGGAATTCAGGATTTTTCATATGGCGAAAAATATTTTTAGTAGCTCCGTTGATGTGCGATCAAATGGAACTTAGGCCCTGACACGGCGCCCCAATCCAACATTTTTTAAGTTTTTTGTTTCCCTACGGGAAACCCCCAATATCGCGTCAGTTTGGGATGCTGTATCAGGGTGAAGTCTATCAGGTCCTTCGCGACCAAATAGTTTTTCCCCGATGAGGGGCTGGCCTATACCCCCTTCTGGCCGGCCCCTCACTTAGTTTGGGGTCAACTCATCTTAAGCAGTTGGGCGACCCGCGATGGCAACTCTTCTGCGTGATCATAGGCCGCTGTGTGTGGGATGTTGACAACGGGTGTTTTTCGATAGCCCTGCGTGAACAATAGAAATGGAACGTCAGCACGGACCGCTGTTTCCGCATCAACCTCGCTGTCGCCGACAAAAAGGCGCGGCCCTGCGCTGTCTAAGGCGTCGAAGCTGGCCAGCAGATGCCGAGGATCCGGTTTGCGCATAGCCATGCTGTCTCCACCCAGAACCACATCGAAGAATCGCGACAGACCCAGCGCATGGAGAATGTGGCGTGCAGGGGCTTCGGGTTTGTTCGTACACACTCCGAAGGTATAGCCCTTGGCTAGCAACTTTTCCAACGCACCAGGGATGCCCGGATAAGGAACTGTCATGCTGCTGGCGGCGTCGTCGTAATGGGCGCGCATGCGTTTGGTCAATTCGGTGTGTCGTTCCGCAGGAAGTCCCACATGCCGGATCATTCGTTCTACCAGTTTAGGCAACCCATTTCCTACGAAAGAGGCAATGATCTCTTTCGGTAGCGGCGGCAATTCGATGTCTTCCAGCGTTCGGTTGGCCGCTGCTGCGATATCACCAAGGCTGTCGACAAGCGTTCCATCAAGGTCGAAAATGATTGCCGCTGCCATAGGTCACATTCCTTCCTTGCCATTTGATTTACTGTCTAGCGCGCCAGAACTTAGGCGGTAAACCGTCAATCTTTGGGAACGATGTATTGGGCGCTTGACATACCTTACTAAATTAATCAGATTAAGGGTTAAGACAATGAGCCAACCCGGTTTCGGGTCAGCCAGAACTTGAGAAACGCGAACAGATCAGGCGTTTGCCTTGACCCTTCTGGAGTTGACCGATGAATGTGCAGAACCCGAATCCCAGCCAATCTTATTCAATGTCCATCTTGCCATCCTACAAAGCCGATGATCTGACCAAAGGCGGCAATCTTGCGCATATCGAGCTGGGGGATCAACTGTATACGCTGCGGATCACCCGCGCAGGTAAGCTGATCCTCACGAAATGAGCAGCGCATCAGCCCGTGGCGGTGCAGCCGTTGGCAGGCTATCCGACCTGAGCCCAATAGAAGCAGGCGCGGTGATGTATTTGCGGCTGTGGGGTGATGGTCCCGCAGGCCGTGCAGACGCCGCAAGCGACTTTGATATCGCGCTGGGCGTGGATCACGGACAGGCCGCGATGCTGACGCTGGACCGGTTATGCTCGCTTTGCGCCACTCACGGTCGCCGCCAGTTGGTACGGCATGGCCTTGGATGCGCGTGCCTTGGTGCCGATGAGAACTGTTTCGCGCAGATGATCGGTGCGGCTGCTGATGGTGCACGCGAGGATGCGATGATGATCGCGTCTTTGATCGTGCGTCCGGATTTTGCCCCGGCCTTGGCGTCATTGTCCGAGGATTTGGGGTTTGCCCTGCGCCGGATGACGAAGTCTGTACCGCTGCCAAGCACCGGTCATCAGACACCGTCAACCGTTTTGCACTAGCCCCGCTAACAACACCCGCATCCGGCGTGATGGTGATCATGATCGCACGCCGGTTCAGGGGTATAATCTCCAACCTCTGACAACACATCCCGCAGAGCCCATAGGATCATATCCACATCTTCGGCCTCGATTGTCAGGGGTGGGCGAATTTTCAGGATGTTGTCCTTGGGCCCCTCACTGCCGATCAGGATGCGGTGATCGCGCATTCGATTTTTGACATATTGGCAGATCTCTGTGCTTTCCGAGCCATCAGGGTTGATCAGCTCAACCCCCAGGAACAGCCCCATACCACGTACATCCCCGACGCATGCGAAATCAGATTCGATCTGTTTCAGCCCTTCGATCAACCGTGCGCCCATGTCTCGTGCGTTGCCCTGAAGGCCTTCGTCATCGACGATATCCAACACCTCTTTCCCGATTCGGCAGGAAAGGGTTGAGCCGCCGAAGGTCGAAAAGAACTCGATCCCGTTATCGAAGCTTCGGGCGATTTCCTTGGTGGTGACCACAATGCCAAGGGGGTGGCCGTTGCCAATGGGTTTGCCTAACACGACAATATCGGGCAAAGCCCTCTGATGTTCGAAGCCGAAGTAGTATTCCCCCAAACGGCCAAGTCCCGTTTGTACTTCATCAGCGATACAAACTCCCCCGGCTGCCCGGATTTTCTCATAAACCGCAGGCAGATATCCTTTCGGAGGGACGATTTGCCCCCCAACCGATGGAAAGGTTTCAGCGATAAAGCCGGCTATCCCATGGCCTCTGTCACTCAGTGCTGCAATGGCAGAGACCACAAGCTCGGCGAATTTAGCGGAGCGGTCGGGGTCGTCCCGCTTGAAAGATCCGCGAAAGTCGTCAGCCACCTCAACCAGTTCGACCCAATCGGCCTGCCCAACACCGCCGGGTTTGTTGAACTTATAGGCTGAAACTGCAACGGCAGCGTTGGTGTTGCCGTGATACCCATGATCCGGTGTCACGATCCCTTTGGCGCCGGTATGGGCACGGGCCAGTCGCAGGGCAAGTTCATTGGCTTCGGTGCCGGAATTGACGAAGAAACAGACCTGCAAATGATCAGGCAGTTTGGACAATATCTTATCTGCAAATGCCGTTTGTGCCGGATGCAGATAGCGCGTGTTTGAATTCATCCGTTTCAGCTGATCCGCAGCAACGGCCTGTATCCGAGGATGTGCATGCCCCACATGTGGGACGTTGTTGTACGCGTCCAGATAGGGGCGGCCCCATTCATCGAACAAATGATGTTTCCAGCCCCGCACTAGCATGACAGGGTCATCGTAAGTCAGGCTGAGGTTGCCGCCGAAATGATCATGTCGACCCTTCAAAACAGTGGTTTTGTCGGTAGGCTGATAGAAAACCTTTTCGTCTGGCAGGTTCAGCAGCGCGGCAGGATTTGGGCAGAGCTTGTGCCATAGGAACATTTCGTCGGGATCACCAACGCCGGGCCAGTCGCTCTCCATCCCATCCGTGGTCAGTGCCAGCTGGAAATGGACATGCGGGGCCCATCCGCCATTCTGGCTGGCATCCCCAAGCTGGGCAAAAGCCGCCCCTTGCGCCACCGGGTCGCCGGGTTGCAGCCGCTCACAAACCTCAGGGTCCAGATGACCGTAGAGCGTGTAAAACGGATCGCCCTCGGGTGTTTCATGACGCAGGATTACAATGCCGCCATAGTCCAGATGCATGTTGCGGTTCTCTGCGACCTCAACCCGCCCGCTCAGTGGCGTATGCAGTGCAGTACCGGCCGGGGCGAACACATCCACGGCCAGATGCACAGTCCGCCGGTCCGAGGCTTTCCAAGGACCCTTGCGAAACCCTGGCTCTGCATAGATCAGACGCGGTTCGTTGTAGTAGCCCAGCCAGAGCCCTTCCCCGAACTCCTCTCCCACGCGAGCGGCTTCTTCCAGCGGCATGTGGAACGGGTTCTGCGGCCAGACCGAGTTTTCAACAGATAGGGACCCCATAGGGGCATTGCTCAGGTCTTCCCCGAACATCGGTGCGAACCCACCGCGATTATCGGCGAGGAAGGCGCGAACACGATCAGCTCCATCAGTCACGGGCAGGCCGCAGGCTGCGCGTAGGCGCGCAGACATCAGGCCGCCGTTGACAGATACGTTCTCCAGGAACCGCCATGCGGGCGCCTGCGAAATCGTGACATAGGGATCGTCTGGGTTATCCACAGCCACTAGGGTCGAGTTCACAACCGACACCGCCAAGCGCATGCGCAGCAGCGGCCAGACCAGATCGATCTCCTGCGCGCTCAGTCGGTTTGCCGCGTGATAGCCGCGCACCAAGGCGGTCAGCGCGCGTTCGGGTTTGGGATGATCCAGAACGACATAGGCGCCCGCGATCGCGAGATCGCAAATCCGAGGGGCAGCGCACATGTCGCCCAGATCAATCATGCCCGAAACCGTATGACGTTGCCTAAAATCGCCATCGACCAAAATATTGTAGTCATTTGCGTCATTGTGAATGGCCTGCTTTGGCAAGCGGATAAGCTGATCAGAAAGCGCCCTGAATCCCTGTGTTATCTCGGCGAGCAACCTACGCCGATCCGGGTCTGAAACAGCATCCAAATGCGCTTCAATCCAACCCGCTTGCATGAGGTCCCATTTGAAATTTGGCCGCTCCAAGGCGGCATGGGTGAAACCCTCCAGCGCACGATCTGTCGCGCCCAGAACGCGTCCCAGTTTAAGGATCAGCTCCTCACTTTTGGGCGCGGTCTTGGCGTAGCATTGACCGGGCAAGCGCTCCAGCAACCAAACAAGCCGGGGGGTGCCTGCTTCGTCCTGAACTTCGGGCAAAAGGTCCCCATTCAGATCGGCAAAAACCTTTGGAAAGGGCAGCCCTGGCGCAGCGGTGGCGATATGCGCCAATGCCTTGATTTGCAGATCCACAAGGCCGGTTTCACATCCTGCACGCATGACCTTGAGCACATAATCCTGCCCGTTTTTGGCCTCGACCAGAAAGTTCAGATCATACTCGCCATCCAAGCGCGTCAAACGCGCCTCAAGCCCCCATTGCGCGCGCAACGCTGTTGTCCAGAAAGCAGCTGTATCGCTCATACCTTATCCTTCTGACCGAAGGATCCATCCTTCATCTGGCCAAAAAATATCCTCGGGGGGGAGGCGCGCCAACAGGCGCGGCGGGGGGCAGACAGCCCCCTTCAACCTCAATCCAAGGCGCGCAAACGTTTGAACAGAGAAGACGTATCCCATCGCCCACCGCCCAGCTTTTGCACATCCTTATAGAACTGATCGACCAGCGCCGTGACAGGCAATGACGCCCCTGTCTCATTGGCGGTATCCAGACAAATCCCCAGATCCTTGCGCATCCAGTCCACTGCGAATCCATGCTCAAAGTGGTCGTCCAGCATGGTTTCATACCGGTTGGCCATTTGCCAGCTGCCCGCCGCACCCTGGCTGATCACCTCGACTACCGAACGGCCGTCTAGCCCGGCCTTTTCGGCAAAATGCAGCGCTTCGCTGAGACCCTGAACCAGACCGGCGATGGCGATCTGATTGCACATCTTGGTCATCTGCCCCGCGCCACTGTCACCGATCCGACGGCAGATTTTCGAATAGACCTGCATGATGGGCTCGGCAGCCTCGTAAGCAGCCTGATCCCCGCCACACATAATGGACAGAACGCCATTCTCGGCACCGGCCTGACCGCCCGAAATTGGGGCATCTACAAAAGCGATACCTTTGCTTTGACCTGCCGCATACAACTCGCGGGTCACTTTGGCGGAAACTGTGGTGTGATCGACAAAGGTCGTGCCTGAGGCCATACCGTGAAAGGCGCCATCATTGCCTGTGCAGACCATGCGCAGGTCATCATCATTGCCGACACAGGCCATGACAAACTCGGCCCCCTGCGTGGCAGCTTGCGGAGTGGTCGCCATTGACCCACCATGTTGGTCCACCCAGGCTTGGGCCTTTGTAGCGGTGCGATTGTAGACGGTTACGTCATGACCGGCAGCCTGCAAATGCCCCGCCATGGGGTAACCCATGACGCCAAGGCCTAGAAAAGCGACTTTTGCCATTTTGAATAACCTCTCTGATATCGGGCCTTGAGGCCGGCGACGTTCCGCAGGCAAGACCGGTTGGGCAGAGACAAAGCAAAGCTGCGCCCAAAGGGCAACCCCGCGTCAGGACTTGCCGCCAAGATCCTGCAAGATCGGACAATCGGGCCGATCATCCCCAGCACATGCATCGATCAGATGACCAAGCGTATCCCGCATGGCTTTCAAATCCGCGATTTTCGCATCGATCTGCGCCAGATGATCTCGGGCCACGCGTTTCACATCTGCGCTGGCGCGGGTTTCATCCTCATACAAGGCAAGCAACGTCCGGCAATCCTCAATCGTGAAGCCCAATGCGCGGGTACGTCCCAGGAAATTCAGCTTATGTAAATCCTGAGCGCGAAAAACACGATACCCATTATCGTCGCGCAGCGGTTTGATCAGATCGATCTCTTCGTAATAGCGGATGGTCTTTGCAGGTAACCCTGTGCGGGTGGAGACATCTCCGATATTCATGCGAGGGCCTCCTTGGATATGCCGGACGCGGCATTCAGCAAGTCGGCCCTCACCCGGCGCAGGCGCAGGGCGTTGGAAACGACAAAGACGCTCGACAGGGCCATGGCCCCGGCGGCCAGTGCTGGTGACAGCAAGGGTCCACCGAAAGGATAGAGCACGCCCGCAGCCACCGGGATCAGAAGGATGTTGTATCCGAAAGCCCAGCCCAGATTCTGGCGGATGTTGCGCAATGTCTGGCGGCTGATTTCGACGGCATTCGCCACTCCGCGCAGATCACCTGACATCAAGACGACATCAGCAGTTTCGATTGCCACATCTGTGCCGGTACCAATCGCAAGGCCAATATCTGCGGCTGCGAGGGCGGGCGCATCGTTGATACCGTCACCGACAAAAGCCACCGTGCCAAACTTGTCGCGCAACTCATCAATCGCGTCTCTTTTTCCGTCGGGCAGAACCTCCGCCGTGACGTGATTGATGCCCAAACGATCCGCCAGTGCCTGAGCCGTGCGCGCGTTGTCGCCCGTGACCATGGCCAAGGTTACACCTGTTCCTCCTAAGCGCTTCAGGGCCTCGGGCGTGCCGGGTTTGATCGGGTCCGAGACATAGATCGCCGCCGCCAATTGCCCGTCAATGGCCACGTACAAGGGTGTTGCGCCTTCGGCAGCACGGGTATTGGCCTCGGGTGTGAGGTCACTTACCGAAATCCCAAGCTGATCCATGAGCGATTGCGAGCCAATTGAAACGGATTGACCTTCGACCCGCCCTTGCAGGCCAAGGCCGGTGAGTGATTGAACCTCTGAGGCCTCCGGCAAATTGGCAGGTCCAGCACGAGTGATTGCAGTTGCAACAGGATGCTCAGACCGCGCCTCCAAAGCCGCAGCGATGCGCAGAATATCAGCCGCGTCAAAGCCATTGACGGGGGTCATGCTGTCCAGTTCGGGACGTCCAAGGGTCAGTGTCCCGGTTTTGTCCAACGCAATCACCTTCGCCTGCTGCAATTGCTGCAAGGCAGCGCCTTTGCGGAACAGCACGCCCAGCTCAGCCGCGCGGCCCGTTCCCACCATGATCGAGGTTGGCGTGGCCAGACCCATCGCGCAGGGACAGGCGATAATCAGGACCGACACCCCCGCGACCAAGGCATGTGACAGGGCGGGTGCCGGACCCAGCAACAGCCAAGCGACAACGGTGACAACCGCAATGACCATAACTGCAGGAACAAACCGATAGGTGATTTGGTCGACTAAACCTTGAATTGGTAGTTTGGCCCCCTGCGCCTGTTCTACCATCCGAATGACCTGCGCCAACACGGTATCAGCCCCCACATGTGTGGCCTTGACCCGCAAAGCACCGGTTCCGTTGACGGTTCCGCCAACAACCGGGTCACCTGCGGTTTTGCCCACGGGGATCGGCTCACCCGTGATCATGCTTTCGTCGACATAAGCGCTGCCTTCCAGTATCTGCCCGTCGACCGGTATGCGCTCTCCCGGGCGGATATGCAGGATGTTGCCGGCGGCTATATCAGCTATTGGGAGGTCTTGGGTCTCGCCCTCGATCTCAACCCGAGCGGTTTTGGGCTGTAACCCGACCAGCCTGTGAATTGCCGCGCCGGTCTTGCCTTTTGCCCGCGCCTCGAGCCAGCGACCCAGAAGGATCAAAACCACGATCACGGCGGCGGACTCGAAATAGATATTGGCCGACCCCTGAGGCAACACCTCGGGCGCAAAAACGGCCGTGAACGAATACAGATAGGCGGCACCCGTTCCTAACGCGACCAAGGCATTCATGTCGGGCGCGCCGCGCAGCAGCGCTGGGATACCCTTTTGATAGAATATGCGCCCCGGTCCGATCAGCAGGGCAGAGGTTAGTGCAAACTGAATCAGCTGGCTGGTCTGTACCCCGATGGTTCCGTGAACCCAATGATGAAAGGCGGGGACCAAGTGACCACCCATCTCAAGGATAAACACCGGCAGTGCTAGGACTGCTGCAAGAAGCGTGGCACGGCCCAAGCCCGTCGCCTCGCTAGTGTTCGAACCGATGGTCGTCTCTGACGATGTACTCACCTGCGCTGGATAGCCAATATCTGTGACGATCCCTGCGAGAACGGTGGGCGTGGCGTTCCCCTCGGCATAGGTAACACGCGCTGTTTGGGTGGCCAGATTGACATCGGCGCGGATAACGCCGGGCGCTTTAGCCAGCGACCGTTCGATCTTGGAAACGCATGATGCGCAATTCATGCCGTCGATCTTGAGAACAATCTCATTGAGGACGGCAGGATAACCGGCCTGTTCCAACGCGTCGGTCAACACAGAAACAGGCGTGTCGCTGGCCACCTGCGCCGACTGGGTCGCAAAGTTGACCGTCGCGGTTCTGACACCTTCGGTGCCGGATAGCGCGGCTTCGACCCGCGCAACGCAAGAGGCGCAGTTCATACCTGTGATTTTGATCTGTATCTGCTGAGCGTTCGCCATCCGACTCATCCCGGTCCTATGTTGCTGCTTAGTTGGGGGTTCCAGTGACGGGAAGGTCAAGGGCGCGTGTGGCATTTCTTTGGAAACACGACAAGATCTGACTTGGTTTAAGCAGGAACGCAGCGTTGAAACTGCCAGAAACGCCGCGTCACATGGATTGGCGGGACGCACGCAGACCTGTAGCTTTTGGATAACTACTTATCGGAGAGCTTAAGATGTCGCTTTTTTCTTCATCCGCCGCCTGGGTCACTGATGAACACCGCATGTTTGCCGATATGGCAGGCCGTTTCATGGACGATGAACTTGTTCCCAATATTGAGACCTGGGTCGACAATGGCGTAGTAGATCGCGCGTTCTGGCACAAAGCAGGGCAAGCGGGCCTGATGGCTGGCGCAATCCCCGAGGAATATGGTGGCGTTGGCGGTGGCATGGGGTTTGATGCCGTTACCATCTACGAACAAACCGCAAGGGGTGATGCGGGTTGGGGCTATGGCATCCAATCCATTGTGACGCACTACATCACGGCTTATGGCAGCGAAGACCAGAAACAGAAGTGGCTGCCCAAGTTGGCATCAGGTGAGATGGTTGGGGCTTTGGCTATGACAGAACCCAGCACCGGATCTGATGTTCAGGCCGTGCGGACGTTGGCAGAGAAGGACGGCAATTCCTACAAGCTCAATGGCTCAAAAATCTTCATCACAAATGGTCAGTCGGCGGATCTGGTGATCGTTGCAGCGAAGACGGATAAATCTCTGGGCGCCAAGGGTGTTTCTCTGATCGCGGTTGAGACCGAAGGGGCCGAAGGGTTCCGCCGCGGTCGGAACCTCAAGAAACTTGGCATGAAGGGCAACGATACCGCCGAGCTGTTCTTTGAAGACGTCAAGGTGCCAATGACCAATCTGCTGGGTGCGGAAGAAGGTCAGGGGTTCTATCAGCTGATGAAGCAGCTGCCATGGGAGCGGTTGACGATTGGTTTGATGGCCTTGGGTGCGATCGACTTCGCCATCGCTGAAACAGTGAAATATGTGCAAGAGCGCAAAGCCTTTGGGCAGCGCGTCATGGATTTCCAGAACACGCGCTTCAAGCTGGCAGAATGCAAGACTAAGGCCGAAGTGCTGCGCAGTTTTGTAAACGATTGCATCGCCAAGCTGGAAGCTGGTGAGTTAGACGCTGCCACCGCTTCGATGGTCAAATACTGGGGTTCTGAGGTGCAGAACGAGATCATGCACGAATGCCTTCAGTTGTTTGGCGGCTATGGATTCATGATGGAATACCCGATTGCGCGTCTCTATGCCGATGCGCGTGTGCAAATGATCTATGGCGGCACCAATGAGGTCATGAAGGAGCTCATTGCACGGTCTTTGGATGTGTAGGGAAGGCTCCCGCCCATCTTCGCCGTTTCTGGCGAAACGACTGTGATGGTTGGGCCGGGTCGGCGCGGGCGGTGCCCGCGCCGAC